>NZ_JACBFD010000044.1 GCF_013391405.1 Staphylococcus sp. GSSP0090
GGTCGTAGTTTCAAGTCCTACCTGTGGAGCCATGGCCCCGTGGTCAAGCGGTTAAGACACCGCCCTTTCACGGCGGTAACACGGGTTCGAGTCCCGTCGGGGTCATACAAACAGAAGTGAAGTATCGCTTCTGTTTTTTTATATGGAGAGTTGTCCGAGTTGGCCGAAGGAGCACGCCTGGAAAGTGTGTAGGCGCCACAAGCGTCTCGAGGGTTCGAATCCCTCACTCTCCGTTTTTTACATATTATGATCTTTCTTGAGACACCATAAACCTTGATATAATAGGGTTTTGGTGTTTTTATTTTGTATTACTTTTTATAATTTATGTCAACGCCATGTCAAATTGGCGTAAAAAATAATAAAACTCATGTCAAAATTAAGTGTTCGTTGACATGTAATCTTTGTATAACATGCTACGCAAGGCTTTGAGGTTTTGCTTTTTCTCGTTTTTGACTTTCTTTTAATAATTGACTGTATGTGGATAGGGTAGTAGTTATATCTGCATATCCAAATCGCTTGGAAATATATATAGTATATGGATATTCCTTTATGTGTTAACATAGTGTAATCTGTATGACGTATGGGGTGCAATTTATAATTATCAATCTTATTGTTCAAATAGAACTGTTTTTACACATTAGAAATAGCGTTGTGTGTTATTAATGATGAAGCTGCTTTAATAATATCTCCATTTAAATTAATAGGAAAGTTATTTTAATATTTACATTAGAAGGGGTTATTTGGTTTGAAGACAATGAAAGCGCAGTTTATTATTCATCTAATGGACATCCATTTGAGAGGTATATTCATTAACTAATGATACTGATGAACAAAAACTTGATCGAAATCGTATATAGATTTTATATAAAAAGAATAAAAATATGTTAGAATAAAAAAGTGAGTAAGTTGGATAGATGGTGGCTAATCTCTTTGATTAAGGGGTGATGCCTATGAAATATGGTTTGACTCCTAGAAAGGAGTAACATTGACTGATTATGAAATGTTAATGGTTGTTCTGACAATCATTAGCCTTGTATTAGTTAGTAAAAATGACCATAAAAAATAACCATCTATAGCTTTGGCGAGCAGATGGTTAAAGGTTATAAAACATTTAATTATCTAAGCCACCGTCTTTTTAACGGGCTCACTAGGGCGATGCACTTATAGTGTGTTTCCCTTTTTCTATTTATAAATTAACATAACATAAAAACTTTATCAAATGTTTAATTCACTTCAATGAAGAAGTCATCATTTCTATATACAGTAAAAGAAAAGATTTAATTAAAAATAACATTCATTTTGTTAAAAAATAGACACAAGCGCAATAAATATGTGATTGTTTTCACTTATTACATTTGATAAAATTTTTAAAAATATAAAAAAGAAAGAGGAGAACTTAAAATGAAAAAGCAATTATCATTTATACAAATTATTTATGCAACTATTATTGGTGGTTTATTATCTGGGATAGTTAAACTTGGATGGGAAGTAATGCTGCCACCTAGAACACCAGAACGTAATGAAACGAATCCACCACAAGCATTATTGCAAAATTTTGGTTTTAGTTCGGATTTTACACATATGAGTTATCACTTTTCAGAACAAGCCATGCCTTGGATAAGCTTTTCTGTTCACTTTAGTTTCTCAATTGCTTTTGCATTTATTTATATTATGTTAGTTAAACGTTTTTCAAAAATAGCGTTAGGTTATGGTTCTGTTTTTGGTATAGTTGTATGGATCTTATTCCATTTAATCATTATGCCAATAATGAATATTGTTCCGAGTGCTTTAGACCAACCATTCCACGAACATATTTCAGAATTATTTGGTCATATTGTATGGTTGATGGTAATTGAATTTGTCAGAAGATATTTTGTTTATCGTAATGCATTAAAATAGTTGGATAGTTAATCAAAACCAAGACATATACGAACTTTATAAAATTGGCTATTTTGTCAATGAAGTCGTTTGAACACTACTATTATAAAATTTACAACTCATTGAGTATCCCGTATTTATACTATTTAAGGTTTCTTGAAACACCGCAACCCAAAAACGTGCGGTGTTTTATTTTATGTAACATTCATATTGCATTACTATTGGATATTCATTTAATGAATGGGGTAGAAGTATAATTAAGGGAGATGTTTTATGATAACTAGAGAACAAGTATTTACGTTCATTAAAAAAGCATATGGCGTTGAGCCAGATTACCCTTGGGAAAAGTATACTAATTATGCTGCTTTCAGACATAAAGATAACCGTAAATGGTTTGCTTTAGTCATGGATATTACATCTGATAAATTGGGTATAGAATCTACAGTTAGGATAGATGTTATAAATTTGAAAGCTAGAAAGGAATTTATCGGACCACTACGTCAAAAATCTGGCGTTTATCCAGCATATCATATGGATAAAGCTAATTGGATCACTGTTAATTTAAATGAAGTTAATACAATGAATCAAATTAAAGATTTAATTGCAAAAAGTTATGAACTAACAAAGTGAGTTTTTAAATGCTATGCTCATTGATTAGTACAGTTGAAGTGGTCTGCAATCTTGCATAAACGTAATTATGCTGCTAATGTTTACAATCGAGATATAGCTTTCTTAAATATGTTTTTAATTTTTAATATATGGAGGGTTCATTCATGGATAATCGAATAGACTATTATGAAGTTGCAAAAGAAGAGCTTGGGTTGATTATGGATTTAGAAAAGCAATTGAAAAAAACATCTATAGATAGAAAATTACGTGAATTGATTAAAATACGCGTCTCACAAATTAATGGTTGTGCCTTTTGTATAGGCATGCATACTGCGGATGCTAGGAAAATGAAGGTTTCAGAAGAAGAAATATATCTATTAAATGCTTGGGATGATACAAATATTTATTCCGAAAAAGCAAAGTTAGCATTTAAATTAGCAGAAGCAATCACACATATTTCTAAAGATGGCGTGCCAGATACACTGTATAATGAGGTGCGTACGTTATTTTCTGAAGAAGAATATACAGATTTAGTATTAATTATTAATCAAATAAACATGTGGAATAGACTATCTATTTCTATGGGTAATCAACATCTTGTATAATAGGAAAAAAGGTTGAAGGCATCCAAGCAATCTATGGATGCTTTTTTATTTTGAAATCATCATGCGTAGGTTAACTTGTATTTTTGAAAATTTTTTATCTCACTTACAATTATTATATTATTATCTATTCATGCGCAGACACTGTTAAATAAGACTAAAAACGTTATAATGATTATGAGATGGAGGAATGACACAGTGGATTTTTGGTTAAAGAAACAGGCTCAACAAAAAGGAGAGCATATATTTGTTGATGATGGTGAAACACAAATCACATTTCGTACCATGTACGAACAGGCTTCAAAACTTGCCTGGACACTACATCAATTAAATAAAAAGAGAATGGGATTTTATATAGATAATACAAAAGAATCCATATTACTGATTAATGCTGCGTGGTTAGCGGGAATTGAAATAGCGATGATAAATACAAGGTTAACTCAAAACGAAATGATAGCTCAAATGGATTCGATTAATGTCGATACAGTCATATCCATGCAAGATCTTGAATTAAAACATATTCAAGTTGTACCATTTGAAGATCTTGTTTTAGTTAATCAGGATAAACATTTTGAACTACCTTTCTCATTAACATGTATAGCATCTATAATGTTTACATCAGGCACTACAGGACCACAAAAAGCAGTGCCACAAACATTCAATAATCATTTGGCGAGTGCACATGGCTGTAAAGAAAGCTTGGGCTTTAATGAACAAACAAAATGGCTATCTGTGTTACCGATATATCATATTTCAGGTTTGAGTGTCGTATTACGTGCGCTAATTGAAGGATTTACACTGCGCTTGGAATCTAAATTTAATACGGAGCAAATGTTAAATATCATTCAAAGTGAAACACCAACTCATGTTTCATTAGTTCCGCAGACATTAAAATGGTTAATGGATGCTGGCTTACATCAACCATTTTATATTGAAAAAATACTATTAGGTGGAGCAAAGCTTTCTCGTAACTTAATTGAACAAGCGTTAGCTTATGATTTGCCGATATATAATTCGTTTGGTATGACGGAGACATGCTCACAATTTTTAACGGCGACACCAGATATGCTTAAACAACGTTTTGATACTGTCGGTAAACCAAGTAATGATGTTGAAGTTAAAATTAAATCACCGAATATGGATGGACATGGGGAATTATTAATTAAAGGTGAAAATGTGATGAATGGTTACCTTTATCCGAAAGAAAAAATGGACACATTTGAAGACGGTTATTTTAAAACTGGTGATATAGCGGAAATAGACGATGAGGGATACGTCATGATATATGATCGAAGAAAGGATTTAATTATTAGTGGTGGTGAAAATATCTATCCTTTTGAAATTGAAGCTGTAGCAAAACAATTCCCTAATATTGAAGATGCCATGTGTATTGGTATTGAAGATGATACTTGGGGTTCCGTACCTTTCCTATACTATGTTGCACATGAAGCTATCTCAGAAGAACGTTTAAGTGTATTTTTAAAAGAAAAATTGGCAAAGTTTAAAGTACCTAAACAGTTTCAACGTGTATCACATTTACCTTATACGTCAACCGGTAAATTACAAAGAACACGACTATCATCTTAACTAAGGAGTACATATGAAAATCGTTGATATGCATTTGTATGATTATAATGCTGAATTTAAAACACCTGTAATTACACCTAAAGTTAAATTGAATACACGTAAAGCATTATTCGTTGAATTAATTACAGATAATGGGCAATCCTATTTTGGTGAATGTAATGCCTTTGAAACGAATTGGTATGCAGATGAGACAATAGCCGAGGCGAAACATTTATCTGCATTATGGTTTCAACAGTTTCAGAATAAGATGTTTCGTTCATTCTCAGAAATTCAAAATGCATTAAAAGTATTGTCTAATTACCCTGCAACGCGGAGTATGTTAATGATGGCTTGTTATCAAATGTTTCATGATTTAGAACCATTATGTGTGCCGTATGGTGCGACAATTAATGGGATGACGCCTAAGAATTTTCAGCAACTTGTTCAAACACAACCACAACGTGTGAAACTTAAATGGAATAATCAAATTGTTGATGATGTGAAGAAGGTATCGCAATTACCATTTCGACCTGATATTGTCATTGATGCGAATGAATCATTATCAAAGATAGAATATGATAAATTAAATGCACTTAAGAAAACACCTATATTGTATATTGAAGAACCGTTTAAGTCATTGCATCATTTAACAATTTTTGAAAAAAATGAACTCCCACCCGTTGCAATTGATGAAAAGGCAACGTCTGAATCATTCATCTTACAAGCGATTAATGATTTTGGTATTGATGTCGTGGTATTAAAACCATTTAGATTAGGTGGCATAGATAGAGTTATTGAACTGATAAAAATACTCAAATCAAAAGATGTAAAAATCGTGATAGGCGGCATGTATGAATATGGTTTAAGTAGATATTTTACCGCGATGTTAGCACAATATGCTGATTATCCTAGTGATATTACACCAGAAGGTTATTACTATGAACACGATATAGTTAATAATGCAGGTATATTAAAAGGAGGCTCAATATATTTTGAGCCTCCAATGGTAAATTATAAGAAATTGAATTTTATTTGTTAGTGTTTTTATCTTTCGAATTCTTTTTTTTCTTTAGAGGAACTGGATCAAAGCCCCCTTTATGAAGCGGGTGACATTTTGAAATTCTTTTTATACCTAACCATGTACCTTTGAATGGGCCATATACTTCAATGGCTTCTCTAGTATATTCTGAACAGGTTGGATAAAAGCGACATGTTGCAGGGGTTAATGGTGATATAAACCGTTGATATATATGGATAAGTCCTAGAAATATAGTTTTCATAATTTTGCCTCCAACAAAAATCTTAGCATAGTTAGTTTAACATAATAAGGGGAAGAGTGATGTATGTGAAGTTTAAAGACAAAGATAATGATGACGTGTACTTAACATTTAAAAATAAAGAAGCTTATGCTAATGGTAATCATGTACTCGTAATCCCTAAATATAAGGATAACTTGTTATTCACCAAGCACAAAATACGAGGGATTGAGTTTCCAGGTGGTAAAAGAGAAAAAGGGGAGTCGAGTGAAACTGCTGCAGCACGCGAAGTTTTTGAAGAAACGGGTGCAACGGTTAAACATTGTGAATATATCGCACAATATAAAGTGAACCGTCAAATTGGTATGAGTTTTACTAAGGACGTCTTTATGGTAGAGATAGATAAGATTACGCAGCAACCTGATTATTTTGAAACAGAAGGTCCATTACTGTATAAATCGTTATCCGAGATTCCAGAAAATAAAAAAAGTTTCTTATTGAAAGATCCAGCAATATTACAATGTTTAGAAAGAGTGATTGAACTTGGGTTTTATAAATAAAAAGAGAATGCCAGTTGAATCAAATAATCATATATTTGATGAAGTAATATATAAAGTAGACCATTTAAATATTAGAGGTCTGCTCATGACACCACATGCAAAAGTGCAAAGAATTGTCATATATTTACGTGGCGGCAAAGGTCAAGTAGGCAAGGTGAGAACAGGCAGATTGATGCAGTTTGCAGATAAACATACATTGGTTTTTGGACCGTATTATAGAGGTAATAATGGTAGCGAAGGCAAAGATGAATTTTATGGTGCTGATTTAAATGACGTTACAGTTGCAATACGCATATTACATCAAATGTATCCTGACACTCCCATCCATATGATTGGGTTTTCTAGAGGTGGACTTCAAGGATTATTAACGTTTCAAGATTTACCAGTGACGAGTTATATTATTTGGGGTGGTGTCTCCGATATCAATTTAATGTATGAGGAACGTGTTGATTTAAGAGGTATGCTGAAACGTATGATTGGCCATCCTAAAAAGAATGTAACTGCTTATAAACAGCGTGATGCAGTTGCTCAACTTAAAGAGAGTAGTCCGCCCATATTGATTGTACACGGGGGAGAAGATAAACAAGTAGGTATTCATCATGCATACTATTTAGAAGCGCAATTAGAAAAGATAGGTGCAACATTTCGTACTTACTATCAAATGTCAGAAGGCCATGTACCAAGACCGTTTGCACTTAAAGCTACCTTGCAGGCTATCAAGCAGTGGATGTTTGATGCTGAACATAATAAACTTAAAGACAATGATTAAAAGCAGTATGTGTTACTTTGCAGCAGTGAGCGAATAGCCAGATCTGATGAAAGAAAGCTATTTATTTGTTATTAATATTTTTTAAATGTAATCATGTGCTTTGCTTTATATAAAAAAATAGCTATGTAGTTGTCTATCATCATAGATTGCTACATAGCTATTTTTAAACCATTTAAATTATTCAAATCCTCCATTGACTGCTAATTCTTCGACATCTTCGCCAAATTTTTCAAAATTAGTTTTGAAACGATTAATTAAATCTTGAGCTTGTGCTCTGTATGCTTCTGGCTTACTCCAAGCATTGACAGGGTTAAGCAATGTTTGAGGAACATCTTCCACTTCAACAGGGATATCTAAACCGAACATATCATCTTTAACATATTCTGCATTTTTTAATTTACCAGTAATGGCCTGATTAACCATTTGTCTCGTGTAATTCAAACTAATACGACGACCAACACCATATTTGCCGCCAGTCCAACCTGTGTTTACTAAGTAAACATCAACACCATGTTTGTCTATTAAGGCACCTAATAGATCAGCGTAAACCTTAGCGTTTAATGGTAAGAATGGAGAACCAAAACAAGTAGAGAACGATGGTTCAGGCTCAGTTACACCACGTTCTGTGCCTGCAAGTTTAGCAGTAAAGCCACTTAAAAAGTGATACATCGCTTGGTCTTTAGTTAATTTTGAAATAGGTGGTAATACACCAAATGCATCTGCAGTTAAGAAGATAATTGTATTAGGATGTGCTGCTTTAGATGGTGTTACAATATTATCTATGTGGTGAATTGGATAAGCAGCGCGCGTATTTTCTGTATATTGATTATCGTCAAAATCAACATCACCTTCTTCATCAACGGCAACATTTTCTAGAATTGTTCCATACTTAATAGCATCATAAATTTGTGGTTCCTTTTTACGTGATAAATTAATTGCTTTTGCATAACAACCACCTTCGATATTGAAGATACCATTGTTATTCCAACCATGTTCATCATCGCCAATAAGTTTACGTGTAGGATCAGCAGAAAGTGTCGTCTTTCCAGTGCCAGATAAACCAAAGAATAAAGCAACGTCGCCTTTTTCGCCAACATTTGCTGAGCAGTGCATACTCATAATGTTATCTTTTGGTAGTAAGTAGTTCATTACGGAGAAGATACCTTTTTTCATTTCACCTGCATATTCAGTTCCACCTATAAGGATTACTTTATGCTTGAATGATGTGATAATAAATGTTTCTGAATTTGTACCATCAATTTCTGGATTTGCTTTAAAGTGGGGTGCAGAAATAATTGTGAAGTTTGCTTTAATTTCTTCAGCTTCTTCTTTCGAGCTAGGGCGGATGAACATATTCTGTGCAAATAGATTATGCCAAGCTAATTCATTTACTACGGTTAATTTTAATTGTGAATCTTCATCGCTACCTGCATAGCCATTAAATACATAAAGTTCGTCTTTTTCATCTAAGTAATTTAATACTTTATCGTACAATTTTAAAAATATTTCTTCTTCGATAGGTTGATTAATATTACCCCAATCAATGTCATCTCTGTAAGATGGCTCAGTTACAATGAACTTATCTTTTGGTGAGCGACCTGTATATTTCCCAGTTTTTGCATTAATTGCACCTAATTCTGTCAATTCACCCTCATTATTTTTTAATATCTTGTTATACAACTGAGTTGTAGATAGTTGAAATAATGAAGATTGCTTGTCTAATATGCTTTCAATTTTGCTTGTATAAGTGTATGTATCTACCGCCATACTTAATCCCTCCACGCTATTTAGTTAATGTAAGCCTTTACAATTACAGAGTATAACATATATAGATTAATAGTCCACACCAATATCAAAGGAATTTTAAATAAATTTTAATAAATGTAAAATTGACATTATATCTCATATTAGGTACTATATAGATTAACGGATTCTCTTATCCTGAGTGGCGGAGGGACATGGACCCAATGAAGCCCAGCAACCTCTTCTTAATTGAAGAAAGGTGCCAAACCGTTTGCAGACAAATAGCGTCTGAACGATAAGAGCGAATGGACGTATAAAGGGCCTTCTCTCTATTTACTATAGTGTAGAAGGTCTTTTTTAATGAGCTCAACAGAGAGAGAATTTTCGTAATTTAAAACTAAAGGAGCAAATTATGACTTACAATAAAAGATTGTTTACTTCAGAATCTGTAACAGAAGGGCATCCAGATAAGATTGCGGACCAAGTATCGGATGCGATTTTAGATGAAATTTTAAAGGATGATCCAAATGCACGCGTTGCTTGTGAAACGACTGTAACGACAGGTATGGCTTTAATTTCAGGAGAAATTTCGACAACAACATATGTTGATATACCAAAAGTTGTTAGAGAAACAATTAAAGAAATAGGATATACACGAGCAAAATTCGGTTATGATAGCCAAACAATGGCTGTATTAACGGCAATTGATGAACAATCACCTGACATTGCTCAAGGCGTAGATACAGCTTTAGAATATCGCGATGAAGCTTCTGAAGCAGAAATTGAAGCTACTGGTGCAGGAGATCAAGGCTTGATGTTTGGTTATGCAACTAACGAAACAGATACGTATATGCCACTACCCATTTTTCTATCGCATCAGTTAGCTAAACGCTTGTCTGATGTACGCAAGGATGGCATTTTAAACTATTTACGACCAGATGGAAAAGTCCAAGTTACAGTTGAATATGATGAACAAGACAAACCTGTTCGAATAGATACAATTGTTTTATCTACACAACATGCTGAAGATATCGAATTGGATCAGATTAAAGAAGATATTAAAGCGCACGTTATTTATCCAACAGTTCCAAGCGAATTGTTAGATGACCAGACGAAATTTTATATTAACCCAACTGGTAGATTCGTTATCGGTGGACCTCAAGGTGATGCAGGGTTAACAGGTCGTAAAATTATCGTGGACACATATGGTGGTTATGCACGTCATGGTGGTGGTTGTTTCAGTGGTAAAGATCCAACTAAAGTTGACCGCTCGGCTGCATATGCTGCACGATATGTAGCTAAAAATATTGTTGCAGCCCAATTAGCTGAAAAATGTGAAGTACAACTTGCTTATGCGATTGGTGTTGCTGAACCGGTTTCGATTTCAATAGATACATTTGGTACTGGGAAAGTCAGTGAATATGAATTAGTAGAAGCTGTAAGGGAACATTTTGATTTAAGACCTGCAGGCATCATTAAAATGATTGATTTAAAACATCCAATTTATAAACAAACAGCTGCATATGGTCATTTTGGACGTACTGATGTACTGTTACCTTGGGAAAAATTAGATAAAGTTAACTTATTAAAAGATAGTGTCAAAGCATAAACTAAGATAAAATGGTAAATTTTTAAACTTTACTATCGAATACGAGGCGTTTATCTATTATAATTAAGTTACTGAACACATAAAGGAGCGTTTTTGTTATGAATTCATTTGGACCAATAGAGATTGGTTTAATTGTGGCAATTGTCGTAGCAGTCATTTGTTTGATTTTATTTATTGTTGCTTTAAATAGTAAGAAAAAGGCACAAGAAAAAGTGGAAGCACAATATAAATCAAGAGAACAGCAACTGAACGATGAGCATGAAGAAGAATTAGAAAAAGAAAGAATCGAAAATAAAAAAACAGTGACAAAACAAAAAGAAGAATATACTGCTACGGTTAATTCTAAAGATAGAGAAATTGATGCATTAAAATTATTCTCTAAAAATCAAAGTGAATATGTAACTGATATGAGATTAATAGGTATTCGTGAACGACTTGTAAATGAGAAAAGAATTCGCCCAGAAGATATGCATATTATGGCAAATATCTTTTTACCAAGAAATGAGTTTAGTGATGTACAACGTATCAGTCACCTAGTATTAACACGTACAGGTTTATATATCATCGATTCACAATTACTTAAAGGTCATGTGTATAATGGCGTAAGTGCTGCACAGTTTAAAGAGCAGCCGATGATGGAACAAGTGTTTAATACTTTAGACCTTGATGGACAAGTACCACAAACACTTGTGTTAGATCAAAATGAAGATAAAGATGCTTTATCATTTGTAAATTACACAACGCATTTAAATGAAATTGAACGACTTGCTGGTGATATTCAAACAGAATTAAATTTAAAATTTACACCAACAACAATTTTATACTTCAATCCTAAAAATGATGGTGATGTGACGATTACAAATTATGCACAAAGCTCAAATTCTAAAGTTTTAGTAGGACCAGAACAATTAGATGAATTCTTTAACAAATTTGTCTTTCACGGTCGTATCCAATATAACGTTGAGGATTTACAACGTGTTATGGATGAAATCGAATCATTTAATTAAAATATCATGTAATATCATAAAGCTGCAGACAAAGTCAATTACTTATGTCTGCAGCTTTTTATTGTAAATCAGTCGAAAATAATGCTTTGATCTTTAGAGCTGTTTTGATTATATATAATCTGAATAGATATTTTTGATTTTATAAGCATTATTATTTATATTTTTAGTGATATTCATTAATATAAATATTAACTTAACTAAAAGGGGAGTTTAACTTGGAAAATATTCGTTTTTATAATGGTAATGAAATGCCTATTGTAGGTTTAGGAACATTCCGTGTTGAAAATAACGATGAGTGTAAAGCATCAGTTAAACATGCTATTGAAAGTGGCTATACGCATATTGATACAGCTATGATTTATGAAAATGAAGACAAAGTTGGCGAGGGTATTGCTGAAGGGCTTGCTTCCACAGGACTGAAAAGAAGTGATTTATTTATTACCTCAAAGTTATGGTTAGATGATTATGGACGTGGAAATGTTGAAGCGGCATACGAAACAAGTCTCAAAAAACTAAATTTAGACTATCTTGACTTATATTTAATGCATTGGCCAGGTACGGATGAAGCTTTAATGATTGATACATGGCAAGGTATGGAAGACTTATATAAAGATAATAAAGTGAAAAATATTGGTGTGAGTAACTTTAATGTTGAACATTTAGAAGCATTATTAGCACAAGTTTCTATAAAACCTGTCATTAATCAGGTAGAATTTCACCCATATTTATTACAAGAAGCACTAAGAAGATATTTAGAAGTACAAAATATTCATATGGAATCATGGTCGCCTTTAATGAATGCACAAATCTTAGATGATACAACTGTAAAAGAAATAGCAGAGGAAGTTGGTAAATCACCTGCACAAGTAATTATAAGATGGAATGTCGAACATGGTGTAGTTGTTATACCTAAATCTGTCACACCATCCAGAATTGAAGAAAACTTGAATGTCTTTGATTTTAAACTAACAACTACTCAAATTGAAAAATTAGATAACCTTAATGAAGATAGAAGAATTGGTCCAGATCCAATCGGTTATAATGGTCATTAAATACGTGAAATTAATAAAGTTATAGGTTGATAGACATACTTGAGCCAAAGCTCAGACAAAAGAAGAGGTACTTTATATCCGTATATCAATTGAAAAACGTTCTGTGATATAAATAGATGTCACAGAACGTTTTATTTGCGTATAAAGTAAATTACACTATTGTGCATACTGTTTAGCACATCTAAAATAGATAGTAGCCCAACAAGCAGGCTGCGAACGAAACACCATACTGTAAAATAGAATAAACTAGAAATAAACGGATTTGTTTTGGTGTTGTCAATAATTTAACTAACTCAGAGGACAAGGTTGAAAATGTAGTTAACCCACCGAGTACACCAACAATAATAAAAGGGTTAATCCAATTGATATTTAAACACATTCCCATTAGTAACCCTATACATAGGCTGCCGACTACATTGACTAAAAGTGTAGCGAAAGGTAGGGAAGTATTAAACTTCTGATTAAACACATTGGTGATGAGGCCTCTAATTACTGCGCCAATACCACCGCCTAGCATAATTAATATACATTGAATCATGAAATTTTTGCCCCCAATCTAACCCCTATGTAACAAAGTATGATACCCAAGACATAACTCATAAATGCATATAAAATGAGTAATATAAAAGAGCCATTTTCAAAAAAATGTACAAGTTCAAATTGAAATGTAGAAAAAGTAGTAAACGATCCTATAAAACCAGTTGTTATGCCCTTTTTGAGTACTGGATTATTATGAAAGTATTGAATTGTCATTGTACCAAGAAAGCCCATCAAAAATGCACCGCATAGATTTGCAATCATCGTACCGACAGGCAATTCAAAAGATGTATTTATAAATGAAAATAAATAGCGTAGTAAGGCACCAACGGCACCACCTATAAAAATATAAAAATATTGCAAATTAATATACATCCTTCCTTTAAATTAAAAACTGGAACATTATCCCAATGTCCCAGTTTCGTTAATCATATTATTTAGAAGACAATCGCAATTGACGTATACGTTTTAAAACGTAAATAACGTTTTATATTTCATCATAACTGAAGTAGGGAGATGAAATGTTTTTAGTGAAATTTATTAACTGTTTTATATGTCATCCTTACTATAAATTAGAAAATAATACCAAACGTTGAAAGAGAAGCAATGATATGAATGATTAATACTACCAAAATAATATAGGGCAAAATCTTGCTGGCAATTCTAATCCAATCTGAATCATTATGTAAATGTTTGATAGATTTATCTGCAAATATAATTGAAATAATTAAAATAATAGCATTTATGATACTACATACAAATATTAGTTTAATCATTGAACTAAAATGTGTGCTTAGTAGAGGATTTCTAGTATTAAAATAAAGACTGATAATTACTAATAAACTAGACAAATAAAAATAAAGTTTTGAACGTGCCATATTTACCTCCTAGTGCAATTCATTTTACAATGATACCATAAATTTAAAAATATTTAATGATATTTACTATTTTATATTATTTTACGATGTTTGAATTTTAAAAAGTGCACCAAGATCGCGCACTCGACTGATATAAACTGAATATAATAATGAACATTATGTTAACATTTCAAGCAAAAAATTAGAATTTTTCTAATATTGATGGTATAAATAGACTGTATGGTTAATAACCGTTAGAGAATAATTCTTAATTGAATTATTTATTTAAGTCAGGAGGAATTAGTAATGGCAAATTTAAACGTTGAAGTGTTTGCAGACGGTGCAGATATTGAAGAAATGAAAGCAGCTTATAAAAATAAACAGGTTGATGGTTTCACAACTAACCCAAGTTTAATGGCAAAAGCAGGTGTAACAGATTACAAAGCATTTGCAGAAGAAGCTGTTCGTGAAATTCCAGATGCTTCTATTTCATTCGAAGTATTCGCAGATGATTTAGAAACGATGGCAAAAGAGGCTGAAATTTTAAAACAATATGGTGACAATGTATTCGTTAAAATTCCAGTTGTAAACACTAAAGGTGAATCAACAATTTCTCTAATTAAAAAATTATCAGCAGAAAATGTAAGATTAAATGTTACTGCTGTTTATACTTTAGACCAAGTTAAAGAAATTACGGATGCTGTAACAGAAGGTGTACCAACATATGTATCAGTATTCGCTGGTCGTATTGCAGATACAGGTGTAGACCCTATTCCATTGATGAAAGAAGCAGCAGAAGTTACACATAGTAAAGAAGGCGTTAAATTACTATGGGCTAGCTGTCGTGAAGTGATTAATGTGATTCAAGCTGACGAAGTAGGTGCAGATATTATCACATGTCCAGCAGATGTTGTTAAAAAAGTAAATACTAACCTTGGTCGTGATATTAATGAATTATCAGTAGACACTGTACAAGGATTTGCTAAAGACATTCAAAGTTCTGGTTTATCAATCCTGTAATATCAATACCCCCTATGAACATGTTGTTTGTAGGGGGTTTTTTATTTTTTGAAAACTAAAGAGCAGAACAAGGGCATGTCATATCATTTTATTAAAATAATTTGCTCATGGTGTGGTACTTCATTTACTCCCAAATTAAGAAGAGAGTCTGGGACATCCGTTGATGTCTCAGACTCAAATTTTTTGTGGAGAAAAAAATAAATCATTAAGTGTGGTATCCAGCAATATAAAAGTTTAAAAACATATCATGTTATATACAGAGTGCCTATCTATTTGCTAATATGAAGTGAAATAGATTTATTGAATAGGGGATACAATAATGAAAATGCAGCAGCCCAAAATAAATGTTAGTCTAGTGAATAAAATACTAGCTGATGTTTTTAACGATGAAGATGATATTTTAGAGCAAGCAGATATTAATAATTCAAATTTGGTTGATCAACGTTTAGATAGATTATTGATATATGGCTCACGTATAACAAATTGTAACTTTACTAATTCTGATTTGGGACGTGTAGATTTTACAGATGCCATTTTTGAAAATTGCGATTTCTCTAATGTTAAAATGGAACAAGGTAGTTTACATAGAGTGATTTTTAAAAATTGTCGTATGACTGGAACTTATTTAAAACAAATAAGATTGGCGCATACATCTTTTCTTGAAGTTAAAGCCAACTTTGTTAATTTTATAGATTCTAAAATGGAAAAATTATTGTTTGAGTCATGTCAACTTGAGCACGGTGCCTTTTATGAATCAACATTAAAGCAAATTATGTTCAGCAAAACTAACATGAATCACGTAACGATACATCAAACGCCTTTAAAAGGTTGTGATTTAAGTGCTTCCCAATTTGAAACAATGATTGTCAATAAAGAAGATCTGAATGGATGTAAAGTATCTAAAGAACAAGCAGTTCAATTTGCGACACTAATGGGGCTTGTTGTAGTAGATTCATAACTTGTAAAAAAAGGTGTTCAATTTTAATTGAATCATTGCGTTAATTGCATTACTATTTGATAGAGATGTATGGTGAAATTGCTAAAGGAGTACATGTGAAATGAAAGCAAATATTTTTAAGCAAAAAGTTAAAAAACAATTATGGTTTTTAAATAAAAAAGAAAAAAGTAAATTGGATTCCGTCCTAGAAAATGTGATTGAAAAGCATGAGGGTGAAGATTTAAATCGACCTATTGCGTTTTCTAATCAATTTTTAAAAGAATACGTTTTTAAGGAAAAAGTTGTATCGTCTACGCAGTTATTTGCTTTATTATTAGGTATTTTATTTACATATATTATGCTATTAGGCGTTTTCTTGTTTGGTTTTATTACTAGTTTAACTGCCGTTCAATATTTTATAAAACCAGAAGTTCAATTATCAACGGTAACAGTTATATTAACATTAATTGGTGCATTATTACTTGTTATTGTTAGCTTATATTTAATTAGGTTGGTTACTGGTTACTTTACGAAAAAATTATTAGAGTATAAACATAACAAAGCATTATAATACAATACTATTGATCGATTAGGTGAGAAAGTGTTAAACTTTCTTGCCATTTTTTATGCACAACCACATAAGCTACGTCGACTGTAATAAACGTTGCATTATCAAAATAAATGATTGTTTGTGTACCATGCGATTTTAAACCGTTAATTGCTAAAGCATTGATAAAGTATTGTATTGGTGAGCGTTTTGCTTTAATTGGGAAGATGATTGTATGACGATTAATATAAATGGGGATAAGTTTTCGTATCTTGAGTAATGTTTTAGCTTGTTTAAGTTGTATAGATAAAGAGAGGTGATTGCTTTCAAGAATGTATTTTAATGTTTGGTTTATAGAAGTTGGATACGTAAATTGATGTGTTGTATATTGGCAAATGGTAAGTAGTTCTGGACCAATAACGGTTTTGAAAAATAATAGTTTAGCAAGGTTATTCATTAACTTTCACCTCATTAAAGTTTATAGTATTTAACATATTTTACTTGAACGCGTTGTTGAATGTTTTTGACAGTTGAGATAGAACAATTTAAATGATGCGCAATTTCTTTCTGCTTATAACCATATAATTTTAATCGTAACCATTGTTGTTCTTGTGTTGAAAGCTTTGTAAAAAAATTATCGTAAGTTATATTGGCATCAAAATAGGTGGTCGGGACTTGATGACACTTGATTTCATCAAGTGGTGCTAATAATTCATAAATGCTATGCTGTTTTCGAAACAAGTCAATTAAATAAAAATTTAAGCGTGTATATAAATAAGATTGGAACGAGGTAGATTTTTGAGCATTATATTTTTGTGATAGCTCCCATAATTTAATTGTAAGTAATTGTATAAATTCATCATTATTGTACTTAATATTGTATTTTTTTAGAAGAACATATATGATGTGTTTTGTTTTGTCATAAATTTTACTAAAGTGCATTTGTTAGCTCCTATTGTTGTATATACAACGTCAAATTCCGGATATATTCATTTTATAAAGGAAAATAATAAATTTCATTTGCTAAATATACATAATAGGTGTTAAATAGATAACATAAGAGTAATAATTTTTAGTTTTTATAACATGAACGCGTATTCAACTTAGAGATATAACACTAAAAGATGTACTATTATCTTCGGACAATTATCAGGAGGTTTATATGGATTACGCACACTTAAATTTAGAGCATTTTTTTGCTAAACATAACGATTTAGATATGATTAAAGATAAATCAGACTTTGTAATGATAAATAATTTAACAAATGAAATGATGTATCGTGATGGAGAAATTGAAGGTACGATTGATTTGAATCGTTATTATTATAAAAATAGATCTCAAGCATCAAGCTTTATCATAATGGAATATCGTAAAAGTCAAGAGTAATGAAATTAAAATTTCATTACTTTTTTTATGAATATGTAACAACACTCATATAAAATTGTGCGTTTAACTATTTAGTGTTAAACTTTATTATCAGATAGTCTCAAAAGCATTGATACATAAATGATAGAGACTTCTCATTCCTAATTATTACCTAAGAGGTGTGGAACATGACGAAGCATAAAAAGGGCTCAATTTTATCAATAATAGGTTTATTGGTAATCTTAGGTGTAGCTGCAATTGTTGTATTTTCAATGATTTCAGATCAAATCTTTTTTAAAGAAGTAGATGAACAAGAAAAAGTTGAGAATTTAAAAGTAACTTTAGATAAAGCATCTAAAAAACAAATAGATAACTACACAAGCCAACAAGTTTCAAGTAAAGATAACAAAACGTGGAGAGACGCATCGTCAACTGAAATCAAAGCTGCGATGGACAGTAGTAAGTTTATTGAGAGTGATACACAAAAATACCAATTTTTAGAATTAGATAAATATCAAGGTATTGATCAAAACAGAATCAAGCGTATGTTAATTGATAATCCAACATTATTAGAGCATTCTGATGAATTTATAAAGGCTGCAAAAGATAAGCATGTCAACGAGGTTTACTTAATTTCACATGCATTGCTTGAGACAGGTTCTGCAAAAAGTGAACTTGCAAGTGGTGTAGAAATTGATGGTAAGAAGTATTATAATTTCTTTGGTGTAGGTGCTTTAGATGAAGATCCTATTAAAACTGGATCTGAATATGCCAAGAAACATGGATGGGATACACCACAGAAAGCAATTAGTGGTGGGGCCAACTTTATTCATGGACATTTCTTATCAAATAAAGACCAAAATACACTTTATAGCATGAGATGGAATCCGAAAAATCCGGGTGAACATCAATATGCCACTGACATTAAATGGGCAGAAAGTAATGCTTCATTAATGGCACACTTTTATGAAGATATGAAAACAGAAGGTAAGTATTATAAATATTTTGTTTATAAAGATGATAATAAACATAAATAGCAATCAAATGCCCACAAAGGTCTTCCTTTGTGGGCATTTGATTATTCATAATTAGAGAAAATGATATGTATATGGTGTTATTAGTTCAATTACTTTTTTAAATGAAAAGTGTACATAAAAAAACTGCCAACAAAATCGGAGACTTTGTCGACAGTCTGGAGTGAGTCATCTTGCACGGCTCACTTTTTTTAAAATGCGCGTGTATTTTACTCTACTTTATTCTTTTGTCCAATAAGTAAAAATAATAATAAAGCAGAAATAAAGACTTTAAATATCAATTTCATAATTTCACTTCCTAATTCATATTTGCGTGTATCTAAGATAATGTGTGAATGGCAACGCACATTATATTGAGATAGTACTAATAACTATTATTTATCAAAATAGTGATGCTGTTTTAAAAAAGTTTTCGCAACGATAGCAGGTTCTTTACCTTCACCATCAGCTTCATAATTTAATTTTTGCATTTGTTCTGTACTGATTTGACCTTCTAATTTTTTAATTGCTTTTTTTAATTCTGGTTGTTGCGTCAAAAGTTTGTTTGGTGCTACGGCACTGGCATCATACGGTGGAAAGAAATTTTTATCGTCTTTGAGAACCACTAAATCGTATGCAGCAATTCTACCATCTGTAGTATACCCCAGTGCGACATCAAGCTTTTGGTTTTTAAGTGCATCATAAACGAGTCCAATTTGCATTGGTTTGATAGAATTGAATGCAAAACCATAATGATCTTGGAAGGGCGCGTACCCATCACCACCTCGTTTAATCCATGTCGTATCTGTACCGACTGTTACGTTGTCTTTTACTTTTTCTAAATCTGATACAGTATGTAAGTTATACTTTTTGGCTGTTTCTTTTGTGACCATAAAAGCAAAGGTATTTTCAAAACCATATGAGTTAAAGAAAGTTTGATCAAACTTTTGATTAAATAATTTTTTGGTAACATGCATAGCTTTCGTAGAATCAGTGATTGGTTTCTGTTCAAGTACACCTACTAAATCAGTGCCAGTATATCGTGTGCTTGATACATCAGCGTCACCGTTCATTAAAGCATTATGTTGAATGGTTGCTGATCCTAAATTATTTATAATTGAACCTTTTACTTTACCATCAGTATCATGTTCAATTAATTCTTTTAACATATAGGCCATAATCTGCGATTCACTTGTAGCTAATGCAGATATCTTTACAGTGTTTTTTGAAGGTCCACCACCAAGGCCAGGCAGTTCACAACTTGCTAAAAAAATTGTACTAAATAAAAATAAAATAATAAATCTTTTTAAAAAGCTCATCGATTTGCTCCTTAATTAAAATACAAAAAATTTAATTCTTAATATATTTAGAATAACACATTTAATAAAACATTATAACTTAATGTACGAAACGACATTAAACTGTATGTGTGTAAAGTGAGATGAATGATTGCTATAATAAGGTTAAATAATTTTAGTTAGGATGTGTACTATGAGGATTGCAATCATAGGAATGGGCACGGCTGGTGTGAGTTTGCTAAAGGAATTAGTAAAACATGAAAACTTTTCTGAATTAGTTATAGATGTATATGATAACCCTGAAAATATGGGACAAGGCGTTCCATTTCAAAACGATAGTGACCAACTGTTGATCAATTTACCTGCAGAAGAGATGTCATTGAATTTAGAAAATGATCGAGAATTTTATGAATGGTATGAAAATCAATCTACTTTTAAGTTTTCAAATCCGAAGTATTTGCCGAGATTTATATTTGGACATTATATGAAAGATTATTTACAACAATTAATTGCCAAATATGATAACATTCAACAGATTTGTGAAGAAGTTTCTGAAGTATTTATTGACTCAGATATAGGTCACACGGATGTACAATATAATGTATGTACTGCTAATGACATAGAAAACCAAAAGCAATATGACATAGTATTTTTAGCTATAGGTACGTTGTCGTATCATGATCCATACAACTTAAAAGGTATAAAAGGGTATATTCAAACACCTTATCCTACATATAATACGTTAGATGATGTTAAAGAAACAGATAGAATTTCTATTATTGGTACAGGGCTCGCAAGTCTTGATGTAATTCGATATGTTACAGCGCATCATCCCAATTTGCCTATTACAGTTGCCAGTCGTAAGGGGCATTTACCAAGTGTAAGAGGCGAGATGCCTGATATTGAATTTAAATATTTAACACCGGATAATTTTAATGCAATTAAAGAGAAACATTTTGGAAATGTGCCTTTAGATGAGGCGATACGATTATTTATGAAAGACTGTGCGCATTATGAAATACCAGTAGAAAAACTTGTAAAACGACGAACTGATAATCCGATAGTCGATTTAACATATGATTTAGAACATGCCAAGGAACTAGGTAAATTCCAAACTATACTTGAACTTGCTAAAGAAAATTTAAATTGGATATGGAATAGTTTTAGTCGTGCAGATCAAAAGCGTTTTTTAGCCAATTATCAAGGTATTTTAAAAGAAAATTCCAATCCAATGCCTCCACAAACAGCACAATTACTTATTGAGCATATTAATAATGGCTTAATTAAAATTGAGAAAGGCCTAGAAGCTGTTACACACAGCCAAAATGAGTTTCAATTAGCATTTCAAGACGGAACAATAAAAAATAGCGATATCGTGATTAATGCGACAGGTTCTAAAACGCAGCTTTCAGACCTTGATAGTGATGATCAACTTGTATTGAATTTAGAAAATAGGCAAGTTGTACAGGCACATCCACTTGGTGGTATCCAAATTGTAGCTGAAACTAATCAAATTATAAGTCCGAGATATGGCACGCTTAAAAATATGTATGCACTTGGTCAGTTAACTAATGGTATTAATCAATCTAGAAATGGTGTGAAGATGATCGTCAGACAGGCGGTAAGCGTAGTGAATCATTTATTTGAAGGAAATCAATGACTTAATATATAGCAAATGTTGTGCTGTGTTAAAAAACGTTGAGTATATTACACATAAAGCAATTATTGGTAGAAGATACGCTTGATAGTTCATTTTTTGACCATTTTATCAGTGTTATTGTATTAATTATCAGAAAAATAAAGCCGACTTAGACAATAAGAATTGTCATTTCTTAAAAAATGTAGTACGATGATTTTGTAACTCAATTTCAGTTACGTGACTCAATCATCAATTAACAATTTCATAGATATTCTTTCGGGGCAGGGTGAAATTCCCAACCGGCAGTAAATTAAGCCTGCGACCTGCATTTATGTATATAAATGTGGCTGATCTAGTGAGATTCTAGAGCCGACAGTAAAGTCTGGATGGGAGAAAGAATGAAGTATAACAAAACAACACTATTTTAGTGTTTATTTGGCATACCATGAATTTAAAATTTATGTATAAGTATGTCTAATTTTTGCTAATAATGTTATATCCATATATCCCACACCTGAAATGTTTATTTCAGGTGTTTTTTTATTATATAGAGGTGATGAGATGAGTCAATATTTAAACTATGCTATACAACTTGCCCAAATGGTTGAAGGACAAACTGGATTAAATCCGCCAGTTGGTGCAGTCGTGGTAAATCAGGGACGGATTGTAGGTGTAGGTGCACATTTAAGACAAGGTGATAAACACGCAGAAGTGCAAGCACTAGATATGGCACAAGAGAATGCGAGAGGTGGAACCATATATATTTCATTAGAACCCTGTACACATTTTGGTTCTACACCACCTTGTGTCAATAAAATCATTGATGCTGGAATTAAACGTGTAATCTATGCAGTTAAAGATACGACCTTACCTTCAAATGGTGATGATATTTTACAAGAGGCTGGTATTGATGCGGAATTTCGACATCAACCTGACGCTGAAAACTTGTACAAAGATTTCTTTATTACCAAAAGACAATCCGTGCCATTAGTAACTGTGAAAGTTTCTTGTAGTTTAGATGGTAAACAAGCGACAGATACTGGTGAAAGTAAGTGGATTACCAATAAAACTGTAAAAAAAGATGTGTTTACATTAAGACACAATCATGATGCGGTACTAACCGGAAGCGGCACATTAAATGCAGATAATCCACAATATACGACTCGAATTGAAGAGGGTAAAAACCCTATAAAAGTGATACTATCCAAAAATGGCAACTTAGATTTTAATTTAGATATTTTTAAAAATGCTAATACACCGATTTGGATTTATACACAAAATGAAGCTTTAACAACAGATATTGAACAGGTTGAAATTATTCATCTTACAAATTGTTCAACTGAAAATATTATGAAAAATTTATATCAAAAAGGTATAGGACGATTGTTAGTAGAAGCAGGACCTACAATTACTTCTGAATTTCTTCGATCCAATTATACTAATAAACTAATTATATATTATGCCCCGAAAATAATTGGTGGAACTGGCAAATATCAATTTTTCCAAACGGATTATACCATTGACTTGTCAGAAGTCCCACAGTTTGAAATTGTTGATTCACAAATGCTTGAGCAAAATCTTAAATTAGAATTACGAAAGAAGTGATTAAACATGTTTACTGGAATTGTTGAAGAAATAGGTACAATTAAAAAAATATCAACACAACAATCTGTAGTTAACTTGAAAATTGAATGTCAAACGATTTTAACAGACATGCATATCGGTGATTCAATCAGTGTTAACGGCGCATGTTTAACAGTAGTAGCATTTGATAACCATACTTTTTCAGTACAAGTGATTAAAGGTACAGAAAATAAAACGTATTTAAATCAATTAAGTCAATCTACTGAAGTGAATTTAGAAAGGGCGATGAGTGGCCAAGGACGATTTGGTGGACATTTTGTACTCGGTCATGTAGATGAAGTAGCGACAATCAAACGCATTCAGTCATCAGATAATTCTAAGATTGTAACGATACAACCATCGACCTCTTTGTTAAAACAAATGGTTAGTCAAGGATCAATTACTATTGACGGTGTGAGTTTAACAATATTTCAATTAAAGCAAACAGAATTCGATATACACCTTATTCCCGAAACAAGAAAGTCAACCATATTAAATCAAAAACGTGTTGGCGATCCAGTTCATATAGAAACGGATATGTTATTTAAATACGTTGAGAAAATTTTTAATAACGATAATACGAAATTAACTTCAGATAAACTCAAAGCATTTGGATTTTAAGGAGGGCTCATATGCAATTAGATAGTATCGATACAGCGCTTGAAGCACTAAAAAAAGGTGAAAGCATCATCGTTGTAGATGATGAAAATAGAGAAAATGAAGGTGACTTAGTAGCGGTTACAGAATGGATGAACGATAACACAGTTAATTTTATGGCGACTTATGGCAAAGGGTTAATTTGTGCACCAATTAGTAAAGAAATCGCTGAAAAGTTAAATCTTGATCCAATGGTAACGTATAATTCTGACGTTTATGGTACGCAGTTTACAGTAAGTATTGACCACATTCAAACTACAACTGGCATTAGTGCAGATGAGCGAATGATGACTGCCAGAGCCTTAATAGATGAACAAGCTACTGGTGCTGATTTTAATAAGCCAGGCCATTTATTCCCCTTGATTGCACAAGAAAATGGTGTTTTATCAAGACGCGGCCATACTGAAGCCTCTGTGGATTTAGCTAAATTAACTGGTGCTAAACCTGCAGCATTAATTTGTGAAATTATGAATTCAGATGGAACCATGGCAAAAGGCGAGTCATTAGAAGCATTTAAAGAAGCGCATGGTCTGGTGATGATTTCTATAGAAGATTTGGAAAAATATCGAAAATCGTCTATTTCTAAACTGGATGCTAAAGCGAAAGTTAAAATGCCAACAGAATATGGCAACTTTGATATGTATGGATTTACAACCGATGATAGTAATGAAGATATTGTAGTTATCGCTAATGGAGATATTAAAAAAACTGAAAATGTTCGTATCCATTCTGCATGTTTAACGGGTGATATTTTTCATAGTCAACGATGTGATTGCGGTGAACAACTTGCAGCATCAATGAAATATATAGCAGAACATGGTGGTATGATATTATACCTACCTCAAGAAGGTAGAGGTATAGGTTTAATTAATAAGTTGAAAGCTTACGAATTAATTGAACAGGGTTACGATACAGTTTCTGCAAATATAGCATTAGGTTTTGAAGAAGATTTAAGAGACTATCAAAATGCTGCACAAATTTTAAAATATTTCGGTATTGAAAGTGTAAATCTATTGAGTAATAATCCGAAAAAATTTGAAAGTTTAGAATCATATGGCATTCATATTGCGACGAGAATTGAACTCATCGTACCAACCAATGCATATAATCAAGATTATATGGATACAAAAAAAGAAAAAATGGGTCACTTAATTTAGGAGGTAATGGAAAATGAATTTTGAAGGTAAATTAATAGGTTCGGATTTAAAAGTAGCAATTGTTGTAAGTAGATTTAATGATTTTATTACTAATCGATTATTAGATGGTGCAAAAGACACATTAATTAGACATGAAGTGCCAGAAACTAATATTGATGTAGCGTATGTACCAGGAGCCTTTGAAATTCCTTTAGTAGCTAAAAAATTAGCTAAGAAAAATGATTATGATGCAGTAATCACTTTAGGTTGTGTCATTAGAGGTTCAACTTCTCACTACGATTATGTTTGTAACGAAGTAGCTAAAGGTGTTTCTAAAGCAAATGATGTAACAGATACACCAGTGATATTTGGTATTTTAACTACTGAAAATATTGAACAAGCTGTAGAACGTGCAGGTACAAAAGCAGGAAATAAAGGTTCAGAAGCGGCAGTTAGCGCGATAGAAATGGCTAATTTATTAAAAGAAATATAGAAGTTGTGAGTAGACAGAAAGCAATTTTTCTAATAGAGATTTTTTAATTCTACAAGTGTAATTAAAGCAAGGATGACTAGGCTTGAAATGTATAACTGAGCTGAAGCTATGGTATTAGTCTTACTAAAAACTTTTCTGAGGCTTGCAATATAATAGTCTAAGGCAGTAGGTGCGCATAAACTTAATAAAATGCTGCCTGCAAATAACCCCTACGCATTATTACGTAGGGGTTATTTATGTTTTTAATTTTATAATTAATTCAATGATAATCTAAATTAAATTCATATTTGTAAAAATTTAAATATCATTGGCCTTATAAAATTCTTTTAATATGGTTAGTTCAATCAAATTTCAATAAGTAAATGATTTTAAAATGTTTATCTATATAGATTGAACATTAAATTAATTACTTTTTAAATATTCGATATAGGATGGAACCAGTAACAACAACTGCAGCGAATATGCCGGCAACAGTGCCTGCTTTTTTTAGTATTTCTGGTTTAAATAATTCTTTAAACATTAAATTTAAGTTTTGTGGTCTTTCAGCTAATCTTCTCATAAAGTAACTGAACCAATCATCACCATACGGGACATAAATACAGAAATTATTTCCTTCACGCGCGATTTGTTCAGCTAATTCTGAACGGAAACCATATAGCATTTGAAATTCATATCTATCTTTATCAATTTTATTATCTTTAATAAATTGTTTGATATGTGTAATAATTTTATCGTCATGTGTAGCGATAGAAGTTACATTTTTAGCATTTAATAATCTTTTTTTAATTAAACGTATGTAGTTTTCGTCAATTTCTTCTTTTGTTTGAAAGGCGATAACTTCATTTTCTTTATAAGCACCTTTAACCATGCGTAATCTTAGTTCAGGGTATTTATCTATGAGTGCATCTGCCTTATATAAGTATGCTTGAATAACTGTACCAACATTTTTAAATTCACCTTTTAATCGGTCTAATACTTGAGTAATATCAAATAAGCTATCATACTTTTCAGTATCAATATTAATATGCATATTATCGAATTCGTTTGCTTTCAATAATATTTCACGCAAATTACGGTAAGCAAGATCTAAATCAAATTCTGATCCTAACTGGCTTATTTTGATCGACATATGTCCATCTAAATTGTTGTTATGAATGGCGTACATGACTTCCAAGATTTGGTCTTTTGCTTGGATTGCTTCACCCTCAGTATCAACAAATTCACCAAGGCAATCAACTGTAACGGTTATTCCCTTGTTGTTTAAACGTTCAATTGTGTCTATCAAGGATTTAATCGTATTTCCTGCAACGACTTTGTTAGCACCAAACATCGGTCCTATTTCCTTGGCAGTCTTATTTAGAAACGAATTATTTGATAATCCGATAAAAAAATCTTTCACAATTGGCATATTAATTCCTCCCATTCCGCTTATAGCTATGTTTCATACTTAGTGTAGCATGAATCTAATAGTAATGAAATCGTTTACAATAAAATATATTACACTTTAAATAATAATGTACACTCATGAGATATGTATTGAACAGTCATAGAAAATGTATTGTAGGAAATAAATTTAGTTTTTATGGACATTTAATATGTTTAAAATGGAAAAACTATAGCATATTTTGATACAATAAGTTTAATGAATTTAAATGTAGAAGGGGAAGTATGGATTATGTGGAAATGGGAAACCGAAAATGAAGCAAAAGGTGTCGTTGTAATTGCACATAACATGCTTGAACATACAGGAAGGTATGCATATGTGATTACGATGCTTCGCCGCAATGGGTATCACGTCATCATGGGTGACTTACCGGGCCAAGGTCAAACATCACGTTCAAATAAAGGTCAAATTGAAAATTTTGATGTATATCATGAACATATACTTGAATGGATTAGAATCGCAAATGAATATAAAATACCGACTTATGTCTTAGGTGTTGGGCTTGGTGGTTTGATTGTCTTAAATTTATTAGAAAAAGTAGAAGTTCCCATAGAAGGACTGATGCTACTTTCACCGCTATTGGAGTTTAAAAAAAGCAACAAAACTAGAAAAGATAAAATTATTTCTAATATTGGTAAAATTGCGAAAGATACACGGTTTAAAGTTGGTATAACAGTTGAAGATTTAACAAGAAATGAAGAAGTTATAGAAGAGACGAATAAAGATCAATTGATGCTAAACAAAGTGACTTACTACTGGTATAAACAAATTATTGAAATGATGAAAGAGACAGTTAATCATTTAAAAGATGTGAAAACATTGCCATTATTATTAATGTACGGTACTGAGGATAGGGTTGCAGATATAAGTGCAATGAATTTAATTAAAGATAAAATAGTGACGGAAGAACTTTATTTTAAAGCATGGGAAGGCTTATATCATGAAATTCATAACGAGCCTGAACGTGATGAGGTCATGCGATATATTTTAGCGTTTTTAAATAATAGTGCGAGTAATAATGGATTTATAGTTCATGATGAAAATGAACTTTCGTAACTTATGAATATACGATGTAAACTTTAATATAGCATTGATTAACATCAAAAGAATTAACTACAATACTTTAATAATGATGTGCATGTAAAGAGTGGTGAACTTGTATCCAAATTTAAAATGGATATCATTTCGCCGCTCTTTTATATATTAGATTTAGGTTGTGAATAAAATAAATGATTATTTGTGAAATAAATCACAAATAATCATTGTAAAAACTCAAAAAACCTGATATATTAATATTGTGAAATAAATCACAAATATAATGATTCTTTTTAATGTTAGGAGCGTTCTGTGATGGAATATATAAAAAGTAATAAAGTTGTTTTAATCGGTGATGGTGCAGTTGGATCAAGTTATGCATTTGCACTAGTCGCGCAAGGTGTAGCAGATGAACTCGTTATTATAGATTTAGATGAAGACAAAGTCAAAGGTGATGTAATGGATTTAAACCATGCTGCGCCTTATGGTGGTTCACCAATTAAAATTAAGGCTGGTTCATATGAAGCGTGTCACAATGCAGATTTAGTAGTAATTACTGCTGGAGCAGCACAAAAACCCGGAGAAACGAGATTAGATTTAATTGAAAAAAATACAAAAATATTTAAATCTATTGTCTCTGAAGTGATGGCTTCTGGATTTGATGGCATCTTCTTAGTAGCTACGAATCCTGTAGATGTACTGACTTATGTAACACAACAAGTTTCTGGATTACCTAAAGAAAAAGTAATTGGTTCCGGCACAATTTTAGATACAGCACGCTTCAAATATGAATTAGCTGAAGAATTTGGCGTTTCTGATAGAAGTGTTCATGGACAAATCATTGGGGAACATGGTGATTCTGAACTAGCTGTTTGGTCACAAGCAAATATTGCAGGGCAACCATTATATCAATTACTAAAAGATGATCCAGAAAAACAACATAGAATAGAAGAAATATTTATCAATACACGTGATGCTGCCTATGACATTATTCAAGCTAAAGGCGCAACATATTACGGTATTGCTATGGGATTAGTCCATATAACTAAAGCGATTTTAAATAATCAAAATGTAGTACTTACTGTATCTAGTTATTTACAAGGTGAATATGGCCAAGAAGATGTATATATAGGAGTCCCTACAAAAATTAACAGACAAGGTGCTGTAGAAGTATTTGAAATTCCATTAAATGATGAGGAAAAAACTTTATTTAACAGTTCTGTTAATATTTTGAAAGAAATGCAAAATAAAATATCTCATTTAATTGCATAATTCATAGTTTAAATTTAAACTGTATATAAGATTAATTTTATTAAAAATTCTAATATTTATTCAGTGTAGAATTTATTCCACGCTGAGTGATGAATTTTTAAAATTAATTTTACATGTTTAAACTTTATACTATGATTGGGGGATTACACTATGGGGAAGACATTTACTGAAAAAGTGGATGGTGTTTTGCAATTAGAATCTGTGTTGAAAGATATCGAGGATATTTTTGACAAAGTTCAAAAGCAATATAAAATGTCGAAAGAAGAAATCTTAATCCTTTTGACACTTTGGAAAGAAGGATCGATGACTTTAAAAGAAATGGATGACTTTGTGCATATTAAATCATATAAACGTACTAGAACGTATAATGATTTAGTTGAAAAAGCGTGGATTATTAAAGAAAGACCACAAAATGACGAACGTACAGTGATTATCCATTTTAATGAAGACTTA
Source organism: Staphylococcus sp. GSSP0090 (assembly GCF_013391405.1). GTDB lineage: Bacteria > Bacillota > Bacilli > Staphylococcales > Staphylococcaceae > Staphylococcus. The sequence goes on from NZ_JACBFD010000044.1 coordinate 29,979, forward strand.
AAAGACCAAAGGGAAAGTCTTTTAAACTTCTTTAAAGAAGAAATTGATGCTAAATCATCTACTATTCAAAACAGTCTTAAATCTATTTTAAATCTATAGGAATTATGAAATTTACAGTGTAATTTACAAAAAAGCTGCCAACAAAGTTTAAATACTTTTATTGGCAGCTTTTATATTTTTGTAGGTATGCATTATGAAAATTTAAATGATTGAATCTTATCTTTTTTCAATCGCACAAATAAATGGTGGATTGTTTTGTTGATTGATAAATTGATATTTTAGAATATGTGCTTTTTGCTGATTGAATTGTTTTAGGTAATCTAAAAGTGCATCACGTTCTAATTTACCTTCATCATGACCATGGTATATAACAAGTATAATGATACCTTCGACAGATAAAATTTCAAAAATTGCATTAATAGCAGCAATCGTACTTTCGGCTTGTGTGACAATCGTTTTATCACCTTTTGGTAAATAGCCTAAGTTGAAAATAGCGGCATCAATTTTACCAGTTAGATGATTTGGAATATGTGATTGGATATTTGCATGACTATCTTTAACGAGTGTGACATTATTAAAATCTTTAATCCTTAATTGTGTTTGTTTAATCGCTTCATCTTGAATGTCAAAGGCGTAAACCTGACCTAGTGGGACTTGTTGTGCAAGAAAATGCGTATCATTACCGTTGCCGCATGTAGCATCTATAACGATACTATCTTCTGACGTATGTTGTTGAACTAATGTTTTGGCAAAGGGGAGTATGCGTTCAAGCTTCATGATTTAATTGTGCTTTCAAAGTATTTACCTTGATATGAATCTCGGCGTGCAAGTTCATTATCTATTTCATTGAGCACTTCCCATTTGTTCACACTCCACATAGGACCAACCATCAAATCGATTGGACCATCACCAGTTATTCTATGAACAATCATTTCTTTTGGAATGATTTCTAACTGATCACATACTAATTTAGTGTATTCATCTTGAGACATAAATTCTAGCATGCCTTTATCATACTGCTTAACCATAGGGGTTCCTTTTAAAAGGTGAAGTAAATGGATCTTAATACCTTGTACATCCATTTGAGCAACTTCTCGTGCTGTTTCCATCATCATATTGTAATCTTCACCAGGTAAGCCATTGATGATATGCGTACAAATATTTATATTATGTTTACGTAATTTTTCAATACCTTCATAATAAGTTTTCATATCATGTGCACGGTTGATTAAGTCAGATGTTTCCTGATGAATTGTCTGAAGGCCTAATTCAACCCATAGATAAGTGCGTTCATTTAATTCCGCTAAATATTCCACTACATCGTCTGGTAAACAATCTGGTCGAGTACCAATTGATAAACCAACAACACCAGGTTCTTTCAATGCGGTTTCATATTTTTCACGTAATACCTCGACTGGCGCATGTGTATTAGTAAAAGCTTGGAAATAGGCAATATATTGGCCGTCATGCCATTTTTCATGCATTCTATCTTTTATTTCTCTAAATTGTACATCGATAGGATCTACACGATTACCTGCAAAGTCACCGCTACCAGCTGCTGAACAGAATGTACAACCACCGTGTGCAACGGTACCATCTCTATTTGGACAATCAAAACCGCCATCAATGGCTACTTTAAATATTTTTTGACCAAATTTATTTTTCAAATGATAATTCCATGTATGATATCTTTTATTCTCGAATGCGTAAGGGAAAAATTGTCCCATATAACATTTTCCTTTCTAAATTCATTCTAGTTAAAGATTTTAACATATTTTAATGATATAGTGTTTAGAGTAAAATAAGAAATTTTAATTTAGAAAGGAGCTTAATGTTATGAATATGCCTAAATCAGTGTGGTGGTTAGTTATTGGTATGGCATTAAATATCACTGGCTCAAGTTTCTTATGGCCGTTAAATACAATTTATATGAATGAAGAATTAGATAAAAGTTTAACAATTGCCGGATTAGTACTAATGATTAATTCATTTGGCATGGTCATTGGTAATTTATTAGGAGGAACACTATTTGATAAATTAGGTGGCTATCGAACGATTATGATTGGGACAGTAATTTGTTTGATGAGCACGACATTGCTTAATTTCTTTCATGGATGGCCATGGTATGCTGTATGGCTTGTAGCATTAGGATTTGGGGGCGGTATGATTGTTCCAGCTATTTATGCAATGGCTGGGGCTGTATGGCCACAAGGTGGTCGCCAAACGTTTAATGCAATTTATTTGGCTCAAAATTTAGGTGTAGCAATTGGTGCTGCATCAGGTGGGTTTGTAGCTGAACTCAGTTTTAATTATATTTTTATAGCTAATTTGCTAATGTATGTCGCTTTTGCAATTGTAGCTGTAACGCAATTCAAGATTAATTTAGATGTCAAAGTGAAATCACCAGATGCAATGAGTCTGTTATCGAAAGCTTATAGAACGCAATTTATTGCGCTGACCTTATTGTGTGTCATGTTCAGTATTTGTTGGATAGCATATATTCAATGGGAGAGTACAATTGCTTCATTTACACAAGAAATTAATATTTCAATGAGTCAATATAGTCTTTTATGGACAGTTAACGGAATCATGATTTTAGTTGCTCAACCTTTAATAGCACCTATTATTAGATTGTTGAAAGGGAATTTAAAACATCAAATGCTTGTTGGCATTGTTATCTTTATCATTTCTTTCTTTGTAACAAGTTTTGCTGAACAATTTTCAATTTTCATGGTAGGTATGATTATACTTACATTAGGAGAAATGTTTGTGTGGCCAGCAGTACCAACAATTGCTAACCAATTAGCACCTAAAGGAAAAGAAGGTTCATTCCAAGGTTATGTAAATTCTGCTGCAACAGTTGGTAAAGCTTTTGGTCCATTAATTGGTGGTATCGTTGTAGATACGTTTAATATGCAAGCTATGTTTTTAAGTATGATTGTATTATTACTTATTGCGCTTGTATTCCTGTCAATATATGATAAAAAATTATCAAAAGATACGTAAGACGTATAAAAGTGAACTGTTGCACAAGCTTCAGTTCATTTTTTTTGTTTAATCATTTAGTTTTATGGTGATATTCCTATTTTATTAAAAGTGACCATAAGCCAGTTTACTGTTAAATCAGGTTTTACTCTTGAAATAAATAACTATTTCAAATATCATTAGTAATGTATAGGAGTAGTAACTTTAGCACTTATCTACAGAGAACTAGGGTTGGTGGAACCTAGTGTTAAGTGTAAAGTGAACTTACCAGGACTTAAAGATAATTTATGACATCTCTTACTATTAGTTAAAATGAGTGCACATTTAATGTGAATTTGGGTGGTACCGCGGTGAAAGTCGTCCCTTTGTATTTCAATAATAGTTTGAGGTGTTTTTTTATTGAATAGGAGGAAAAGTAGTGAATTACAGTCACAATGAAATTGAAAAGAAATGGCAGGATTATTGGGAAGCAAATAAAACATTTAAAACAAGCGATAATTTAGGGCAAAAGAAATTTTATGCTTTAGATATGTTCCCATATCCATCAGGAGCAGGACTACATGTTGGTCATCCAGAAGGATATACTGCTACAGATATTATCTCTCGTTACAAACGTATGCAAGGTTATAATGTATTACATCCAATGGGATGGGATGCCTTTGGATTACCTGCTGAACAATATGCATTAGATACAGGTAATGATCCAAGGGAATTCACTAAAGAAAATATACAGACTTTCAAGCGTCAGATTAAAGAACTTGGTTTCAGTTATGACTGGGATAGAGAAGTAAATACGACAGACCCAGAATACTATAAATGGACGCAATGGATTTTCATACAATTATATAATAAAGGTTTAGCATATGTTGATGAAGTGGCTGTAAATTGGTGTCCTGCTTTAGGCACTGTCTTATCTAATGAAGAAGTCATTGATGGTGTATCAGAACGTGGCGGACATCCTGTATATAGACGTCCTATGAAGCAATGGGTTCTAAAAATCACTGAATATGCAGACAGATTATTAGAAGATTTAGATGACTTAGATTGGCCAGAATCGTTGAAAGATATGCAACGCAATTGGATTGGTCGTTCTGAAGGTGCGTCAGTAACTTTTGATGTGAAAGATTTCAATGAACAAGTCGAAGTATTTACTACTAGACCGGATACCATATACGGTGCTTCATTCCTAGTACTTAGCCCGGAACATGAGCTTGTAGATTTGATTACAGTGCAAGATAATAAAGCGGAAGTGGAAGCTTATCAAAAAGAAGCTGCTAAGAAATCTGATTTAGAACGTACTGGCTTAGCGAAAGAAAAATCGGGTGTATTCACTGGTGCATTTGCAATCAATCCTTTATCGGGTCAACAAGTTCCAATATGGATTGCTGATTATGTATTATCTACCTACGGAACTGGGGCGGTCATGGCTGTACCTAGTGGGGACCAGCGTGACTATGAATTCGCGGAAACCTTTGAATTACCAATTATAGAGGTCATCGAAGGCGGCGATATGAGTAAAGAAGCCTATACTGGTGATGGTCCGCACATTAATTCTGGCGAACTAAACGGATTATATAATGAAGCGGCAATAGAAAAAGCGATTGAATTATTAGAAAATAAAAATGCTGGCACGCGTAAAGTAAACTATAAATTAAGAGATTGGTTGTTTAGTAGACAAAGATATTGGGGCGAACCTATACCGGTTATACACTGGGAAGACGGTTCAATGACGACAGTCCCTGAGGATGAATTACCATTACTTTTACCAGAAACTGATGAAATAAAACCATCAGGTACTGGTGAATCTCCGTTAGCAAATATTGATGATTTTGTAAATGTTGTGGATGAGGCAACAGGTATGAAAGGTCGTCGTGAAACGAACACAATGCCACAATGGGCCGGTAGTTGTTGGTACTATCTAAGATATATTGATCCAGACAATGAACAAATGTTAGCAGATCCTGAAAAATTAAAACATTGGTTGCCTGTAGATTTATATATTGGTGGCGTAGAGCACGCTGTTTTACATTTATTATATGCACGTTTTTGGCATAAAGTATTATTTGATTTAGGTGTGGTGCCAACTAAAGAACCATTCCAAAAATTATTCAACCAAGGTATGATTTTGGGCGAGGGTAACGAAAAAATGAGTAAATCTAAAGGCAATGTTATCAATCCAGATGATATTGTGAAATCACATGGTGCAGATACGCTACGCTTATATGAAATGTTTATGGGACCACTTGATGCGGCAATCGCATGGAGTGAAAATGGCTTAGATGGATCAAGACGTTTCTTAGATAGAATTTGGCGCTTATTAATTACAGAAGATGGTTCAATTTCTAATAAAGTGGTAAACAATCATAGTAAGGCTTTAGATAAAAGTTATCACCAAACAGTGAAAAAAGTTACAGAAGATTATAATTCATTAAACTTTAATACTGCGATTAGTCAACTTATGGTATTTATTAATGATTGTTATAAAGTTGAAGAAATTTATCAACCTTATATCGAAGGCTTTATTAAAATGTTAGCGCCAATTGCACCGCATATTTCTGAAGAATTGTGGTCACGTTTAGGTCATGAAGAAACAATTACTTATCAACCTTGGCCTTCTTTCGATGAATCATTACTTGTTGATGATGAGATTGAAATCGTTGTTCAAGTTAATGGTAAAGTACGCGCTAAAGTAAACGTTCCGAAAGATATTTCCAAAGAGGACATGGAGCACGTCGCGCTTGGTAATGAGCATGTTAAATCTGAAATTGAAGGCAAAGATATTAAGAAAGTAATTGCAGTGCCTAAAAAACTTGTTAATATTGTAGCTAAATAAACTCAGGAGGAATTAATTATGGAATCTATCACAGTAACTGAACTAAAAGAGAAAATTTTGAATGCGAATCCAGTTAATATTGTCGATGTTAGAACTGATCAAGAAACAGCAATGGGGATCATTCCAGGTGCTGAAACCATTCCAATGAATAGTATTCCAGACAATCTCAATCATTTTAATGACAATGACACTTATTATATTATCTGTAAAGCTGGTGGCAGAAGTGCACAGGTCGTTCAATATCTTGAACAAAATGGCGTGAATGCAGTCAATGTTGAAGGCGGTATGGATGAATTTGGTGATGAAGGTTTAGATATTAAAAGTATTTAATTAAAGTATAAGTTATTGTTAAAAAGCCGAGGCATACGCATATGCCTCGGCTTTCTTTATGATAAAGCACCCAATATTGCTTTACTATACACAACTTAGTTCAAAGGATTATCATGATCGTATTTATTATGGCGTATTTGTTCATGTGAGTCTAACTGACGGTATATAATAACGCAATCTGATACATGAACAAATAGTGATAACATCATAGACTTTCTATATCAACGATTGCTATACGTCATCAATATTGAACTGGCTTGCATTGGAACCAGCAACGTGACCTGTGACAAGGGCGCTTGTTATATTATATCCACCAGTATAACCATGGATATCAAGCACTTCGCCACATAAAAACAAACCAGGTACAAATTTAGACATCATTGTTTTGGGTTGTATCTCTTTTAATGAAACGCCACCACCAGTAACGAAAGCTTTTTCAATGGATAGTGTGCCATTAACGGTAAAGGTGAAGCCTTTTAATAATTCTACAAGTTGATTAATTTGTGCATTTGAAATATGGTGAGCAGTTAAATCATCTGAGATGTGTGCTTGCTCTATTATAAATAATAAATAGCGTTCTTCAATTAAGCCATGTAGACTATTTTTAATAAATTTATCGGGTGTCTCTTCTAATAAAGTTCTAATTTTTTGTTCAAGTTCATTTTTTGTAAGTTCAGGAAAGGCATCAAGTTGCATTTGAATGTCTTGTTTTTTTTGATTCTTTTGTTCTTTATATACAAATTGACTACATCTTAGCGCGGCTGGGCCACTGATTCCAAAGTGGGTGAATAGCATATCCATTTGATGTGTGATTCGTATTTTGCCATTCTTTTTTAAAACGGATAATGCAACATTTTTTAAACTTAAACCTTTGAGACGTTTATTTTTGATAAATGTTTCAGAAGACGTAATAGGTACTTCAGTTGGGAATAATTCGGTAACAGAATGTCCTAAATGTTCAGCAAATTTATAACCATCGCCTGTTGAACCAGTTTGTGGGACACTTGTGCCTCCAGTGGCGATAATTAAGCTTTTGCTTGAAAATTGTTGTTGATTATTTAACGTTACGTTGAAAATATGTTCGTCCGTGTATTCGATTGATGATACAGTAGACTCTTCCTTAACTTCTACATTGTGTTGTTGCAAAGTATGGATGAGTGCGTCAACAACATCTTGTGCTTTATTAGAAACTGGAAACATACGTCCGTGGTCCTCTTCTTTTAAAAGCACGCCTCTTGATTCAAAGAACTGAATAATAGATTCATTATCAAAAACAGAAAAAGGGCTATATAAAAATTTCCCATTACCAGGTATATTTTTGATGATTTCATCATAGGGTAAACGATTTGTTACATTGCAACGTCCACCTCCAGAAATTTTCAATTTGCGACCAAGACCTTTTTTCTTCTCAATTAATAAAATATTATGATTATTGAGACTTGCCGCTGCAGCAGCCATTAGCCCACTAGGACCGCCACCAATTACGATTGTTTGATACATTTTATTGCCTCCCATAAGCGTATAGTGTTATTTTATAGTAATATAGTTTTGAAAAAAAGTAGTTATCACGTTATTATTAAGATTACGAGTGTAAAATTTAATTTGAGATAGGAAGATCTGAATGAGTGAAAGTAAAGAGTTAGTGAGAGGGACCTTTTTAATTACGCTAAGTATATTAATTACTAAAGTATTAGGTGTAATTTATATTATTCCATTTTACGCCATTATTGGTGGAGAAGAAAATTTAGCGCCTTTCAACTACGCATATACCCCATATAATATCGCCATCGCCATTGCAACTGCTGGTGTACCGTTGGCAGCATCGAAATATGTTTCGAAATATAATGCATTAGGTGCATATAGAATTAGTGAGAAATTATATAAATCTAGTTTTATTGTTATGACTGTAACAGGATTTATAGGATTTTTAGTATTATACTTATTAGCTCCAAGCATAGCCAGTATTACTTTAGCAAATAAAGGACATGTTGATGGCGGCTGGACTGTTGCTGATATTACTTGGATTATAAGAATTATTAGTATCGTAGTTATTTTTATTCCACTATTAGCGACGTGGCGCGGTGTATTCCAAGGTTACAAATCAATGGGACCAACTGCGGTATCGGAAGTAATAGAGCAAGTCGCACGTATTCTATTCATTTTAATAGGGAGCTATTTAGTACTTAATGTCTTTAATGGCAGTGTACTTGTAGCAAATGGTGTTGCAACATTTGCAGCAGCAGTGGGTGCGATCGCTGCGATATTCGTCTTGTGGTATTACTGGAGAAAAAGAAAGGGTAATATCGAAAGAATGGTTGCAACGGATAACACTGGTATGGACGTTTCCTATGGCAAGATGTATAAGGAAATTATTTCATATAGTATTCCCTTCGTTATTGTAAGTTTAAATTTTCCTCTATTTAATCTAGTGGATCAGTTTACACATAACAGTGCGTTGAATTTGGCCGGCGTACCAAGCAATATGCATGATTACTTTTTCTCAATTCTAAATATGACCACAAATAAAATTGTGATGATTCCAACATCCTTATCAGCAGGTTTTGCGGTGAGTTTGATTCCATTCATTACAAAGACATATGCATCAGGGCAATTGCATGAAATGCATAGACAGATACGTACATCTTTAGGTGTATTAATGTACATAACAGTACCTGCTAGTTTAGGTATTATGGCATTAGCATTACCTTTATATACTGTTTTCTATAGTTATAATATTGACGGTAGTCATTTGCTATTTTATTATGCACCCGTCGCAATATTAATCGCATTATTAAGCGTGACAGCGTCTATGTTACAAGGTATAGATAAGCAGAAATTAACAGTGTTTGTCATTTTAGCGGCTGTAGTCATAAAAATTATTTTAAATACACCACTGATTGTTGCTTTCCATACAGCAGGTGCGATTTTAAGTACTGCAATCGCCTTATTGTTCGCAGTACTATGTAATTTTTATATTCTTAAAAAATATGCGAAATTTAATTTTGCTGAAACATGGTTACATTTTGGAAAAATATTTATGTATGGTTTCATCATGATGATTGGTGTTGAACTAACATTCTTCATCTTACAAATGTTTATTTCTCCAGAGCATAAAGTAGGTTCGTTAATTATTCTTATAGTGAGTGTTATCGTAGGTATGCTGATTTATGGTGGTATCACAATGAAAACAAGACTTGCTGATCAATTCTTAGGCGATATTCCAAATAAAATTAGACGTAAATTAGGTATTATAAAATGAGATTAGATAAATTTTTATCGAATATGGGTGTAGGCACTCGGACAGAAGTAAAAAATCTTTTAAAAAAGAAACAAGTGACAATTGATGATAAAGTTGAAACTTCACCCAAAAAGAAAGTTAATCCTGAAGTGGACATAGTAAAAGTTAATGATCATGAGATACACTTTATTCAGCATGTGTATCTTATGCTTAATAAACCCAAAGGTTATATATCAGCTACATCAGATGCACAACACAAAACGGTGCTTGATTTAATAGATGACTATAAATATTTAGATTTATTTCCAGTCGGACGATTAGACAAAGATACAGAAGGGCTGTTATTGATTACAAATGATGGGCAATTTAATCACGAATTAATGAGTCCTAGTAAGCATATCGCTAAAACTTATGAAGTGATTTCACAAAAAAACATTACAAAAAATGATATAAATGCTTTTAAAGTGGGTATTGAATTAAATGAGGGATTGGCGAAACCCGCAACTTTAGTCCAAGGTGATGAATTAAACAAATCATTTGTCACTATTTATGAAGGACGTTATCATCAAGTGAAGCGTATGTTTCATGCTATAGATAATGAAGTGTTAGCTTTGAAACGTATGAGTATTGGCGACTTGCAGCTTGATTCAACTTTAGCACCAGGAGAATATCGTCAGTTAACTCAGGAAGATTTTAAACAATTAGGATTAAAATAAAGAAGAGGTGTAAATTTTATGTCAAAATTATTTAAAGCAATCGTAGGTATTGGGGGAGCAGCTGCAGCAGTAGTGCTTTCTAAAAAAGAAAATAGAGATAAATTAAAAGATGAGTATAGTAAATACAAATCTAATCCAGAATCATATAAACAAAATGCAAAAGAAATCGCTAGTCAAATCAGTTCAAAAGCTGGTGAAACATACAATGAAGTAAAACAAGATCCTAAAGGCTATGCTTCAAAAGTAAAACAAGACCCTAAAGGATTTATTAATGAACAAAAAGATCGTTTCTCTAATGTGTCTGAACAAGAAGAAGAACATGTAGAAGAAGCAAGGTTTACAGATGAAGGCGCGGCCGATCCTTCAAATAACTTACGCGTTGTAACTGAAGAAGAATTAAAAAATAATAGTAATAAACATGACGGTAAATAATAAGTTATCGTGATATGACTCTGAAGCCTAGTTCACATTTTGAACTAGGTTTTTTATATTAATACAGTTTATGTATGTGTTTAAAGTAAGCGGTTCAACTGTTTAATTATCAATCATAACAGTTAATTTTTTTGTTTAATGATTACATCTCACTGTAGTTTCTTAACAACTTCATGTAAAATATTAATTATATAAGTTATAAGAAGGAAGTTGATTGTATATGTGGAGAGACAAAGTAAAAGAATATGAGGATTTCATACTAGAAGATTTGAAAGGTTTACTTTCAATTGAGAGTGTAAGAGAAGACGATAAAGCTTCTGCCGAAAATCCAGTAGGACCTGGACCTAGACAAGCTTTAGACTACATGTATAAAATCGCAGAACGTGACGGCTTTGGGACACATGATGTTGATCATATCGCAGGACGTATTGAAGCGGGTAAAGGCGATGATGTATTTGGTATTTTATGCCATGTTGATGTGGTGCCTGCAGGAGACGGGTGGGACTCAGATCCATTTGATCCAGTAGTAACGGATGATAAAATTATTGCTCGTGGTACTTTAGATGATAAAGGACCAACGATTGCAGCCTATTATGCAGTCAAAATATTAAATGAAATGAATGTAAACTGGAAGAAACGTATACATATTATTATTGGAACAGACGAAGAGTCGGATTGGAAATGTACAGAGCGTTATTTCCAAACAGAGGAAATGCCTGAGCTAGGTTTCGCTCCAGACGCTGAATTTCCTGCTATTCACGGTGAAAAAGGAATAAGTACCTTTGATGTAATTCAAAATGAAAAAGCTGAAGATCAAGACGAACCCGAATATGAATTGCGTTCATTTGTATCAGGTCAAAGATATAACATGGTACCTGACGAAGCGATTGCGAATGTAGCTGTTAAAGAAAATATGACAGATGTTATACAAAATTTTGAACAATATCTAAATGAACATCAGGTTGAAGGTGAAAGTGTTGTAGATAGTGGTATCTTGGTGCTTAAAGTACAAGGGAAAGCTGTACATGGGATGGATCCTTCTATAGGTGTTAATGCCGGATTGTACTTACTTAATTTCCTTGCAACATTAAATTTAGATAAAACTGCTGCAAACTTCGTAGCCTTTAGCGAACAATACTTATTTGATTCTCATTTTGGTGAAAAAATGGGAATGAAATTCCACACAGATGTTATGGGTGACGTTACGACTAATGTTGGGGTTATCACTTATGATAATCAAAATGGTGGTAAATTCGGTATTAATTTACGATATCCCGAAGGCTTTGAATTTGAAGAATCATTAACAAGATTCAAAGATGAAATTCAAACGCTTGGATTTTCAATTGAATTAGGTAAAAACCAAACACCGCATTATGTAGAAAAAGACGATCCATTCGTGCAAAGCTTAGTACAAGCGTACCGTAACCAAACAGGTGATGATACCGAACCGTATACAATTGGTGGCGGTACATACGCACGTAATTTAGATAAAGGCGTTGCTTTCGGTGCAATGTTTAGTGATTCTGAAGATTTAATGCATCAGAAAAATGAATATATTACCAAAAAACAATTATTTAATGCCACAAGTATCTACTTAGAGTCACTATATAAATTGTGTGTGGAGGAATAAATATGACAAAAGTATTAATTAATGAAAAGCTCGTTGATGAACAAGATGCAAATGTGCCTTATAATGATAGAGGTTATCTATTTGGCGATGGTATTTATGAATATATTAGAGTCTATGATAATAGTGTATTTACAGCAAAAGAACATTTCGAAAGACTGTTACGTAGTGCGAAAGAAATTGGTCTTGAATTAAAATATAGTGTTGAAGAACTTACAGAATTAATACAGGAATTATTATCAGCAAATGGTGTAATTAATGGTGGTGTCTATATACAAGTTACGCGTGGTGCTGCACCTCGTGATCATGCATTTCCAACACCTTCAGTTGAAACAAATGTGATGGCTTTTACTAAATCGTACGATCGTCCGTACAAATCATTAGAAGAAGGAATTAACGCAATTACAACTGAAGATGTGCGTTGGTTAAGATGCGACATTAAGAGTTTAAACTTATTAGGTAATGTTTTAGCTAAAGAGTATGCAGTAAAATATAACGCTCAAGAAGCGATACAACATCGTGGCGAAATTGTTACAGAAGGTTCTTCTAGTAATGTATATGCTATAAAAGACGGGCAAATATATACACATCCTGTAAATAATTATATTTTAAATGGCATTACGCGTATGGTAATAAAATCTGTTGCTGAGGATAAAGACATTCCGTTTAATGAAGAAACGTTCACATTAGACTTTTTGAAAAACGCAGATGAAATTATTGTATCCAGTACTTCAATTGAAGTTATGCCTGTTGTTAAATTAAATGGTGAAAATGTCGGTGATGGTCAAGTAGGATCAATAACGAAATCATTACAAGAAGGATTTAACCGTTACATTGATACACATAGTTAATTTTTCAAAAAATAGATTGAAAAATGTAACAAAAATTCATATGAAATTATGTTATAATGCTAACTGAGCCGTTTAAAAGAAACTAATAGAAACATGAAAGTAAAAAGTGACTTTTTGTTTCTCATTATTGGTTGAAATTCATACCCAAACATTATAAAATCTTTTATGAGTCTTGAAATTGAACGAGAAAAATTTCTTGAAAAAAGATAGAGAAATATTAAAAAATATGCTCTGTTTGGGTTCCTTTTATGATATGCTATAAAAGTTACTATAATTTGAAAATCAGTTATTTATAATTTTAAAAATGAACTTGAGCCACATGGGACATTATGCTAGTCATAACACTTGAGACAGCATAAATTATGGTTGAAGTTTAATAAATTTGCTATAGAAAATGATTATATATGGCTCTCGAAAAATGTTTTTCTGGAGCCATTTTCTAATTGAAAGTGAGGTGAACGTGTTGGAGCAGTTTTATCAATTGGGATGGACGCTGGACTCAGCAGGCGGTGCATCGGGTGAGGCATACATGGCTGAACAGGATGGACAAAAGTTATTCTTAAAAAGAAATTCAAATCCATTTATTGCTGCGCTATCAGCTGAAGGTATCGTGCCTAAACTTGTATGGACGAAACGCATTGAAACTGGCGAAGTTGTAACAGCACAACATTGGAAAAATGGTAGAGAACTTACTTTCAATGAAATGCATGAACAACGTGTTGCGAATTTATTGAAAAAAATTCATAGTTCGAAGACATTATTGAATATGCTAAAACGTATGGAAATGGAACCTATCACGCCAGATATTTTATTAAATAAAATCAATGCTTCGTTATCAAGAGATGTATTGACGCATCACGTAGTGAGAAAAGCTTTAACTTATTTGGAAGATCACATGCCTAATTTAGATCCTCGTTTCTTTACAGTTGTTCATGGTGACGTTAATCATAACAATTGGTTGTTGTCAGATCATGATGAGTTATACCTCGTTGATTGGGAAGGCGCAATGATTGCTGATCCCGCGATTGATTTAGGTATGCTGCTATACAATTACGTTCCAGAAAAGCAATGGCCAGAGTGGTTAAACGTGTATGGTACGAAAGATTCAATGGATTTACAAAAACGGATGAAGTGGTATACCGTTGTACAATCTATTGGTATGGTTCAATGGTATGAAGAACAAAAACGTTACAAAGATATGAACATGTGGTTAACCTTTTTAGACCAGGTGATGAATAATAATGCTTTTATATAAGGAGTTATCGAAATGAGAATGCGCTATAAGCCTTGGGCAGAAGACTACTTGAAAAAAGAACCGAATATAGTCGATATTGACGGTAGTCATGCAGGGCGGATCAGTGAATGGTTTGATAATGATCAACCGATTTATATCGAAGTAGGATCAGGTATGGGGCAGTTTATAACTACGCTTGCAGCTAAGCATCCTGAAATCAACTTTATCTCTATGGAAAGAGAAAAGAGTGTAATGATAAAAGTCTTAGATAAAGTCATGGAACAAGGCCTAACAAATATCAAGTTAATTTGTAATGATGCGATTGAACTCAATGATTATTTCAAAGATGGAGAAGTATCAAGATTATACCTCAATTTCTCAGATCCTTGGCCTAAAAAAAGGCATACTAAACGTCGTTTAACGTATCAAACCTATCTAGCATTGTATAAACAAGTTTTAAAAGAAGATGGAGAAATCCATTTTAAAACTGACAATCGTGGTCTTTTTGCCTATAGCTTAGAAAGTATGTCTCAATTTGGTATGTATTTTACAAAGATCAATCTGAATTTGCATGAAGAAGACGATGAAGAGAATATTGAGACTGAATACGAAAGAAAATTTTCTGATAAGGGTTCAAGAATTTATCGTATGGAAGCAAAGTTTCATTAAATATTGCAAGACATCACATTGGTAGGACACAAGTCCTATCAATTTTTTTATTTAATTTGGTGATTTTTACATTTAGTACATAGATTAAGGTGTTTATTCGAGTGCGATTATGTCCAAGATTTTACCTTGCGCATTGTTTGTATTACTATAAACAGTAAGTAATCTTGCGTTTATAGTTAATAAGGAGGATAAGTCGATGAAATTAGGGGATTTTCGTATACATTATTTGAATGGTGGTATCACAAATATTGACGGTGGTGCAATGTTTGGTGTCGTACCGAAAGCGTTATGGACTAAAAAATATGAAGTGAATGAAAAGAATCAAATTCCATTACCAACGCATCCCATATTAATACAATCAGAAGAATATAATATTATCATTGATACAGGTATTGGTTCAGGAAAATTAACGGACAAAGAACGTAAAAATTTTGGCGCACATTATGAAAGTTATATCAATGAAGATTTAAAATCATTAGATTTAACGACGGCAGATATTGATTATGTTTTAATGACACATTTACATTTCGATCATGCCGCTGGATTAACCGACAATGAAGGTAATGCTATATTTAATAAAGCGATCCATGTCATTCAACAAGATGAATGGCATGAATTTCAAAGTCCTAATATACGCAGTAAATCAACATATTGGTCGAAAAATAATGGCGACTTTAAAAAACAATTGCTATTGTTTGAAAAAGAAATAGAAATCATACCAGGTATTAACATGATGCACACTGGTGGTCATAGTTATGGACATGCAATCATTACAATAGAAAGTCAAAATGAAAAAGCAGTTCACATGGGGGATATTTTTCCAACGACTGCCCATAGGAATCCATTATGGGTAACGGCATATGACGATTATCCTATGCAGTCAATTAGAGAGAAAGAACGCTTGGTACCGTATTATATTCATCAAAATTATTGGTTTTTATATTATCATGATGTTAATTATTTTGCAGTGAAATTTGATAAGCAAAATATAACTGAAATCGATACATTTATTTCTAGAAATTAAAAAGGTTAAAGCTAAGTGGCATATGAACAAATAGATAATCTGAGTTAGAATATCTTTGTCATCATGTCACAATGGCTTTAACCTTATATCATTTATTTTCAATGATGTCTAATATCTCACCTGTTTTGGCATCAGCATAAAAGTCATAATATGCTAATGTGTTATGGTTGCGTGTCGTAATACCACCTTGAAAAGCAATGATTTTTGAATCGGATTTCGTGTACGTCATTGGTACTTTTAGTATATATGACCCAATAACATTCATGAAATACGTTTTCACTTCTGAAGTGATTTTTTCAGGATCTTGATATTGGATATGCTTACGATATTTATAAAAATAAATTGATCCTGCAAGCGTTGTTAGGAAAAATAATAAGAGGATGAACCCATTTTTTTTATTTAACATAACATAATCTACCCCCAATGAATTCATATTTCTAGTTTACCATAACGAAGATGATATAATAAATGTTAAGGAGTGAGAGACGTTGAACATAGATAAAAATAAAACATTAAATAGAATGAAAACATTAACAGAATTACATGGCGTAGCAGGATTTGAAGAAAATGTGAAAGCATATTTGAAATCAGAAATGGAACCATTTGTAGATGATTTTGTTTATAATCGTATGGGTGGTTTTTATGGTGTTAAACGTTCGAAATCAAATCATCCCAAAAGAGTCATGGTAGCAGCACACATGGATGAAATTGGTTTTATGGTTACCAATATTACTTCAAATGGCATGCTACAATTCACTAATTTAGGTGGCGTCGCGAACGATATATGGCAGGGCCAACGGTTAAAAGTTAGAACTCGAGATAATGATGAAATCACAGGTATTGTAGCTAACATTCCTAAGCACTTTAGAACGGGAAATGAAGGTGCACCTAAAATAGAGGATTTATTGTTAGATATTGGTGCAGAAAATGAAGAAGAAGTTTCCGCACGTGGTATTGCTATTGGCGATACGATTGCACCGGATACACCTTTTACACAGCTTTCAGAATATCGATTTGCGAGTAAGGCTTGGGATAATCGCTATGGTTGTTTAATAGGTATTGAGCTACTCGAACTATTAAAAGATATTGAATTAGACTTCGATTTATATGTAGGTGCAAACGTTCAAGAAGAAGTGGGCTTAAGAGGCGCAAGTGCGGCTGCTGAACTAGTAGATCCTGATGTGGCTTTTGTTGTAGATTGCTCTCCTGCGAATGATATGAAAGGAAAGCAAAATTTATCGGGTGAATTAGCTGGTGGTACTTTAATCAGAATCAAAGATGGAACGATGTTACTTAGACCTACATTCAGAGATTATTTACTTGATTTAGCGAAGCAGTTTGACATAAAACACCAATACTATATTTCTCCAGGTGGTACTGATGGTGGTGAAATACACAAGGCGAAAATAGGTATTCCAACCGCTGTGATTGGTGTATGTGCGAGATATATTCATAGTACTAATGCAGTATTTGATATTAGAGATTATGAAGCTGCTAGAAGTTTATTAGAGCAATCAGTTACACATTTAAATGAAGCGCAAATAGAAATATTACAATATAAATAATAACGAGGAGTGATATCATGCAACATCTAGAAAGTGAGCAACAATTTGAAAATTTAAAAAATGAACAAACAGTATTTTTATTTACAGCAGATTGGTGTCCAGACTGTAAAATTATAGAACCAGACCTACCACAATTAGAGGCAAAATATACTAATTATAAATTTATTGCAGTTGATAGAGACAAATTTATCGATATTTGTGTGGATTATGACATTATGGGCATACCTAGTTTCCTTGTATTCCGCGATGGTACTCAAATAGGTAGTTATATTGGAAAAGAACGGAAATCAATTGAACAAATAGATCAATTTTTAGCATCTTTATAGGTGGCATTAATTTAGTATAAAATTAAAGTTAAATTATAAAAATATATACCCTTAGAACGCACATTTTTTCTGTTCCTAAGGGTATATTTATTGTAAACTATAGTAAGGCACGTAAATAGGAGTGTTAATAATGAATGTCTTTCAAATGAGAGATAAATTAAAAGATAGATTGAATCATCTTGATGTGAAATTTAGTTTTAATCGAGAAGATGAAACACTACGTATTTCAAGAATAGATAATGGTAAAGGTGTTACCGTTAAAATCAATCCAATAGTAGCGAAATATAAATCTCAAAAAGAAAAAATAGTCGATGAAATTGTGTATTATGTTGAAGAAGCTGTCGAGCAAATGAAAGGGGATGTATTGGAAAATACAGATAATATCCAAATTATGCCAGTATTAAGATCTCCGAGCTTCGACAAAAAAGACAAAAATGGCAATTTATTTGTCATCGATGAACATACAGCAGAAACAAATATTTATTATGCAGTTGATTTAGGTAAGTCATATCGTCTAATTGATGAAGCGATGTTAGAAGAGTTAAAGCTAACAAAACAACAATTAAAAGAAATGGCGTTATTTAATGTGCGTAAATTAGAAAATAAGTATACTACCGATGAAGTTAAAGGTAATATTTTTTATTTTGTTAATTCAAATGATGGTTATGATGCGAGTAGAATTTTAAACACATCATTTCTAAATGAAATCCAAACGCAATGTGAAGGAGAAATGTTAGTAGCTGTACCACATCAAGACGTATTGATCATTGCGGATATCCGTAATAAGACAGGCTATGATGTAATGGCACATCTAACGATGGAGTTTTTCACTAAAGGATTAGTGCCAATTACATCATTATCTTTAGGGTATGATAAAGGGCATTTTGAACCTATTTTTATTTTGGGTAAAAATAATAAACAAAAAAGAGATCCAAATGTGATTCAAAGATTAGAAGCTACAAGAAAACAATATGAAAATAAAGATAAGAAATAAGGAGTTATGAATAATGAATTTATTTTATAATAAAGAAGCTGTTGGGGATGTTGCATTTTTACAAATCAATCCTACTAAAGGTGAATATAACTATGTTACTCAAGGCGATGTAGTTGAAATACAAAGCGATGGCGAAGTGGTCGGTTATAATATCTTTAATGCATCAAAAAAAGCAACGATAACAGGTAACGGCCATATTAAGTTGACAGAAGCAATCGTTCAAGCATTTCAAAAAGCAATTGAAGCTGCTGGTTTTACTTATAAATTAGAAGCAGACTTTTCTCCAAAATTTGTAGTGGGCTATGTTGAAACAAAAGACAAACATCCAGATGCAGATAAATTAAGTGTGTTAAGTGTGGATGTTGCCACTGAAAAACTACAAATTGTTTGTGGTGCGCCTAATGTTGAAGCAGGACAAAAAGTTGTTGTGGCAAAAGTGGGTGCAGTTATGCCAAGTGGCATGGTAATCAAAGATGCAGAACTTAGAGGTGTTGCATCCAGTGGTATGATCTGTTCAATGAAAGAGTTAGGATTGCCAAATGCACCACAGGAAAAAGGTATAATGGTACTAACTGATGATTACACAGTGGGACAACCATTTTTTGAAGCATAAAAAGGAGGTAATGTAGTATGAGCTGGTTCGACAAGTTATTTGGAGAAGATAATGAATCAACAGATAATTATCTTAATAAAAGAAGCCAACGCCGTCAAAAAGCTACACAACAAGAAGAACATGATTCATTACTTCCTCAAAACAATGATGTTTATGAAAGACCCAAAGGGAAATTTAGATTTCCTATGCACGTTTTAGAAGAGGCCAATGACAGTGATAATAAAAATGACGATTTGAATAGTGACGTGGCGTCTACATCTAGTAAAGGCTTTCAAGATTCACATAATGATGTGAATCATATGAATGGCCACCATCAACATAGAAGACGTAGACATATGTATGATAAAGTGCCAACTCAAAGCACAAACACAAGTGATTCTGTTGGACATCAATCCCAACAACAAGATCATGTTCAAGCTAAAAAAGAGCCTCGAACACATAAAGGGAAACGAATGAGAATTCAAACGGATGTCTTACGTGCAAATGCTTCGTCAAAACACAAACCCAATACACCTCATTTTTATCATAGCGATTTTAAAGCGAGTGAAGTACCATCAGCGATTTTTGGTACTAAAAAACCGCGTCCACTAGAAAATGGTGTGATTAAACGTCAAGATGATTCAGAAGAAGGACATAATGAGCGAAATGAGACGAATGTGCCTAATGACCATGGTGAACAATCTCAACAAACATACCAAAATGCAGATGAATCATATGAAAATGCGTCAGATATTCAAACTGAAGCACATAAATTTGATGAAAATGCATATAATACTGTAAATCATATGCCTAACGACACAACGTATGATAGTGCACAACATGTTGAAAACAATGATGATGAAGTAGAATTGAATCAACAAATGACAAGTCAAAATAAAAAAGATAACACGATTAAAATTGAAAATATCTATGCTTCTCAAATAGTAGAAGAAATCAGACGTGAAAGAGAACGTAAAGTGTTACAAAAACGTCAATTTAAAAAAGCACTTCAACAAAAACGTAATGAGAACCAAGACAAACAAGAAGATAGTATACAAAAAGCTATTGATGAAATGTATGCGAAACAAGCGCGAAATTACATAGGTGAAAGCTCGTTGGACGAAGATGGTAACGAAATAAATGAACCAAACGAGCCTAAATCAACAGCAGATGCGTCAATGCAAAGCTTAGAAGATGATCAACAAAAAGAATCATCGGAAAGTGCAGACGTTGAAGAAAGTAAAGCTACGCCATTTAATTATGAAGAAGTTGATTTAGACCATGTGCGTGATGTTCATACAATTGATAATGAACAGGTCGATGTGAATAGTAAAAAGGATAGCTTAACAATTGAAGAAGATCAAAACCAAGCTGAGCAGTTGAGTTCAAATAGTGATTTTGATGATCAAATTGATGAGAACCAAGAATCAGAGGTAGCGAGTCATAGCAATATATCTGAAAATGAAGAAACACACTTCACAGTGGAAAGCACTGAAAGTCAATTAGATGATAACGGTGTAGATGATGCTCAATATAGAGAATTATCTGAAGAAGTTCCTAAATCCAATGAGTCATTCAATTCGTTCAAATCTCAAAATGAGAATGAGCCATTATCTGAGTCATTAACGCAGTCAGAACAACAACATGAAGGTTCTGAGTCTGATGAAATAGCTGGTCAAGTAAACACAAATCATTCGTTGTCTAATACATCGCAAGTAGGAGCAGATGAAGATACGAAGGAAAATGAAACAACAGATGAAAAATCTGACAAGGCGCGAAGTGACCTTGACAGTAAGCATAACGAAAATAACGCTATTCAAGCCACCAACTCTAAAAAGTCCAATCAATCTGCATCTATTAAAAAGGGCAGTAAACCTTTCAATGTCGTAATGACACCATCAGATAAAAAACGTATGTTAGATGCACAAAAAGAAAAAAATAATCTAAACATACAATTAAACGCAGATAATCATGAAGATAAAACAACTTCCGATGAGAGCGACAAACAAGCTCAAATGAACCATCAGCAACTAGAGAATGAAGCTACTTCAGAGTCATTGAGTGTAACTGGAAATAACCATAGCAATACGGATTCATCAAAAGAAATGCTAGATGAACAACCTGACTATAATCAGGAAATGGAAGCATCATATAATGATGACTACAATCCAAATGCAACAGCACAGTCTAATGAACAACAAAAACCTTCTGAAATTACTCAGAACGATGAATCAAATGCGTTTATTAATCAGAATAAAAATCAACAGCAAAGTATACAAGAACCAATACTTAAACCTGAAACTTCTAATAACCAATTAGGAGGCATAAAATCATCAACTGACGATGATCATAAAGCAACGATTAGAAGAGGACCTAATATTAAACTTCCGAGTATTGAGTTATTAGAAGCACCAAAACAACATGAAATTGATAATGCTTGGATTGAAGATAAAAAACAAGAATTAAATGAAGCATTTTATTATTTCAATGTACCTGCAGAAGTTCAAAATGTTACAGAAGGCCCTAGTGTGACACGATTTGAATTATCAGTTGAAAAAGGTGTGAAGGTATCTAGAATCACTGCTTTACAAGACGATATTAAAATGGCACTCGCAGCTAAAGATATCCGTATCGAAGCACCAATTCCAGGTACAAGTTTGGTTGGTATAGAGGTACCAAATCAAAATGCAACGACTGTAAATTTACGTTCAATTATAGAAGAACCAGCATTTAAAAATGCTGAATCCAAATTAACTGTTGCAATGGGACTTAGAATTAATAATGAACCTTTATTAATGGATATTTCTAAAACACCTCATGCACTCATAGCTGGTGCAACAGGATCTGGTAAATCTGTATGTATTAATAGTATATTAATGTCATTATTATATAAAAATCATCCTGAAGAATTAAGATTATTACTTATTGATCCAAAAATGGTTGAATTAGCGCCTTATAATGACTTACCTCATTTAGTTGCCCCTGTAATTACAGATGTGAAAGCAGCAACTCAAAGTTTAAAATGGGCTGTTGAAGAAATGGAAAGACGCTATAAAGTTTTTGCTAAATACCATGTGAGAAATATTACAGCGTTTAATAAGAAAGCAACTTATGAGGATAGAATGCCAAAAATTGTTATAGTAATAGATGAATTAGCAGATTTAATGATGATGGCACCACAAGAAGTGGAACAATCTATTGCACGTATAGCACAAAAAGCACGTGCATGTGGTATTCATATGCTAGTTGCAACACAAAGACCTTCCGTTAATGTCATTACGGGATTAATCAAAGCTAATATACCTACTAGAATTGCATTTATGGTATCATCAAGCGTAGACTCACGTACTATCTTAGACAGTGGTGGTGCAGAACGTTTATTAGGTTACGGTGACATGCTTTATCTAGGAAGCGGTATGAATAAACCTATCCGCGTACAAGGTACATTTGTCTCTGATGAAGAAATTGATGATGTTGTTGATTTTATAAAACAACAACGTGATCCTGAATACTTATTTGAAGAGAAAGAGCTACTGAAAAAAACAGAAACCCAACCTCAAGATGATTTATTCGATGACGTGTGTCGTTTTATGCTAAAAGAAGGTCATATCTCAACTTCATTAGTACAACGTCATTTCCAAATTGGGTATAATCGTGCAGCAAGAATCATTGATCAACTAGAACAACTTGGCTATGTGTCTGGCGCAAATGGATCTAAACCAAGAGATGTATACATTACAGAATCAGATTTAAATGAGAATTAATATAGAGATAAAGGAGTGTTACAATGACACATTATCATTTTGTCGGTATTAAAGGTGCCGGTATGAGTTCATTAGCACAAATAATGCATGATCTTGGAAACGAAGTACAAGGTTCAGATATAAAAAATTATGTATTTACAGAAGTGGCATTAAAAAACAATGGAATTAAAATATTGCCATTTGATGCGAATAATATCCAATCAGATATGGTAGTAGTACAAGGCAATGCTTTTCCTGATACACATGAGGAAGTTGTAAAAGCACATGAATTGAAACTTGATGTCATTCGTTATCATGATTTTTTAGGTCATATCATTAATCAATACACATCAGTTGCTGTGACAGGTGCACATGGTAAAACGTCAACAACTGGTTTATTATCACATGTAATGAATGGTGATAAGAAAACATCTTTCTTAATTGGTGATGGTACAGGACTTGGTATTCCAGCAAGTGACTATTTTGCGTTTGAAGCATGTGAATATCGCAGACACTTTTTAAGCTACCATCCAGATTATGCCATTATGACTAATATAGATTTTGATCATCCAGATTATTTTAAAGATGTTGATGATGTATTTAATGCTTTCCAAGAAATGGCGCATAATGTTAAAAAAGCAATTATTGCTTGGGGTGATGATACACATTTACGTAAAATTGAAGCAGATGTTCCTGTCTATTATTATGGCTTTTCAAACAAAGATGATGTTTATGCAGATAATTTAGAAATAAGTGAAAAAGGCACAAAATTTGATGTATATATAAAAAATGAGTATTTCGATACTTTCCTTTCACCGCAATTTGGTGATCATAATATATTAAATGCTTTATCTGTTATAACCATTAGCTATTTAGAAAGCTTAAATATTGATAATATTAAAGAAGCATTAGAAACCTTTGGTGGTGTAAAACGCAGATTTAATGAAACAAAAGTAGGAAATCAAGTATTAGTTGATGATTATGCACACCATCCTAGAGAAATAAGTGCTACAATTGAGACAGCAAGAAAAAAATATCCTAACAAAGATGTTATCGCAGTGTTTCAACCTCATACATTTAGTAGAACACAAGCATTCTTAGATGAGTTTGCGGAATGTTTAAGTTTAGCCGATAAAACATTCTTATGTGAGATTTTTGGTTCCATAAGAGAAAATAGCGGTGACTTAACGATTCAGGACTTAGTTCAAAGAATTGATGGTGCAACATTAATTGATGAGGAAAGTGTCAATGCGCTTGAACAATATAGTGATTCTGTCATTTTATTTATGGGTGCCGGAGATATTCAAAAAATTCAACGTGCATACATGGAAAAAATAGGTGTCACTTCTTCATTTTAATATGTTTATGTTAAAATGATGGGGGTATTTATATTAAATAACAACATATGATTAATAGGAGGCGTTTTAAATGGAATGGATTTTACCTATAGCTGGAATTATCGCAGCGGTTGCATTTCTAATATTAGTAATTGGTATCGTTGTGGTATTACTTTCAGTTAAGAAAAATTTAGATCACGTAGCAAAAACACTTGATGGTGTTGAAGGACAAATTCAAGGTATTACACGTGAATCTACAGATTTACTTCACAAAGCAAACCGCTTAACTGAAGATATTCAAGATAAATCAGATCGTTTAAATTCTGTTGTTGATGCTGTTAAAGGTATCGGTGACTCTGTACAAACTTTAAATGGTTCTGTTGACAGAGTGACAAACTCAATTACGCACAATATTTCTCAAAATGAAGATAAAATTTCTCAAGTTGTACAATGGTCAAACGTGGCAATGGAAGTTGCTGATAAATGGCAAAATAGAAGAAATCGTAGAGATAGTGCAAATTACAAAGCGAGCAGTGTAGCAAATGATACAAATCATAGCTATACTACACGTGTAGATAACAAATAATTCATATATTAAAAAACAAATGCACTTAAATGAGGTTTGAAACTTATTTAAGTGCATTTGTTATAGGGGGCATTAGACAATGAAGTATTATAACCGTGATAATTATGAAAGAAATTTAGAAAGTTACGAAGTGCCAGAATATTTTACCAAAGGTGCCAGAAATGAATTTGTATATGGATTTATAGTAGGTGCTGTTATTGGTTCAGCTGTTGGTTTAGTATCAATCAGTAAGTCGAGAGCAACGGATAAATCTGTTCCAGAAAAAGATAAGCAATTTAAATCTAGTATTATTGAACAATCTGAATTAGAACGCCAAGAAGCTGACAATAAAGTGAATGAAATTAAATCAACTGTTGCTGATGCGCAAAATAAAAATACAGAAGTAACAGATGCAGAATTAGCAGCGCAGCGTGTAGCAATTCAACAAGAAACTTCTGATAATAATTTAGCCAACATGTCTCCTGAAGCGCAAGAACAGCAAGAAGCGACAACTAAAGAAAATGGAAACGAAGCAGAGGGCAATTTAGCACATATAGATCCAAATGCAGAACCAAGTGAAAGTGAAATCAATGCACAACAAAATGCTATTAAAGAAGAAACAGAAGCAAAAGATGCTAATCTAACTAGTGAAACTTCAAATAGTACTACAACTACTGCAGCTGCAACAACTGGCGGTGCGATTGCAGCGAGTGGATTAGCCAAAGCAGCTCATGATAAGAACGAAGCATTAAATGAAGATAAAGAAGTATCTGATAATACAGCTAATCTTTTAAAAGAAGAACAAACGAAGGGTAGCACTAATACTAATAATAACGCACCCAATTTAGTTAGCAAAAGTGATGATACAAGTAAAAATAAACAGGCGGCAATCGCAGGTACAGTAACTGCGTCAGGTTTAGCATTAGCGGCTAAAAATAAAAATAAAGCATTAGATGCTGATCCTTCAGTTGCAGAAAATACAGCTAATTTACTTAAACCAGAAGCACCGAAACAAGTGAAAAATAAAGCAGTACCTAATCTGGTCACACCGAAAGTTGAAAGTGCTGTTGAATCTACAACAGACAAGGTAGAACAAACGGATAGTAAAAAAAATACTACAAATGTAAAACCAGATACAGCAGAACAAAGGGTTAAACAAACGCATGATCGCGTCGCATTTAAAGATGGTATTATCGTACATGAAAATGCTACTGGCCAATCGCAATCAACTGCAACTGCAACAAATTCAGATTCAAAAAATGACGGTATCATTAATCACGATGATTCAGAATCAGCAGAAAATCTGTCATCTACTAAAGATTCAGTTACTTCAACAAATTCAGGTTCTTCTGAAACTGAAGCAACATATACAAAAAACAGACCGCAAACGAAGAAAACAGAAAAAGCAAAAAGCAAGATTGATAAAAGAACATTTAATGATTAAAAATATTTAAGCAAAAGAATCGGACATTTTGTTCGATTCTTTTTTTGTTAATGATTTTAATCAGTTGCGTACGTGAAATATACGAAACAGTAAGAAGTGAGGCAGTGTCATTTATTTCTGTCTCAACCTCAATATAAAAGTGTTTTTTATTATCTAAGACAAATTGATTTGGCTAATCATTATCGTGTGAAAAAATTGCTGTAAAAAATGATAAGTTAATAGAGCAATGTGAATTGTATTATAAAGAAAAAATTTGAGATATGATGCATAAAAATTATTAAATTAAAGTAATAGTGTAAAATATGTCTAGCAAATGTCTGAAAATTCAGTTACTATTAATGATATTCACTTTTAAAGTGAATTTTTAACAATCCTTACTTGAACTTATAAGGAGTTATTGTTAGAATAACCTTTAACATGTATTTTATCGCTTTAAAGCAGAATAAAATATTGGTTTTAAAATTTTTCATAGAGGTGAATAAAATGACAGACAAATTACAAGAATACAGAGATGAGATAGTTGAAATTAATGAACAAATCTTAGGTCTTTTATCAAAAAGAGGTAAGATAGCACAAAAGATTGGTGAAGAAAAACGTAAACAGGGAACACTTGTTTATGACCCACAACGCGAAAAAGAAATGATTAATCAATTATTAGACCAAAATGAAGGTCCATTTAATGATAATGTGATTAAACAACTATTCAAAGAAATTTTTAAAGCCTCTACTGATTTACAAAAATCTGAAAATGAAAAACATTTATATGTATCGAGAAAATTAAAACCAGAAGATACAATCGTTCAATTCGATAATGGAGGTATCATTGGAGATGGTAACAAATCTTTTGTATTTGGCCCATGTTCAGTTGAATCTCAAGAACAAGTCGATGCAGTAGCAGCTAATTTACAAGCTAGAGGTGAGAAATTTATTAGAGGTGGGGCGTTTAAACCTCGTACATCACCATATGATTTCCAAGGATTAGGTGTTGAAGGACTTAAAATTTTAAAAAATACTAAAGATAAATATGGCTTAAACGTTGTAAGTGAAATTGTTAATCCAGCAGATTTTGAAGTTGCTGACCAATATTTAGACGTATTCCAAATTGGTGCACGTAATATGCAAAACTTTGAATTATTAAAAGAAGCTGGCCGTTCAAATAAACCTGTACTATTAAAACGTGGTTTATCAGCAACGATTGAAGAATTTATTTTTGCAGCTGAATATATCGCTTCTCAAGGTAATGAAAATATTATTTTATGTGAACGTGGTATCCGTACTTATGAAAAAGCAACTAGAAACACATTAGATATATCTGCAGTACCAATTTTAAAACAAGGTACACACTTACCAGTTATGGTTGATGTTACACATAGTACTGGACGTAAAGATATCATGCTACCTACTGCAAAAGCGGGATTAGCTGTTGGCGCAGATGGTATTATGGCTGAGGTTCACCCTGATCCATCCGTAGCCTTAAGTGATAGTGGACAGCAAATGGACTTCAATGAATTTGATGCATTCTATAAAGAAATTAAACCATTAGCTGATATGTATAATAACAAACAACTTAAATAAAGTATTAAATTAATTAAAATACATGCCTCATAATCCTGACTAATTATTTAGTATAGGTTATGAGGCTTTTTTGTTTTGAAAAATTAATTCTTTTTATTTAAAAGCGTATGAAAAGCTGTATCATTCAATAAGTTATAAAAATCAATTAAAGATAAATACATAATCATATCATATGTATTGAATTATTTATGAATTTTTAAAACAAAATGATTTTACAATGAGCTAAAATATGGTAAACTTTGAAAATGTTATGAAAACAAGGTACAATGATAAAGAAATCGCTTTCAAGGAGGAAATTATGACTGTTACAATATATGATGTAGCCCGTGAAGCCCGTGTATCTATGGCAACCGTTTCACGTGTTGTCAATGGAAATCAGAATGTTAAGCCAGAAACACGTGATAAGGTTAATGAGGTTATTAAAAAATTAAATTATCGTCCAAATGCAGTGGCAAGAGGATTAGCAAGTAAACGTACGACGACAGTTGGCGTAATTATACCAGATATTTCGAATGTGTATTATTCACAATTGGCTCGTGGATTAGAGGATATAGCTACAATGTATAAATATCATTCT
Organism: Staphylococcus sp. GSSP0090; assembly: GCF_013391405.1. GTDB lineage: Bacteria > Bacillota > Bacilli > Staphylococcales > Staphylococcaceae > Staphylococcus. The sequence goes on from NZ_JACBFD010000044.1 coordinate 58,636, forward strand.
ATTATTTCTAATTCAGATAACGATCCAAACAAGGAAAAGGAAATTTTCAATAATCTACTTAGTAAGCAAGTAGACGGTATTATCTTCTTAGGTGGTACAATTTCAGAAGAAATTAAAGAACTCATTAATAAATCATCTGTTCCAGTCGTTGTGTCAGGAACAAATGGAAAAGATGAGGGGATTTCATCAGTTAATATTGATTTCAAAACCGCAGCCAAAGAAATAACTACGGAATTAATAGAAAAGGGTGCAAAATCTTTTGCATTTGTTGGCGGAGATTATTCCAAAAAAGCACAAGAAGATGTATTGACTGGATTAAAAGAAGTATTAAATTCAAATGACCTTGAATTAAAAAACGAACTTATTTTTAATGGTAATGAAACTTACAAAGATGGATTACGTGCATTTGAATCGTTAAAATCTGCAAAACCAGATGCAATCTTATCAATTAGTGATGAACAAGCTATAGGTCTTGTACATGCAGCACAAGATGAAGGTGTTAAAGTACCAGATGATATACAAATCATTAGTTTTAACAACACAAGATTAGTTGAGATGGTTCGACCACAACTTTCAAGTGTTATTCAACCTTTATATGATATTGGTGCAGTAGGTATGAGATTACTAACTAAATATATGAATGAAGAAGAAATTGACGAACCGAATGTCATTTTACCACATAGAATTGAATACAGAGGTACAACGAAATAAAACGATGATACATTTTGAGCTAATCCTTCATATGATAAGGATTAGCTCTTTTTGTGATTACTATAAATCTGCATCATTTTACTTAAACCAACTCATTACTTGCTGCGCATGTTTTAAATTTGTTGCTGTGATTTCTTTCTCTCTTGGTATGTTAATGTAATTTTCTTTATCATCATGCCAGTACTTTGGTAGTTTACATGTCGCATAAGGTTGCCATTTGTCAAGCCATTGTGATGGTAATGCCCCTTGAGGCGGCGCCTTATCGATAAGTGCTAGAAATACGTGTGTCCAGGCTCTCGGTACCACTTTCCAAATATTGTAACCGCCACCACCAAACATCATTACGCGTCCATTTGTATATGTATCAGCTAAAGATTTAATGATGTACGGTATTTGGTAAAGTGTATCTAATGTACAACTCATATGTGTCAATGGATCTAAGTAATGGATATCCACACCATGAACACTTACAATAATGTCTGGTTTAAAAGATGCGACAATGGGTTCAATGGTTTGTTTAAAGACATCTAAATAAGCGTTGTCTTCTGTATAGGGCTCTAATGGTATATTAACTGTATAGCCGAAACCCTGCTCATTACCACGTTCGGTATAATGTCCAGACCCAGGAAATAAAAATTTGCCAGTTTCATGTATAGAATAAATTAAAGCCTTATTTTCTGTATAAAAACTCCATTGTGTTCCATCACCATGATGCGCATCGGTATCTATACATAACACGCGTTGATTATAATGTTTAATCAAGTAAGCAATTGTGATAGCGACGTCGTTATAAATACAAAATCCATTTGCACGACCTGGCAGACTATGATGTAATCCACCTCCCAGATGACAACCATTGTTGACGGTACCATTCATGATTGCATCTGCTAAATTTAACGCACCCCCAACAATTCTAGCGCTATGCTGATGCATGTGTCTAAATTGGAGCGTGTCATCACCATCTAAGCCATATTTTTTAGCCTCTTGCCCATTTAAAATACCATGAGAAGCACGTCTTATAGCTTGTATGTAGTCATAAGTATGAATCAGTGATAATTCTTCGTCTGTTGCAATTCTTGGAGGTATGATGTGGTCGGGTGTTAAACTGCCTAAGTCTAACAATAGTTCTGTTGTTAATTTTAATCTCATTTGATTAAAAGGATGGTCATTACTGAAACGATATTGAAGTAAGTCGTTCGCATAAACATAGCCCGTAGTTTGTTGCATATTACTCATAAATTTCTCCCCTTTAAAAGAAAAAGCGATTCATAAATCTGATATTATCAAATTCTTGCAATTGATCTATTGAAATCCGTGAGCCAATCCTTGCCATTAAACAATTTGCAGGATGACTAGTGATTTCAGGATCATCAGTAGCAAAAATTTCAAGGCCCCCATAACCCATTAATTTTTGCATTAGCTTTTTGTATTCATATACGTCTAGACCAGAATTTTTTAAATCCCAGTGCCAATAGTATTCTGTTGTTAATACAATATAATCTTCATATTCGTCTGCTGTTAAACTTAATTTAATCAGTTCACTACCTAAATGTAAATGACGATAAGGTAAGCTAATTTCAATAGCACCCAGTTCAATCAAATAATCTAAATTACCGCTAGACCAACGTTCGAGTGGGTCTGGATAATGATAAGTCACATAACCAATAATATGTTGTGCGTCACGCAAGACAAAGATACGCCCTTCATCAAGCTCACTGATTTCTTTTATCGCTTCAAATTGATCTTTAGGTGGCCGAAACGCATATAAACCATCATCAAATGTCATCGTATTCAGTGTAGAAGATTGTACAGGACCTTCTATTACAAAGTTACCTTCATTTAAGTGATATGTTTGAGATTGATATGTTTTGTGATGTTTCATTTTTTCACTCCAAACTACCGCATATAATATAGTTATTAAGTTTGTTAACTATATTATAAGTTATAAAAGGTGAAAAGAACATATAAATGAATCCGCTTACACATATTATTTTGAAAATTCCGATAACATTCGTTATAATAATTTTTAAGCAAGCGATTTCATTCAGAGGGGGATTTCAAATGAAAGTAGAAGTTTACAAAGGGGAAAACGGCGATTTTAACCTTCAAGACTATGAAAAAGAATACAATCGTTTTGATTGGAAAGATGTAGAAAAATCATTTTCATGGTATGAATCTGGCAATGTTAATATGGGGCATGAATGTATAGATCGTCATGTCGATGAAGGCAAAGGGGATAAAATAGCCTTACATTACAAAGATGATAAACGTAAAGAAAGCTATACTTTTGAAGAAATGAAAATCAATTCAAATAAAGCAGCGAATGTGTTAAAAGAAAAAGCAAATGTTGAAAAAGGAGATCGTGTTTTTGTATTTATGCCGAGAACACCTGAATTGTATTTTGCTTTATTTGGCACTTTAAAAATTGGTGCAATTGTTGGTCCGCTATTTGAAGCCTTTATGGAAAAGGCAGTTGGTGATCGTTTAGAAAATAGTGAGGCAAAAGTAATTATCACAACGAATGCGTTACTTCCTCGAATTCCTAAAGAAAATTTACCTTATTTAGAAACCATTGTGGTAGTTGACGAAAACGTTGATGATGCATACGTTGATTTTAATAATGAATTTGAACAGGCAAGCGAATCGTTTGATACAGAATGGTTAACGATGGATGACGGTTTGATACTTCACTATACTTCTGGTTCTACCGGACAACCTAAAGGTGTACTTCATGCACAAAGCGCGATGCTCTTACATTATATTTCAGGTAAATACGTATTAGATTTTAAAGAAGATGATGTTTATTGGTGTACTGCAGATCCTGGTTGGGTAACAGGGACGTCATATGGTATTTTTAGTCCTTGGTTAAACGGCGTAACAAATTGTATTGCTGGAGGAAGATTCTCACCAGAAGCGTGGTACGGTATGATTGAAGAATTTAAAGTTACTATTTGGTATACGGCACCGACAGCACTTAGAATGTTAATGAGTGCAGGAGACGATGTAGTTGAAAAATATGATCTTTCCTCAATTAAGAGTATATTATCTGTTGGGGAACCTTTAAATCCAGAGGTCATTAAATGGGCAAAAGATGTCTTTGGTAAGCGTGTATTGGATACATGGTGGATGACAGAAACTGGTGGACACATGATCGTTAATTATCCTTCTATGGATGTGAAATTAGGTTCAATGGGTAAACCTTTACCAGGTGTTGAAGCAGCTATCATTGATGACCAAGGTAATGAATTACCAGCCAATCGTATGGGTAATTTAGCTATTAAAAAGGGATGGCCTTCTATGATGGTGTCCATTTGGAAAAATCCAGAAAAATATGATTCCTATTTCATTGGTGATTGGTATGTATCTGGAGATTCTGCTTATAAAGATGAAGATGGCTATTATTGGTTCCAAGGACGTGTAGATGATGTCATTATGACAGCTGGTGAACGTGTTGGTCCATTTGAAGTAGAGTCAAAATTGGTCGAACATGAAGCAGTGGCTGAAGCGGGTGTTATCGGTAAGCCAGATCCTGTTCGTGGTGAAATTATTAAAGCATTTGTGGCTTTACGTCCTGAGTATGAAGAATCGGATGAACTTAAAGAAGACATTCGTAAATTTGTAAAAGAGGGATTGGCTGCACATGCAGCACCTAGAGAAATTGAATTCAAAGAAAAATTACCAAAAACGCGTTCAGGTAAGATCATGCGCCGCGTATTAAAAGCTTGGGAATTAGATTTGCCAGAAGGCGATTTAAGTACGATGGAAGATTAATATGATGATAAAAGACGAGTTAAGTTTACATGCTAAAGTAAACGCATATTTAATTTATTATCGTACCAATCAACTAAAACTGTATAAATGATTAAAATAAAGCAAAAGCTATATCCTTAAATATTTAAAGGGTATGGCTTTTATTAATTTAAAATAAAAACAAACATACTAAGATTTAACCTATTAACAATTAAGCGTTAAATGATTCAATCTTAGGTTTAGTGAACACAATTGTCAAATTAAGCCAAAAAAAATAACCATCTCTCACTTTGGCGAGGATGAGATGATTATTTAGTCACTATTAAATTCCAGTCACCGTCTTTTTAACGTGCTCATTGGGGCAATACACTTAAGTTGTATTGCTCTTTTTATATCTATAAATTAGCACAACTTAAAAAATTTAGAAAATGGTTAATTACATTTCTATAGGTGTTGTGATTATTGATTTACAGAAAAATGCACTGAAATTATAAATACAAACTTCCTTTTTTGATGTTCTTTAAACATTTAATCCCATTGAAGTATTAGTGATTATAACAAACTGCAAAGGTATAGATTTAGAAAGTTACAAACAAGAATGTATTAAAGTGTGTGTTGTTTGTGTGTAATAGTTCAATATAAGTATATTTTTATGGATTGGATTTACAATTTTACACATATAAATTTGAAAGCGCTATCTCAATTGGTCGACAATACGATTTAAGTTGGTTAAAATTAAGTACGTAAGGAATTATTTTTTGTCAGTAGTATATATGAGTAGCATATAAAGATTATTGATTTAAAAATTTACTTTAAGAAGGGGCGAATGAATTTGGCACATTTATCTGATTTAGATATTGCAAATCAATCAACATTAAAACCGATAGGAGAAATTGCTGAGAAGGCTGGAATTCCTTCAGATGCATTAGAGCCTTACGGACATTATAAAGCGAAGATTGATATTAATCAGGTTCAACAGAATAATGGTAAAGGGAAAGTAGTTTTAGTTACTGCTATGAGCCCAACACCTGCTGGTGAAGGTAAATCAACAGTTACAGTTGGTTTATCAGATGCATTCAATCAACTTAAGAAGAAAGTAATGGTTGCACTTCGTGAACCAGCATTGGGACCAACATTTGGTATCAAAGGTGGTGCCACTGGTGGTGGTTATGCACAAGTACTGCCAATGGAAGATATTAATTTACATTTTAATGGGGACTTCCATGCAATTACTACAGCTAATAATGCATTATCTGCATTTATCGATAATCACATACATCAAGGTAACGAATTGGAGATTGATCAAAGACGTATCGAATGGAAACGTGTTTTAGATATGAATGATCGTGCATTACGTAATGTCATTGTTGGACTTGGTGGCCCAACACAAGGCGTACCGAGAGAAGATGGTTTCAATATTACGGTTGCTTCAGAAATAATGGCTATTTTATGCTTAGCTAATGATATTAATGACTTAAAAGCTAAAATCAGTAATATTACAATTGGTTATACACGTAGTCGTAAACCAGTAACAGTAGCGGACCTAAAAGTTGAAGGTGCATTAGCAATGATATTAAAAGATGCAATCAAACCTAACTTAGTACAAACAATTGAGGGGACACCTGCATTAGTACATGGTGGACCGTTTGCCAATATCGCACACGGTTGTAACTCAATTTTAGCAACAGAAACAGCTAGAGACTTAGCCGATATTGTAGTTACAGAGGCTGGCTTTGGATCTGACTTAGGTGCAGAAAAATTCATTGATATCAAAGCGCGCGAAGCAGGATTTGAACCTTCTGCAGTTGTTGTCGTTGCAACAATTCGTGCCATTAAAATGCACGGTGGCGTAGCTAAAGATAACTTGAAAGAAGAAAACGTAGATGCACTTAAACAAGGTATCGTTAACTTAGAAAGACATGTGAAAAACGTTAAAAAATATGGACTGGAACCTGTTGTTGCATTAAATGCTTTTGTTCATGATACTGATGCTGAAACAGAATTTGTTAAACAATGGGCTAAAGAAAATGGCGTGCGTTTAGCATTAACAGAAGTTTGGGAAAAAGGTGGTAAAGGTGGTATAGACTTAGCTAATGAAGTCTTAGAAGTCATCGATCAACCACAAGATTTCACACATTTATATGAATTAGACCAACCGTTAGAAGATAAAATTGAAACTATTGTAAAAGAAATTTATGGTGGCGCAAATGTTACATTTAGTAGTAAAGCGCAAAAACAATTGAAACAATTTAAAGAGAACGGATGGGATAACTATCCAATTTGTATGGCTAAGACACAATATTCATTTACTGATGATGCAACGCAACTAGGCGCACCTGAAGGATTTGAAATTACTATCCGTGAATTGGAAGCGAAAACAGGTGCTGGATTTATTGTTGCTTTAACAGGTGCAATTATGACAATGCCTGGTTTACCTAAAAAACCAGCTGCTTTAAACATGGACGTTACAGATGATGGACATGCAGTAGGGTTATTCTAATAGTTTATTAGAATCAAGTTTACGATTCATTGTTTATAGTTGAGATGTCAGAATACATTTTTTGAATTTTGAGGGCGGCCTTTTGAGATTTCTCATTAGGCTGCTTTCTTCATTTGTAATACATGCCTATAAGATATGAATCACTATATATGATTTTAGTTTTTATTAAATATAAGATTAAAATTGTGCTTTAACTACAAAAGCTACGAAGTCATCTATTGTCACAGATCGCTTCGTAGCTTTTTAAGTATTTATTTTGTCATTAAATGTTTTTTGATATTATATTTTTCAGCTTGATGAAACTCATGTTGTGTTATTTTACCTTCAATTAACATACGTTTTAATACATAATGTTGTCTATTTAATCCTATTTGAATTTGATTATCCGGTTTGAGATTACCATCTTCTTGATAAGGTGTGTAATAATAGGGACTTTGCAATAATCCAATAAGGTATGCAGATTCAGCAATATTCACATCTGAAGGTGGCTTTCCGAACAGACTATAAGATGCTGATGAAATGCCAGATATATTAGATCCATTGTAATCTCGACCAAATGGGACAATATTTAAATATGTATATATAATTTCATCTTTGGATAAGATGTTTTCAGTACGCATGGATAATACCAGTTCATTTGCTTTACGATTGTAAGTTTTTTCATTTGTTAATACTTGATTTTTTACTAACTGTTGCGTAATTGTGCTGCCGCCAGTAGCATACTCTGAATTAAATACATCTTGCCAAACAGCACGTATTAAAGCTTTAGGTAAAATACCATTGTGTCTATAAAATAAGCTGTCTTCAGAAGAAGTTAATGCTTTAATCACACTTTTATTAACGCTTTTCGGACCCACAATTAATGGATTTAATGACTGATTATATTCGTCAAGAATTTGCTGGCTATCATAGTCAACATCCTGAGTACCAGCAATATTAAGCAATTTTAATCTTAATGTATGATCAGATATATGATCAGATTCTTTTGTTATACTCTGAAAATAGAATACAGTAGTTGCTAATAAGATTATTAGTGAACAGGTAAGAATCACAAATATACTAATGAAAATATGTTTAATTTTTTTATATATCATTTCGAATTTTTCATAGTTAGATTGTTGTGGTTGATTCTGTAAATTATTTTCAACTGATTGATGCGACATATACTGCCTCCTTATTTAAGCAATATTATAACATAATTTCTGTTATTGACTTTTAATTTATAGTTAATTATAATTAGTATCAATTCGATATCGTTTTTGGATAGAGGACAAGTAGCTTTTTGTGTAAACTAAAGAGAGTTAGTGGTTGCTGTGAACTAATGTTACATAATTTGTGAATACACCTTAAGTTTTAAATATATCCAAACGTTTTAGTTAATGAACGTATCATTAATAAAGTTGTTTGACTTAAAGTATGGTGGTACCGTGCGCATGCGCCCTTACATTCAATTGTAAGGGCGTTTTTCTATTTTTAGAAACCTTGTATGTAGCAATTTTTACACAGACTACTTAGCATAAACTTTTATTCAAAATGATATCTTAATCAATACAGGAGGTTGATACAATGGCAAACGCATTATTAGAAGATTTAAAATGGAGAGGCTTAATCTATCAACAAACAGATGAGTCAGGAATAGAAAACATCTTGAACAAAGAGCAAGTGACATTATATTGTGGTGCAGACCCAACAGCAGATAGTTTGCATATCGGTCATTTATTACCATTTTTAACACTACGCCGCTTTCAAGAACATGGACATCGCCCACTTGTATTAATTGGTGGCGGGACAGGTATGATTGGCGATCCTTCTGGTAAATCAGAAGAACGCACGTTACAAACGGAAGCACAAGTCGAAGCGAACGTGCAAGGTATCAACAAACAAATGCACAAAATATTTGAATTTGATACTGAAAAAGGTGCAAAGCTTGTTAATAATAAAGATTGGTTAGGGCAAATTTCTTTAATCGACTTCTTAAGAGATTATGGTAAACATGTCGGTGTGAATTACATGTTAGGTAAAGATTCTATTCAAACACGATTAGAGCATGGAATTTCTTTTACTGAATTCACATATACAATTTTACAAGCGATTGATTTTGGTCATCTTAATCGAACATATAATTGTAAGGTACAAGTAGGTGGCTCAGACCAATGGGGTAATATTACAAGTGGTATAGAGTTAATGCGTCGCATGTATGGTCAAACAGAGGCTTACGGGCTAACAATTCCTCTAGTTGTAAAATCAGACGGCAAAAAATTTGGTAAAACTGAAGGTGGTGCAGTTTGGTTAGATGCAACAAAAACAAGCCCTTATGAGTTTTACCAATTCTGGATCAATACGACGGATGACGATGTGATTAAATTCCTAAAATACTTCACTTTCTTAGAAAAAGAAGAGATTGAAGCGTTAGAAAAATCATTAAATGAAGCACCACATTTACGTGAAGCTCAAAAGGCTTTAGCAGAAAACGTAACTCGCTTTATACATGGACAAGATGCATTAGATGATGCCATTCGTATTTCACAAGCATTATTTGCTGGTGACTTACAAGCACTATCTGCTACAGAATTAAAAGAAGGCTTTAAGGATGTACCTCAAGTAGAATTAAACAATGAAACTAAAAACATCGTGGAAGCAATTGTAGAAACTGGTATTTCATCTTCTAAACGTCAGGCACGTGAAGATGTGAATAATGGTGCAATCTATATTAATGGTATCAGACAACAAGATGTAAATTATGAACTTACAAGTGATGATAAAATTGAAAATGAATTTACAATTATACGTCGCGGTAAGAAAAAATACTTTATGGTTAATTACAAATAAATCTATAATATATTAACACCATCCTTTGAATGAATGCTTCAAAGGATGGTGTTCTTTTTAATTTCATTTAAATTTTACATAATGATACCGTTGGCCGTATCATATAACCTAGCGAAAGTATAATTATATTAAATGTTTGTCTGACTCAAGTATTTACATAAGCACTAATAAGAATTTCAGTGGAATACATAAGCTAAAGCTTATGCATTAGAACTACTAAGAATTTCTATGGAATACATAAGCTAAAGCTTATGCATTAAAATTACTAGTTCACATAAATGTGACAGTAGTTCTAAAAAGGTATCGTATTTTTTATCGTTTGCTATTAAATAGAAAAATCTGAGACACCTATAGATGTCTCAGATTCAAAACACAAGTTGATATACATTTGGCTAAACTTGTGCAAATTCTATTTAATTAAAAGGTGACGTACTTTCACTTTCAGTACTTTCTTTATTATTTGATGACTTTTGTTCTTTTAATGACACTTTTACATTTTGTTCTTTACCGTTACGTTCTACAGTTAAGTCCACTGTATCCCCAGGTTTTTTGTTTGCATAAAGATAAGAGCGAACATCTGTATCTTCTTTCACTTTTTTGTCATCGATTTGTGTAATAATATCGCCTTCTTTAAGCCCGTTATTACCTTCAACTTTAGCGACGTATACGCCATCTTTACGTGATGTTTTCAGCTGGTCTTTATATTGTTCTGGAATTTCACTTACGTTAAGTAAACCAATGCCAATAGAAGGGCGTTCTATTTTACCATTTTCAACAAGTTCTTTAATTGTAACTTTTACTTCATTACTAGGAATAGCGAAGCCGATACCTTCAACTTGCTCGCTTGCAATCTTCATGGAATTAATACCAACAAGATTACCGTTGATATCAACCAATGCACCACCTGAGTTACCAGGGTTTATTGCAGCATCCGTTTGAAGTACATTTACTTTATTAGATCCTGCTGATGTTTGTGTATCAATCGTACGTTCGTTAGCTGATATGATACCTGATGTTACAGAATTAGCAAATTCTAACCCTAAAGGATTACCCATTGCAAAGACGCTGTCTCCAGTTTTTACTTTTGAAGAATTCGCAAAATCAATGGCTTTTGTACCTTTACTATCATTTATTTTAAGTACAGCCATGTCCGTTAACGCATCTTTACCAATTAATTTAGCATCCACTTGCTTTGAATTATGCAATTGTACTTTTATCTCACTCGCACCATCAATAACATGGTTGTTGGTTACAATATAAGCGGAGCCATTATTTTTTTGATATATGACACCTGAGCCAACACCTGCTTCTTGTGATTTGCTCGATTTACCTTTTAAAAGGTCATCTAAATTTTGTGCTTTCTGCATATTGATGACGCCAACAATAGCAGGGGAAACATCATTAATCATTTGATTGATTGAATCATATTTATCACTTTTGCCATCTAAAGTATTACCGCCACTACTATGATTAGATGCTTCGTTCACGTCTGAACCATCATTATTAAGTACCGTACTTTCCATAAGTCTGCCCACACCTAGTACAATGAGTGCACCAATAATGCCTGCAACTAAGGCAACGACAACCGTTTTAAACCACGGAAATTTAGGTTTAGCTCTCTTGTTTTGTGACTGGGTTGCTTGTGTTGTATAGGGTGGTTGTTGATTTGTATTATTTTCATTGTTAAATTCTGACATATGCTACCTCCGATAATTACTCTATTTACTATTATGAAAGTTTTATACAACTTTTTCTAGTATATCACTATACGACTTTAGACTGAAATATAAATCTCCTTGTTGATAATCACTCTAAATGATAAAATCAATAAGTAAATATTAGCAAAATGAAGTAGGTGCGAAGATGTATAAATTTATAAGTGGTCTATTGGAATTGATCATACTGAAATTAAGTAAATCATTAGAAGTTCAAGGAAAAGAAAATATTCCTCAACTTCATAGATATGTTGTGACATGTACTCACGAAAGCTATAATGAAGTCATTATGTTAGGGACTGCAATTTATCCAAATCAAATTCATTACATGGCGAAAAAAGAATTATTTAATAACAAATGGTTTGGTAAGTTTTTAACTTCACTGAATGCATTCCCAGTCGATAGAGACAATCCGGGACCGAGTACCCTTAAAAAGCCTATTAAATTATTAAAAGAAAATAAAACGGTTGGTATTTTCCCGACAGGTCATCGTATGAAGTATGATGAAGGTGCACCAATGAAAAGAGGTGCAGTAACAATCGCTTTAATGGCACAAGCACCCATACTCCCAGCTGCATATGTGGGCCCTAAAGAAATTAAAGGGTTAGTTACTGGAAAAGCGATTATCAAATTTGGTGAACCTATAGAAACCAAAAATTTACCCAAAACAATGAAACGTAATGAGAAATTAGAATATTTAACAAAAGAATTAGAAAGAAAAACAATACAATTACAATCAGAATTAAATGATTATGTAAATAATAAGTATTAATATTCAATGTTTTTGAAATAGTAAGATTATTATATTTTTATACGGATTTTTTTAATTATGTGTTATTATGTAAGTGTACAATGACAGAGAGTAAATCGTTTACATACACCACGTGGACTATATTGTGCATGTGGTGTTTTTATATGTAACTATCTATTGGAAATGGGGAATTGTTATGTTTAGTTTCTTTCAAAGACTGGGTAGATCTCTTATGCTACCGGTTGCGGTTTTACCAGCAGCAGCAATCATAACAGGTATCGGTAATGCATTAGCGGCAATGGGGGTGTTGCCGACGGTTGCGGCATTCTTTTCTTCTGCAGGTTCCACGATACTTGAACAACTTGGTATCTTATTTGCTATTGGGGTAGCATTAGGTATGGCCAAGAAAAATGATGGTGCTGTAGCACTTGCAGCAGCTGTAGGCTTCTTCTTAACGACTGTAGTATTAGGTCCTGAAAAATTGGCACCATTATTAGGAGTTAAAGAGACGGGGGTAGATGCAGCATTTGAACAAATGGATAATTCAAATGTACTTATTGGACTTATTGTTGGCTTAATTGCAGCGTATACCTATAACAAATTTAGCAAAACAGAGTTACCAACGGCATTATCGTTCTTTAGTGGTAAGCGTTTGGTACCAATTTTAACGGCATTTTTTAGTATTATTTTGGCTGTTATTATGTTGTTTGTATGGCCATACATTTTTTCAGCAATCGTTATATTTGGGACATGGATTTTAGACTTAGGCCCTGTAGGGGCATTCTTGTATGGTTTCTTCAATCGTTTGTTGATTCCTACGGGTTTACATCACGCTTTGAACTCAGTATTTTGGTTTGATTTAGCAGGTATCAATGATATTGCTAAATTCCAAACTGGCGATGGTGCTGTTCATGGTGTGACTGGACGTTACATGGCTGGATTTTTCCCAGTTATGATGTTTGGTATACCAGCAGCAGCCCTAGCTATGTATCATACAGCAGAATCAAAACAGAAAAAACGTGTGTACGGCTTAATGTTTGGTGGCGCAATTTCAGCTTTCTTCGTAGGTGTGACTGAACCAATCGAATTTTCATTCATGTTTGTAGCACCTGTGTTATTTGTTATTCATGCATTCTTAACAGGTTTATCTATGTTTATTGCTGCACTGTTTCATTGGACAGCAGGCTTTTCATTTAGTGCAGGATTAATTGACTATGTTTTGTCATTAATTAATCCGGTATCCAATCAGCCTTACATGCTGCTTATACAAGGACTTGTCTTCTTTGTGATTTATTATGTTATCTTTAGAGTTGCAATCAAAGTATTGAAATTAAACACACCTGGTCGTGGAGATAATTTACTTCCTGATCCAACATCAGATGAAGCAACAACAGGTGATGTTAATGAAAGTGAAACACAATCAAGTTCGACAAATAAATATACACAACCAGCTAAGCAAATATTAGAAGGGCTTGGTGGTAAGTCAAATATTATGTCACTAACGAATTGCGCAACACGTTTGCGTATGGAATTAAATGATAATAGTTTGGTTGATGAAGCTAAAATTAAAGGTGCAGGTGCTGTTGGTGTTACACAAAGTGGTAAACATAATACACAAGTGATCATTGGCACTCAGGTACAGCAAGTTGCAGATGAAATAGAAGAACAAATGGAAAATTAAACACATAGGATTGATTAAGTCTGGGACACGATTGGTTGTCGCAGGCTTTTTCTCTTTATTATCATCATTTGAAGCGGTATATGTTATTTATATAGAATTTTTAGTTTTTGTCTTTTTCATTTTTATATGATTTAAATTGAAAATACATTGCTCTTTCCATAGTTAGATAGTACGATATACTAGTATCAGAATTTTCTGATTAAAGGAGAGTAGGTATAATGAAGTCAGTATTATTTGATGTTGATGGTGTTTTTTTAAGTGAAGAAAGATGTTTTGATGTATCTGCCCTTACTGTTTATGAAATCTTGATGAGTGACGCATACATAGGATTAGATACAACTGTACAATTTGAAAATTTAAGTGATGCACAAATTTCTGAAATTAGAAATCTAGTATTTGATCATGACGAAATATTAACTAAATTAAAATCCCTAGGCTTAAATTCCAACTGGGACATGTTGTTTGTCGTTTTGGCAATTCATTTTATTGAAATTTGTAAGTCGTTACCTTCTGAAGATGTAGCACGAGTGCTTGATACTAAACACTTTGGACAAGAAACGTTGCAATGGATTGGTGAGAAAATTGAAAATATGTCTTTAGATTTTACATTACCATTATCATTCCTGGATGGTGTAACAGCAGGTAAGGAAAATATTTATCAAGATTTAATACATTATGCGAGTGAACAATTAAATACAGCTGAAACAGCTTTATTTGAATTGAAAAGCCCATTTTGGCTACTTGCACAAGAAGTTTATCAAGAATGGTATTTAGGACATCAACTTTTTAATGAGGTAGAAAAGAAAGAAAATCGTTCTGATTTTAAACATGGTTATATATATGATGAAGTAGTGTTAAGGCCAGTATCTGAAATTAAGCAATTATTAGTGGATTTAAAATCGGCCAATTATCATATTGCGATAGCAACTGGCAGGCCACGCACTGAAACATTAGTGCCTTTTGAAGCAATAGGCATAAAGTCTTATTTTGATGAATCACACATTGTAACAGCCAGCGAAGTTTTAACTGCAGAGGCGCTATATCCAGAATTAAAACCACTAGGTAAACCTAATCCATTTAGCTATTTAGCGACATTGGAAGGGAATCATGAAGATCAATATAAAAACTATGCTACCAATCAAGAAAATCGTGTAGTTAAAGACGAAGTATTTGTCGTCGGTGATTCACTAGCAGATTTATTGAGCGCGAAAAAGATAGGTGCCACGTTTATTGGACCATTGACTGGTTTAAAAGGTAAAGATGCACGCGAAGAATTAGTCGATTATGGTGCGGACTATATTGTCGACCACGTGGGTGAAATCAGAAATATTTTATTGTAAAAATAGCATATTATCATTATATATTAGATAAAAAGCAGCTTAACTCTTCACTTTATGAGGAGTAAGCTGCTTTTGATAGTTTATTTAGATTATATAATTGGCATCCGGTTCTATATCAAGTTCAACACTTCTAATTAAATTGAAACCTTCTATTTCATATAATCCCTCTATAACATCTTGAGTAACTGGATGATCAATAGATAAGATCATTAATGCGTTACCACCTTGATTAATACGACCAAGGTGCATAGAAGCAATATTAATGCCATATTCACCTAAAATTTGACCAGTACGGCCAACGATACCCGGTCTATCATTATGATTAATGACAAGTTGATGTCGCTCTGGTTTAAAGTCGACAGGATAGTCATTAATTCTAACAATTCTAGGTCCATATCCATTTAATACAGTAGCACCAATTTTAATTTGTGTATCCTTGTTTATAAGTGTTAGTTCAATATAGTTGCTAAATCCGCGATGTTTTGCATTTTTTTCAATATTATAAGACACGCCTTGTTCATTCAGAAGTACGAGTGCATTAATTAAGTTTACACGTTCTGCTAAATCTTGTTTCAATACACCTGATACGAGGGTACGTGTGAGTAAACTTGTGTCATCTAGAGCGATATCGCCTTCATATTTAATATGCAACTCACGGGGCGCTTTTTCAAGCAACTGAATACCAACTTCACCAGTAAGTTGACTTAATTCAATGTAGGGTTTTAATTCATCATTAATTTCACTATAGGTCATCTTCGGTGCATTAATCGCATTAAATACATTACCATTTTCAAATATATCAACTATTTCATTGGCTACGGATACTGCAACTTTTTCTTGTGCTTCGACAGTTGAGGCACCAAGATGAGGTGTTACAATAATTTTTTCGTGATTTACAAGAGGTGACTCGGTTGCTGGTTCGCTTTCGAACACATCTATAGCTGCACTTTGTATTTGATTTTGATTAAGCGCATCAATCAAAGCTGCTTCATCAATAATACCACCACGTGCCACGTTAATAATTTGCAAGGTTGGCTTAGCTTTTTCGAAAAATGTTTTACCTACAATACCTTTTGTTTTTGGTGTGAGTGGTGTGTGAACCGTTACAAAATCTGCTTGCTCTGCGATTTCTTCAACTGTAGCTCGCATGACATTCAATTCTTTAGCTTTATCTTCAGAAAGATAAGGATCAAATGCTAATATATGCATACCGAAGCTTTGTGCACGTTTAGCAACACCCAAACCAATTCTACCGGCACCAATGACGCCTAGCGTTTTGTTATAAAGTTCAGTACCACGGTATGTCTTGCGATCCCACTTGCCATCTTTCAAAGATTGATGTGCTTGCGGGATATTACGTGCCATGGATAAAATCATCGCCATTGAGTGTTCTGTTGCAGAAATCGTATTGCCATCAGGCGCATTAATAACAATCACGCCATGTTTTGTGGCAGCATCAACATCTATATTATCTACACCAACACCAGCTCTTGCAATCACTTTTAAATTTGGTGCAGCTTCAATGACTGCTTCAGTTACTTGTGTTTGACTGCGAACAATCAATGCTTGATAATCTGCAATTTCATGAATCAATTGTGATTCGTTTAGTTCTGTATCGATAACGACTTCAAAATCATTATGATCGATTAAGCTTTTTAAACCTTCTGGTGAGATTGGATCTGATACTAAAATTTTATACATATGCTTTGATAACCTCCATAAATTGAGTCATGGCTGTGCCAACGTATGACTGATTTCTATATTCTGTTAAGAGTATTTCTAAAGCTGATACAACTTGTAAAATATCGAAGGGAGAGATTTGTCCCATATGACCAATACGTAAAATTTCTCCTTTTAAATGACCTTGTCCACCTGCAATCGTGATGGCAAATCGGTTTTTAAGCTCTGTTTTAATATAATTTAATTCTTCTTTCGAATTCGGTATAAAAGCAGTCACTGTAGGAGAAGCATAAGCTTCATCTACAAGAAGTTTTAAATCTAAAGCTACTAAAGCTTGTCTTAATGCATCGCGAATAGCGTAATGACGACGAATAACTTGTTCAAAACCTTCTTCATTTACTAATTGTGCATAAGCATTTACCCCTCTAAATAAAGATACATTTGGTGTGAAGGGTGTTGAATGTTCAGCTTGTGATTTTAAATATTTATTTAAGTCTAAATAGAAACGCGGTGTAGTGACCTCCGCAAATCTTGCTTTCGCACGATCATTATATGCGACAAATGCTAAACCAGGAGGTAACATGATTGCTTTTTGGCTTCCTGAAATAAGTACATCAATCTGATCACGTTCTAAATCTACATCGACAGCACCGATACAACTTACACCGTCGACAACATAAAATATTGACGAGTCATAATCTTTTAATGCATGGCCTAGTTCATTTATAGGGTGTAAGACGGCTGTTGAAGTTTCACAATATTGACTGAAGACAGCTGTGACTTGTCTATTCAAAGATTTTAAGAAATCTATAAAATCAGGCACATTGACAGCTTTACCCCATTCGACTTCAAAAATATGTACATTTTCATAATAGGATTCGGCAATTTGCTTAAAGCGGTTACCGAATGCACCGGAAACAATAATCACAATATCATCTTCTGGGTTAGCTAGGTTTAACATACTTGCTTCAAGTGAACTTGTACCACTTGAAGTTAAAATAATGACGTCATTTTCGGTGCCAAAGATGGGTTTAAGTGCGCGAAATGCTTCTTCAGCAATTGATTCAAAATCAGTTGATCGATGACCGACCATTGGTAATTGTGTTGCGTGTAATATTTGTTCTGGTACAGGTGTTGGTCCTGGTGTAAGTAACAAAGGATGATAATATTTCATGACTAATTCCCCCAATGCTTAAGATTGTACAAGTTTAGCAAATTTTCTGAAAATAAAAAAGCGTTTAATTAGAAAAAAGGGCGAAATAACATTGATATAAAAATAATGTAAGGGTATTCATTGTTAATTTAATCATATTCCGCCACATATAAAATTTTTTTGAAATTATTTTATTTTTGGTACTATTTTTACTTCAACGTTTCCTCTTATTGAATTTGAAATCATACAATTGTTGTCTGCAACATTTAATAATTTGGGTAGTTTTTTAACTAAATGATCTTTTTGCTCTTGAGCTACTAGAATTTCTGGATAGTGTACAATAGTATCCATGCGAAACTTTGCATTTTCAAAAATTGCTGTACCAATCGATGATTGCGTTATGTTAATATTTGTGAAACCTGAACGTTCTAAAACAGCTGCCAATGAAATGATATAGCAAGATGAAGCAGCAGAAACGAGCAATTCATCTGGGTTGGTACCAGTACCATTACCACCTAAACCAGAGGGGATAGAAATTTGTTCTGTCAAAATATCTCCTTGCAAATGACCGACTGTGTCACGACCACCATTCCAATTTGTTTGTACTTTAAATTCATGTTGAACCATATCGATTGACCTCCTGATTAAATGTGATAACTTAAGTTTAGTTGAAAATGAAAGATAAAGAAAGTAGGGGAAACGTTGGAAAGTAACAAATTTAAAAACCAACAAATTTTATTAGTTGCTCATCGAGGATTGTCTACTAAGTATCCTGAAAATACACGTATCGCATTAGAAGCTGCCCTAAATCGTAGTATAGATATGTTGGAAATAGATATACATAGAACATTAGATGATCGTATCGTTGTTATTCACGATAACACGATAGACCGTACATCTAATGGTAAAGGAAAAGTGAGTGCATTTACATTACCAACTTTACGTCAATATGATTTTGGTATAAGTAAGGGCAAGGCGTTTAAAGGTCAAACAATTATGGAATTAGATGATGTTTTAGCAATGGTGAAAGCAGCTACCCAAAAACTATTGATAGAACTCAAACAACCGAAACTATATCCAGGAATTGAAATGGAAGTGCTCAATAAATTAGAATCATTTGATATGCCTAAAGAAAAAGTGATTATTCAATCTTTTGATCAACAAGTGATTCAAAAAATACATAATTTAAAAGTAGGTTATGAGTTAGGTGTGTTAATTAGTAAGAGAAAATATTGGTACAGGGTACCTAATTTCAAAAAAATTGGAAATTACGCGCAGTATATCAATCCGCAGTTTTCATTAGTAAATGAAGCCTTTTTAAAAAAAGCTAAAAAGCATGGATTAATGGTCATGCCGTATACTGTAAATGATTATGAAATTGCAAACAGACTTATATCGTTAGGGGTTGATGGACTCATATCAGATAATCCAGAAATATTCATACGTTAATATTAAAATTAACTTAGAATCCTGATATAAAAATGTCAATCTTTATAAGTATTAACTTCTTAAAATACTCAAAAGCGATTAATTGGGATTGCAACGAACATCATGTGGAGGTCAAAGGCAATTATAGTAATCATATTATTGATTATTAATGTAAATAAAAAAAGCAGTCTAATGAGACATCTCATAAGACTGCTATAGTAACTTCTATGACCATATATTGATAATAGTTGATTATTAGTTATCAACTATTATCAATATGACTATTAAATATATCTACATCAAAATAAGCATCATTAAAAATATAATATAAAACCTTAGTTCAAAATTCTAAAAAGGTGTAAATAAAACATTCACACTATTTCATCATTAAAAATATTGCATTTCATAAATACTTTTAACTTAAATTATGATTAGCGGATTTGAGATAAATCATTATCGTGATGATTTATCCAATTCTTTTTTAATAATCCCATTACATAACAATCACTGTATTCACCTCTAGTGTAAAAGTGTTCTTGTAGCGTACCTTCGACAGTGAAGTTTTGGCTTTTATAAATATGGACTGCTTTTTCATTATTCACATCAACAAACAAATAGATTTTATGTAAATTTAGCACAAGAAAAGCATAATCTATAGCCATTTTGAAAGCATTTTTAGCAAAGCCTTTACCACTAAATTTTGGATCAATGATGATTTGAATTTCACAGTTACTATGTATAAAATTAATCTCTACTAATTCTACGACACCAATTCGAATATCATCGTGTTCAATTATGAAGCGGCGTTCTGATTCATCTAAGATATGTTTTTTGTATAAAGATTGAAGTTCACTTAACGATTGATAGGGTTCTTCAAACCAATATGACATAATAGAATACTCGTTATTTAAATGATGAACGAAATCTAAATCTGTTTCTTCTAATGCTCTAATAATCAAGATTAACACTCCTCTATACTTATAGCATACGAAATGTTAGAAGGTTTGTAAATTAAGATGAGATATAAAAAGGGGAGTTATATCAATATATTTAATAAGATAAATAAAAAAACCAAGAAATCCATATAGGACTTCTTGGTTGAAAAGACAATGTTTATCTTGAGTAGTACTCAACGATAAGTTGTTCATTGATTTCAGCAGGTAATTCACTACGTTCTGGAACGCGGATATATTTACCTTTTAAGTTATCTGCATCAAATTCTAAATAGTCTGGTACGAAATTGTTGATTTCAACTGATTCAGCAATGATATCTAATTTTAAAGATTTTTCACGAACTGAAATTTCTTGACCAGGTTTTAAAGTGTATGATGGAATATCAACACGTTTGCCATCTACTTCGATGTGACCGTGGTTAACGATTTGACGAGCTTGACGACGTGTACGTGCTAAACCTAATGAATATACAACTGCATCTAAACGAGCAGCTAATAATTGCATGAAGTTTTCACCGTGGACACCATGTTGGTTACCAGCGATTTCAAATGTGTTACGGAATTGTCTTTCAGTCATTCCATATAAGTAACGTAATTTTTGTTTTTCACGTAATTGTAATGCATATTCTGATAATTTTTTACGTTGGTTAGGACCATGTTGACCTGGTGCATAAGGACGTTTTTCTAATTCCTTACCAGTACCACTTAATGAGATACCTAAACGACGAGATTTTTTCCAGTTTGAACCTCTAAATCGAGCCATATTAAGACTCCTCCTTTTTCTCTTTTGTTTGTTATGAAAAAACAAAAAAGAGTGTTGCATGCTTACTTGGATATATTGTTTTATGTGTCCTCGCCTCATAGCAACGGTTACACGGCACGTCCGCGTTGGGAACAACATAGAGCCAACTAATACGCAACTGCTAGTTTCGTTTATTCACACAAAGTACATTGTAACATGTTATCGGTTACTGTCAATAGCTTTTTTGACTTTGCTCATATTTCAATGATCATCGGCGTTATGATATTTGTTTTTCTATACTAGCCACAACTTGCTCAAGACCATTTTTATCGATATTGGAAAATCTACTTGTAATGGGTGCATCGATATCTAACACACCAATGATTTGACCATTTTTACGCAGTGGAACAACAATTTCTGATTTACTGTTAGCATCACAAGCTATATGACCAGGAAATGCATTTACATCATCTACAAGTTGTGTTTGTTTTTCAGAAACAGCAGTACCACACACGCCTTTACCGATTGCAATATGAACACATGCTGGATGACCTTGGAATGGTCCCAAAATGAGTTCATCATTTTCTATAAGATAAAATCCAACCCAGTTAATTTGATCTATAGAATCATTTAATAGCGCAGATACATTACTAAGTATAGCAATTAAATTTGATTCATCTTCTATTAAACTAATTACTTGCTTTTGTAATAAATTATAGTTTGTTTCTTTAACTTCCGTCATTAGATAACCTCACTTTTTACTTTTCATTTAGTATAAAGACTGTTTTAATAGTAATCAATCAATTGATTTGTAAAGGGTTTAGATAATACATAACCTAATACATATTATTAACGTGCATTTGAAATAAAATGAAAATATTCACATGAATTAAGCCATTTTCTCTTTTAATGCATAGGCAACTTACGTTATAATAAACAGTGATAAAATAGGAGGAGAAATCATATGGTGTTGTATATCGTTTTAGCAATTATTGTCATTATACTCATTATTGTTGGTGTATTGTTCTATATGCGGTCAAATAAAAGCCAAATGATAGAAAAGGCTGAAGAACGAAAGCATAAGGTTGAACAATTACCATACGATGAAAGTTTATCTCAATTAAAAGATTTCAATTTAACAGGTGAAACAAAATCAACGTATGATAGATTAAAGCAATCATCGTTAGATAGTAAAAATCAATATTTATTACCGGTAGAAGAAAAGATTCATAATGCAGAGGGCTTGCTTGATAAATTTAAATTTTCACAAGCTCAAACTGAAGTGGATGAAGCACATGAAATGATGGATCAATATGAAGCAAACTATAATGAGCTCACTACACAAGTAGAAGAGGTTATAGGACTACATAAACAAAGTGATCATTTATATAATGAATGTAAAACGGACTATCGTGAAATGAAACGTGATGTGCTAGCAAATAGACATCAATTCGGCGAAGCAGCTGCACCGCTCGAACAAGAGATTGAATCATTTGTGCCGGAAATGGAAACTTATGAAACACTTAAATCTGAAGGTAATTACAATCAAGCGCATGACCATATCAAAACATTAAATGATGACATGAATTATTTAAAAACAGATATGGATGAAATTCCGGATTTAATAAAAGAAGCACAAAAAGAATTACCTGGACAGTTTCAAGATCTTAAATATGGTTGTAGAGATTTGAAAGTAGAAGGCTATGACTTAGATCATGTTAAAATTGATAGCACACTTCAAACATTGAAAACAGAGCTTAGCTTTGTAGAACCAATGATAAGTAGATTGGAACTAGATGAAGCGAATGAGAAATTAAATAGCATTAATGATCGTTTAGATGAAATGTACGAACTTATTGAACTTGAAGTTAAAGCTAAAAATGATGTAGAAGAAACGAAAGAAGTTATCACTGATAATCTCTTCAGAGCGAAAGAAATGAATTATACATTGCAAACTGAAATTGAATATGTACGCGAAAATTATTATATAAATGAAAGTGATGTACAAAATGTAAGACAGTTTGAAAATGAAATTCAAAATATGATTTCAGTTTATGATGAAATTTTACGTGAAATGGCGAAATCTGCAGTACGTTATAGTGAAGTTCAAGACAACTTAAAATATATTGAAGAACATGTAGCTGTTATTAATGAGAAACAAGAAAAATTACAAAATCATTTAATTCAATTACGTGAAGATGAAGCAGAAGCGGAAGAAAATATTTTAAGAGTACAAAGTAAAAAAGAAGAAGTATACAGAAAATTACTAGCTTCTAATTTACCAAGTGTGCCAGAACGCTTTATCATTATGAAAAATGAAATTGATTATGAAGTTAGGGAAGTTAACAAGAAATTTAGTGTACGTCCAATTCATGTCAAACAACTAAAAGATAAAGTATCTAAAGTTGTACTTCAAATGAATAAATTTGAAGATGAGGCAACTGACGTACTTGTTAATGCAGTTTATGCAGAAAAACTAATAGAGTACGGTAATCGTTATCGTAAAGATAGTTCAAATATCGATAAAAGTCTTAATGAAGCAGAACGCTTATTTAAGAATAATAGATACAAACGTTCAATAGAAATTTCGGAACAAGCGTTGGAAAGTGTTGAACCTGGTATTACAAAACAAATTGAATCAAAAGTGATTGGTTAATATAAACCATATTGCGAAGATTGTAGAAAAGATTCGAGATAATCAATATCTCGAATCTTTTTTACGCTTTAGTTGATTCAAATAAACATTGTAAATATTCAGATATGTGGACGATACTTATATAGCACTTTTTAGTAATGTATATATCGTCCACATAAACAAGTAAACGATGTGTGGCATGTTAATTGATTATTGTTGATTTAAGTTCATGTAAAAATATGTTAGAACACTAAAACAATGAACGATTATATGATTTAATCCTCAGATGCTTTTCTTTTTATTAAAAGCGAGTATAATGCTAAAAGTGTTGGCATATGGGAGACAAATTGAAGGCTCAGATCATTTTCAATTGTAGTCATACGTGACAGGGTAGGACTATGAAATCACAATTAGAAAATATAATTTTCGTTCTATATTCATATGGAAATGTATAAATGGGTGTACATTTAATCTCGCTTAGTTATAAAATGTATTAATGATAAACCATTAAAATAATTAGGGTGACTTAAGCATAAATGTTTTATATTAAATGCATATACGTAGAAGAGGGGCAATAAGCTATTATGTTTTAAAGTTATTCCCTTTTCAAAGTCGAAGAAATTACAAGAAAAATAAATTGGAGTGAAAACATTGATATACCTTGATAACGCTGCAACAACGAAGCCTAATCAAGATGTGTTAGATACTTTTATTAAAGTAAATCAATCGCTATATTTTAATCCTAATAGTCCACATCAAGCAGGTTTACAAGCAGAACAATTATTACAACAATCGAAACGACAAATTAAAGACTTATTTAATTTAGAAAGTACATTTGATATTATTTATACAAGTGGTGCGACAGAATCTAATAACATTGCAATTAAAGGTATTGCTTATAAGAAAAAGAATTTTGCTAATGAAATTATCACTTCATTATTAGAACATCCCTCAGTATTAGAAGTCGTTCGGTCATTAGAGGACGAAGGATTTATTGTTAAGTATGTCGATGTTACGAATGAAGGCCAAATTGATTTGAACCATCTTCAATCATTGATGTCTGATAATGTTGGGCTCGTTACTTGTATGCACGTCAACAATATAATGGGGCAAATACAACCAATTACTGAAGTGGCAGAAATTGTTCATCAATATCCTAAAGCACATTTGCATGTCGATGCAGTTCAAGCTATTGGAAAAACACCACTCATATTTGAAGGTGTAGATACACTTAGTTTAAGTGGCCATAAATTTAATGGTTTGAAAGGGCAAGGTATCTTGTTTGTTCGGAATATTCACCAATTAGAACCCATTATTCATGGTGGTGGTCAAGAATTTGGTGTGAGAAGTGGGACGGTTAACTTGCCGATGGATATTGCTATTGTTAAAGCGATGAAAGCGGCAGCCAATCATACGCAATATTTAAATAACCGTTTAAGTGCATTTAATAATGATTTACGGCGATATTTGTCTGGATTTGTAGGCGTTGAAGTTAATTCGCCTAAGGGATCTGCTGCTCATATCTTGAATGTTGGGCTGTCTGGAGTTAAAGGTGAAGTATTAGTAAATGCTTTTTCTAAAAATGAAATTATGTTGTCAACAACGAGTGCTTGTTCTTCGAAAAAAGCGAGCCTTAACGAAGTGTTATTGGCAATGGGGATTCCAACGAAGCAAATTGAAGGTAGTATTCGTATTTCTATGGATAGTCATACGACCGAAGCAGATATTGAAACATTCAAGGAAAAATTTAAATTAGTATATGAAGAAGTGAAGGAGTTGCTAGGATGATTTATGATCACATATTAGTGAGATATGGTGAGCTTACTTTAAAAGGTGCAAACCGTAAAATATTTGTAAACAAATTACGTTCTAATGTTAAGCGTGCATTAATGCCATTACAGGGATATACAGTAAAGGCAAATAGAGACAGAATGTATATTGAATTAGACGAAGGTGCTGACATAGAAGCAATGTGTCATAGACTAAAAAAAGTCTTCGGTATTTATTCAATCAGTCCAGTGTTGAAAATTGAAAAGACAGTTGAAGCAGCTAATGAATTAGCAATACGTTTTGCTAAAGAATATGCAATTGGTGATACATTTAAAATTGATGTGAAACGTTCTGATAAAAATTTCCCATATGACACGTATGCATTACAACGTACAATCGGTGGTGCTGTTTTAGATGCTACGAATCATTTAACGGTAGATGTTCATGAACCAGATCACAATATTAAAGTTGAAGTCCGTTTAGATGCAATCTATATGTATGATCAAGTTATCGAAGGCTCTGGTGGGTTACCAGTTGGTACTGGTGGCAAAACACTACTTATGTTATCAGGAGGTATTGATTCTCCAGTTGCAGGTATAGAGGTAATGCGTAGAGGCGTTACAGTAGAAGCGATTCATTTCCATAGTCCACCATTTACAAGTGAAAAAGCTAAAGAAAAAGTGATTGAATTAACACGTATTTTATCGGAACATGTTGGGCCAATTAAATTGCATATTGTTCCTTTTACAGATCTACAAAAACAAGTTAATAAAGTAGTACATGAGCGCTATACAATGACTTCGACGAGACGTATGATGATGCGTGTAGCAGATAAAGTTGTACATGATATTGATGCGCATGCAATAGTAAATGGTGAAAATTTAGGTCAAGTTGCAAGTCAAACACTGAAAAGCATGTATGCTATCAACCATGTTACTTCTACGCCGGTACTTCGTCCATTATTGACTTTAGATAAAGAAGATATTGTTAAAAAAGCAAAAGAGATTGGAACCTTTGATGTTTCGATTCAACCTTACGAAGATTGTTGTACAATCTTTACGCCAAAAAATCCTATAACTGAACCTGATATAGAAAAGGTTGAAAAATACGAAGTTGGATATGATTTCGAACCATTGGTACAACAAGCAGTAGATGGTATTGAAACATTGCATATTACAAGTGATTACCAAAGTGAAAAAGATTCAGCAACACAAGCACTAGCTGACGATTTATTTTAATGTACTGAAGTATCATTGATGTATATTTTTATAAGTATTAAAGGGGTTGGTTAAATGTTAGAATGGGATGTTTCAATTGTAATTATCATTATCCTTCTTGGTTTTTTGGCTGCATTTATTGATGCAGTTGTAGGAGGGGGGGGGCTTAATATCCATACCTGCATTACTAGCAGTTGGTATGCCACCTTCTACTGCATTAGGAACGAATAAATTAGCCAGTGCATTTGGATCTTTGACCAGTGCATTTCGCTTTTTGCGTTCAGGGAATGTGGATTTGAAAATAGTTGGAAAGTTATTTCCGTTTGTATTTTTATTTGCTATTGGTGGCGCTAGTATCGCGACATTCTTGCCCTCAGAGCTCTTAAAACCTGTTGTCATTGTCATATTAACCATTGTGATGATATATACGATTATGAAAAAAGATTGGGGTAATGTCCGTACATTTACCAAATTAACTATTGGAAAAGCAATCTTATTTGCTTTACTCATGTGCTTAATTGGGTTTTATGATGGATTTTTAGGTGGCGGAACAGGCTCATTTATGCTCTTTATTTTATTGATGTTTGGATTTGACTTTTTAGGAGCGGCAGGCAATGCGAAAGTCTTAAACTTTGCATCCAATTTAGGTGCACTACTCTTATTTATATGTTTAGATCAAGTGGATTATTTTTATGGACTGATTATGGCTGTTAGTATGATATGTGGTTCCTACGTAGGCGCAATGTTTGCTATAAAAAAAGGCGTTGGTTACGTCAAAGTACTGTTTATAGTTGTGACTGCGATATTAATCTTGAAAAATGCTTATGATTATTTAATGCAGCTTATGTCGTAATACATGAAAATAGGCTATTATATCTATTTTTATACATAAATATCATTTTGTAGTAGTAATTGTTAAACATACGTTTGTATTGTAATAAAAGTGGTTTTATCAACCTGAAACAGTATGCTTTGATGTTAAATATGTATTGTTAAGAGCGTAATGGAGCAATCAATCTATATTGATTGCTCCATTACGCTCTTTTTTAAATCTTATTTAAGGTATACATTTGGGATTTAATTGTGTTTAAATGAAGAAGGAGTCAATAGAAAATATATGGGAGTGACAATGAATGTCGAAAAAGCGTATTATCGCCTTGATACTAGCGGTTGTGATTGTTCTAGGTGGTATCATAATGAGTTCTATTTCAGCCGTTGTTTCATCATTATTTAGTGAATCAACGACATCGGATACGAATCCTTTCACGGAACAAGTAGAAAAAGAAGGGGATTCTAATAAGCGTATTGCTCACTTAACACTTAATGGTGAAATCGCTGAAGGCACTGGTGGCGGTATGTTCGGTGAAGAGGGATACAATCATGAAGCATTTTTAAAACAGTTGGATAATGTTAAAAAAGATGATTCTGTAAAAGGTGTGTTGTTAACAGTAAATACACCTGGAGGTGGAACATATCCAAGTGATGAAATTTATGAAAAAATAAAAGAAATAAAACAAAAAAATAAAAAGATTTATGTACATATGGGTACTATGGCTGCTTCAGGTGGATATTATATCTCAGCACCTGCTGATAAAATTTATGCCGGTCCACAAACAATGACTGGTTCCATCGGCGTAATTATGTCTAGCATCGATTACTCAGGATTGCAAAAGAATCTAGGTATTAAGCAAAATGTTATCAAATCAGGAGAACATAAAGATATTTTAAGTAGTTCAAGAGAAATGACAGATGAAGAAAAAGATATGCTACAATCTGTTCTAGACGACAGTTTTGATAGATTTGTTAATATTGTAAAAGAAGGCCGAGATATGCCAGAGAGTAAGGTTAGAAAGCTAGCAGATGGTCGGATTTATAGTGCGCAACAAGCAAAAGACAATGGTTTGATTGATGAAATTGGATATGAAGACCAAACTATTAAAGCATTGCAAAAAGATATTCATAGTAAAGATGCGGAAGTGTTTGAATATAGCACAGACGGTGGTTGGTTCTCATCAATGTATAATGTTAAATCAAGTATTGCTCAGTTTACAAATGAATTTAAAGACGTGAAATCCATCATTACAAATGATACTAAAACTGAACCTATGTATCTTTACGAAGGTTAGGTGAAATTATGGAAAATATACAAGACGGTGTTTCAGAATACACAAAAGATAATACACAGAAACTAGATACTGATGCATTGTACCATGAACAAATGTTAAAAGCTTTATATGCTGGCTTTGGTATAAGATTTTGTGCTTTTATTATTGATTTACTAATCATTTTCGGAGTACATAGTTTGATTTTAAAACCGCTGTATCATTTCACCAATTTAGATTCAGCTAAGCTTTGGATCGATTATTTTAGTGTAGGTCATATATTAGATGCATTAGTGTTTTATTTATATTTTGTATTGATGACAAAATATTTTAAACAAACACTTGGTAAAATGATTTGTAATATCAGAGTGGAACGCATGGACAGACAACAGTTAACATGGACAGATGTCTTATTTAGAGAGTGGATTGGACGTATTATTAGTGGCGTTTTTGCCAACTTGCCTTATCTAGTGACAATTTTCACTAAAAAACATAGAGGGATACACGATTATTTCGCCGATACTGTCGTCATAAAAAATAAATTCGAAAAATTGTTTTATTTAAAGTAGATTAACACAAATTAGAAGTAGAATAGTATCTTTCATAATATTAAAGCGTTATAATCAATATAGTAAACATCTATAATTTAGGAGGCGTTCTTATGACGCAAATTACATTCAAACAAGAACCGATTACTTTATTAGGTTCGCAAGTGAAAACAGGAGAAACAGCTCCAGAGTTCACTTTGCTAGATAATGATTTAAATGAAGTAAACTTATCAACTTATGATGGTCAAAAGAAATTGATTAGTGTTGTACCATCTATAGATACAGGTGTTTGCGACCAACAAACGCGTAAATTTAACGAGGAAGCTTCACAAGAAGAAGGCGTTGTACTAACTGTTTCTGTGGATTTACCATTTGCACAAAAGAGATGGTGCGCAGCTAACGGTTTAGATAACGTCATCACTTTAAGTGATCACAAAGATTTATCTTTTGGTAAAAACTATGGTGTCGTGATGGAAGAATTACGTTTACTTGCTCGTTCAGTTTTTGTTTTAGATAAAAATAATAAAGTCGTTTATTCAGAAATTGTTTCTGAAGGTACAGACTTCCCAGACTTTGAATCAGCATTAGAAGCATACCGTAGTATTTAATTACGTTTTGCTATATGTCATAACTTGAATACATTGTTGCTAAAGCAAACAGTATCATTGACATTATAAAAATTACTGTCCATAATTATTTGGTAAAATAAGTTAGTATAAACTGGCTTGATTTCAATCAAATTATGGGCAGTTTTTTTAGAAAGGACTATTAAATGACACAAGAAGAAACAGTAATGGAGCAGTTATTCAAAACTTTAGATGAAAAAGCAAAATCTTTAAATGATGACAATGGACAAAGTTTTATTGAAAATTTAGGACTTGCTATGGAGCATATTTATACAAATAAGCGAGAATTATTAGAGCAAGCTACATTACAAGATAGAAGGAAAGCATTTCAATTTGCGTATCTTAGTCTCATGCAAAAAGAAGATATACAAGCAAACCATCAAATCACACCAGATTCTATTGGTTTAATTCTAGGCTTTTTAGCTGAACGATTCTTGAAAAATAATGAGTCAATGCACATCGCAGACATTGCAAGTGGTGCAGGACATTTAAGTGCTTCTGTACATGAAGTGCTTGCGGATCACACTTTAATGCATCACTTAGTTGAGGTAGATCCAGTACTTTCTAGAGTGAGTGTTCATTTGGCTAACTTTTTAGAAATACCATTTGATGTTTACCCACAAGATGCCATTATGCCGTTACCTTTCGAAGATGCTGATGTTGTTATTGGTGACTTACCAATTGGCTATTACCCGGTTGATGACAGAAGTAAAGAAATGGCACTTGGTTTTGAGGAAGGGCACAGTTATTCTCATTTCTTATTAATAGAACAAGCAATTACTGCAATGAAAGCATCTGGTTTTGCATTTTTAGTAGTTCCAAGCAATATTTTCGAAGGTGAAAATGTGAAACAGTTACAAAATTTCATTGCTACAGAAACTGAAATGCAAGCATTTTTAAATTTACCATCTACTTTATTTAAAAATGAAAAGGCGAGAAAATCCATACTTGTATTACAGAAAAAAGAAACGAATGTGACGAAACCAGTCGAAGTTTTATTAGCAAACATACCAGATTTCAAAAGTCCGCAACAATTCCAAGCATTTTTACAAGATTTAAATGCTTGGATGCAAGAAAACCATCCTGAAAATTAAACTGTAATATTCTTGAATTCAGACTGTATTAATGATTAAATAGTAATGGATATAAAACTTATTTGAAAATGGAGGCATTATGCTTATGTCAAAATTGATTTTGGCTATAAACGCTGGTAGTTCATCTTTGAAATTTCAACTTATTGAAATGCCGGAAGAAAAAATTGTAACTAAGGGACTTATCGAACGTATTGGTTTAAAAGATTCAGTATTCACTATTGAAGTGAATGGAGATAAAATTAAAGAAACTAAAGATATTGATGATCATGAAGAAGCGGTTAATATCATGTTAGATAGTTTCAAAAAACACGGTATCATTGATAGTATTTATGATATTAACGGTACTGGACATCGTGTTGTACATGGTGGCGAATTATTCCCAGAATCAGTATATATAACTGATGAAGTTGAAAAACAAATTGAAACGTTAAGTGAATTAGCACCTTTACACAACCCAGCCAACTTAATGGGTATTCGCGCATTCCGTAAATTATTGCCGGAAATTCCACATGTTGCAGTATTTGATACATCATTCCATCAAACGATGCCTGAAAAATCTTACTTGTATAGTCTACCTTACCAATATTATAAAGATTATGGTATTCGTAAATATGGTTTCCACGGAACGAGCCACAAATATGTATCTCAGCGTGCAGCCGATATTTTAGGTAAACCAATTGAAGAATTACGTATTATTTCATGTCATATCGGTAACGGTGCATCTATTGCTGCTATCGATGGTGGAGAATCTGTAGATACTTCTATGGGCTTCACACCTTTAGCTGGGGTGACAATGGGTACACGTTCAGGTAATATTGACCCTGCCTTAATTCCATTTATTATGGAAAAAACTGGTAAAAATGCTGAAGAAGTCTTAAATACATTGAATAAGGAATCAGGCTTACTTGGTATTTCTGGTACATCAAGTGATTTAAGAGATATTCAAGAAGAAGCAGAAGAAGGTAAAGATAGAGCTCAATTAGCACTTGATGTCTTTGCTTCACGTATCCATAAATATATTGGTTCTTATGCGACACGTATGCACGGTGTAGATGTAATTGTCTTTACTGCGGGTGTTGGTGAAAATTCTGATGCAGTTAGAGCTAAAGTTTTAGAAGGATTAGAATTTATGGGCGTTTATTGGGATGCTAAGAAAAATGAAAGCATTCATGGTGAAGAAGGATTTATTAACTATCCACACTCACCAGTTAAAGTCATCGTTATTCCAACAAACGAAGAAGTAATGATTGCACGTGACGTTATTACATTTGGTGATCTTAAGTAATTCGTCTTTAAATAAGTAAAGGCATTTTCCTTTTTTGGAAAATGCCTTTTTCTTTATTTAGGAATAACTTCGAATGCTATCAATTGTGATTTTTGAGATTTATTAAAATTGTTGTCAGCAACGAGAACGATACTGTCGTGGCCATTTGGTAATTTCTTACCAAACGTTATACCTTCAATGTTATCAATGTGACCAATATCTTGTTCATTTAAATTAGCAACACATTCTTTTTTTACAGGCTGAATCTCAGCATGTTTTAATGAATCTTTATTTTTAATATCAGTAGCTTGCTTAGTATTAATTTTATAAATGCGTATATAATTGTGATATGAATTATCAGAAGATTGAACACTTGCGCGTTCCAAAGTTAAAAATTCATGTTTATTAATCGCTAATAATTCAGATATACCATTTTCCGCTTCTTTCCCTTTAGCAGGTGATTTAGGTATAGCATCTAAAGGATATGCGTATTCATCTAATACGTGTCCTTGTCTATCATAATGCGTAATACGAGATAATCCACCAGACGTTGGTGTAGGAGACTGACCATCTTGGATTAATGGCGCTTCTGTTGCTGTCCAAATAGATTGGCCATCTACTGAAAATGTACTCCCTTCTAATGAGAGGTTATTACGGAAGCCATATTTTGCATGTTTATCCATTTTTTGTGTGTTGGTTATAGGTATTTCAGAGATATAATCACCTTTGTATGAAGCTATGCGTATAAAAGGATTTAGACCTAAACTACGATCTCCCTCACTTGTATACATAATTTGTTTATTTAAAGGATCAAAGCGAATAGATTCTGGATCAGCTACAATATCTTGTGGATCATCTTTGTAATGATCCTTGTTATTGTAATTTGAACCATTAGGCTGTTTTAGAAAATGGGTGGACCGTAGTTTAATATTATTAAATTGGTGTTGATTATAATCGAGTGTTGCTTCATAAAATCTAGATGGATCATGTTCTGAACGATCATCACTTAATAGTAGCCAACGATGACTGGATGGATGATAGGTAATGCCAGAAATACCACCTACTTTTGTATCGTCAAAATGTTTGTCATAAGGTATCGTTTGACTATCTATAAATTTAAGGTTGTCTACGGAATGGGAGGGGGGTTCAGATACTTCAGTCTTTGCAGTAACTTGATTACTATTTACGTGACTCAAAGTAGTGAATGCTAATAAGCTTATGGCGAATGATTTATAAATCACTTTCATATATGTATGCTCCTTAATTTGATTGTTTTAAATTAAGTATAAAAGATAGATGTGAAATGAAATTAAAATTTTAATAACTATATTGTAAAGTATTAGGTTTTTAGGGAAGTGTGAAATAATTTTTTCTTGAGTTAGCATGTTTGTAAAAGTGTTACTAACGTAATAATGGAAAATTGAGACTTGTAGAAGTTAGCTAATTGCAAAAAAGCTTGAGACATTAAATTATGTCTCAAGCTCAATTCTTAATTAATTTGTTTGATCAAGCTTTCATTATAGAGAATGAATTAGTGGGCTTGATATTGTGATCTAAATTCATCAGTAGCAACCTGAGGTTGGAAATCTTCTGGAAGTTCTTCTGTACGTACTACTAACACATCACATGGAGAATGGCGCACAATTGCTTCAGATACTGAACCAACGATAAATCTTTCTACCGCATTCAAACCTGAAGTACCACACATAATTAAGTCAGCATCTACATCTGTCGCTAGCTTTTTAGGTATAATGGCTTTTGGTGAACCAAATTCTAAACGTGTTTCAACATTTTTGACGCCAGCATTTGTAGCTACTTCTTTATAGCCTTTTAATAAATCGTCTGAGAAGTTTTTTGATTTCTCAGTGAATTGTGCATCATACACTTCATAAGAAGAATATGTTCTTGAATCAATGACATTTACCACTGTTAATTTTGCATCATTACGTTTTGCCACATCCACCGCTTTGTTAAAGGCCCATTCAGCTTCATGTGATCCATCGACAGCTATTAAAATATTTTTATAAGTTAGCATCGTAATTACCTCCTTATTTTTCTTACTTTTATTATACCACCGTTTACAGAATATTAACATAATTTAGATGTTGTAAAACTACTCTAAACTTTGATTGCGCTTTCATACAATACGCGTTACTATAAATTTGGAGGTGGATGAAATGATTATAGGTATTCCAAAAGAGATAAAAAACAATGAAAATAGAGTGAGTTTGTCACCAAGTGGTGTACATGCATTGGTAGAACAAGGTCACACTGTTATTGTTGAAAAATCTGCAGGATTAGGTTCGTATTTTGAAGATGCAGATTATACTGAAGCTGGCGCAAGCATCGTTAATGAACAAGCTGAAGTATGGAACGTAGATATGGTTATGAAAGTGAAAGAACCATTAGAAGAAGAGTTTCAATATTTCAAAGAAGGTTTAATTCTATTTACTTATTTACATCTAGCGAACGAAGAAAAATTAACGCAAGCTTTACTAGAAAATAAAGTTGTCGGTATCGCATACGAAACGGTACAATTACCAGATCGTACATTACCATTATTAACACCAATGAGTGAGGTTGCAGGTCGTATGTCTGCACAAATTGGTGCTGAATTTTTACAAAAATATAAAGGTGGCATGGGCATTTTACTTGGTGGCGTACCTGGCGTATCAAAAGGTCGCGTATCAATCATTGGTGGTGGTCAAGCTGGAACAAATGCTGCTAAAATTGCACTTGGTTTAGGAGCGGATGTTACGATTTTAGATGTTAATCCTAAACGTTTGCAAGAATTAGAAGATTTGTTTGATGGACGTGTCCACACTATTATGTCAAACCCGTTAAATATAGAACAATGTGTGAAAGACAGTGATTTAGTCATTGGTGCTGTATTAATACCAGGCGCTAAAGCACCGAACCTTGTAACTGAAGATATGGTCAAAGAAATGAGAGATGGCGCCGTGATTGTCGATATTGCAATTGACCAAGGTGGTATTTTTGAAACAACAGATCGAATTTCAACACATGATGATCCAACTTATAAAAAACATGGTGTTGTGCACTATGCTGTCGCGAATATGCCTGGCGCAGTGCCTCGTACTTCAACGATTGCTTTAAATAATGCAACGTTACCTTATGCGCAGCAACTTGCAAGTAAAGGTTATTTAAAAGCTTTACAAGATAACCATGCATTGTCATTAGGACTTAATACAATTAATGGTGAGTTGACGAACAAAGGTGTTGCCGAAGCATTAAATCTATCTTATACAGATATCGAAAGTGCACTTAAGTAATAACCACAGTAAATCATTAAATTAAAAACTGGTAAGTCTCCTTGAGTTAATTACTCGAAGACTTACCAGTTTTTATTTAGCTATATCACAATGAGCTTAATTGTTAATAGCGTATGGAACATGTTTAAACAATACGAGTGCCATGAACTTCTTGGAAAGGAAAGGCTTCGAGAAGTTCAGAAAGGTTATCTTTATTCAGTCCACCACCTGGCATGATTTCTATCTGACCACCTGAATTAACCACCAGTTTACCTAATTGATTTAAGTTATCGAACAAATTCGTGTCACTTGGTCCACCATGTGTCAACAAACGTGTAAACCCTATATCAATTAATTGATGTAAAGCTTTTATTTGTCCTTCTGGATGAATTTCATCAAAGGCCATGTGACATACTACTGGTGTAGGTGAAGCTAAATTTTTCAATGTCTTCATTTGCCATTCATTCATAGTTGAATCCTCAGTTAAGCAGCCAAAAACAAAATAATCTACATTTAGTTGTTTGAATATTTTAATGTCACGTTGCATGATTTCAAAATCATATAAGTTATAAACAAAATCACCGCCACGTGGACGAATCATAACAGCTATCTCTACATGATTGGAGTTACATATTTCAGATGCAATTTCTACCATACCAAAGCTAGGTGTAGTACCACCGACACTTAAATTATCACAAAGTTCAATTCGATTCGCACCATTAGCGACCGCTAGTTCTACTTGCTGTATGGTTTCTACGACTGCTTCTTTTATCATTTTTCGTAACCAGTTAAACTTTCGTTACCATTTTCAGTCACTAAGATGTCATCTTCAATGCGCACGCCAGCAACACCTGGCACATAAATACCGGGTTCAACTGTAATAACCATGCCCGCTTCAAATTGGTTTGTATTTGTACTTGATACGTCTTGATATTCATGTTCTTCTAATCCTAAACCATGTCCTAGGCGATGAGGGAAGTATTCACCATAACCCGCTTCAGCAATGATGTTACGTGCGATATCATCTACATCCTTGATCGTTACACCAGGTTTAATCGCAGCTATAGCTTGTTGTTCTGCTTTTAATACAACATCATAAATTTCTTGTGCTTTATCATTAGGCGTTCCAAATTTAACGGTTCTAGTCATATCACTACAATAATTTTCATAAATGACGCCTAAATCAAATAAGACAAATTCGTCTTGTTTTAACTGACGATCGCCAGGTGTACCATGAGGGGATGCTGCATGGTCGCCAAACAATACCATAGTATCGAAACTCATTTCATTTACACCATAGGCTTTAATTTCATATTCTATATGGTTGACAACCTGACGTTCTGTGACACCTTCTTTTAAGAAACTTACACCAATTTCAATACATTTATCTGCAAGTTCACAAGCCTTTTTAATTTTTTCAATTTCTGAATCACTTTTAATATTGCGTAATGATTTAATTGTTTGATCTATATCTCCAAAGCTTTGTACATCGAAAGCGTTAATAAGTTCGCGTTGACGCTGTAATGTTAAATGTGCTGATTCAACAAGTAATTTATTGAATTTAATATCATATTTATCTAAAGCATTTTCAGTGTCTAAATAGCCTATAACCTGACCGTTAAATGGAGAGGCATGCACTTCTTCAACTTCTAATTGCGGGCAAAACAATACTTGTTCACCATTCGCTTTAATGAGTAACGCAAGTAAACGTTCGTGAGGATCACTTAAATAACCTGTGAAATAAAAAATATTTAAAGGTGTTGTTATCCAAGCAGCATCTGCCTGTTGTGATTTTAATTCTTCGGTAATCTGTTCTAATTTCATTTTCATTCATCCTCCTAAATAGTTAATCATATTTAATTTTATGTTACTTTATGAATGAATTCAAAAGTTAAATATGATAATAAAACGATTTTATAGAAAAATTTTTAAAAGTAAGAAGAAAAACACATAAGTTAATTTAATTAACGTGTTATAGCGTTGGCTTTTTGTGGTATATAAAGAGTAAACATATTTACGGGAGGAATTCATTAATGAAACTTTCATTTCATGGTCAATCAACTATTTATTTTGAAGCAAATGGTAAAAAGGTTATCGTAGATCCTTTTAT
The DNA here is from genome assembly GCF_013391405.1 of Staphylococcus sp. GSSP0090. Taxonomy (GTDB): domain Bacteria; phylum Bacillota; class Bacilli; order Staphylococcales; family Staphylococcaceae; genus Staphylococcus. Next base: position 96,507 of record NZ_JACBFD010000044.1, read on the forward strand.
TACAGGGAATGGTCAATCTGATTTAGATGCGTCTACACTCAAAGTTGATTATATTATATTAACGCATGGACACGGGGATCATTTTGGAGATACGATAGAGTTAGCTAATAGAAATCATGCTACTGTTATTGGTTCAGCAGAATTAGGTGATTATCTGACTACTTACCATAATGTGGAAAATGTAAGACCAATGAATATCGGGGGCAAAGTAGAATTTGATTTTGGTAATGTGAAATTTGTACAAGCATTCCATAGTTCAAGTTTAACTGATGAAAATGGTGTGCCAGTATACTTAGGTATGCCAATGGGTCTTATTTTAGAAATTGAAGGTAAAACGATTTATCACACTGGTGATACAGGTTTATTTAGTGATATGAAATTAATTGCGGATCGTCATCCAGTAGATGTATGCTTTATACCAATTGGTGACAATTTCACTATGGGAATTGATGATGCGAGTTATGCAATTAATTCGTTTATTAAACCAAAAATTTCAGTTCCAATACACTATGATACATTTGAACTTATTGAACAAGATCCAAATAAATTCAAAGAAGCAGTATCAGTAGGGGAAGTACAAATTTTAAAACCTGGTGAAGCAGTTTCATTATAAAGTAATTAGCAATATTATTTAATTATATAACAAAAAGCCTGAAGCACTTTTAACGTCCTTCAGGCTTTTTGTTATTTTACGATTAATACTGGGATGTGCGCTCTTTTAGCAACTTTATGGCTGACGCTACCTAAGACAAATTTTTTCTTATCTTGAGCTTTTCGGTTACTTAGGACAACAATTTCATATTTTCCACTATTAGCCTCTTTAACCAATTGTTCTTTCGCATTGCCACGTACAATAATCTCATCGTATTTAATGCCGTATTCATCTAAGCTATTGCGTGTACTTTCTAAACCTTCACTACGCTTTTGTACGAGTTTATCCAAATGTACACCAGATTTGATAGATGCTTGTGCATCTTGCTCGCTAATTGCATTCAATATTGTAACAGTAGTACCTTCACCTGAAAGTTTAGCGACTTCTTCAAGTGCTTTCTCATTTTTAAGTGTTGTATCAACACCAAGTAAAATATTTTTGAACATTGTTCATCCCTCCTTAATTTCATTTTAATAAAATTTTATTCATAAATCCAATTAAATTCACCTATTTAACATATTAATTTACTAAAAGGAAAATATTATATTATTTAAGGTTATAAAAATTGAGATTTTTAGGGTTTATAAGGTAATCTGTTTTGTTACTTCGCAATTTTAGTTATAAAAAGTTATAATGTCATAGAAACTGTCAAAATAAACGAGGTTATTAAAATGACAAAGCATGAACAAATTTTATCGTATATAGAATCTCTAGCAGTGGGACAAAAGATATCTGTTAGAAAAATTGCAAAAGATTTAAGTGTATCCGAGGGAACAGCATACCGAGCAATTAAGGATGCAGGTCAAATTGGATTGGTAGCTACTATAGATAGAGTGGGTACCGTGCGCATAGAGAAGAAATCACGTGAACAAATTGAACAATTAACTTTTGCAGAAATTGTGAAAATTATTGATGGTCAAGTATTGGGTGGCAGAAACGGACTAATAAAAACACTTTCAAAATTTGCAATTGGTGCAATGGAAATTGAAGATGTTGTAAAATATGTTAGTCCACATACATTATTAATAGTAGGGAATCGTAAGGATGTTCAACTAGCTGCACTTAAAAGAGGTAGTGCGGTATTAATCACGGGTGGATTTAATACATCAGAAGAAATCATTAAATATGCTGATGAACACGAATTACCCATTTTATCTTCCAATTATGATACATATTTAGTCGCAAATATTATAAACCGTGCGATGTATAATCAAATGATTCGCAAAGAAATTTTGGTTGTTGAAGATATTGTTAAGACTGTTACAGAGGACACAGTTGTTTTTGATCATATGCGTCTGAGTGACTATAAAATGAAAGCCCGTGAGACAGGTCATTCAAGATTTCCTGTTATAGATGAAAATTGGAGATTAGTAGGTATTGTAACAAGTAAAGAGATTATTAAAATGGAAAACCAAGATACACTTGCACAATTTATGACGAAATCACCAATCAATGTTCAGTTATCGACTACTGTCGCAAACTGTGCTCATATGATGATATGGGAAGGTATTGAATTATTGCCAGTGACGACACCGAGCAAAAAATTAATAGGGGTAATCACTAGAAAAGACGTATTAACAGCGATGCAATTGTTAAGTAGACAACCACAAGTAGGCGAAACGATTAATGACCAAATTGCTAAACATATTACAATTGCCAATGATGGGATACAAGTTCAAATTACACCCTTATTAACCAATCAATATGGTACATTAAGTAAATCTGTATTTGTAGCAATTATTGAAGAAACAGTACGGTATGAAATGAGAAAATTAAAGAAACTAGAAGTTATGATAGAAAGTTTAAATATTATGTATATTAAAACAGTACAAATAGAGTCCGAAATACATGTACAATATGATATGTTAGATGTAGGACGAAATTTTTCTAAACTAGAAGTAACAATGACAAGTGATGGTCATCGCGTAGCAAAGGCAATGATTATTTGCCAAATGATCGATTAATAAATTTAAACATGAAGAAGGAAGATATAGATGACAACAGAATTTAATGAAATCATGAAAGAAATAAAGGACTCAGAAACAATTATTATACACCGCCATGTGAGACCAGATCCAGATGCATATGGTTCACAATTAGGTTTAAAATACTATTTGAAACTTAAATTTCCAAATAAAAAGATTTATGCAGTTGGCGAAACAGAACCTTCATTAGACTTTATTGGTACATTCGACGACATTTCGGATGCTGCTTATAAAGATGCGCTAGTTATTGTTTGCGACACAGCGAATTCACCACGTATTAGTGATGAAAGATTTGATCAAGGGCGTTTATTAGTTAAAATTGACCATCACCCAGCAGTAGATCAATATGGCGATATTAATTATGTAAACGATCAAGCGTCTTCAACGAGTGAAATTATCTTTGATTTTATCAATCATTTTAACGATGTTTCCATTATAGATGCATCAGTGGCAAGAGTACTTTATCTAGGAATTGTAGGCGATACAGGCAGATTTCTTTTTAATAATACTACGGCACATACGATGCGTGTTGCGAGTCAATTATTGACTTTTCCATTTAATCATAATGAAGAACTTAATAAAATGGGTGAAAAAGATCCGAAACTTTTACCATTCCAAGGCTATGTACTGCAACATTTCGATTTAAATGAAAAAGGTTTCTGTAAGGTGATTATTACGAAAGAAATTCTAGAACAATTTGACATAGCGGCTAATCAAGCTTCATTGTTTGTAAATGCAATTGCTGATATCCAAGGTTTGAAAATTTGGGTATTTGCTGTGGACGAAGGTACAGAAATTAGATGTCGTATTCGTTCTAAAGGTATCGTGATTAACGATGTTGCAAGTGATTTTGGCGGCGGGGGTCATCAAAATGCTTCAGGTGTGTCTGTAAAAGATTGGGATCAATTTGAAACACTCGCTGAGGCATTAAATAACAAATTGTAATAAGATAGGAGGTATTTGCAAATGGTTGCGCATTTAAACATTCATACGACTTATGATTTATTAAATTCAAGTATTAGAATTAAAGATGTAGTTGCGAAGGCTGCAAAAGAAGGTTATTCGGCTCTTGCAATTACAGATACGAATGTTTTGTATGGACTGCCCCAATTCTATGACGCATGTATTGCTGCAAATATTCATCCAATCTTCGGCATGACAATTAATGTTACAGATGGCTTATCAGAACTTGAAACAATTGTATTAGCACAAGATAACTTAGGATTAAAAGATTTATTTAAATTATCTTCAGCAATTAAGATGAAAGAGAAAACAGAAACACCCATAGAATGGTTAAAAAAATATGAAAGCCGCTTTGTGATTATTTTTAAAAATGTAACTGAATCCCATGAATCAATTATTTCAAACTTTTCTCAACATCCATATGTGTTTGTTAATCATACGAGTAAAGTAACATTTGATTTACCGATAGTTTGGGCACAAAGTACGCGTTATTTAAATCCTCAAGATTCAGATACACTTTCTGCTATGGCTGCAATAAAAGAAAATAGTAAGTTGGATTTAGTGAGCGAACAAGTTGACTATCACGAGCATCTATATTCAAATATTGAATTACAAAATTTGCCGCTCGATGATGCTATTTGGAAAGAAACAAATCAACTCGAACAGGTCTGCCAGGCTGAAATGAGTTATCATCAATCCTTGCTACCTAAATATAAAACGCCTAATCAACAACCATCGGATGCGTTTTTATGGCAATTATTAGAAGATAATCTTCAAACATTAGATATACCACACAATAAAAAAGAACTTTATCAAAAACGTTTAGAGCATGAATATCAAATCATTACAAAAATGGGTTTTGAGGATTACTTTTTAATCGTAAGTGATTTAATTCAGTATGCAAAGAACAATGATGTATTAGTAGGGCCTGGACGTGGTTCAGCGGCAGGCTCGCTTGTAAGTTATTTATTAAATATTACAACAATCGATCCGATAGAATATAACCTGTTATTTGAGCGTTTTTTAAACCCTGAACGTGTAACAATGCCAGATATAGATATTGATTTCGAAGATACGCATAGAGATAAAGTTATTCAGTATGTTCAGGAAAAATATGGTGAAACGCATGTCGCTGGTATCGTTACTTTTGGTCATTTACTTGCAAGAGCAGTGGCTAGAGATGTGGGGAGAATTATGGGCTTTGATGAAATTACATTAAATGAAATTTCAAAATTAATTCCACATAAACTTGGTATCACACTCGACGAAGCGTATACACAGGAATCGTTTAAACAGTTTGTTCATCGTAATCATAGACACGAACGTTGGTTTGATATTTGTAAAAAATTAGAAGGATTACCAAGACATACTTCGACGCATGCGGCAGGTATTATAATTAATGATCATCCATTATATGAATATGCACCTTTAACACTTGGTGATACAGGTCTATTAACACAATGGACAATGACTGAATCAGAGAGAATAGGTTTATTAAAAATTGATTTTCTAGGACTTCGAAATCTCTCAATCATTCATCAAATTGTTAAACAAGTGAAACATGGCCTGAATATAGATATAGATATTGAACAAATTCCATTTGATGATAAAAGTGTATTTCAACTGTTATCTCAAGGAGATACAACAGGTATCTTCCAATTAGAATCTGATGGCATTAGAAATGTATTGAAAAAGCTGCAACCCGAACACTTTGAAGACATAGTAGCTGTCACATCACTTTATAGACCAGGTCCAATGGAAGAAATTCCGACTTATATATCAAGAAGACATCATCCAGAGAAGGTGCAATATTTACATTCAGATTTGGAACCTATATTAAAAACGACTTATGGTGTTATCATTTATCAAGAACAAATAATGCAAATTGCGAGTAAATTTGCTGATTTTAGTTATGGTGAAGCGGATATTTTGAGACGTGCAATGAGTAAAAAGAATAGAGCCGTTTTAGAAAGTGAGCGACAACATTTCGTGAATGGTGCCTTGAAAAATGGATATAACGAACATTTAAGTAAACAAATTTTTGATTTGATTCTAAAATTTGCGGATTATGGATTTGCTCGTGCGCATGCTGTTAGTTACTCAAAAATTGCATATACTATGAGTTACTTAAAGGTACATTTCCCTAACTATTTTTATGCCAATATTTTAAGTAATGCTATCGGAAGCGAAAAGAAAACAGCGCAAATCATTGATGAGGCTAAACATCAAAAAATTAATATATTACCACCAAATATTAATTATAGTCATTGGTTCTATAAAGCTACTAAAAAAGGTATCTTTCTATCCATTGGTGCTATCAAAGGCGTCGGCTATCAAAGCGTCAAATTAATTGTAGAAGAAAGAAAAGCAAATGGCGCTTATAAAGACTTTTTTGATTTTACACGACGCATACCCAAACGTATAAAAACTAGAAAACTACTTGAATCACTTATCTTAGTTGGTGCATTTGATACGTTGGGTAAGAATCGAGCGACGTTGTTAAATGCAATAGACCAAGTGCTTGATGATATCTCTGATATTGAACAAGATGGATTCATTTTTGATGTACTAACACCTAAAGCTTCCTATGAAGAAAAAGAAGAACTACCTGATCATTTGCTAAGTGAATATGAGAAAGAATATTTAGGATTTTATGTATCAACACATCCAGTGGAAAAAGCATTTGAACAAAAACAATATTTAGGTATTTATAAACTTGCGAACGCACAAGACAATCAACCTATTTTTGTTCAAATAGATCAATTAAAGCGCATCAGAACCAAAAACGGACAAAATATGGCGTTTGTAACGCTAAATGATGGTATTAATAATTTGGATGGTGTCGTATTTCCAGATACATTTAAAAAATATGAAACAAACTTAAATGCTTCACAAATGTTAGTCATTAGAGGGAAGTTTGAGAATAGAAATAATAAACAGCAGCTGATAGTAAATCAGGTTGATACATTGGCTCATTTTGAACAAACTAAGATTGACCAAGCCAAACAAGTTGTTGTAAGAAAATGGAAACATGATTCTTCTTTGGAACAATTTTTAACCAAAGAACAAGTAGAAAATCAAATTCCGGTGAAGTATTACAATGAAAGTCAAAGCAATATAGAAACAATTGGTTTCGTGACACGTAATAATGAAATATTAAGTGAATTAATACAACAGTTTTCACCCCGTGATATTAGAATTATTTAACTTTAATCGCGCTATAAACTATGGTATAGTTAACTGATGGTATAGCATAAACTTGCCATCAGTTTTTATTTTTATAAAAATAAAAAGCGAAAGAATATAATAGGAAATATATCTATATGTTTTTATTACAAATATTAACATACGAATGATAATAATAATTTGTTAACGATATCATTTGTAATTTGAGTTAGATTGTAATAAAAATGTATATGAATGTTATTTTAAACTAATTGGATGTAAGGGGTAGATTACATGACATTAAGAGACGAAGCTTTAGAAATGCACAGAAGAAATCAAGGGAAATTAGAAGTTACACCTAAAGTAAAGGTAACGAATAAAGAAGAATTGAGTTTGGCATATTCTCCAGGCGTAGCTGAACCTTGTAAAGAAATACACGAAGATCCTCGTAAAGTTTTTGAATATACAATGAAAAGTAATACCGTTGCAGTCGTAACAGATGGTACAGCTGTATTAGGACTTGGGAATATAGGGGCTGAAGCAAGTATACCAGTTATGGAAGGTAAGGCCGTGTTGTTTAAAAGCTTCTCAGGCATAGATGGTGTGCCAATTGCACTTAATACAACGGATACGGAAGAAATTATTAACACTGTAAAATTACTCGAACCTAATTATGGTGGTATCAATCTTGAAGATATTTCAGCACCTCGCTGCTTTGAAATCGAAGAAAGATTAAAAAAAGAAACTAAGATTCCTGTATTCCACGATGATCAACATGGTACTGCGATTGTAACTGTAGCAGGTATGATCAATGCATTGAGAATTGTTGATAAAGATTTATCTGATATTAAAGTTGTATTGAATGGTGCTGGGGCTGCTGGTATAGCAATCATTAAATTACTTTATTCTTATGGAGTTAGAAACATGATTATGTGTGACTCAAAAGGTGCAATCTATGAAGGACGTTCGTTTGGTATGAATGATACGAAGTCATATGTGGCTAAATGGACGAATAGAGATAAAATTGAAGGCAGCCTAAGTGATGTGATTGAAGATGCTGATGTGTTTATCGGTGTGTCTGTGGCAGATTTACTGTCAAAAGAAATGGTTGAATCCATGGCGGATGACCCAATTATCTTTGCAATGGCTAATCCAAATCCTGAAATAAAACCAGATGTAGCTAAAGCTGCGGGAGCTAAAGTTATCGGTACAGGCCGTTCAGACTTTCCTAATCAAATTAACAACGTTCTAGCATTTCCAGGTATATTCAGAGGTGCACTAGATGTTGAAGCAACTCATATTAATGAAGAAATGAAGCAAGCAGCTGTTGAAGCTATTGCTAATTTAATCAAACCAGAAGAGCTCAATCCGGACTATTGTATTCCAGGTCCATTTGATAAACGCGTTGCTCCATCTGTTGCTCGAGAAGTGGCCAAAGCAGCGATGGAATCCGGTGTAGCTAGAGTAGATATTGATCCAGAAGCGATTTATAATAAAACAATGAAATTAACAGATTTAGATAAATAATATTCATTAACGCTGATTACAAAGACCAAATTGGTAGTGAGTAACTAGGCGATGGTTAAGTGGAGGTTTACCAATGTTTAAAGATTTTTTCAATAGAAGCAGTAAAAAGAAAAAGTATGTAACAGTATCTGATTCAAAACAAAGTGATGTACCAGCGGGTATTATGACTAAATGTCCTAAATGTAAAAAAATTATGTATACAAAAGAACTAGCAGAAAATTTGAATGTTTGCTTTAATTGTGATCATCATATTGCATTAACTGCACACAACCGTATAGAAGCTATATCAGATGAAGGTACATTTACTGAATTTGATAAAGGAATGACCTCTGCTAATCCATTGGATTTCCCAAGCTATGAAGAAAAAATTCATAAAGATCAACAGAAAACGGGTTTGAATGAAGCTGTAGTAACAGGCACAGCGCAATTAGATGGTATAACTTATGGTGTCGCAGTCATGGATGCGCGCTTTAGAATGGGAAGTATGGGTTCTGTTTTAGGTGAGAAAATTTGCAGAATCATTGAACACTGTACAGAAAATAGATTACCATTTATATTGTTTTCAGCAAGTGGTGGAGCAAGAATGCAAGAAGGTATTATTTCTTTAATGCAAATGGGCAAAACGAGTGTGTCTTTAAAAAGACATGCAGACGCTGGATTGTTGTATATATCGTATATAACGAATCCTACAACTGGTGGTGTTTCTGCAAGCTTTGCATCGGTTGGCGATATCAATATCAGTGAACCAAAAGCGTTAATTGGATTTGCTGGTCGACGTGTAATTGAACAAACTATAAATGAAAAATTGCCAGATGATTTCCAAACTGCAGAGTTTTTATTGGAACATGGACAATTAGATAAAGTTGTGCATAGAAAAGAAATGAAAGCGACATTATCTAATATTCTAAAAATGCACCAAGAGGTGAAAACAAATGCTTGATTTTGAAAAGCCACTTTTTGAAATAAAAAATAAAATAGAATCTTTGAAAGAATCTCAAGAAAAAAATGATGTAGACTTACAAGAAGAAATTGATATGTTAGAAGCATCACTTGCAAGAGAAACTGAAAAAGTATATACAAACCTTAAACCGTGGGATCGTGTGCAATTAGCGCGTTTACAAGAACGACCAACGTCTTTAGATTATATACCTCATATATTTGATTCGTTCATCGAATTACATGGAGATAGAAATTATAGAGATGATCCAGCTATGATTGGTGGTATTGGGTATCTTAATGGCCAAGCAGTCACAGTAGTAGGTCAACAACGTGGTAAAGACACAAAAGATAATATATACCGTAATTTCGGAATGGCACATCCAGAAGGTTATAGAAAAGCCCTTAGATTAATGAAACAAGCCGAAAAATTTAATAGACCGATCTTTTCTTTTATCGATACGAAGGGTGCATACCCGGGTAAAGCAGCAGAAGAAAGAGGACAAAGCGAATCAATTGCCAGAAATTTAGTTGAAATGGCCTCACTTACCGTACCAGTCATCTCGATAGTTATCGGTGAAGGCGGAAGTGGCGGTGCCCTTGGTTTAGGTATTACCAATCGTATCTTAATGTTAGAGAACAGTACATATTCTGTTATTTCACCTGAGGGTGCGTCCGCTTTACTTTGGAAAGATAGTAATCTAGCAAAAATAGCTGCAGAAACAATGAAGATTACTGCCGAAGATTTATATGAATTAAATATTGCAGATGAAGTTATCAAAGAACCATTAGGTGGTGCGCATCATGATGTAGCAACTCAAGCACAAAGTATAAAACGTACATTTGAAACGCATTTATCAGAATTAAATCAATTAACTAAAGAAGAACTTGTAGAAGACAGATATCAGAAATTTAGAACTATTGGCTCGTACACAGAATAAAAGACTTTATATCCAAATTAAATAGCGTGATAGCTAAGATAATAATTTTTATTGTCTTAGCTTTTTTGATTTTTACAAAATCACAAAGCACAATAGTATCATGATTTGTTTATAGAAATTCGAAATAAGGTAAATAGTACATAAGTATTCTAATAATTTTGGTTACTTATAAGGAAACGCTTACTATATGTATATTTATTGAATACTTATCTTTAAAACGTTTACATTTGTCACGAAGCCTTATTTTAATGGTAACAACTTAGAATTTATGGTATTTTTAGAATAAGAAATACATGTTAGAAAGGTATGTCGTCATGAAAAAAATTGCAGTGTTGACAAGTGGTGGAGATTCTCCAGGCATGAATGCAGCGGTAAGAGCTGTGGTTAGAAAAGCGATTTACAATAATATTGAAGTCTATGGAGTTTATCAAGGCTACCAAGGATTATTAAACGATGATATCGAGAAACTTGAGCTCGGTTCAGTAGGTGACACAATTCAACGAGGCGGGACTTTTTTATATTCGGCAAGATGTCCAGAATTTAAAGAAGCAGAAGTCCGTAAAAAAGGTATAGAAAATTTACGTAAGAGAGGCATTGAAGGGCTAGTAGTAATAGGTGGAGACGGTAGCTACAGAGGTGCACAACGTATAAGTGAAGAATGTCCAGAAATTCAAACAATTGGAATACCAGGTACGATTGATAATGATATTAATGGTTCTGACTTTACAATTGGATTTGATACGGCATTAAATACTATAATTGAATGTGTTGATAAAATTCGTGATACAGCATCTAGTCATGCAAGAACTTTCATCATTGAAGTTATGGGGCGCGACTGTGGTGATTTAGCACTTTGGGCTGGTTTATCCGTGGGTGCCGAAACTATCATTGTGCCTGAGGTTAAGACAGACATCAAAGACATAGCAGAAAAGATCGATAATGGTATCAAACGTGGCAAAAAACACTCAATCGTTATGGTTGCAGAAGGTTGCATGTCAGGTGAAGTATGTGCGGAAGAATTGACTAAATATATTAACGTGGATGCACGTGTGTCTGTATTAGGCCACATTCAACGTGGTGGTAGCCCGAGTGGTGCAGATAGAGTACTTGCTTCACGATTAGGTGGACATGCAGTTGATTTACTGTTAGACGGAAAAACTGCTATTGGCGTTGGGATTCGCAACAACGAATTAACTGATACACCTTTTGAAGAGATATTTAGATCACATGAACATGAGTTTGATTTTGAAACTTATGCGCTAACGAACGAATTATCTATTTAAAATACTGGGAGGAAATAATAATGAGAAAAACTAAAATTGTTTGTACGATTGGACCTGCATCCGAATCTGAAGAAATGCTTGAAAAACTGATCAAGGCGGGAATGAATGTAGCGCGCTTGAACTTCTCACATGGTGACCATGCTGAGCATAAAGCAAGAATTGATACAATTCGTGAAGTTTCTAAAAGATTAGGAAAAACAGTTGCAATTCTACTTGATACAAAAGGACCAGAAATACGTACACACAACATGAAAGACGGCCTTATTGAACTTGAAAAAGGTTCAGAAGTTATCGTAAGTATGACTGAAGTTGAAGGTACTCCTGAAAAATTCTCAGTAACATATGAAAACCTAATAAATGATGTTGAAGAAGGTTCATATATTTTATTAGATGATGGATTAATCGAATTACAAGTTAAATCAATTGATAAAGCAAATGGTGAAGTATTATGTGATGTACTGAATACTGGGGAATTAAAAAATAAAAAAGGCGTAAACTTACCTGGTGTAAAAGTAAGCTTACCTGGTATTACAGATAAAGATGCTGATGATATTAACTTTGGTATCAGTGAAGGTGTAGATTTCATTGCAGCAAGCTTTGTACGTCGTCCAAGTGATGTATTAGATATCCGTAAATTATTAGAAGCGAAAGAGAATACTAATATCAGTATTATTCCTAAGATTGAAAACCAAGAGGGTATCGATAATATTAAAGAAATTTTAGAAGTTTCTGATGGTTTAATGGTTGCACGTGGTGACATGGGTGTAGAAATTCCACCTGAATCTGTACCAATGGTACAAAAAGATTTAATTAGACAATGTAACAAATTAGGTAAACCTGTTATTACTGCTACGCAAATGTTAGACTCTATGCAACGTAATCCACGTGCAACACGTGCAGAGGCAAGTGACGTTGCGAACGCAATATATGATGGTACAGATGCAGTTATGCTTTCTGGTGAAACAGCTGCTGGACAATATCCTGAAGAAGCAGTTAAAACAATGCGTAATATTGCTGTATCAGCAGAAGCTGCACAAGATTATAAAAAACTATTATCAGACCGTACGAAATTAGTTGAAACGTCATTAGTGAATGCGATTGGTGTATCAGTTGCACATACAGCTTTAAACTTAAATGTTAAAGCGATTGTAGCAGCTACTGAAAGTGGTTCAACTGCACGTACGATTTCTAAATATCGTCCACAATCTGACATCATTGCAGTTACACCTAATGTTGAAACTGCACGTCAATGTGCTTTAGTATGGGGCATTTATCCAGTTGTCAAAGAAGGACGTAAAACAACTGATGCATTATTAAATAATGCAGTGGCAACTGCTGTTGAAACTGAAAGAGTTCAAAATGGCGATTTAATTATTATTACTGCTGGTGTACCAACTGGTGAAAAAGGTACAACGAATATGATGAAATTACATTTAGTTGGTGATGAACTAGCTAAAGGACAAGGTATTGGTAGAAGTTCTGTAGTAGGACAAACATTAGTTGTTAATGATGCTAATGAACTAGAAGGTAAAGACTTATCAGAATCTATTATCGTAACAACTTCTGTAGACGAAACGCTTGTACCATATATTGAAAAAGCCATTGGTTTGATCACTGAAGAAAATGGTATAACATCTCCAAGTGCAATTATTGGATTAGAAAAAGGCATTCCAACAGTAGTAGGTGTTGAGAACGCTACATCTGAAATTCAAAACGATGTACTTATTACTGTAGATGCAAATCAAGGAAAAATATTTGAAGGCTATGCAAACGTCCTTTAAAAATATTGTTTAATTAATAGTATTAAGATACAAATAAGAAAGCTCCGACAGAAGGTCGGAGCTTTCTTATTTATAGCGAATTATAATAGTACTGGTTTAAATAAATCTAAAACACAAATAATGATTTAGTAATTCCAAACAATAAAGACAAAGTACATACGATACATGATCGAGTGTGCACTTTGTCTTTTTAATTTGTAGTAAAGGTGAATAATAATACATGCTTTACTGTGAAAATATTATTGTGATTTTGATACTTGTTTATAGCGTATATACATTAATCCTAAAATGATAAACCAGATTGGTGTAAGAAATACAGCGATTCTTGTATCTGTGTTTACGAAGAGTAAACTAAACACTAATATAAAGAATACTAATATAGCATAGCCCATGTATTTTCCACCTGGTAACTTGAATGTTGATTTTTTGTGTAATTCTGGATTTTTACGGTGATAATTTATATAAGCGACTATAATTAAAGCCCAAACAACAAGGAATAATACGGTTGATACAGTCGTAATATACGTAAATACAAGCGTAGCGTTTGGAATAATATAGTTCAATAGTGCAGCAATCATTAGTAATCCACATGAGACGAAAATTGCTATATGTGGCACGCCATTTTTATTTGTTTTATTGAAAATGGGTGGTGCTTGTTTTTGTGATGATAATCCAAAGAGCATACGACTATTTGAAAAGATACCACTATTACATGAAGATGCAGCAGCCGTCAGAACTACAAAATTTATAATACCAGCTGCGAACGGTATACCAATCAAAGCAAACAGCCTTACAAAAGGACTTTCATCTGGATTGATTTGATTCCATGGGATAATTGACATAATTACTGCTAGGGCACCAACATAAAATATTAAAATACGCGTTGGTACACTGTTAATTGCTTTTGGTAATGTTTTAGTAGGATCTTTCGTTTCACCCGCGGTTACGCCGATTAACTCAATTCCCACGAATGAGAATAATGCCATTTGGAAAGACATAACAAAACCATTGATACCTTTAGGGAAAATACCATTATTGTACAAGTTTGTTAAAGATGCATGTCCAAACTGTGTATCATAAGCCATGATAATCATAATAGCACCCACTACAATTAAAGCGATAATTGTGACTATTTTAATGATAGAAAACCAAAATTCTAATTCCCCAAATAATTTAGCACTTAATAAATTAAGTGACATTAAGACAAGTACACAGAATAGGGCGCTCATCCAGTTTGGAATGTTTGGAAACCAAAAACTGACATACTTTGCTACAGCGGTTACTTCAGCCATACCAGTAATAATCCAACATAACCAATATGTCCATCCAGTAACAAAACCAGCAAATGGACCTATGTAATGATTGGTAACATCCGCAAAAGATTTAAAATCAGTGTTAGTAATTAATATTTCTCCCAAGCCACGCATAAACATAAATAACATAAAACCAATAATGATATACGTAAGTAAAATAGATGGGCCAGTTAATGCAATTGTTTGACCAGCACCTAAGAATAATCCAGTTCCAATCGCCCCTCCGATTGCAATGAGCTGAATGTGACGATTACTTAGTTCTCTTTGTAACTGTTGTTTTGCCATATATAAGACTCCTTTATTTAGTTATTTATTATTATGCTATGCAATATAAAATAAAACAACTATTTTCTTAAAAGATATCTTACAGAACACAGTATATTAGTACATTAATAATTTGTTATTAATCATGATAACCAATTGAAAAGCTATAAAAATTGAAGTGTACGTGCTTACATATTAAAATAAACCTATAACAACGTAATCGATAGATGCGTGTTTATGGGCATATAGACAAATACATATTTCTTATTGAATTGGTAAGTAAATTAAAGGCTAAATATTCACAAAAGTTCAAAAGTTGGATATAATGGTTTGTGAAAGCCATTTCATAACGAAATAGAAAAGGGGAATTATATATGGCAGAGTTACAAAAAGGTTTAGAAGGGGTAATTGCAGCTGAAACGAAAGTGAGTTCTATCATCGACAGCCAATTAACTTATGCTGGGTATGATATTGATGACTTAGCACAAAATGCTGAATTTGAAGAAGTTATCTATTTACTTTGGCATTATCGATTACCAAATGAAACAGAATTGAAAGAACTTAAAGACAAGCTCTTTGAATATATGACATTGAATACTAGAGTGTATAGTCATTTTAAAGAATACGCTACAGGCAATGTACATCCAATGACAGCGTTAAGAACATCTGTATCATATATTGCTCATTTTGATGAACATGCTGAAGATGAAGATGAAAGTCAAACGATGGAAAGAGCGATTCGTATTCAGGCTAAAATTGCTTCACTTGTTACATCTTATGCGCGTGTAAGAGAAGGCAAAGAAGCTGTTAAACCAAATAAAGATTTAAACTATGCAGGTAATTTCTTATATATGTTAAGAGGAGAATTACCTAGTGATATCGAAATTGAAGCGTTTAATAAAGCGCTTGTATTACATGCGGATCACGAACTAAACGCATCTACTTTTACAGCAAGATGTGCCGTTTCATCATTATCTGATATGTATTCTGGTATCGTAGCAGCAGTTGGCTCATTAAAAGGGCCATTACACGGTGGCGCAAATGAACGTGTAATGAGCATGCTATCAGAAGTGAAATCAATTGATGAAGTTGATGATTACATTGATGAAAAAATTAAAAACAAAGAAAAAATCATGGGCTTTGGGCACCGTGTATATAAAGACGGAGACCCAAGAGCAAAATACTTAAAAGAAATGAGTAGAAAAATCACTGCTGAAACTGGGCAAAGTCAGTTATTTGACATCTCAGTTAAAATTGCAGACAAAATGAAAGCCGATAAAGGATTAATTGCAAATGTCGATTTCTATAGTGCTACCGTATACCACAGTATGAATATAGAACATGACTTATTTACGCCAATTTTTGCAGTAAGCAGAACTTCTGGTTGGATTGCACATATCCTAGAGCAATATAGAGATAATAGAATTATGCGTCCAAGAGCACAGTATATTGGTGAAACAGACAGAACATACGAACCTATCGAAGAAAGATAAAACATGATAGAGGCACCACAATTTTTAAATCAGTGCGGTGCTATTGCTTTATATAAAAAATATTATTTTAGTTAGCGCAATTAAAATATAATTCAATTATACGGAGGTTTTTTTACATGGCAGGCGAAAAAGTAGTAAAAACAAATGAAGGTTTAACAGTACCAAATAATCCAGTTATTCCATTTATTATTGGTGATGGTATAGGACCAGATATTTGGAAAGCAGCAAGCAGAGTTATCGATGCAGCAGTAGAACAAGCTTATAATGGTGAAAAGAAAATTGAATGGAAAGAAGTATTGGCTGGCCAAAAAGCCTATGACGAAACAGGTGAATGGTTACCAAAAGAAACACTCGATACGATTGAAGAATATTTAATTGCTATTAAAGGTCCTTTAACGACACCAATTGGTGGCGGTATTCGTTCACTTAATGTTGCGTTACGACAAGAATTAGATTTATTCACTTGCTTACGTCCAGTACGTTGGTTCCAAGGTGTACCATCACCTGTTAAACGTCCAGAAGATACAGACATGGTTATCTTCCGTGAAAATACTGAAGATATCTATGCGGGTATTGAGTTTAAAGAAGGTACACCAGAAGTTAAAAAATTAATCGACTTTTTACAAGATGAAATGGGAGCTAAAAATATTAGATTCCCTGAAACATCTGGTATTGGTGTTAAACCTGTATCTAAAGAAGGTACTGAACGTTTAGTTCGAGCAGCGATTCAATATGCATTAGACAATAACCGTAAATCATTAACATTAGTGCATAAAGGTAATATTATGAAATTTACTGAAGGCGCATTTAAACAATGGGGTTATGATGTAGCGCATAATGAATTTGGTGATAAAGTATTTACATGGCAACAATATGATGAAATTGTTGAAAAAGAAGGCAAAGACAAAGCGAATGCAGCGCAAGAACAGGCTGAAAAAGACGGTAAAATTATTGTGAAAGATTCAATCGCTGATATTTTCTTACAACAAATTTTAACGCGTCCATCAGATCACGATGTTGTTGCAACTATGAACTTAAATGGTGACTACGTGTCAGACGCATTAGCTGCACAAGTCGGTGGTATTGGTATTGCACCAGGAGCGAATATAAATTACGAAACGGGACATGCTATTTTTGAAGCAACACATGGTACTGCGCCTAAATATGCTGACTTAAATAAAGTGAACCCATCTTCAGAAATTTTAAGTGCAGTATTAATGCTAGAACATTTAGGATGGCAAGAAGCTGCAGATAAAATCACTGCATCTATCGAAAAAACAATTGCTTCTAAAGTAGTTACTTATGACTTTGCTCGTTTAATGGATGGTGCGAAGGAAGTCTCTACATCTGACTTTGCTGATGAATTAATCAAAAATCTTTAATTTATACAATATAAAATTTTCAAGTATAATGTTAGCGTAGGCTAAGAATGAGCTTGGAATATAAATAAGCATTTTCAATAGAAGAGGGCTAATCCATATGAAGGATTGGTCCTCTTTGTATTTAAAATATTGTGATTATGAACAATCATAATTACTTCAAGTATGACGCTGATCAGACATACTATATTTTGAGCAATCAACTCGTTAGAAAATAGGTGAGCGGCATATATTAGAATGAAAGAACATCCCGTTTTTTATCATTTAATAAATACAATTAAATTAACAAGGACCATATACTAAAAATGATAGCGTAACTCAAATGATATTGAGAATAACACAGTTATCTAGATTGCTTATATGATTGAATACAACTACAAATTGTAAATAAAAGGTTTATTTAGGTGTTCATATTATGTATATAATGTTAAGATTTTATTAACTCAGTATATGGATAGCAACAAGAACTTTGCTTATAAATAGCGCAACACATTGTTTAAAGCAAATTACAAAAGTTTCAAAAAATATTTACATATCATGTTATTACTTGTTTTGTAAAGTTTATGTTAAAAATTTTAAACTATGTTATTTTTATTAAAAATTAAGTTATAATTAATTTGTAAACAAAAACATGGAGGTATACTATGTCACAAAAAGTACTAGTAGTAGATGATGAGCAATCAATTGTAACCTTATTAAAATATAATTTAGAACAAGCTGGATACATAGTAGAAGTAGCCTATGATGGTGAAGAGGCATTAGAAAAAGTAAATGCTACAAACCCAGAATTGATTGTCTTGGATGTAATGCTTCCTAAAAAAGATGGAATTGAGGTTTGCAAATCAATTCGTTCTGATAAAAATCTCGTACCAATACTTATGTTAACTGCCAAAGATGATGAGTTTGATCGTGTACTAGGACTAGAATTAGGTGCAGACGATTATATGACTAAACCATTTTCACCAAGAGAGGTTGTTGCAAGAGTAAAGGCAATATTGAGAAGGTCTGCAATCGTAAATGAAGCAGTGCCAGTTGAAAATGATGAAGATGATATCCTTATTGGTTCGATTAGAATTAGACCTGAATATTTTGAAGTTTATAGAGAAGATGAATTACTTGAATTAACACCAAAAGAATTTGAATTGCTATTGTATTTAATAGAACGCCAAGGCAGAGTCATTACACGTGAGCATATGTTGAACTCTGTTTGGAATTATGAATTCGCTGGTGATTCTAGAATTGTGGATGTACATATAAGTCATTTAAGAGATAAATTAGAAGAAAATCCAAAACAACCCAAATTAATTAAAACAGTTCGTGGGTTAGGCTATAAATTGGAGCGACCTAAAGTCTAATGTTAAAGTTCCACCAACGACTTTTATTTTTATTATGTACCATCGTTATTTTAAGCTTTTTAGCTCTAGGTGCAATTATTACGCATGCAATATATAATACAGTTTCTTCAGCGCAAGAAGGTGATTTGGAACGCCAAGCTGACCATCTAATCAAGTTATATAAAGATGGCAAAGAAAGCGAAATGACTGATATTGCAAAAAATGAAAAATTAACAGTTAAAATAAAAGAAAGTAACGATGTCTTGTTTTCCACAAATCAAGGAACACAAATTAATGAAGCTATCAAAAATGAAGCAAATCCTTCTCGCTTAATTTACGATAAAGAAAATGATGACCGTAGATATACATTTAAAACCACAATCGGGGATAAAGACGTATATCTCAGTGGCATAAACAATGAGATATTAGAACTACAGATACAGTTGTGGAAATATATCGCACTTATTGGTTTGTTTGTGATTATTATCATATTTTTAGTTGTAAGAAGTATCAATCGGACTTACATTAGACCAATTAATGAAGTAACTTATGCAACTAACTTGTTAGCCGAGGGTTATTATCATGTAAGAGTACCAGAAAGTAATGTTAAAGAAACAAGAGAGTTATTTGTAACGACGAATGAGCTTGCGCGTAGGTTACAAAGGTTGAATCACAAACAAAAACTTCAATCTAATCGATTAAAAACGACGGTAGAAAATATACCAAGTTCTATTTTGATGATTGATAAATACGGTGAAATTGTTGTAGCTAATAAATCGTTTTATAATGTTTTTACACCTGAAGAAGCGGTAGAACATAAAAGCTATGTTGATTACGTTGATTTGAAACTACAAAAATTAATTACTGAAGCATTTAAAGTAGAAAAACCAATTTATGATCAAATAGAATTAACGATTGATCAAGTTCATCAAAAATATTTTGACACATCTTGTGTGCCGATCCTTTCTAAAACAAAGAAAAACTTATATGGTATGGTGATTGTGCTACATGATATTACGAATCTTAAGAAACTGGAAAATTTAAGAAGAGAATTTGTTGCTAATGTATCACATGAACTGAAAACACCGATTACGTCTATCAAAGGTTTTGCAGAAACATTATTAGATGGTGCAAAAAACGATGAACAGACATTAAATGAATTTTTACAAATCATTTCTAAAGAATCAGATCGTATAGAAACATTAGTTTTTGATTTACTAGATCTTTCACATGTTGAGCAACAAACGGAAATCGAAACAGAATATGTAAGCCTTTCAGAAATTGCAGAAAACACAGTGAAAAATATGCAAAATATTGCTGAAGAAAAACAAATCACTATTACTAAACAAATTAATCCTGACATTATCATTGATGCAAATAAAGATAAAGTATCACAAGTTGCTTTGAATTTGTTATCTAATGCTATTAGTTATTCTAAAGAATCAAGGGAAGTGATTATACGTGTGTATAAAGAAGCAAACAAGCGTATAATGGAAGTACAAGATTTTGGAATTGGTATTAGTGATGAAGATCAAAAACATATTTTTGAAAGATTTTATCGTGTAGATAAAGCAAGAAGTAGAGATTCAGGTGGTACGGGTCTGGGTCTTTCAATAACCAAACATATCATGGAAGCTCATAAAGGTCGTATAAATGTTATTAGTCGACCAAATGAAGGTTCTACATTTAGAGTTACATTTTTCGAATAGCAATGAGAAATATGATATCATTTTAAAATTACATTAATTTATATTTATAACGGTCAGATTACCTCAAGTGGTATCTGACCGGCTTTTTATTTATTTAATAATTTTTGAATATCTTAAATATACCGTATCAATACAGTTACGTGCGTTTTTTATGCTAAAATAAATATAAATATGTGTTGGAGGTTAAAACATTGAATAAATTAATCTTAATTGATGGTAACAGTCTGAGCTTTAGAGCTTTTTATGCTTTACCACTTTTACAAAATAAGGCAGGTATACACACCAACGCTGTTTATGGCTTTGCGATGTTACTTGAGAAAATAATTAAAGAAGAACAGCCCACACATTTTCTTGTTGCATTTGATGCAGGAAAGACAACATTTAGACACGAACAATATAGTGAATATAAAGGTGGACGCCAAAAAACACCACCGGAACTAAGTGAACAATTTCCATATGTCAGACAGTTGTTAGATGCATATCAAATTAAACGATACGAATTAGAAAATTATGAAGCTGACGACATCATAGGAACATTAAGTAGACAAGCAAATGCAGCCAAATTTGAAACAATTATCGTTACAGGTGATCGAGATTTAACTCAGTTAGCAACAGACGATGTAACAATTTATTACACGAAAAAAGGTGTAACAGATGTTGATCATTATACACCTGAATTTATTGCTGAAAAATATGATGGCTTAGTCCCAAATCAAATCATTGATATGAAAGGATTAATGGGTGATGCTTCAGACAATATTCCTGGTGTAGCAGGTGTTGGAGAAAAGACAGCTATCAAATTATTGAAACAATTTTCTACTGTTGAAAATGTTTATGATCATCTGGAAGAAGTGTCTGGTAAGAAGTTAAAAGAAAAACTAGAAAATAGTAAATCTGACGCTTTAATGAGTAAAGAACTGGCTACAATTAATTGTGATAGCCCTATAGAAGTTTCTTTAGAAGATACGAAATTACCAGAAAATCCGGATTCAACAGCAAAAATTGATATTTTTAAAAAACTTGAATTCAAGCAACTGCTAGATCAAATCGATGTAGAAGCTAATCATTCTGCTGCAGAAGCATTGGAACTAGAGATTACATCAGATTTTAATAATGTGAATTTTAATTCGCTCACAACTGCTACGATTCATTTTGAATTAGATGGAACAAATTATTTGAAAGATGATATTTTGAAATTTGCTTTATATGATGGCTCAAATCATGTAGTTATTGATGCAGATAAGGTTCATGATTATCCGGACTTAATAGCTTGGTTAGAGAGTGATAAGACAGAAAAAATCGTCTATGATGCAAAAAAATCATATATCGTTGCACATCGCTTAAATATAGCGATTAAACATATTGTGTTTGATGTGATGCTCGCGAGTTATATTATCGATCCATCTCGCACAATTGACGATGTGAATTCTGTGGTGTCGTATTTTGGCCAACACTATGTAAAAGAAAATGTCGAAGTATATGGTAAAGGTAAAAAGAGACATGTACCTGAGGATGATATTTTAAATCATCACGTTGCTACGATTATCGAAGCAATTGATAAAGTCAAACCTCAAATGGAGTCCAAGTTAGAGGAATATAATCAAACTAACTTATTGGATGACTTAGAATTACCACTAGCGCGCATTTTGAGTGAAATGGAAGAAACGGGTATTTATACCGTTGCAAGTGATTTGGAAGAAATGGAAAAGGAAATTCAAGCAAAACTTGATGTACTGATTGATAATATTTATAACGCTGCTGGTGAACCATTTAATATTAACTCGCCAAAACAATTAGGCGTTGTATTATTTGAAACATTGGAATTACCTGTTATTAAAAAAACGAAAACGGGTTATTCTACTGCAGTAGATGTGCTTGAACAACTACAAGGGCAACATCCTATCATTGACTATATTTTAGAATACAGAACACTGTCAAAATTGCAGTCAACATATGTAGAAGGTCTGCAAAAAGTGATTAGCGAAGATAACCGTATTCATACAAGATTCAATCAAACACTTGCACAGACGGGGAGATTGTCTTCTATTGATCCTAACTTACAAAACATACCTATTCGTTTGGAAGAAGGTCGAAGAATTAGAAAGGCATTTAAATCTAGTGATGAAAACAATGTCATCTTCTCTGCCGACTATTCACAAATCGAATTGCGTGTGCTTGCACATATTACGCAAGATGAGAGCATGAAGCAAGCATTTATTAATGATGAAGATATTCACACAGCGACTGCAATGAAAGTATTTAATGTAGCACCAGATGAAGTGGATAGCCTTATGCGAAGACAGGCGAAAGCGGTGAATTTCGGTATCGTATATGGTATTAGTGATTATGGGTTAAGTCAGAGCTTAGGCATTACACGTAAACAAGCAAAACAATTTATTGATGATTATCTTGATAGTTTCCCAGGTGTGAAACAATATATGGAAGATATTGTTAAAGATTGTAAAGCGCAAGGTTATATTGAAACACTATTACATCGTCGTCGTTATATTCCAGATATCACAAGTAGAAACTTTAATTTACGTGGTTTTGCAGAAAGAACGGCTATGAATACACCGATACAGGGCAGTGCAGCAGATATTATCAAATTAGCAATGGTTAATTTTGTCAATGAAGTTAAACATACTGACTTTCATGCACAATTGTTATTACAAGTGCACGATGAATTGATATTTGAATTACCTAAAGATGAAGTAGATGCATTTAGTGATTTTATAGAAGAAATTATGGATAATGCATTAGCATTAGACGTACCACTTAAAGTTGAATCTAGTTATGGTAAGACTTGGTACGACGCAAAATAGAAAGAAGGTGAACAAGTGCCTGAATTACCTGAAGTAGAGCATGTAACAAGAGGAATTAAACCGTTTGTAAAAGGACAAAAAATTGAATCTATCATATTCTCTGATAAAGTCCAAGAAGGTAAAGCGAATCAAAAAGAAACAATTATTAAAGGTATGGAACTTGATACTTTTAAGCAATTTACAAAATTATATACCATTGTAGATATAGAGCGCAGAAGTAAGTATATTGTCTTTTATTTAGAAAAAGATGGAGATAAAAGAATACTAATTAGTCATTTAGGTATGGCTGGTGGATTTTTTGTCGTAGATAAGATAGACGATATTAATGTGCCCAATTATCGTAAACATTGGCATGTCATATTTAAATTAGATAATGATAAATTACTTGTATATTCAGATATTCGGCGTTTTGGTGAAATTAGAAATGTTGCGTCATTTAAAGCGTATCCATCATTTTTAGAAATTGCGCCAGAACCTTTTGAGAAAGAAGCAATGGCACATTATCTATCCTGGTTTGATAAAAAATTATATCTAAATAAACCAATCAAACAAATGATCTTGGATCATCGTGTTATATCAGGATGTGGAAATATATATGCTTGTGAAGCATTATTTAGAGCAGGCATTCATCCGGCTAGATTATCAAAGGATTTAAATCATCAAGAACGTGAAATGTTATTTTATTATGTTCGAGAAGTGCTAGAAGCGGGTATAAAATATGGTGGAACTAGCATTTCGGACTATCGTCATGCCGATGGTAGTACGGGTACAATGCAGCAACATTTAAATGTATATAAACAAAAAGTTTGTAAAGTTTGTGGCAGTGACATAGCAACACAAGTAATTGCAACACGTAACAGTCATTTTTGTCCAACTTGTCAACAATAAAGGAAGAGTGAGAGTATGCCAAAAGTTATAGGACTAACTGGTGGTATTGCATCAGGTAAATCTACGGTATCAGAACTATTAAGCGCACATGGTTTCAAAATTGTAGATGCAGATATTGCATCACGTCAAGCAGTAGAAAAAGGTACAAAAGGTCTTGAACGTGTTAAAGAAGCCTTTGGTGAACAAGCTATTGATGCTAACGGCGAGATGAATAGAGCTTATGTAGGCGAAGTTGTATTTAATCAACCAGAAAAAAGGTTGGAATTAAATGAAATAGTACATCCCATAGTGCGAGAAATTATGGAAAAAGAAAAAACACAATACCTGAACGAAGGTTATAATGTGATTATGGATATTCCATTACTATTTGAAAATGATTTACAAGATACTGTGGATGAAGTTTGGTTGGTATATACTTCAGAAAGTATTCAAATCGATAGATTGATGGAACGAAATAATATTTCAATGGAAGAAGCGAAAGCGCGTGTTTATAGTCAAATTTCTATAGATAAAAAACGTAGAATGGCTGATCATGAAATAGATAATCGTGATACGAAATTAGAACTAAAACAAAATCTAGAAAATTTATTATTAGAAGAAGGCTATATAGAGCCGCATTCTGAAGATGTACTTTAACAACGTGTCTATGCCACTCAATTATCAATGATAGTTGAGTGGTTTTTTTTATTAAATATAATTCAATCAATTTAATTGTTAAGTTAGTAATATGCTTAAAAAACATTAAAATGATAGCCTTATTGAGCTAGAATTATTCATAATCATTAGAAAGCATAAATGCTTTAAAGCTAAAGTTTTTAAATTTATTAAAGAAAACGCTTTCCTAAATAAATATTTATGTTATACTATTTCCATAAAGTATAACACTAAGACGAGGGGTGCTTCGAATGACGACAAATATAGCAATTAACGGAATGGGTAGAATAGGTAGAATGGTATTGAGAATCGCACTAAAAAATAAAGATTTAAATGTAGTGGCGATTAATGCGAGTTACCCACCGGAAACAATTGCACATTTAATAAATTATGATACAACACATGGTACTTATGATTTTAAAGTAGAGCCTATAGAATCTGGTATTAAAGTTGGCGATCATGAAATTCAATTAGTTTCTGATAGAAATCCTGAAAATTTACCATGGAAACAATTAAATATTGATGTTGCAATTGAAGCAACTGGTAAATTTAATCATGGAGATAAAGCGATTGCACATATTAAAGCTGGCGCTAAAAAAGTATTGTTAACAGGACCATCCAAGGGTGGCGATGTACAAATGATTGTCAAAGGTGTAAATAATGAACAACTGGATATAGAGCAATTTGATATATTTAGCAATGCCTCATGTACTACAAACTGTATCGGTCCAGTTGCAAAAGTATTAAATGATCAATTTGGCATTCAAAATGGATTAATGACAACGGTACACGCTATTACAAATGACCAAAATAATATTGATAATCCACATAAAGATTTAAGACGTGCACGTTCATGTAATGAAAGTATTATTCCAACTTCAACTGGTGCCGCAAAAGCATTAAAAGAAGTATTGCCAGAGTTAGAAGGCAAATTACATGGAATGGCTTTACGCGTACCTACAAAAAATGTATCACTCGTTGATTTAGTTGTTGACTTAAATGAAAATGTAACAGCAGAACAAGTAAATGAAGCTTTTAAACAGAATGATTTACAAGGTGTTATTTCTACAGAAGATGCACCGCTTGTGTCTATGGACTTTAACACGAATCCACATTCTGCAATTATCGATACGCAAAGTACAATGGTAATGGGAGACAATAAAGTTAAAGTCATTGCATGGTATGATAATGAATGGGGATATTCTAATAGAGTAGTAGATGTAGCTACACAAATTGGGCAATTACTTAAAAATGATATTGCAGCCGTAACAAACTAATTTGAAAAACAACCCTAAATCTTTAATATAATAATTTAAGATGCCGTATCTTATAGTTGGTTATTTAAAACTATAAGGTACGGCTTTTTGATTTTTCTTTGTTAAAATCAAATAGTATCTTTATACAGAAGATTTCGTATATAAGCAGTAATGATGATAAGAAATGTTTTATTATTCTGAGTTTCTGTTATATTGTCTTTGATAATCTATGTATAGTGTAATTGCGAATCTTTTGTGACTTGCACATTTATAGTATAATGAAAGGTAATCAAAAAGAGAGGGTGATAATTCGATGAAATGCCCGAAATGTAATTCGACTCATTCTCGTGTTGTAGACTCTAGACATGCGGATGAAGTTAATGCGATTCGACGTAGAAGAGAATGTGAAAACTGTGAAACAAGGTTCACTACTTTTGAACATATAGAAAAGAGACCACTCATCGTTGTGAAAAAAGACGGTACGCGTGAGCAATTTTTACGAGAAAAAATATTAAACGGTTTAGTTCGTTCATGCGAGAAAAGACCTGTGAGATATGAACAATTAGAAGACATTACGAACAATGTCGAATGGAAATTACGTGATGAAGGTCGCGCTGAAATTTCGTCAAGAGAAATAGGTGAACATGTGATGAATTTATTAATGCATGTAGACCAAGTGTCGTATGTACGATTTGCATCTGTATATAAAGAATTTAAGGATGTTGATCAATTATTACAATCTATGCAAGGTATCTTAGCTGAAAATAAACGGAGTGATTCTTAATGGGATTACAATCCTACGATTATGGTTTGAGACCACATGATAATTTCAATGTTGTTCGTGATTTTAATTTAAATCATAATCATTTAGAAATACTTAACAGATTGTTCACACCTATGATTGGCGTTAATGCCATTGGTTTATATCATTACTTAAATCAATTTGCTGAGGTAGAATCAGACACTGTTTTAACTCACTATATCATTATGAGTGAATTAAAAATAAATCTGTTAGAATTCAGAAAAGAAATGGATTTGTTAGAAGGCACAGGTCTGGTTAAATCATTTGTTAACCACGGTTCACAACACTCAACGTTTATTTATAATGTGATCCAACCGCCTTCTGCAAAGCAATTTTTTAATGATCCTATGCTATCTGTTTATTTATTCAGTGAGGTAAGCAAACAACGTTATCAGCAACTAAAACGGCATTTTGAAAGTGCGCAACGTATCGATTACACTCAATTTCAAGATGTGACACGTACATTCACTGATGTATTTAAAGTACCTAACAAAGTGGTAGAAAATGACGGTATAGCGATTAAAGAAGCATCAGTTTATAGTGGTTTGAACTTGAGTCAAGTTGAGTTTGACTTTGAAACACTATATGATTTATTGCAAAGTCATTTTATAAGCACAAAAATAATCGATAAAGACGCCAAATTACTCATCAAGCAAATTGCTACATTATATGGATTGACACCTGAGGCAATGAAGCGCATTATTTTAAAATCAATCACAAGTGCACAAGAATTGTCTTTTGAAGAATTGCGTAAACATGCAAGATCATATTATTTAATGGAACATGAACAACAATTACCTTCGTTAAGTGTTAAAGCTGAGACGGAGAATGAAAATAAAATAGAGAATCAACCCACACAACCCGAAAGTGAAAATGATAGTTGGCTTAAACAGTTAGAGGAAACGAGTCCTATTGATATGCTCGCATCATGGTCAGAATCTGAACCTACGACACAACAAAAATACATGATTGAAGAACTTATTGAACGCGAGCATTTATCATTTGGTGTTATCAATATACTTTTACAGTTCGTTATGTTAAAAGAAGATATGAAACTGCCTAAGTCATATATTTTTGAAATTGCATCTAATTGGAAGAAAAAAGGAATTAAAACTGCAGAACAAGCATATCAATATGCGATAAAAGTAAATCAACCTAAGAAAGATACCCAATCTAATAAACGTCAATATAAACAGAAACAATTGGCTTCAAGAGAAATGACACCAAAATGGTTAGAAGAACGTGATAACAAGCAATCAAATGAATCGTCTAATGATGAAGATGATGAGAAATTAAAAAAAGATAGAGAGCAATTTCTTAACCAATTAAAAAATAGATGGAAGGAGGACAATGAATGAAATCTTTCAACCATATCATGGGTGAATCAAATGATTTATCAAAGCGAATCGAAAAGATTAAAAAAGATGTCGTCAACGATCCAGATGTTAAACAATTTTTAGAAAACCATAAGTCCGAATTGACTAATGCAATGATTGATGAAGATTTAAATATCTTACAAGAATATAAAGATCAAGAAAAACATTATGATGGCCATGCTTATAAAGATTGCCCGAATTTTGTGAAAGGGCACATACCAGAATTGTATATAGAGAATAACCATATAAAAATTCGTTATTTACCTTGTCCTTGTAAACTTAAACATGATGAAGAAAAATTTAATGCACATTTGATTACGTCACACCATATGCAACGAGACACACTTGATGCTAAGTTGGAAGATATTTATATGGATAGAAGAGACAGATTAGATGTTGCTATGGCTGCAAATCAAATCTGCGATAAAATTACAAATCACGAATCACAAGTGAAAGGCTTATATTTACATGGTCCATTTGGAACGGGGAAATCTTTTATATTAGGCGCTATAGCGAACCAATTAAAAACTGAAAAAATACCATCTACCATCGTTTATTTACCAGAGTTTATCCGTTCATTGAAAGGTGGATTTAAGGATGGTAGTTTTGAATCTAAACTTTCAAGAGTCAGAGAAGCGAACATACTTATGTTAGATGATATTGGTGCTGAGGAAATTACGCCATGGGCTAGAGATGAAGTGATAGGACCACTTTTACATTATAGAATGGTTCAGGAACTACCAACTTTCTTCAGTTCAAATCTAAGTTTCGAAGAATTAGAATACCATTTATCAGTTACGCGAGATGGTACTGAAAAGACAAAAGCTGCTAGAATTATGGAACGCATTAAAACACTGTCTATTCCTTATTACTTAGAAGGAAAAAATTATCGCAATGATTGAAATTTGAAATGAATGTTGTATAATATAATTAAATCTAAATCTTACGAAATAATACGAAGACAAGATGAATAAATGGAGACCTCACAGAGAGCCAGTGTTTGTTGAGAATTGGTAGGTACATTTATTGATTACTACTTCGTCAATGATGTTGTAATAAACATCCGGCTCAAGACCGTTATCTTATGTAGAGTAAAGTTATGATGCCATTTTTGCTAAATAACTTTAATTTAGGGTGGTACCACGAAGACCTCGTCCCTTGTAGGGATGGGGTCTTTTTGTGTTTTTAACTGAAATCATAGGGTTGTTCGTAATGATTTAAGAGCTTGAAAAAATAGGAGGAATGTGACATGGATCAGATTAAAATTAAATTTCCAGATGGTAATACAAAGGAATTTGATAAAGGCACAACGACTGAAGATATCGCACAATCGATTAGCCCTGGTTTAAGAAAAAAAGCAGTGGCAGGTAAATTAAATGGTCAATTAATTGATTTAACTAGACCCATTGAAAGTGATGGAGAAATTGAAATCGTAACACCTGGTTCTGATGAAGCGTTAGAAGTTTTACGTCATTCTACAGCGCATTTAATGGCACAAGCATTAAAACGTTTATATGGTGAGGTTCATTTTGGTGTTGGACCTGTTATTGAAGGCGGATTTTACTATGATTTTGATATGGAAGAAAGTATTTCATCGGATGACTTTGAAAAAATTGAAAAAACAATGAAACAAATTGTGAACGAAAATTATCCAATTGAACGCAAAGTTGTTTCGCGTAATGAGGCTAAAGCCTTTTTCTCTGATGATCCATATAAACAAGAATTAATTGATGCAATTCCAGAAGATGAAAATGTGACATTGTATACACAAGGAGAATTCACAGATTTATGTCGTGGCGTCCATGTACCGTCAACTTCAAAAATTAAGGAATTTAAGTTGTTGTCAACTGCTGGCGCTTACTGGAGAGGTGATAGCAATAATAAAATGTTACAACGTATTTATGGTACAGCTTTCTTCGATAAAAAAGACTTAAAAGCACATCTACAAATGCTTGAAGAAAGAAAAGAACGTGATCATCGTAAAATTGGTAAAGAGTTAGAACTCTTTTCTAATAATCCGTTAGTAGGTGCAGGTTTACCACTTTGGTTGCCTAATGGTGCCACAATTCGTCGAGAAATTGAACGTTACATCGTAGATAAAGAAGTCAGTATGGGTTATGACCACGTTTATACACCAGTTATGGCAAATGTTGATTTATATAAAACATCTGGACACTGGGACCACTATCAAGAAGATATGTTCCCAACTATGAAATTAGATGAATATGAGGAAATGGTATTAAGACCGATGAACTGTCCACATCATATGATGATTTATGCTAATAAACCGCATTCATATCGTGAATTACCAATTAGAATTGCCGAACTTGGTACAATGCATCGTTATGAAGCAAGTGGTGCAGTTTCAGGCTTACAACGTGTTCGCGGTATGACTTTAAATGATGCGCATATTTTTGTGAGACCAGATCAAATCAAAGAAGAATTTAAACGTGTAGTTAATTTAATTATAGATGTATATAATGACTTTAGTTTTGAAAATTATAGTTTCCGTTTGAGTTATAGAGATCCAGAAGATAAAGAGAAATACTTTGATGATGATGATATGTGGATTAAAGCTGAAAGCATGTTAAAAGAAGCGGTTGATGAACTTGGACTAGACTATGAAGAAGCAATTGGTGAAGCGGCATTCTATGGTCCTAAATTAGATGTACAAGTTCAAACAGCGATGGGTAAAGAAGAAACTTTATCCACAGCACAACTTGACTTCTTATTACCAGAAAAATTCGGATTGACATATATTGGTAATGACGGCGAACAACATAGACCAGTAGTTATTCACCGTGGTGTTGTATCAACTATGGAACGTTTTGTAGCGTTCTTAACGGAAGAAACTAAAGGCGCATTCCCAACTTGGTTAGCACCAAAACAAGTAGAAATTATTCCTGTTAATGTTGACTTACATTATGATTATGCAAGACTTATTCAAGATGAACTTAAGTCACAAGGTGTTCGAGTTGAAATTGATGACAGAAATGAAAAAATGGGTTATAAAATTAGGGAAGCACAAATGCAAAAAATTCCTTATCAACTCGTCGTTGGTGACAAGGAAGTTGAAAACAAAGAAGTAAATGTTAGAAAATATGGTTCACAAGATCAAGAAACACTTGAAAAAGATGAATTCATTTGGAACCTTGTCGATGAAATTAGACTAAAAAAACAAAGATAGTCTTGAAACTATATTGAAAATCATGTATATTACAGTTTAGTGAGTAATTAAAATAAAATTAAATTTGAGTTAGAGGTTGCGTTTTTAAAGAGTAGTGATTCAGAAGCCAGATGGGGCGTATGTTGGATACACGAAAGGTGAAAATGCCGAAACCTGTATTGACCATTTACAATACGGGTTGGGACAGTTGTCGAAAGAAACTGGACTGTCACATATGTGATGTGCTACCTATATAAATGCTATTATTAAAATGGTTGCATATCTAATGGGTATGCAACCATTTTGTTTTGGTTGAATGATTATTGAAAATACACTAACGGGATAGAGTGAAATTGTTGAGTTGTGTATGTTTGGCGCACTAATCCAACATATCAATGTTTAACTATAAATGTATTGAATTAATCATATAGAAAGTTAGCCTCTAAATTTAAAGAAAGGGAGCTTCTATGGCAAATCAAGAAAATCAAAACAATGGGATTAAAAGAGGGTTGAAAGATCGTCATATTTCCATGATTGCTATCGGGGGTTGTATTGGTACAGGACTATTTATGACTTCTGGTGGTGCGATTCATGATGCTGGTGCGCTTGGTGCACTTTTAGCATATGCAATCATTGGTGCAATGGTCTTTTTCCTTATGACTTCATTAGGAGAGATGGCGACATATTTACCAGTTTCAGGATCATTTAGTACTTACGCTACACGCTTTGTTGATCCATCATTAGGCTTTGCTTTAGGTTGGAACTATTGGTTTAACTGGGTAATCACTGTTGCTGCTGACGTTACAATAGCTGCGCAAGTTATTCAATACTGGACGCCATTATCTGGTATTCCAGCTTGGAGTTGGAGTTGTCTCTTTTTAATCATTATTTTTGGGCTTAATGCATTATCAGTAAGAGTTTACGGTGAAAGTGAATATTGGTTCGCTTTAATTAAAGTTGTTACTGTAATCATATTTATTGCGATTGGACTATTAACCATTCTTGGTATTATGGGCGGAGAATTTGTAGGCTTTGATACCTTTACTAAAGGCGGAGGACCGATTTTAGGTGACGGTCTTGGCGGTAGTTTACTTACAATCTTAGGTGTGTTCTTAGTTGCAGGTTTCTCATTCCAAGGTACAGAATTGATTGGTATTACTGCCGGTGAATCTGAAAATCCAGAACGCGCAGTTCCAAAAGCGATTAAACAAGTATTTTGGAGAATATTGATCTTTTATATACTCGCTATTTTTGTAATCGGTATGCTCATACCTTATGATAGTTCAGCATTAATGGGAGGCGGAGATGATATTTCTACTTCACCATTTACTTTAGTATTCCAAAATGCAGGGCTAGCATTTGCTGCGTCATTCATGAATGCAGTAATCTTAACTTCAGTACTTTCTGCAGGTAATTCAGGTATGTATGCATCAACAAGAATGCTTTATTCAATGAGTAAAGATAAATTGGCATATCCTATTTTTGGTAAAACAAATAAAAGTGGAGTACCTTATGTATCGTTATTTGTAACAGCAATCATTGTTATATTCATCTTTGTATTGCAACACTTGAGTGGAGATGCATATGAATACATTGTGGCCGCAAGCGGTATGACTGGATTTATTGCATGGGTTGGTATTGCTGTGAGTCATTATAGATTTAGAAAAGCATTTGATAAACAAAATTATGATAAATCTAAACTAAAATATAAAGCGAAATTGTTCCCATTTGGGCCTATATTTGCTGGTGTCTTATGTGTATTAGTCATTATTGGACAAGATGTTGACTTTATTAAAACAGGTGATTTCGACCTTAACAGATTCGTTATTACTTATATGGGTATTCCAGTATTCTTAGCATTCTTTATTTATCATAAAGTGAGATATAAAACGAAGATCGTTCCATTAGAAAAAGTGAACTTACGACAAGATGTTGATATGGAAGAAATTAATAAATAATAAAATAACTATTGACTTGTCTATAGATTGTTGATAAGATAGGTAACGTTGAATACGAAACGAACCAAGTAGGAGCTCCCGCTTCTCACCTGTTGCGACGCTAAAGGCAGTTGGCAGGTCTTATATATACATGTTAATTTCATGTGTAAAGAAGAGCGGGTATATTGTATACTCGCTCTTTTTGCTTGGGATAATTTCGTAAAAATCTTGGAGGTGTCAACCATAGCAAAAGATCAAACTCAAGTTAACGAAAAGATTCGTGCAAAAGAATTACGCTTAATCGGTCAAGACGGAGAACAAATTGGTGTAAAAACTAAAAATGAAGCTCTAGAAATGGCAGAGCGCGTTGGTTTAGATGTAGTCATCATGGCTCCAAATGCTAAACCACCTGTTGCTAGAATTATGGATTACGGTAAATACAAATTCGAACAACAGAAAAAAGAAAAAGAAATGAAAAAGAAACAAAAAACAATTAACCTTAAAGAAATTCGTTTAAGTCCAACAATTGAGGAACATGATTTCCAAACAAAATTGAAAAACGGACGTAAATTCTTAGAAAAAGGCGATAAATGTAAAGTTTCAATTCGTTTCAGAGGTCGTGCGATTACGCATAAAGAAATTGGTCAACGTGTATTAGAAAAATTTGCAGAACAATGTAAAGATATTGCTACTGTTGAGCAAAGACCTAAAATGGATGGACGTCAAATGTTCATCATGTTAAGTCCAATTAACGAAAAATAATAATCGATATTACAGGAGGAAATGAATCATGCCTAAAATGAAAACACACCGTGGAGCAGCTAAACGTGTTAAAAGAACTGGTTCAGGTAAATTAAAACGTTCTAGAGCTTTCACATCTCATATGTTTGCAAACAAAACTACTAAACAAAAACGTAAATTACGTAAAGCTTCATTAGTATCTAAATCAGATATGAAACGTGTAAAACAATTATTAGCTTATAAAAAATAATTAACGAGTTATAAAAGAGAAGATTGATTAAGATCGAACTTATTTAGAGGAGGAATTTATTATGCCACGAGTTAAAGGTGGAACAGTAACAAGAGCGCGTCGTAAAAAGACGATTAAATTAGCTAAAGGTTACTTCGGTTCAAAACGTACATTATATAAAGTCGCAAAACAACAAGTTATGAAATCAGGTCAATACGCATTCCGTGACCGTCGTCAAAGAAAACGTGATTTCCGTAAATTATGGATTACACGTATCAATGCAGCAGCTCGTCAACATGACATGAGCTATTCAAGATTAATGAATGGTTTGAAAAAAGCTGAAATTGATATTAACCGTAAGATGCTTTCTGAAATTGCTATTTCAGATGAAAAAGCTTTTGGTGAATTAGTAGCTAAAGCAAAAGATGCTTTAAAATAATAACCAAGTAGAGTCTGGGACATGAATCTTGTCTCAGACTCTTTGCATTTAAACAGATAGATGACTGGCATATTAGTAATCAATCGAATTTTTACTTTTTTATTTCTTTTCAGTTTAATTCAAGGAACGTTGAGTGATAAAAATCTATTTTTACTAGCTAACTTATATTAAGCAAGATTGAAATAACATACATAGCAAATTAATTTTTAAAAATTTTAAAGTTAACTTATAAATCTAGCAAACAACTTTGAATAATTATTTTGATAAATAACTTTCGTTTGATAAAATAATGAAGAAGTCATATATGGAGGAGAAACTAATGTCTAAATTCGATGAAATGATTACTGTAGTTCCAAGAACTATTTTATTTGATAATGAAAAAAACAAGTTTAATGGTTTCTTAGATAAAAATACTACAAAAGGTCAAGATATTTTTGACACACTTTCAAAATATGAAATAAAACGACGTGGTGATATGGAAGAAGATCCATCATACAAACAATTAATTTCATATTGTATTTTAGAAAATGAGCGTGATGAAATTTTAGTTTATGAACGTTTGGCTGGTGGTGGAGAATCACGGTTACATGGCCAATCGTCAATCGGCGTCGGGGGACATATGAATGATGTTAAGGGCGCTGAGTCTATCAATGAGGTTTTGAGAGTGAACGCTCAAAGAGAATTAGAAGAGGAAGTTGGTTTATCTGATAGTAAGTCTCAGAATTTAGCTTATATCGGTTTTATAAATGATGATACAAATGAGGTAGGCGAAGTACACCTTGGTGTCGTCTTTAAAATCAATGTAAATAGTAATGATGTGGAATCTAAAGAAACAGACACATTGAGAATAAAATGGGTGGATCAAAGTAAAATAGATAACTATGATGATTTTGAGTCATGGAGCGCATTAATATTACAAGCTAAACAGTAGGGGTGTATAAAGATGTCTGATATCATTCCTTTTCCTCGGTCAAAAGAAAAACTAGTTAGAGAAATCAAGCAATCATTTAATAATAATGATTTAGAACAAATGTATCAATTGTTTGAAGACTTTGAGGAACAATTCGAATTAGATGAACAAATGGCTTTGTTAAAATGTTCGATGCTGTATAATATGCAGCATTTTCTAGAATTACGTGAAGAGGCTATTATTTTACTTAAACAAGGAACGACAAAGTATGATGATTTGATGGTATATTATGTGAAAAGCTTAAATGGCCTTGGTCAGTATTTTGAAGTAGTAGAAGTCATCAATCAAATTATAGATGAAGTTAATGATCATAGGACGAGAATGGAATTGTTTCCGATTAAAGAATATGCAATGGGTCAAATAGATAAGCATAATGAACAGGCTACCTATATGCTACAGAATTTTGAATCCATATCTCTTCGTGATCAAATTAATACAGTACTCACATTGATTGATTATAGTCAGTTCAACTATCGGAATACGGTTGTGAATATTATCGATAATGTGACGTTAGCACCTAATGTGTTAACGATTATGCTTGAATACTTGCGTTTTGCTGAATACGATCAAAACATCCGTATCTATAAATATGACTATGATATGAACGTGATACCCAGTAAATTACCAGGACTAGAACATACTGAATTTAAGTTGAATATCATTCCAAATGTTATAAATCAACTCGAAGTAGATGCTGCACAAATGATTGAAGAAGCGCTTCATTTAATGAATAATCATGCTATTTTATTCTATCCATTAGATATTGAGCGAATCGCCCATATAGATGTTTGGATTGAAGCATATGTCAATTACTTTAAAGCGATGATAGGTTTAGAACCATTAGATGAATCTAATACTGCAATACAATTCATTACAGAAATAGACAAATTGAATAATTAATCATTAGTAATTCGGGTAATGTTAAAAAGTAGCATTATAATAAAGTGAATAATTTCAATTTTACAGAAAAATAAAATGTTATAAGCACAGGGTTTGTGTAGTGAATAGTCCTATGCTATAATAGTGAAGTTGAAAAAATAAAATAGGATAATCATGGAGGTTTTTATACATGACAGCAACTTGGGAAAAAAAGGAAGGTAACGAAGGTGTATTAAGCGTTACTGTTCCGGCAGAAAAAGTAGACAAAGCAATTGATCAAGCTTTCAAAAAAGTAGTTAAACAAATTAATGTACCAGGCTTCCGTAAAGGGAAAGTACCTCGTCCAATTTTTGAACAACGCTTTGGTGTAGAAGCTTTATATCAAGATGCAGTTGATATCTTATTACCAGAAGCTTATGGTGAAGCTATTGACGAAACTGGAATTAAACCAGTTGATCAACCAGAAATCAATGTAACATCAATTGAAAAAGGTAGCGAAATGACATTTGAAGCAAATGTTGTTGTAGAACCAGAAGTTCAATTAGGTGATTACAAAGGTTTAGAAGTTGAAAAACAAGATGTTGAATTAACTGATGAAGAATTACAAGAATCTATTGATCATCAATTAGGTCATTTGGCTGAAATGGTCGTTAAAGAAGATGGCGCTATTGAAAATGGCGACACAGTTAACATCGATTTCGATGGCTATGTTGATGGCGAACAATTTGAAGGTGGACAAGCTGAAGGTTACGACCTTGAAATTGGTTCAGGTTCATTTATTCCAGGATTCGAAGAACAACTTGTAGGTGTTAAAACTGGCGAAGAGAAAGACGTTAACGTTACTTTCCCAGAAGAATATCATGCTGAAGAATTAGCTGGTAAAGAAGCTACATTCAAAACAAAAGTTAATGAAATTAAATATAAAGATGTTCCAGAATTAACAGATGAAATTGCTAACGAATTAGATTCAGAAGCAAACACTGTTGATGAATATAAAGAAAACTTGCGTAAACGTTTAACTGAGCAAAAAGAAACAGATGCTGAAAATAATCAAAAAGAAGAAGCGATTAATAAAGCAGCAAACAACGCTACAATTGACGTTCCAGATGCAATGATTAATACTGAGTTAGATCGCATGGTTCAAGAATTTGGACAACGTATGCAACAACAAGGTCTTAATTTAGAAACTTATTTCCAAATTTCTGGTCAAGATGAATCACAATTAAGAGAACAAATGAAAGACGATGCAGAAGAACGTGTTAAAACAAACTTAACATTAACTGCTATCGCAGATGCTGAAGATATTGAAGTTTCAGATGCTGATATCGATAAAGAATTAGAAAAAATGAGTGAACAATTTAATATCTCAGTAGAAGATATTAAACAAACACTTGGTAATACAGACATCGTTAAAAATGATGTACGTATTCAAAAAGTAATCGACTTATTAGTTGACGAAGCTAAATTAGTAGAACCATCTAAAGATGACTCAGAAGCGTAACTAAATATAAATAGAGCAAATTGTTTTGTGAATTATATGTTAGTCGTTTAATATAGTAAACTAGTAGCAGATGCATTCAAATAATGTATCTGCTACACTATTTTATGCAAATAACTTGTGAAAGGTGCAAGTTGCATATTAAAATACTATCTAGTATAGTCTTTAGGGAATAGGGGTGTAAATAGAATGTTCAAATTCAATGAAGATGAAGAAAATTTAAAATGCTCTTTCTGTGGTAAAGATCAAGACCAAGTTAAAAAACTAGTTGCAGGAAGTGGCGTGTATATTTGTAATGAGTGTATAGAGCTATGTTCAGAAATAGTAGAAGAAGAATTAGCTCAATCAGAACCTGAAGGGTTAACTGAATTACCAACACCTAAAGAAATTATGGACAAGCTAAATGATTATGTTATAGGACAAGAAAAGGCTAAAAAATCATTAGCTGTAGCTGTTTATAATCATTATAAACGTGTTCAACAATTAGGACCTAATGAAGATGAAGTTGAATTACAAAAAAGTAATGTTGCTTTAATTGGTCCAACTGGTAGTGGTAAAACACTTCTAGCACAAACATTAGCCAAAACATTAAATGTACCATTTGCAATTGCTGATGCTACAAGTTTAACAGAAGCTGGTTATGTAGGTGATGACGTTGAAAATATATTACTACGTTTAATTCAAGCGGCTGATTTTGATATAGATAAAGCTGAAAAAGGTATTATTTATGTCGATGAAATTGATAAAATTGCAAGAAAATCAGAAAACACATCTATTACGCGTGATGTATCTGGTGAAGGTGTTCAACAAGCATTGCTTAAAATATTAGAAGGCACAACAGCTAGTGTTCCGCCACAAGGTGGACGTAAGCATCCAAACCAAGAGTTAATTCAAATCGATACGACGAATATCTTATTTGTACTTGGTGGTGCATTTGATGGTATTGATGAAGTGATTAAGCGTAGACTAGGTGAAAAAGTAATTGGTTTCTCTAGCAGTGAAGCATCTAAATATGATGAAGATGCAATTCTTGAACAAATTAGACCTGAAGATTTACAATCATACGGTTTAATTCCAGAATTTATTGGACGTGTGCCAATCGTTGCGAATTTAGAAACACTAGATGTAGACGCATTAAAAAACATCTTAACGCAGCCGAAAAATGCGTTAGTTAAACAATATACTAAAATGCTTGAACTTGATGATGTGACATTAGAATTCACGGATGAAGCATTGTCAGCAATTAGTAATAAAGCAATCGAACGTAAAACAGGTGCCCGTGGATTACGTTCAATTATCGAAGAAGCATTAATTGATATTATGTATGATGTACCATCTTCTGATGGCGTTGTAAAAGTAGTCATTACTGCAGAAACGATTAATGATGAAAAAGAACCTGAACTTTACGATAAAGATGGCAATCTTGTAAATAAAGAACAAACATCTGCTTAAGCTAGTTTAAGCAGAAAATGGGAGTGGGACGAAGCAATCAACGTGTTAGATTGCTATCCTGCTCCCTTTTAATTTTTAAAATCATATATTTTATGATTAGAATACATATTCATTTAATCATTTGTGTAATATAATGAACCAGAACGTTTAACAGAAAAGAGGGGCGAAAATGAAAGTTAATCCTAACGAAATTGAATTATTAATAAGTGCTGTGAAACCAGAGCAATATCCTGAGACAGGTTTGAGTGAAGTTGGATTAAGTGGCAGATCTAATGTGGGTAAATCGACGTTTATCAATAGTATGATTGGTAGAAAAAATATGGCACGTACGTCACAACAACCGGGTAAAACCCAGACACTTAATTTTTATAATATAGATAACCAACTAGTATTTGTAGATGTGCCAGGTTATGGTTATGCTAAAGTAAGCAAGAAGCAACGTGAAGCTTTTGGCAAAATGATTGAAAAATATATTTCTCAAAGAGAAGAATTAAAATTAGTCATTCAACTTGTAGATTTAAGGCACAATCCAACAGAAGATGACATTTTAATGTATAATTATTTGAAATATTATGAAATTCCTACTTTTGTCGTTGCAACTAAAGAAGACAAAATAGCAAAAGGCAAAGTACAAAAACATTTAGCAAATATTCAACAAAAGCTAGAAATGGAACCTGAAGATGAAATTATCAGTTATTCTTCTGTAAAAAATAATAAGCAACAACAAATTTGGAATATCATTGAAAAGTATTTGTAATTATTATAAAGTACAGGCAATTTATCATTACATATCATAGGAAAGTAAGTATAATTATGACAACAATATGACTTTAGATTATAATTCTTCTAATTTACAGGACGAGTTACTTAACGCATGTCATAATTGTGTTATAATATACTTATTGTAATATGTATGGAGGGCGTTATAAATGCATTTAATTGCGGTAAGCATTAATCATCGTACTGCAGATGTAGCACTTAGAGAAAAAGTTGCTTTCAAAGATGATGCCATACGTTCAGCCAATGTTGATTTATATGAAACGAAATCTATTTTAGAAAACGTGATACTATCAACTTGTAACCGAACAGAAGTATATGCTGTGACAGATCAAATTCATACAGGTCGCTATTATATACAGAGATTTTTAGCGAGATCATTTGGATTAGATGTTGAAGATATTAAAGATATGACTGAAGTAAAAGTGGGGGACGAAGCAGTAAAACATTTATTGCAAGTCACTTCAGGTTTAGATTCTGTTGTACTCGGGGAAACTCAAATTCTAGGGCAAATTAGAAATGCATTCTTTTTAGCTCAAGCTGAAGATACAACAGGTACTATCTTTAATCATTTATTTAAACAAGCAATTACTTTTGCGAAGAAAGCACATAATGAGACGGATATTGCTGATAATGCAGTAAGTGTTTCATATGCGGCTGTTGAACTAAGTAAAAAAGTATTCGGCAAAATCAATACTAAGCGAGCTTTAATTATAGGTGCGGGGGATATGAGTGAATTATCACTCTTGAATTTAATTGGTTCAGGTGTAACGGATATTACCATTGTAAATAGAACTTTAAGTAAAGCTCAAGATTTAGCAATGAAACATCAAGTTAAATTTGAATCAATGGAATCATTACCAAAACTTTTAGCAGACGTAGATATAGTCATAAGTTCAACAAGTTCAGAAAATTATATTGTGACGAATGAAATGTTGCAATCTATAAGCAATGAACGTAAACATGATTCATTAGTAATGATCGATATTGCAGTTCCTAGGGATATTGAACCAGGTATAGATACAATCCAAGATGTGTTTAGCTATGATGTGGATGATTTGAAAGGTTTAGTAGATGCTAACCTAAGAGAACGTCAACGTGCAGCTGAACAAATTATACAAAATATTCCAAATGAAATTGAAGCACATAACGAATGGGTAAATATGTTAGGTGTTGTACCAGTCATTCGTGCGCTTAGAGAAAAGGCTATGTCAATTCAAGAAGATACGATGGATAGTATAGACAGAAAATTGCCTGGATTATCTGAAAGAGAACGCAAGATCATTTCAAAACATACAAAAAGCATTATAAACCAAATGTTGAAAGATCCTATAAAACAAGCTAAAGAATTGAGTAGTGATAAGAAAAGTAACGAAAAATTAGAGCTATTTCAAGACATATTTGATATTGAAGCTGAACATGCATATGAAACTAAAAAGCAAAAATCTAATATGAATACAGGTCAAATCTTAAGTTTTGAATAAGCATCAGCAAATGGTGATAATATGCAAGAACTTTTATTCATAAGGTTAAATGAACTAATATTACTAATTTATCTATTTAGTATTGCTTGTTATTTTTTTGATTTTATTAAAAAGTTTTATAAGATTAGAAGCATTGGATTTGTTACATTGGGGATTGTTTGGGTGTTACAAACAATCTCCTTATCTTTTTATGTAACCGCAACGAATCAAGTGCCATTGGGTAATGTCTTTGATGTCTTATTTGCACTTGCATGGTTGATTATTTCCATATCAATTGTGATTAGTGTGATTAAGCAAGTCAATATTTCTATCTTTTTGTTTAATATTATTGGCTTCGTTTTTATTGCAATTAGTACGTTTCAACCTATGCACTATCAAGGTGCTGGTGAGAGGCTGAATGTAATTAATGAATTACTTATTGTGCATGTAACATTTGCGATAATTAGTTATGCTGTTTTTGCTTTTGCATTTGTGAATGGCATTTTATACTTAATCCAATTTAAAAATTTAAAGCAAAAGCGATTTACTCAAAAGTATTTTAGAATTAGTAGTGTAGCTACACTCGAAAAAGTAGTGTTTTATAATAGTTTAGTGGGCTTTATATTTATTATATTAAGTATTATTTTAGGTGCACAATGGGGTATCAATACGATTGGTATAGATATTTTTGTGGATTCAAAAGTCATTATGTCTGTAATTATTACGATATTGTATGGTTTATATTTATTATTGAGAGTAAGGCAAACCATATCAAAACATAAGTTGATTTATTTTAATATCATTCTATTTTGTTTGAATATGATTAATTTATTATTCACATCTCATGTCTCTGATTTTCATCAATGGACTGGAATATAAGAAGCTGCTGAATGTTAATGATAAAACGCTAAATTGCTAGGAGGTTACGCAAAATGCGTAAGTTAGTCGTTGGTTCACGAAGAAGTAAATTGGCTTTAACACAAAGCCAACAATTTATAGATAAATTAAAAGCTATTGATCCAAATTTAGAAATAGAAATAAAGGAAATAGTGACAAAAGGTGACCTCATCGTTGACAAACAATTATCAAAAGTAGGCGGAAAAGGGCTTTTTGTGAAAGAAATTCAAAATGAATTATTTAATCATGACATCGATATGGCAATACATTCTTTAAAAGATGTACCTAGCATTATTCCTGAAGGTTTAACACTAGGTTGTATACCGGATCGTGAAAATCCGTACGACGCATATATTGCCAAAAATCATGTGCCTTTAAATGAATTGCCTAACAATAGTATTGTAGGTACAAGTTCTTTACGTAGAGGTGCACAAATTCTTGCAAAATATCCTAAGTTACAAATTAAATGGATACGAGGTAATATTGATACACGTTTAAATAAACTTGAGACTGAAGATTATGATGCAATTATTTTAGCAGCTGCTGGATTAAAACGTATGGGTTGGTCTGATGATATTGTCACGACTTATTTAGATAAAGAAACTCTGATTCCAGCAATAGGTCAAGGGGCGTTAGGTATTGAATGTCGTTCAGATGACGATGAACTGTTATCACTGTTAAGCAAAGTTCATAATCAAGATGTTGCTGATTGTGTAACTGCTGAACGTACTTTCTTAACCCGTATGAATGGTAGCTGTCAGGTACCAATCGGGGGCTATGCAACAAAAGAAGACGACGGCACAATGGAATTTACAGGTTTAATCATGTCACCTGATGGTAAAGAACGCTATCAACATACTGTGCGTGGTACCAATCCAATCGCCTTAGGTGAAGAAGTGACTAAAGTATTAAATGAGCAAGGCGCGTATGAAATAATTAAAGCACTAAACGAAGAACAATAATACTTCGAGGTGAAAATAAATGAGACCAGTTATAGTAATGACTCAGACGAGTGAGTTTTATAAATCAGATGTATGTATACTACACAAACCTTTCATATGTGTAGAACCACTAACATTTAATTTGAATTTACTCGAAGTTAATTATGACTGGCTTATTTTTTCGTCCAAAAAAGCAGTTGAATACTTCCGACCTTATCTATCTAAACTAAATTACAATAAAATTGCTGTGATTGGTGAAAAAACTGCAGAGTATTGTAAGTCAATTGGATTGGAAGTGTCATTTTGTCCCAAAGATTATTCACAAGAGGGATTTCTAAAAACATTTAAAACACACGAACATAGCAATATTTTGTTACCCTCTAGCGCAGCTGCAAGATCCAAACTTGAAGATGGATTGAATCAACAAAATTATAATGTCCAAAAGATAGATTTATATAAGCCTGTGCCACATACAAAGCATATTAAGCATGTTAAAATGTTGATTGAGCAAGGCAAAGTGGATGCCATTGCATTCGCCAGTTCATCTGCAGTGCGTTATTTTTTCGAAGATAAACAAAAAGTGTCATTTAATCATTATTTTGTGATAGGGCAACAAACACTAGATACATTGAAACATTATCAAAAACAGGGTATCGTTGCTGATATACAGACATTAGATGCTTTAGTTAACAAAATTTTAGAAAG
The DNA here is from genome assembly GCF_013391405.1 of Staphylococcus sp. GSSP0090. Lineage (GTDB taxonomy): Bacteria > Bacillota > Bacilli > Staphylococcales > Staphylococcaceae > Staphylococcus. The sequence continues at coordinate 141,124 of NZ_JACBFD010000044.1, forward strand.
TTGGGAAGAAAATGCAATTTGATCGACATAGACGCTTACGTAGCAGTAAATCAATGAGAAATTTAGTTAGAGAAACACATGTGAACAAAGAAGATTTAATTTATCCAATCTTTGTAGTAGAACGTGACAATGTTAAAGAAGAAATTAAATCAATGCCTGGTGTTTACCAATTAAGTTTGAATTTATTGGATGATGAAATTAAAGAAGCGTATGAATTAGGTATTAGAGGTATTATGTTTTTTGGTGTCCCAAATGAAAAAGATGCTATCGGAACAGGTGCTTACGATCATAATGGGATTGTTCAAGAAGCTACAAGAAAAGCAAAAGCTATGTATGATGACTTATTAGTTGTTGCAGATACATGCTTATGTGAATATACAGACCACGGACATTGTGGTGTCATTAATGAACAAACGAAAGATGTAGATAATGATAAATCATTACCATTATTAGTAAAAACAGCAATTTCACAAGTTGAAGCTGGTGCTGATATCATCGCGCCTAGTAATATGATGGATGGTTTTGTTGCTGAAATTAGAGCTGGTTTAGATGATGCAGGATATTATAATATCCCAATAATGAGTTACGGAATTAAATATGCATCTAGCTTCTTTGGTCCTTTCCGTGATGCTGCAGAATCAACACCACAGTTTGGAGATCGTAAGACTTATCAAATGGATCCAGCTAATCGTAGAGAAGCATTGAGAGAACTAGATAGCGATTTGCGTGAGGGTGCAGATATGATGATTGTTAAACCGGCCCTTAGCTTCTTAGATATTATTAGAGATGTAAGAAATACAACTAACGTACCAGTAGTTGCATACAATGTAAGTGGTGAGTATAGTATGACTAAAGCTGCATCATTGAATGGCTGGATTGATGAAAAAGCAGTTGTTATGGAACAAATGACTTCCATGAAACGTGCCGGTGCAGATATGATTATTACGTATTTTTCAAAAGATATTTGTCGTTATTTAGATGAACAATAGTGAATAGGAGGTTATGTGAATGCGTTACAATAACTCAGAAAAAGCAATGACCAAAGCAGAAACATTAATGCCTGGTGGTGTAAACAGTCCAGTAAGAGCATTTAAATCTGTTGATACACCAGCCATATTTATGGACCATGGCGAAGGTTCAAGAATTTATGATATTGATGGTAATGAATACATCGATTATGTATTAAGTTGGGGGCCTTTAATTTTAGGGCATAAAAATAAACAAGTGATTGAAAAGATACATGAAGCCGTCGACAAAGGTACAAGCTTTGGTGCTTCAACATTACAGGAGAATAAATTAGCTGAACTTGTTATCGAACGTGTACCTTCTATTGAAAAAGTACGCATGGTATCTTCAGGAACGGAGGCAACATTAGATACACTACGATTAGCTCGTGGTTATACAGGTAGAAATAAAATTGTGAAATTTGTAGGTTGTTACCATGGCCACAGTGACTCACTGTTAATAAAAGCTGGTTCTGGTGTAGCAACACTTGGCTTACCAGATTCACCGGGTGTGCCAGAAGGAATTGCAAAAAATACAATTACAGTACCTTATAATGATTTAGATGCAATCAAAGTTGCGTTTGAAGAATTCGGTGATGATATTGCAGGCGTAATTGTTGAGCCTGTAGCCGGTAACATGGGTGTAGTACCTCCAATTGAAGGATTTTTACAAGGCTTAAGAGATATCACAACTGAATATGGTTCGTTACTGATTTTTGATGAGGTAATGACTGGATTCCGTGTTGGATATAACTGTGCACAAGGATACTTCAATGTCATTCCAGATTTAACTTGCTTAGGTAAGGTAATCGGTGGTGGGTTACCAGTAGGTGCATTTGGAGGTAAAAAAGAAATTATGGATCAAATTGCGCCAACAGGTGATATCTATCAGGCTGGGACATTATCTGGTAATCCATTAGCTATGACGAGTGGCTATGAAACATTAAGTCAATTAACACCTGAAACGTACGACTATTTCAATAAATTAGGTGATTTACTGGAGCAAGGCTTAAAAGATGTCTTTGCCAAACATAATGTGCCAATCACTGTAAATCGTGCTGGTTCTATGATAGGATATTTCTTAAATGTAGGGCCAGTAACGAATTTTGAACAAGCTAACAATAGCGATTTAGAAATGTTTAGCCAAATGTATAGAGAAATGGCAAGAGAGGGCGTATTTTTACCACCTTCACAATTTGAAGGCACGTTCCTTTCTACTTCACATACCGAAGAAGATATTAACAAAACCATACAAGCATTTGATACAGCATTAGGTCGAATTGTATAAAGTTTAAATGATGCCCGAGCAACTAATAAGTTGAGCGGGTATTTTTTATTTATAGTGCGTATGTTTGACGATAACGATGAAAGTTGTGAGAACATGAATAAGCAATTAAGGAATAATATCATTGTATTACTATTGGCTATACTATTAAGTTTAATATTAAATGCAGCACATGTATTGTTGCCCTTCATGTTTGGTCCTATTATTGCAAGTGTGATATGTGTGAGAGTCTTTAGACTTGAGATTGAATGGCCATTTTGGCTTAGTCAAATTGGCTTGGTTTTGCTAGGTGTTCAAATTGGTTCAACTTTTACCAAAAATGTAATATTAGATATCAAAGACGATTGGTTAACAATCATTTTGATTACTGTCATGTTGTTAGGTCTTGCATTAGTGATAGCATTCTTTTTCAAAAAAATTGCTAAAGTAAATACTGAAACTGCTATCCTTAGCGTGATTCCAGGTGCATTAAGTCAAATGTTAATCATGGCAGAAGAAAATAAAAGAGCAAATATTATGGTCGTCAGCTTAACGCAAACATCAAGAATTATTTTTGTTGTCATATTAGTACCATTTATCGCTTACTTTTTTAGAGATAACGGTAGTAATGGTAGTGCTGAAAAGGCGACAACGAAGGTATTGACAGATGTAGTATCAATGCCGCAAATATTACTTTTAGCTTTAGCTGTTTTTATTGTTTATATCATAATGAGTAAGATTAATTTTCCAACGAAACAGTTACTCGCACCGATTATTGTGCTTATTAGTTGGAATTTAATCACAGGTCTAACATTTACTCTAGATAACTATATCATTGCATCGGCACAGGTTATCTATATGATTCGCATTGGTCTACAAATAGCTAAATTACTAGATCAAATGAAAGGACGTATTGCGGTTGCAATTGCATTTCAAAATGTACTTTTGATATTACTGGCCTTTATCATGGTGTTGCTTATTTCGATGGTGTCTAATCATTCTGTTAATGAATTGTTTCTTGGTGCTGCACCTGGTGGCATGAGTCAAATTGTATTAGTAGCAATTGAAACAGGTGCCGATGTGGCATTGATATCGAGTTATCATATTTTTAGGATATTCTTTATTTTATTCTTAATTGCACCTTTATTAGGTCATTTACTCAAATATATTGAATCATCAAAAGAAAAACATTAAATAGATGACAAGCATCATTACAGTTATTTGTGAGTCATAAATAAAACTGGATATTCCATTAATTTAATAAAGTAAAAGTTTAAATATACTTTTGTGTGATTCACACTAAACGACAATATCCGAGACACGGTAAAATGTCTCGGATATTATTGTAGTGATGAAGCAATCGATTTGATTAATAAAATAAAGATTTTTGTATGCTTTTTACGGTCACTTTAACTTTTTAACAGTTAAATCTATTTTATGTTTAAAGGTTGTTTGGATTATTTGGACAAGATTGCAAATGCGCATTATACAATCCAGCAGCTTCTAAAAATGAAAAAACTGTTACTGGACCTAAAAATTTAAAACCATAACTTTTTAATGATTTTGAAAGTTTCGTTGCACGTTCATCTACAGTAATTCGATCACTAGGTTGTTTGTAACCACAATCAATGGGTTCATAATCAACGGTGGACCATAAATAATCACTGAAACTGCCATAATCCTTTTCAATTTCAAAGTAACCCTTAGCTTGGCTTACAATAGCTTCTAATTTTTTTCGATTATGGACGATATTAGGAAAATTCATTAATTGATCGATATCTTTATCTGTCATCTTTACAATTTGATGGGGATCGAAATCATAAAACGCTTGTTCGTAGGATTCCTTTTTCTTTAATATCGTTAACCATGAGAGGCCAGCATGTTGAGATTCTAGTGCTATGAGTTTAAACAATTTAAGGCTATCATATAGTGGTTGTCCCCATACTTCATCATGATATTTTAAATAAATCGGATCTTTGGTTCCAAATGCACAGTCGTTCATAAATTTCACTCCATTTTATTGACTTATTTTAACTTCCATTATACTATAATTAAGTAAATAAATATTGTCTATTGGGAAGAGTAAATAGGTTTAAATTAAACAGAGAGTACAGGAATGCTGAAAATGTACAATTTAACGTATTGAAGGTAGCCCACATTGAACTTTAACTGAACACCAATCGTATGAAGATATTTGTTTAATAGGTTAAAGCGTGCTTGAGCGTTAATCATGTAATTAAGTGCTTGAAATTAATTTGTAATTTCTTGAATTTAGGTGGTACCACGGAATATCCGTCCTATTTTGATAGGGCGGATATTTTTATTTTTAAGGAGGATTTTAACACATGGAAATGAAACCAAAATATAATCCCAATGAAGTTGAGTCTGGACGTTATGACCAATGGGTAAACAGTGGATATTTTAAAGCAAAAGAAGATAATTCAAAAGAGACATATACAATCGTTATCCCACCTCCAAATGTAACAGGTAAATTACATTTAGGGCATGCTTGGGACACAACATTACAGGATATATTGACACGTATGAAACGCATGCAGGGTTATGACACATTATACTTGCCGGGCATGGACCATGCCGGTATTGCGACACAAGCTAAAGTAGAGGCAAAATTAAATGAACAAGGTCTTTCTCGACATGATTTAGGTAGAGAAAAATTCTTGGAGCAAGCGTGGGACTGGAAAGAGGAATATGCAAGCTTTATCAGACAGCAATGGGCTAAACTCGGTTTAGGTCTTGATTATAGTAGAGAAAGATTTACATTAGATGAGGGTTTAAGTAAAGCAGTTAAAAAAGTATTCGTTGATATGTACAATAAAGGATTAATATATCGCGGTGAATATATTATTAATTGGGACCCTATTGCGCGTACAGCATTATCTGATATTGAAGTGATTCATGAAGACGTTCAAGGTAAATTTTACCATTTTAAATATCCATATGCGGATGGCAATGGTTATATTGAAATTGCAACGACACGTCCTGAAACGATGTTAGGGGACACTGCCATTGTCGTTAATCCTAATGATGAGCGCTATAAAGATGTCATAGGTAAAACAGTTATTTTACCTATCGTTGGTAGAGAATTACCAATATTAGCAGATGAATACGTTGATATTGAATTTGGTAGTGGCGCGATGAAAGTTACACCTGCACACGACCCTAATGATTTTGAAATTGGTAATCGACATGACTTAGAACGTATTATTGTTATGGATGAATCTGGAAAGATGAATGATAAAGCGGATAAATACGAAGGCATGGATCGTTTTGATTGCCGTGAACAACTTGTAAAAGATTTAGAAGCGGAAAACTTAGTGATTAAAATTGAAGAACATGAACATTCAGTAGGTCATTCAGAACGTTCTGGTGCAGTCGTAGAACCTTATTTATCTACGCAATGGTTTGTTAAAATGAAACCACTTGCTGAGCAAGCGTTAAATAATCAGAAGACTGACGATAGAATAGACTTTGTTCCAGCGCGCTTTGAAAAAACATTTAATCGTTGGATGGAAGAGATTAGAGATTGGACAATATCTAGACAACTGTGGTGGGGCCATCAAATCCCTGCATGGTATCATAAGGAAACAGGAGAAATATTTGTAGGCGAGTCAGCACCAGAAGATATAGAGAACTGGATACAAGATGAAGATGTCTTGGATACATGGTTCTCAAGTGCATTATGGCCTTTTTCAACACTAGGTTGGCCTGATGTTGAAGCAGATGACTTCCAACGTTATTTCCCTACAAATGCATTAGTGACTGGTTACGATATTATCTTTTTCTGGGTTGCTAGAATGATTTTCCAAGGATTAGAATTTACTGGAAAACGTCCGTTCAATGATGTATTATTACATGGATTGGTTCGTGCAGAAGACGGTCGTAAAATGAGTAAATCACTCGGTAATGGTGTTGATCCAATGGACGTCATCGATGAATACGGCGCTGACAGTTTACGTTATTTCTTAGCTACAGGGTCTTCACCAGGTCATGATTTACGTTATTCTACTGAAAAAGTGGAGTCTGTATGGAATTTTATCAATAAAATATGGAATGCTGCGAGATTCAGTATCATGAACATCGGTGAAGACTTTACAGTAGAACAAGTTGATTTATCAGGTGATTTGTCACTCGCTGATCAGTGGATTTTAACACGCTTAAATGAAACGATTGCGAATGTAACAGAATTAAGTGATAAATATGAGTTCGGTGAAGTCGGCAGAACATTATACAATTTCATATGGGATGAATTCTGTGATTGGTATATTGAAATGAGTAAGATACCAATGAATGGTGAAGATGAAGCGCAGAAACAAGTCACACGTTCTGTACTAACTTATGTCCTAGATAATACGATGAGAATGCTACACCCATTCATGCCTTTTGTCACGGAGCAAATTTGGCAAAATTTACCTCACGAAGGTGAAACAATTGTTAATGCAGCTTGGCCAAAAGTAAATGAAGCGCTTGTGTTCGATGACAGTAAAGAAACAATGCAACAACTTGTTGAAATTATAAAATCTGTGAGACAATCTCGTTTAGAAGTTGATACGCCGTTATCTAAGGCGATTCCAATTTTCATTAAAGCAAAAGATGAAAATATAAAAGAAACATTATTGAATAATTCTAATTATATAGATAGATTTTGTCACCCAAGCGAATTAACCATTGATACAGCAATTGAAATTCCTGAAAAAGCAATGACATCTGTAACGACAGCCGGAGAAGTTGTACTTCCATTAGAAGGTTTGATTGATATGGATAAAGAAATTGCACGTTTAGAAAACGAACTTTTAAAATGGGAAAAAGAGCTAGACCGAGTGAATAAAAAATTAGCAAATGAAAACTTCGTCAATAAAGCACCTGAAAAAGTGATTAATGAAGAACGTGAGAAAAAACAAACATATCAAGAGAAATATGATGGTGTTAAAATACGAATTAATCAATTAAAAGCATAGGAGTCCTTAAGATGAATTACCTAGATAGCTTATATTGGATACACGAGCGAACTAAATTTGGTATTAAACCAGGTGTCAAACGCATGGAATGGATGTTAGAGCGTTTGAATAACCCACAATTTAATATAAATGGTATTCATGTAGGTGGTACAAATGGTAAAGGATCTACCGTTTCGTATTTGAGATCAGCGCTTGTTGATAATGGATACGATGTGGGTACATTTACTTCACCATTTATCGAGACCTTCAATGAACGCATTAGTTTAAATGGAAATCCAATAAGTGATGATGAGATTGTTGCACTTGTTCAACATGTCAAACCCGTCAGTGAAGCATTAGAAAAAGAAACAGAACTTGGAACTGCTACCGAATTTGAAATTATAACAACAATGATGTTTTTATATTTTGGAGAAATTCATCCAGTAGATTTTGTTATAGTTGAAGCAGGATTAGGTATTAAAAATGATTCAACGAATGTATTTAAGCCGATTTTATCAATACTTACAAGTATTGGCTTAGATCATACAGACATTCTAGGAGATACGTATGTAGATATTGCGAAAGATAAAGGTGCTATTGTTAAGCCTAAAACTCCTGTTATTTATGCAGTGAAGAATGATGAAGCGCTCAAAGTAATCAGAAATTTTGTTGTGCAACAAGAGGCAGAAGGCATCGAATTAGATCGTGATATTAGTATTATTTCTGAAGATGAAGAGTTTACTTATCGATATAAAGATTATGAATTAGAAACCTTACTTCTGAACATGGTTGGTGAACATCAAAAAGAAAATGCTGCACTAGCTATTACAGCTTTAATTGAATTAAATGAAGCTGGGATTGTTGATTTAGATTTCAATAAAATGATAGATGGTATAGAATCCGTAAGTTGGACTGGTCGAATTGAACAAGTCAAAGAACAGCCTTTAATGATTATGGATGGTGCGCATAATGTAGAAAGTGTAGAAGCGTTAATCAGCACACTTAAGCAATATTACCAAGTCGACCATATTGATATATTATTTTCAGCAATTAAAGGAAAACCAATTAATGCGATGGTAGATCAACTTAAGACGATTGCATCGACATTCTACATTACAGACTTTGATTTCCCGAAAGCATTAACAAAAGAAGCGATTTTTGAAGAAATTAAATATGATCATAAAGCACTTGTCGATGATTATGTTAAGTTTATAGAAGCTTATGACGGTGATGGTTTAATTATTACGGGAAGCTTATACTTTATCAGTGAAGTGAAATCTAGAGTGAATTTTAATTAAAACGTTAAGGTTATGATTGAAGTAAATCATGATAATATTTGTCAAAATATAGAAATATATTTAATTGCAATAAGTATTATCTGAAACTAATACAATAGGAACGATTGAATTTAATAAGGTTTTCTAAAGTTAAAATGCTTTTGAAAATGGCAACTTTAGAATTAATAGGCTGAGATATCAATGGTGTCTCAGTCTATTTTGTTAATTCTCGTTTGAATATTATTTTAGTGAGGTAATACATAATTATGAAACAATATGTACGTATCAATTGTATTCCATAACGTAAATGATTATGACGTGTATTGAATATCATTCAAATCGTCTACATACATTTTCTATTTAAATTTAGAGTTATATGATAATATTTACAAAGGGGAGGTATGAAAATAAAATGACAGACAAGAAATTCCCAAAAGATGCAATGCGAGTTCTAAAAGAAACAAGCCGTACTTTTTATATACCAATTACATTTCTAGAAAAAGAATTAAAGTATACGGTTGCTTCTGCATATCTCGTATTACGCGCGATAGATGAAATAGAAGATCATGAAGCATTAAGTAATGATAAAAAATACCACATGCTAATGCAAATAAGTGAATTGTTTAAGGAACCATTTGATGAAGATAAATATTCACAAATTTTATCTCCTGTTAAAGATGATATGCCTGAAGTTACAATACGTTTAGGTGAATGGATAGATGCTTGTCCTGAACGTACAAGAGCAGTTGTATTAGAAGCATCAAGTGAGATGGCTTATGGTATGGCGAAATGGGCAAAAGCTAATTGGGACATCCATACTAAAGCAGATTTAGATGACTATACATATTATGTGGCAGGACTTGTTGGAGTTATGCTTTCACAACTTTGGGATCTTTGTGCTGGCGTAAAAACAGACCGAGATTTAGCTATTGGATATGGTCGCGGTTTACAAGCTGTAAATATTTTACGAAATCAGCATGAAGATTATGAAGAACGAGGTGTAAGCTTTGTTCCAGATGATTGGGATAGGGATGATTTGTTCAAATATGCTGAGGATAATTTAGCTAAAGCCGATGCTTATATGAAAGACATTAATAAGAAGACAATATTATTATTCTGTCGTTTACCATTGGCGCTTGCACATAAGTCGCTTAAAGCGATGAAAAATGGACGTGAAAAAATATCGCGTTCTGAAGTAGAAGAAACTGTAGAAGAAATACAAAAGGATTAATGACGAACTATTAATAAACATACGAGCTAGTAATAATAAAGAAACAGCAATCAAATCCATATTTGATTGCTGTTTCTTTATTTTAGAACGGATATATACTGCATTGTTATGTATAAGCACAAATTTCAAGTAGAAAATGAATTTAAATATATAAATAATATAATATTATTATTTTGTGTTAATTTTGTTATTTAATTTAAAGGGTGGTGCTATAATTGATAGTAGGAGGTGTTTACTGTTGCAATTACTTTTAGTTTCCCCTGTGTTATTTAGTTTTTTATATCAATTATGTTTTGTAGAAAAGATTGATAGAACTTATTTTAAATTACGTTCAAATTGTGATTATTGTTATCGACAGCTTCGTTTTTATGAAATGATTCCAATATTTAGCTTTTTAATTCAAAAAGGTAAAACAAACTGTTGTAGATATCGACTTAATTGTTGTTATTTCATTGGAGAAACACTTGCTTTATTCCCAGGATTTTATGAACTTCAATTCCCCGCGTTATTAGATATAGATTATGCCACTTTTTTACTCATTTATTTATTCTTACTTGTATTTGCACTTTATGATTTCACTACGTTTACAATACCCATACATATGCTATTTATATTTTCATGCTGCGTTTGTGTTATAGCACACATTCACGTCATTTCTTTTTTATTCGTGAGTAGCTTACTTCATTTAATATATTTTTTTTGTAAGAAATCAATTGGATATGGAGACATCCTGCTATTTTCTGTATTATCTTTAGCAGTACCGTATACTTTCTTTAGATACATCTTTTTACTCACTTTTATTATTGGTGGTATATTTGCGATAGTTTATTTTTTAATTATTAAAAATAGTAAGCAGCGTGTGCCACTCATTCCGTTTATCTTTCTTGCATTTAATCTGACAATTATTTTCCAGCAAACAACGCACTATGGAGGTATGTTCATATGAAAATGAATGAACTTGCAAGTCATCAAAAACCTAGAGAACGCATGTTAAATTATGGTGCCTCTCATTTATCACATGCTGAATTATTGGCAATTTTGATTAATACTGGTAGAAAAGGTTGCTCTAGTTTAGATATAGCGAATGAATTGCTTAAATCTATTTCAAATTTAAAAGATTTAAAGCAATTATCAATTAATGATTTAAATAAAATTAAGGGTGTTGGACTATATAAAGCGCTCACTTTGAAAGCTGCTTTTGAGTTAGGAGAACGAATGCATTCGGGAAGTATTGATGATAAAATTCAAATAAATAGCCCCAAAGATGTGGCCGACTTTATGATGGGGAAAATGGAGCATTTAACGCAAGAAAAATTTATAGCATTATTTTTAAATTCTAAGAATATCATCATTAAACAAAAAACAATTTTCATGGGCACGCTGAATAGTGCTATAGTGCATCCTCGAGAAATTTATAGTGAAGCCGTTAAATGTGCGAGTAATGCTATTATTGTGCTCCATAATCACCCTTCAGGAGACGCTGCCCCATCAAAAGAAGATATTAAAACTACAAATAGATTACGAGAATGTGGTGATATATTAGGTATACCATTATTAGACCATGTTATTATTGGCGATCACACATATTTAAGTATGGTTGAAGAAGGTTATTTTGACACAGAATAACATCTCTAATTTCAACTGTTTGTTATAATTTAAATGATGTATAATCAAATAGTAATTTGAGGAGGGTGAGCGTTTGGGCACTATATTATTAATTGGTTTGTTAATACCAGTTGTATATCTAATGCAACTAACGAAAAAGAAGGCAATGATTAATTTAAAGCGCACATTAAACACAGTAATCATCTCTATGGTTAGCGTTTTAATAACTACGATTTTATTTATTGTCTTTAGTCATATACACATTTCGATATGGAGCACGGTAATTAGTGCAATCATAGTATCAATCGTCTGGGCGTTATTATTAAGCGGATGCTACTACGTTTATCAAGTACTTTCTAATAATGTAAATAATAAATAGTTCTATATCGTAGAATTATATGATTAATGATTCAATTAAAAAATCTGCGACATCTATGTGTGTCGCAGATCCTAGTTGTGCATATAAGTATGGCACATGTAAATCGAACTTCTATTGCGCAATCTCATATTTAAATGTTAATTTATAAAGTTGAAATAGTAGTTGAAATGATCCATGATCCATAGGATACCTTGATATCCTAAGTAGATACATAATACAATAATTCCAATATATATTAAAACTCTTAATAAAGATAAACCTACTCTAAATAATAGTATGACCAAGAGGGCAAGCAGGATTATAGATAAAATATTCATTCTATGTTCACTCCCTTTGATTACAATTGTACTATGAAATGAATGCTTATTCATCAGTCTATAGGGAACTTTTTAAATACTACTTCAGACTGATGATTTTATATGGTTAAAATTATATAATTTAACATGACTTAATAGGAGGATGGTTCATGCGTTTTATATTTAGCATTATTAAAAATATTATAGCAATTATAGCAATCGTTATTATTGTGTTCTTTGCACTTAAATATGCGCCTTTTTTAAAAGACCAACAATGGAATCCAGTAAGTAACGATGAACCATCTGTAAACCAAACACAAACTAACAAAGATTTAGCAGGAGGACAGCGCTATACTGTTAAAGATAATGATATATTGAATAATGTTCCTCTAAGCCAAACGAAAAATGTTTTTGATTGGATAGATAAAAAAGAATTCATGTCTGTATCCGGTATATACAGGATGGGATATAGTGACGATTATTTAGCAGGTCAACGTGGGGATGAGTTTATTATTTACAAATTCGGCTCAGATTCAATAAGAGTTTATAGAACAGAAATAGAGATGGAGCAAGATTTAAACCAACTTGGTGAACATATAGAACTATTACCACCTTCAAGCTACGAGTAAGGCGTTTGAATTCTATGCTGAAATGCGTTAGCCTTATATAAGTAAAAACGTTAAAGGTTGGTGTCTAATTATGAGTGAAGAAAAGTCTAATGATAAAAAAGTAGATGAGCAAGCTAAAGCACAGAATCTCTTTGCACGTTGGAGAAAAGAAGAAACATTATATAAAGAAGACGAAAAAGAAGCCGAAAAAAATGCTGACGATGAAACTTCAGAAAAAGACAAATCATAATATTTAATGTATAACTAATCGAGTCTGGAACATAAGCGTTTCAGGCTCGATTTTTAGATTTTTATAGTTAATTAAAGTAGTAGGTTCGGAAAAATAGCGTAAAAACACTATGTCTTTAATACAAAGAATTCAACGTTATATGATATTTGTTTGAAATGAACCATTTTAATACACTATTCACATTAAAAATTGTTATAATACAAGGTATCATTCTCTTATATATTAATTAAATAGTAGTTTGTTAAATATTTGTATTTGTATAATACCTGAACAAAAAGGACTGATTTGGAAATTGTTGAGGTTCGTGCTTTATTTCAAACTATGAGTAATATAAAATGATGAAAGAACATAAAATAGTCGTGTAATAGAGGTGTTTAGGTTGTCAAAGTTTTTTAAAAACAACAAATTGATTGTTATTCTGTGTGCAATCATTGTGTTTATTGCCTTAATAGGGGTGTCTTTACGTTCACAATCGCAATCACCGGTAGAGCAATACGTAGGAGATTCTGTAGCGTTTGGACAAAAAGCCATTAGTTATCCTGTACAATTTGTGACTGGATCTATTAATAATTTATTTTCAAATGATGGTTCAAAAGAACAGTCGAAAAAGGTAAAACAGTTAGAAGCTGAAAATGAAAGACTTGAAAGTGAAAATAAAAAGTATAAAAAAGAATTGAATATTGAAGACATTTCCAAATTTGAGCCTATATCCAGTACGGTTTTATCTAGGAATCCTGATCAGTGGATGAATACATTAATTATCAATCAAGGATCTAAAGACGGTATTCAAAACAATATGGCTGTTATGACATCAGAAGGTTTGGTTGGTCGTATTTCCAAAGTGAATCAATTTTCATCTCAAGTTGATTTAATTTCTACTAATACGCGTGCGAATCGTTTGTCAGTAAATATTCAGCACGATGGCAAAAATGTCTTTGGTTTAATTGATCATTATGATTCGAAAAGTGAAGAACTAGTAATTACAGATATTAATAATAAAGATAGTATTAAAAAAGGAGATAAAGTTGTTACCAGTGGTTTAGCAGATCAGCTACCTAGCAGCATTTACATAGGAGAAGTTTCCAAAGTTGAAAATGATGAGTATGGCTTGTCAAAAGAGGTTAGAGTTAAAACGGCTGCCAATTTATCTGACTTAAATCATGTATATGTAGCTAAAAGAGATCCTAAAACGATACCAGATGATGGAAGTGGGGATAATTAATGCGAGCTTTATACTACTTTCTAATTGGTATAGTATTATTCTATATTGACACTGCGATTGGCTTAGTGATACCAATGCAAATAGGCGATAAGGACATTATTTTTGTTCCTCATTTGACACTTATGTATTTACTATTAATTTGTGTATACAGAAGTTTTGGTGTTGCAATGATATTAGCAGCTGTGTTTGGAATTGTGACCGATCTTTATTTTGGTAGTTTTTACGGATTATATTTATTCGGTTATATTTTATTTGTGGTTATCATGGACTTTTTCTTTAAAACATTTTATAGAGATAACACGATGCTATTCATAACGGTATGGTTAAGTACGCTTTTTTTAGAAATATACGTTGCAATTATATATGCTATATTGGGCTTAATAGCATTTAATTTTATAGATTTTGTAGTTTTCAGAATGATACCAACATTAATATTAAACTTCATTTTATTAGTGATATTATATCCACTTATGACTAAATTCTTCCGAAAAGTTCAAATGAAGATTGACAGTAAGTCAGCGTAATGCTAAAATGCAGTAGTTGAGTAGTTTCTAGCTACATACAACCGCTCGGATTCAGGTTAAAGTACATGTATGTCACCTGAGTTTGGCGTGACTTAAATTATTAGGAGGTGCAAAGTATGTTTGCTATTATTGAAACAGGTGGAAAACAAGTTAAAGTTGAAGAAGGACAAGAAATTTTCGTTGAGAAATTAGATGTTAACGAAGGTGATTCATTTACTTTTGACAAAGTGTTATTTGTAGGTGGAGACGCAGTTAAAGTTGGTGCGCCAACAGTTGAAGGTGCTTCAGTTACTGCTACAGTACAAAAACAAGGTCGCGGTAAAAAAATCACTGTATTCACATACAAACGTCGTAAAGACTCAAAACGTAAAAAAGGTCATCGTCAACCTTATACTAAATTAACAATCGACAAAATCAACGCTTAATTATGATTACTGTTGATGTTACATTGAACGATGCTGGTCAGGTAACTGATGTTATCATGGATGGCCATGCAGAACATGGCGAATATGGACATGATATAGTTTGTGCAGGTGCATCCGCAGTACTTTTCGGAAGTGTTAATGCTATAATGGGGTTAACAAACGAAAAGCCCGACATTGATTACAATGATGACGGTGGATACTTCCACGTTAGAAGTGTAGACACTACAAATGAGCAAGCGCAATTAATTCTGCAAGCAATGTTAGTATCATTGCAAACTATCGAAGAAGAATATAAAGAAAATATCAGACTAAATTATAAGTGAGGTGCAATCATAATGTTAAAATTAAACTTACAATTTTTCTCATCTAAAAAAGGACTTGGTTCTACAAAAAACGGTCGTGACTCTGAATCAAAACGTTTAGGAGCTAAACGTGCTGACGGTCAATACGTTACTGGTGGTTCTATCTTATTCCGCCAACGTGGTACAAAAATTTATCCTGGTGAAAATGTAGGTCGTGGTGGCGACGATACATTATTCGCTAAAATCGACGGCGTTGTTAAATTTGAACGCAAAGGTCGCGACAAAAAACAAGTTTCTGTATATTCAGCAGCTGAGTAATTTGTCATCGTTAACACCAGAAGTGATCACTTCTGGTGTTTATTTTTTGTCTTTATTTTCTAGTTAATGAGATAATGATATAATAAAAAAGATATAGAAGTTAAAAATTTGGAAAAAAGAGGTGAAATCATGTTTGTTGATCAAGTTAAAATATCACTAAAAGCAGGTGATGGTGGTAACGGCATCACTGCTTATCGTAGAGAAAAATATGTTCCATTTGGTGGTCCAGCTGGTGGTGATGGCGGAGATGGCGCATCTATTATATTTGAAGTTGATGAAGGATTACGAACTTTATTAGATTTTAGATACCAAACGCATTTCAAAGCAAAAAGAGGCGATGGTGGTCAAAGTAGTAATATGCATGGTAAAAATGCTGAACACCTTGTGTTAAAAGTACCACCGGGCACTATAATTAAAAGCGCAGAATCCGAGGAAGTATTAGCAGATTTAGTTGAAAATGGACAACGCGCCGTTGTTGCTAAAGGAGGCCGTGGAGGCCGTGGAAACTCACGCTTTGCTTCACCAAGAAATCCTGCGCCTGATTTTAGTGAGAATGGTGAACCGGGAGAAGAAATTGATGTAACTTTAGAGTTGAAATTACTTGCAGATGTAGGACTTGTAGGTTTTCCGAGCGTTGGGAAATCGACGTTATTATCTATCGTTTCTAAAGCGAAACCTAAGATTGGTGCTTATCATTTTACTACAATCAAACCAAATTTAGGTGTAGTATCTACTAAGGATCAAAGAAGCTTTGTTATGGCTGATTTACCAGGATTGATTGAAGGTGCTTCTGAAGGTGTTGGATTAGGTCATCAATTTTTAAAACACGTTGAACGTACAAAAGTCATTGTACATATGATAGATATGAGTGGTTCCGAAGCTCGAGATCCTTATGAAGATTACAAAGTAATTAATGAAGAATTAAGTGCATATGAACATCGCTTAGAAGAAAGACCACAAATCGTGGTAGCGAACAAAATGGATATGCCGAATGCAGAAGATAATTTAGCGTTATTCAAAGAAGAATTAAATGATGATTCAGTACACATTATACCGCTTTCTACGTTTATGCATGACCACATTGATGAATTGCTTTATGCAATTGCTGACAAATTAGAATCAGTTAAAGACATTGACTTCAGTAAAGACGAGGAAGAAGATTTAGGCGTAAATCGGGTTGTTTATAAACATACACCTAGTCAAGATAAATTTACTATCACGAGAGATGATGATGCTGCTTACGTTGTTAGTGGTAAGGCAATTGAAAGAATGTTCAAGATGACTGATTTCAATAGTGACCCAGCTGTGCGTCGTTTCGCACGTCAAATGCGCTCGATGGGTATTGATGATGCCTTAAGAGCACGTGGATGTAGAAATGGTGATATTGTGAGAATTTTAGGTGGAGAATTTGAATTTGTTGAATAGGGGTGCATAATATGGACAAAAAAGATTACAAAAAGTTTTACTTAATTCGTGAGGATGTATTACCTGAATCTGTTGTAAAAACTTTAAAGATTAAAGAAGTCTTGAAAAATGATCCATCATTGTCCATATTTGAAGCTGTTAAGCAATTTGACTTATCAAGAAGTGCATTCTATAAATACAGAGACACGATATTTCCAATTGATGAAAAAATTGAATCAACAAGGGAATTTACGTTGATATTATACGTGAATGATATTGTTGGCATGTTAGCAGAAGTACTTAATACATTATCAAGTTTAGACTTATCCGTCTTGACGATTCATCAAAGTATACCAATGGAAGGTAGAGCAACCATCACACTTTCGTTGGATGCTACAAGTACCGATTTAGAGATTGATGATGTAATGGAAGCATTGAGGATGGTTGATCATGTTTCTAAAGTAGAATTAATTAGTATGACTATATAAGGAAGTGTATCCGTGTACGCATATATTAAAGGCACATTAACTGAATTAAATCCTACACATGTGGTTGTTGAAGCTTCTGGTGTAGGTTATGAAATTCAAACGCCCAATTCTTATCGTTTTCAAAAACACATGGACCATGAAGTGGTAGTACATACCTCACTCATTGTAAGAGAGGATGCACAATTACTTTACGGGTTTATCAATCAAGAAGAAAAAGATATGTTTTTAAGTCTAATTAAGGTCACTGGCATCGGCCCTAAGTCAGCATTAGCTATATTGGCAAGTAGTTCACCTAACGAAGTCAAGATAGCGATAGAAAATGAAAATGATGCCTATTTAACTAAATTTCCTGGTATTGGTAAAAAAACAGCGAGACAAATTGTCTTGGATCTTAAAGGCAAGGTACAAATTAGCGATGTAGATAGTAGTCAGATATTAAATGTGAATACTAATCTCAACGCTAATGAACCAATGATTAAAGAAGCTTTACTTGCTTTAGAAGCTTTAGGTTATTCTAAGCGTGAATTAACAAAAGTTGAGAAAGTACTGAGTAAAGAAACGTTTGATTCAGTAGACGATGCAGTTAAACGAGGCTTACAATTACTTATAGCATAAATATAAAATGATATTTAAAAAAGGGGGTAAAAATATGGATGATAGAATGGTTGATCAATCAATGCATGACGAAGAATCTTCATTTGAGTTATCTTTGAGACCAACAAAATTACGCCAATATATTGGACAATCTACAATTAAGTCAAATTTAGAAGTATTTATTAAAGCTGCCAAAATTCGACAAGAACCGTTAGATCATGTTTTATTATTCGGCCCCCCTGGTTTAGGTAAAACAACATTATCAAATATTATAGCCAATGAAATGGAAGTAAATATCAGAACGATTTCAGGGCCATCTATAGAACGACCAGGAGATTTAGCTGCGATTCTTTCAAGTTTACAACCTGGAGATGTTCTGTTTATAGATGAGATTCATAGATTGAGTAGTGTTGTTGAAGAAGTGCTATATCCAGCGATGGAAGATTTCTTTTTAGATATTGTCATTGGTAAAGGTGAAGAAGCAAGGAGCATTAGAATCGACTTACCGCCTTTCACGTTAATAGGTGCCACAACACGTGCAGGTAGTTTAACTGCCCCATTGAGAGATAGATTTGGTGTGCATTTGCGACTTGAGTATTATCGAGAACCTGAATTAAAAGAAATCATCGTACGTACAGCAGAAGTTTTAGGCACATCCATTGATGACGAAAGTGCTATTGAGTTAGCGAAACGTAGCCGTGGTACACCAAGAGTTGCAAATAGATTGTTGAAACGCGTACGTGATTTCCAACAAGTTAATGAGGATGAATTAATTAGTATCGCTACAACAAAGGCTTCATTGCAATTACTTCAAGTTGACGAAGAAGGTTTAGATTATATTGATCATAAAATGATGAATTGTATTTTGGAACAATATAAAGGCGGACCAGTTGGATTAGATACGATTGCAGTTTCGATTGGTGAAGAACGAGTAACCATTGAGGATGTTTACGAACCATTTTTAATTCAGAAAGGCTTTATCGAACGTACACCAAGAGGTAGAAAAGCGACACCTTATGCATTTGAACATTTTAGCAAGAAGCATGGAAAGAAGGAATAAGTTTGGATATTGAAGCATTTGATTATCACTTGCCTGAATCATTAATTGCGCAAACGCCTCTGAAAAATAGAGACGAAAGTAGATTACTTATTTTAGGCAGACAATCTGGTAACATTGAACATAAACATTTTAAAGATGTCGTGAATTACTTTAATGAAGGGGATACCCTGGTATTAAACGATACAAGGGTTATGCCTGCACGCTTATTTGGAATGAAAGAAGAAACAGGAGCCAAGGTAGAAATGTTAATGCTTACTCAAATCGAAGGAAATGATTGGGAAGTATTATTGAAACCAGCAAAAAGAATTAAAATAGGTAACAAATTGTCCTTTGGTGAAGGTAAAATTATAGCTGAATGTATCGAAGAGCTAGAACAAGGTGGTCGTATCATGCGATTACATTATGATGGCATTCTTCAAGAGCGCTTAGATGAGTTAGGTGAGATGCCATTGCCACCATATATCAAAGAACGCTTAGACGATCAAGAACGTTATCAAACTGTATATGCAAAAGCGACTGGTTCAGCAGCAGCGCCAACAGCAGGATTACATTTTACAGATGAATTATTAGAACGCATTAGAGCTAAAGGTATTAATATAGCGTTTATTACATTACATGTAGGTTTAGGTACGTTTAGACCAGTTAGTGTAGATAATATCGATGAACATGAAATGCATAGTGAGTATTATCAAATGGATGAAGCGACAGCCGAACTTTTAAATCGCACTAGAGCGAATGGTAACCGAATCATTTCTGTTGGTACGACTTCTACAAGAACCTTAGAAACTATAATGCAATCGAATGATCATTTTATAGCTAAAAGTGGCTGGACAGATATCTTTATTTATCCAGGGTTTAAATTTAAAGCCATTGATGGGTTAATTACTAACTTCCATTTACCCAAATCAACACTCGTTATGCTTGTTTCTGCATTTAGTTCTAGAGATTATATCATCAACGCATACAATCAGGCAGTAGCATCGGAATATAGATTTTTTAGTTTTGGAGATGCAATGTTAATTATTTAGGGAATGAAAGGGGATTTTATATGCCAGCTGTTACTTATGAGCATATTATAACTTGTAAACAATCAGGCGCAAGATTAGGTATCGTTCACACACCACATGGTTCGTTTGAAACGCCAATGTTCATGCCTGTAGGAACTAAAGCAACCGTAAAGACAATGAGTCCAGAAGAACTACACCAAATGGATACTAAAATTATACTAGGTAATACATATCATTTGTGGTTACAACCCGGAAATGATATTATCAAAAAGAGTGGGGGATTACATCAGTTCATGAACTGGAATGGTCCAATACTGACAGATTCTGGTGGTTTCCAAGTATTCAGTTTAAGTAATTTAAGAAAAATTACTGAGGAAGGTGTAGAATTTCGTCATCATACAAATGGTTCTAAATTATTTTTAAGTCCTGAGAAGTCTATGCAAATTCAAAATGATTTAGGTTCAGATATTATGATGGCATTTGATGAATGTCCACCTATGCCAGCTGAGTATAAGTATGTTAAAGACTCAATTGAAAGAACAACAAGATGGGCAGAGCGCTGTCTTAACGCACATGCGAGACCAGAGGATCAAGCCTTGTTTGGTATTATTCAAGGTGGAGAATATAAAGATCTTAGAAAGCAAAGCGCTGAGGAATTAGTAGCTTTAGATTTTCCTGGATATGCGATTGGTGGATTGTCTGTAGGAGAACCTAAACCAGTGATGTACGATATGGTACACCATACGGAACAATTTATGCCGAAAGATAAACCACGTTATTTAATGGGCGTAGGGTCACCTGACGCATTAATTGAATGTAGTATTAGAGGCATGGATATGTTTGACTGTGTATTACCAACACGTATAGCACGTAATGGTACTTGTATGACTTCTCATGGTCGTGTAATCATTAAAAATGCCAAATATGCTGAAGATTTGGGACCACTTGATGATAATTGCGATTGCTATACTTGTAAAAATTATAGTAGGGCATACATAAGACATTTAATAAAAGCAGAAGAAACTTTTGGAATACGTCTTACTACTTATCATAATTTACATTTCTTGCTGAAATTAATGGAAAATATCAGACAAGCCATTCGTGAAGATCGTCTTCTAGATTTTAAAGAAGAATTCTTTGAACAGTATGGACTAAATGTTGAAAACCCAAAAAACTTTTAAAAGGGAGAAATAAATAATGCAATTTACTTCATTGATATTACCAATATTATTATTAGTATTAATGTGGTTCTTCTTAATTAGACCACAACAGAAAAAGGCTAAAGAGCATCGTGAAATGATTAGTCAAGTAAGCTCTGGACAACGTGTTACAACAATTGGCGGTATCAAAGGTACTGTACGTAGTGTTGACGAAACAACAGTTGTATTAACTTTAAATGGCAATGGTACTGAAATCACTTTAGAAAAACCAGCTATTAAACAAGTTGATCCTTCATAATAAATTCTAGAACTGATATGTAAATATCAGTTCTTTTTTATACCTTTAAAATCAAAATGAGGCTACCTATGACAGAGTATATTTCTTTTTAGGATTACCTTAAGTTTGTCTATATGGATAAGTACAATCACCGGCGATATTTAATGTTATAATTGATTATCAATCTATATGTTTAATATAATACAATTGAAAAAACAAACCTTTCATAACGTTTACAATAAAATGTGCAACGTTAATTTAGTTGAGTTAGTTTTTACACTCGTTGTAATATGTTAAGATATATAAGGTTGTTGAGTAAATTTTTCTAATTTCATTAAACTTGCATTAATATAATTTAATCGAGTATTCTTAAAACATAAGCTTACAATGAGGTGTTCAAGTGAAAAAAAGTAGTAGAATAGTTGCGTTCATATTACTGGTAGTTCTGTTGTTTGCAGGCATGGGACTTACATATAAGAGCGTAGTTAAAGATGTCAACCTTGGATTAGACCTTCAAGGTGGATTTGAAGTCTTGTATCAAGTTGATCCTTTGCAAAAAGGTGATAAGATTGATGATAAAGCGGTAAAAGCCACAGCAAAAACGCTTGAAAACCGTGTCAACGTCTTAGGTGTCTCAGAACCTAAAATACAAGTCGAAGATAAAAATAGAATTCGTGTACAGCTTGCAGGGGTGAAAAATCAATCCCAAGCCAGAGATATCTTATCTTCACAAGCGAATTTAACAATTCGTGATGCTGACGATAATGTCAAATTGACAGGTAAAGATATTCAACAAGGATCGGCTAAGCAAGAATTTAAACAAAATACAAATCAACCAGCAGTTACTTTCAAATTAAAAGATAGCGATAAATTCAAAAAAGTAACTGAAGAAATTTCTAAAAAAGATGAAAATGTTATGGTTGTATGGTTAGATCATGAAAAAGGCGATACTTACCATAAAGAAATGGATAAAAAAGATCCTAAGTATGTTTCTGCAGCATCTGTAGATAAACCTATTAACTCAGATAGTGTAGAAATTTCAGGTGGTTTCAATGGTGAAGAAGGCGTAGAGAAAGCAAAACAAATTGCTGATTTATTAAATTCTGGTTCATTACCAGTAGACCTCAATGAAATCTACTCAAACTCTGTAGGTGCACAATTTGGTCAAGATGCTTTAGATAAAACAGTATTAGCGGCTGCCATAGGTATTGCTGTTATTTACTTATTCATGTTAGGTTTCTATCGTTTACCAGGTTTAGTTGCAGTGATTGCCTTAACAACTTACATTTATTTAACATTACTAGCATTTAATTTTATTTCTGGAGTGTTAACATTACCAGGTTTAGCGGCACTAGTACTTGGTGTTGGTATGGCTGTCGATGCTAACATCATTATGTACGAACGGATAAAAGATGAATTGAAAGTTGGGCGAACGCTTAAACAAGCTTACAAAAAAGCCAATAAGAGTTCTTTCCTTACAATAGTCGATGCACAGTTAACAACAGTTATAGCAGCGGCAGTATTATTCTTCTTTGGTGAAAGTTCCGTAAAAGGTTTCGCAACAATGTTACTATTAGGTATCTTAATGATCTTTGTTACCGCTGTATTCTTGTCTAGATGGTTATTATCATTACTGGTATCTTCTAATTTCTTCAAGAAATCAAATTGGTTATTTGGTGTAAGTAAGAAAAATATCCATAATGCTAATGAAGAAAAAGAGATACACGATTTGAAAACACCATATGAACGCGTTGACTTTATGAAATTAGCCAAACCATTATTAAGCTTAAGTGTACTAATTATTGTGGTTGGTGCGATTATCTTATTTATATTTAAGTTAAATCTAGGTATTGATTTTACAAGTGGTACTCGGGTTGATTTTGAATCTAACAACAAAGTTGATGAGAATAAAGTTACAGAAACCTTAGAGGATAAAGGTTTTAAACCAGATCAAGTATCTCTTGGTGAAAATGGTAAAAACGCAACAGTGCAATTTAAGCATGACCTGTCTAAAGACGAAGTTTCTAAAATTCAAGATACAGTGGATGAATCATTTGGTAATAAACCAACTGTAAACACCGTATCACCAGTGATTGGTCAAGAATTAGCTAAAAATGCAATGTTCGCACTTATTTATGCCGCGATTGGTATCATTATCTATATTACATTTAGATTTGAGTGGCGCATGGGTCTTTCATCCGTATTAGCATTATTACATGACGCCTTTATGATTGTTGCTGTATTCAGTCTATTTAGAATAGAAATTGATATTACATTTATCGCAGCTGTTCTTACAATTATCGGTTATTCTATCAATGATACGATTGTTACATTTGACAGGGTTCGAGAGAATTTACACAAAGTAAAAGTTATCACTAAAAATGAACAAATTGACGACATTGTGAACAGATCTATACGTCAAACTATGACACGTTCTATTAATACTGTATTGACTGTAGTAATTGTTGTCATTGCATTGTTGATTTTCGGAGCGCCAAGTATCTTCAATTTCTCACTAGCATTATTAATCGGATTAATTTCAGGTGTATTCTCATCTGTATTTATCGCAGTACCGCTATGGGGCATTATGAAGAAACGTCAGCTTAAGAAATCAGACAATAACAAGATTATTGTTCATAAAGACAAAAAATCAAATGACGAAAAAATCTTAGTATAATCAACATTAACTAAAAACATAGTAAAACGACCTCCTACATATTTTGTAGGAGGTCGTTTTACTTAAAAGAAAAATCAAGCAGCTTATTTTTTATCGAATTGATATTGATTGGTTAGCTAAAAATAAGAGACTGCAGATATCTAAATCAAATTTTTAAGACAATAATGGTGGCAAACGTTTATAAAAAGCAGCAGCAAAGTCGAAGATAAGTTATAATTTCAAAATACTAAATATCGAGACTCAGACATAGGATTTTTTGTTTTTAAATGGAACCACTTTTTATTTTTGAATTTCTTTTGTATAATGACTTGTGGAAATGAGGGAGAATAGTATGATTAAGTCAAAATATACTTGGGACGTTAAATCACCAGAAAATGAAATAGCAGAGGATGTTTCATTAGATTTAAAACTAACTCCTATTGTAAAAAAAATATTAGAGAGTAAAGCAATTACCGATAAAGAAGACATAGAAGATTTATTAAAAAATAAACAAGTGATGCACGATGCTTGGTTGATGAGTGATATAAAAAAAGCCATCGATCGTATTAATTTAGCCATTGATCAAAACCAGAAAATATTAGTTTATGGTGATTATGATGCAGATGGTGTAACCTCAACAACCATTTTAGTTGAAACATTAAAAGCACTCGGCGCACACGTTGGTTGGTATATACCTAATCGTTTTTCCGAAGGTTATGGTCCTAATGAAATGGCTTTTAAAAATGCACATGAAGAAGGTATATCTTTAATAATAACAGTGGATAACGGTATACAAGGACATGATGAAATACAGATGATACAAGATTTAGGTGTCGATGTTATTGTTACAGACCATCATGAAATTGGTAGAACCATGCCTGATGCGTTTGCTATAGTACACCCAATGCATCCTGGTTTTGACTATCCCTTCAAATATTTATGTGGCGCTGGTGTTGCATATAAATTAGCGCAAAATTTATTAGATGAACCACCTGCTCATTTTCTTGGCTTAGTTGCTATTGGAACAGTCGCGGATTTGGTGTCATTAACCGATGAAAACAGAACTTTAGTACAAAAAGGTTTAGAAATACTAAATGAACATTGTCCAGCATCGATTAAAGCAATACTTAAACAAGCGGGCTACAGCGATGTGATTACAGAAGAAACAATTGGATTTATTATTGGCCCAAGACTGAATGCAGTTGGTAGACTAGAAGATGCGGCATTAGCTGCTGAATTACTAATGACTGATAATGATGAAGAAGCGGAATTTTTAGCAGAACAAGTTGAGTTTTTTAATCAAGAACGTAAAGATATCGTTGCTCAAATTACGGAAGAAGCATTAGCTGCTGCTGAAGATCAAGTCAAACAAGGATCAAAGTTTTTGCTATTAGCACAGGCTGATTGGCATGAGGGTGTTCTGGGTATTGTTGCGTCTAAGATTGTGGAGACCTATAGCTTACCAACATTGATTTTAAATATTGATGAAGCACAAGATCATGCAAAAGGTTCTGCACGTAGTATAGAACAAGTCTCGATGTTTGAGATTTTAAATGCCCATTCTGATTTGATTTCAAAATTTGGCGGACATCATATGGCTGCTGGAGTAACAATGCCAATTGAAAATATCGAAAGTTTAAGACAAGGGTTAAATGATTGGATGGCACAATTAGCATCAACCACATCACTTGAACCCCGAAAAAAAGTAGATGTTAAAGTAGCAGAAACAGATATAACAATAAAAAACATTAAAGATATTCAAAGACTCAGACCGTTTGGCACTGACTTTTCAAGCCCATGTTTTGAATTAGAAGGCGTAATGGTTAATCAAGCTAAAGCAATTGGTCAAGATAAAAAGCATTTGAAAATGGTATTAGGTGATAGTCAATTGCAAGCTATATTTTGGCAAAATGGCCACCTTGTCAAGGAACTAGGTGAACAACAACCTATAAATGTAATAGGTACACTTCAAATAAATGAATGGAATGGATTTCAATCTCCACAGTTTATGATTCAAGATTTGGCAAGTAATAATTTACAAATATTGGACTATCGAAGTAAAAGTAAAGTAAGTGGATTTGAACAAGACTCAAGTAATGTCGCATATCTCATTCATAGCAAAAGTGAAAAATTAGGCGATAATTATTACTATTATGGTGATACAATTGAGCAATCCTATGACAAGTACGTATTCAGAGATTTACCACCATCTATTCAAGCTATAAAAACAACACTTAAAACAGTAGATGTTTCTCAAATATATTTAGTACTCAATCACGAACGCTCAATTTATTTTGAAGGTATGCCTAAAATGGCAACATTTAAAAATTGTTTTAAAGCATTAGCAACTAAAAAGGAAACTGATTTAGCCAAAGAAGGTATGCAATTGTGTCAATTTTTAAATATACAACCAAGTATGCTTAAATTCATTCTAAAAGTTTTTCTCGATTTAGAGTTTATAAAAGATGAAAATGGTATAATTAAAATGAATAGTGTTTCAACCAAAAGAGAAATTGAATCTAGTAAATATTATCAAGGTAGACTTGATAGAATAGAAGTTGAAAAAGTGCTACTTTATGATGATTTCACTAATTTAAAAAAATGGATTAAAACTGAACTGGTAGATAAATAGGAGGAAGTTTGAATGGATTTAAAACAATATGTATCTGAAGTAGAAGATTGGCCAAAACCGGGTGTGAATTTCAAAGATATTACTACAATTATGGATAATGGGAAAGCGTATGGTTATGCTACTGATCAAATAGTTGAATATGCAAAACTTAGAGATGTAGATATTATCGTTGGACCTGAAGCACGCGGTTTTATCATTGGATGTCCGGTAGCATATTCAATGGGCATTGGTTTTGCACCAGTTCGTAAAGAAGGCAAACTACCACGTGAAGTTATTCGATATGAATATGATTTAGAATATGGCACAAATGTGTTAACGATGCATAAAGATGCTATAAAACCAGGGCAACGTGTATTAATTACTGATGATTTACTTGCTACAGGTGGAACCATTGAAGCGGCTATTAAGCTTGTTGAGAAACTAGGCGGTATTGTTGTTGGTATTGCATTCATAATAGAATTAAAATATTTAAATGGTATTGAAAAAATAAAAGACTATGACGTGATGAGTCTCATATCATATGAAGATTAATTCAATCTAGTAAAAGAAGCCAGATAGGCACATTGTAAGACATGTGTCCTCTGGCTTTTTTGTCCATATTCACTATTATGTGTTTAAAATGACACTTTTAAATAAAAAATAAGAATAATTTCAAACTGGATTAGTTTATTAGTATGGCCTACGCATTTATTTATTTAATAACATGTAGTATTATATAACTATTATACAAAATTTGGCCTAATAACGTAAAAAGCGTTACAATCGAAAATAATAAAATGAATTGAAGCTAACGAAATATAATACTGGGTATCTAATAGTGATTAATATTTAGTATAGGGGTGTCTTAAGTGAACAATGAATATCCATATAGTGCAGATGAAGTACTATCTAAAGCAAAATCATATTTATCAAAAGAAGACTATGAATTTGTATTAAAAAGTTATCATATAGCGTACGAAGCGCATGAAGGCCAATTTAGAAAAAATGGTTTACCTTATATTATGCATCCAATTCAAGTTGCTGGTATCTTAACGGAAATGCATTTAGATGGTCCGACAATTGTTGCAGGTTTCTTACACGATGTAATTGAAGATACACCTTATACATTCGATGATGTGAAAGGTATGTTCAACGAAGAAATTGCAGTAATTGTTGAAGGCGTAACAAAATTAAAAAAAGTAAAATATCGTTCTAAAGAAGAACAACAAGCAGAAAATCATAGAAAATTATTTATTGCAATTGCGAAAGATGTACGGGTTATTTTAGTTAAATTAGCAGACCGATTACATAACATGAGAACATTAAAAGCAATGCCAAGAGAAAAACAAATTAGAATTTCTAAAGAGACATTAGAAATCTATGCACCGTTAGCGCACCGATTAGGGATTAATACAATTAAATGGGAATTAGAAGATACGGCTTTAAGATATACAGATTCTGTACAGTATTTTAGAATAGTGAATCTTATGAAAAAGAAACGCAGCGAAAGAGAAGCATATATTCAAAATGCGATTGATCAAATTCAAACAGATTTAACTAATATGAATATTGTTGGAGATATCAATGGTCGCCCTAAACATATTTATAGTATCTATAGAAAAATGGTCAAACAGAAAAAGCAATTTGATCAAATATTTGATTTATTAGCTATACGTATCATTGTCAATTCGATTAATGACTGTTATGCCGTGTTAGGCTTGGTACATACGTTATGGAAACCAATGCCAGGTAGATTTAAAGACTATATAGCAATGCCGAAGCAGAATATGTATCAATCATTACATACGACAGTTGTAGGACCTAATGGAGACCCATTAGAAATTCAAATAAGAACATTTGAAATGCATGAAATAGCAGAGCATGGTGTTGCCGCACACTGGGCATATAAAGAAGGTAAAAAAGTCACCGAAAAGTCACAAAAT
This sequence comes from Staphylococcus sp. GSSP0090, assembly GCF_013391405.1. Taxonomy (GTDB): domain Bacteria; phylum Bacillota; class Bacilli; order Staphylococcales; family Staphylococcaceae; genus Staphylococcus. The sequence continues at coordinate 169,984 of NZ_JACBFD010000044.1, forward strand.
TTCAACAATAAATTGAATTGGATTAAGGAATTAGCGGAAACAGATAATACTACCTCAGATGCTGAAGAGTTTATGGAAACACTTAAATTCGATTTACAAAGTGATAAAGTTTATGCGTTTACACCAGAAAGTGACGTGATTGAATTACCATATGGTGCTGTACCGATTGATTTTGCTTACGCAGTACACAGTGAAGTCGGTAATAAGATGATCGGCTCGAAAGTAAATGGTAAAATAGAACCGATAGATTATGTTTTACAAACTGGTGATATAGTAGAAATTAGAACGAGTAAACATTCATACGGTCCGAGCAGAGATTGGCTGAAAATAGTGAAATCATCTAGTGCTAAAAGTAAAATCCGTAGTTTCTTTAAAAAACAAGATCGTTCTTCAAATATTGAAAAAGGTAAATTCATGATTGAAGCGGAAATCAAAGATCAAGGTTTTAGAGTTGATACCGTATTAACAGATGACAATATTGATGTTGTTAATGATAAATACAATTTTGCAAATGAAGATGACTTATTCGCAGCTGTGGGGTTTGGTGGCGTAACCGCACTACAAATAGTCAATAAATTGACTGAAAAACAACGTATTATGGATAAACAAAAAGCTTTGAATGAAGCACAAGAAATTACTAAATCTGTGCCGATTAAAGATGATATTACAACCGATAGCGGCGTGTATGTAGAAGGTATTGAAAATGTATTAATTAGATTATCAAAATGTTGTAATCCTATACCTGGAGATGATATCGTTGGTTATATCACTAAAGGTCATGGTATAAAGGTTCATCGAACGGACTGTCCTAATATTAAGAATGAAAATGAAAGATTAATTCATGTTGAATGGGTGCGTTCAAAAGATTCTACGCAACGTTATCAAGTAGATTTAGAAGTATCTGCTTACGATAGAAATGGTCTTTTAAACGAAGTATTACAAGCTGTTAATTCAACACAAAGTAACTTAGTAAAAGTTTCAGGACGTTCAGATATTGACAAAAATGCAGTGATTAATATTAGTGTTATGGTAAAAAATGTAAACGAAGTTTACCAAGTCGTAGATAAGATCAAACAGCTCGGCGATGTTTACACAGTCACTAGAGTATGGAATTAGAGGTGCAACCAAATGAAAATCGTAGTCCAAAGAGTGAAGCATGCTTCAGTCACAAATGACTCACTAGAAAATAAAATAAACAAAGGCTATTGTTTATTAGTTGGTGTAGGTAAATCATCAACTGAAGCAGATATTGCTACATTAGCGAAAAAAATTGTTAATGCACGTTTATTTGAAGATTCAGAAGGTAAATTAAATTTAAATTTACAGCAAGTTGAAGGTGAAATATTGTCAATTTCACAATTTACTTTGTATGCAGATGTTAGGAAAGGCAATAGACCTGGATTTACACAATCAATGTCACCAGATCAGGCAAATGAGTTATATGAACAATTTAATGATACTTTACGTTCTTACGGCATTAATGTATTAACAGGTGAATTCGGTACAGATATGCTGGTTGATATTGCCAATGATGGACCTGTAACGATTATTTATGAAAGTCAGGATGGCAAAATCATATGAAGAAGTTCAATGATTGGTTAGAAAAACATAATCTTAGAAATATCCCCACACTGATTGTCGTTGTTGCATTTGTACTCTTTGTTTTTATGACCATTGCTTTCTTAAATCATAATGATGAAGACAGTAGTACGATATATATTACTGAAGATGCTGAATTGAGAACAGGACCTAGTGCAGCATATCCTGAAATACATTCAATTGACAAAGGACAAAATTTCCATAAAATAGGCAAAGCTGGTAAATGGATAGAAGTTGTATCCAGTAATAGTAAAGAAAAAGGCTGGGTAGCAGGTTGGCATACGAATTTGGATATTCAAGCAGATAAGGATCCCAATGCTAAACCACTAAAAGATAAAACAATTGTACTTGATCCTGGTCACGGTGGTAGTGATCAGGGGGCATCAAGTAATACCCACAAAAAAAGCAAAGAGAAAGTATATACTTTAAAAACGGCTAAAGAATTAAAAGCACTTCTTGAGAAAGAAGGCGCAACAGTAAGTATGACTCGAGAGTCTGATACTTATGTCACACTTGAAGACCGTAATATTAAAGGTGATGCTTATATTAGTATACATAATGATTCACTTAAATCTTCAAAAGCAAATGGAAGTACTGTTTATTGGTTCAAAGACAATCAAAAAGCATTGGCTGAAACCTTAAGTGCAAGCTTACAGAAAAAAGCGTTACTTACCAACAAGGGCGCAAGACAAGAAAATTTCCAAGTATTGCGACAAACAAACGTACCTGCAGTGTTATTAGAGTTAGGCTATATTAGTAATCCTACTGACGAAGATATGATTACAGAAAAATTACATCGTCATATTGTAGAACAAGCTATTGTTGAAGGACTACGTGCTTATTTTTCAGAATAAAAAGGTTGCATAATGTTAATAAAGTCGTTATTATTGAATATGAATTCTATATTAAAACCGATATGATTCTTGAATTTTCTAATTGAAATGGTAGCATTTAATGTGTGTAGAGACATAATTCATGGCTGAAAAATTATGCAAATTAAATTAGAAATATATAACACAAGAACAGGTGCTTTATCAAAAGCCGCGTAACGAGCGTTAATCGTAAGAAGTGGGTTATAAATTACACATTATAACCAATTAGGGTGGCAACACGGAAATTCGTCCCTTGTATGACTTATTAGTCATGCAAGGGTTTTTTTTATTGCATAAAAGGAGAGGTTCTATGATCAATATACCTAGAGGGACGCAAGATATTTTACCAAGTGAAACTAAGAAATGGCGTTTTATAGAAGCAAGATTAGATGAATTAATGGAAGTATACAATTATCAAGAAATTCGTACACCTATTTTTGAGAGTACTGAATTATTTGCGCGAGGTGTAGGTGATTCTACAGATGTTGTACAAAAAGAAATGTATACTTTTAAAGATAAAGGCGATCGAAGCATCACGTTACGTCCAGAAGGGACAGCTGCAGTTGTTCGTTCATACATTGAAAATAAAATGCAAGGACTACCAAATCAACCCATAAAACTTTATTACAATGGTCCGATGTTTAGATATGAACGTAAACAAAAAGGACGTTATCGTCAATTTACACAGTTTGGTGTTGAAGCCATTGGTGCTGAAAATCCTGGCGTTGATGCTGAAGTATTAGCAATGGCAATGCATATATATCAATCGTTTGGCTTAAAACACTTGAAGTTAGTCATTAACAGTATTGGTGATATTGATTCACGTCAGGAATACAATGATGCATTAGTGAAACATTTTGAACCAGTTATAGGTGAGTTTTGTAGTGATTGTCAGTCAAGATTACACACGAATCCTATGAGAATATTAGACTGTAAAATAGATAAAGATAAAGAAGCAGTGAAAACAGCACCAAGAATTACAGAATTTTTAAATGAAACCTCAAAACAATATTATGCTGATGTCAAACAACATTTGGATGACTTAGGTGTACCTTATGAAGAAGATCCTAATTTGGTACGTGGTCTTGATTATTATACGCATACTGCATTTGAGTTAATGATTGATAATCCGAATTATGATGGTGCGATAACTACTTTATGTGGTGGCGGTCGTTATAACGGCTTATTGGAGTTATTAGATGGACCTCACCAAACTGGTATTGGTTTTGCATTAAGTATTGAAAGATTACTATTAGCACTTGATGAAGAAAACATTGAACTAGATGTTGAACATGACTTTGATTTATTCATTGTTACAATGGGTGAAGAAGCAGATCGATATGCAGTTAAATTACTAAATGATTTACGTCGAAATGGCGTTAAAGCAGATAAAGATTATTTACAACGTAAAGTTAAAGGTCAAATGAAACAAGCAGATAGATTGAATGCTAATTACACAATTGTGATTGGTGAACAAGAATTACAAGAACATAAAATTAACGTTAAAAATATGCAAACAGGTGAAAGTGAAACCGTTGAGTTAGAAAAATTAGTTAATTATTTTAAAGAATAAGGAGAAGATAAAATGAGTAAACGTACAACTTATTGTGGTTTAGTAACGGAATCTTTATTGGATCAAGAAGTTACATTAAAGGGTTGGGTACACAACCGTAGAGACTTGGGAGGACTCATTTTCGTTGATTTACGTGATCGTGAAGGTTATGTGCAAATCGTATTTAACCCAGATTTTTCTGAAGAAGCATTGAAAATAGCTGAAACTGTAAGATCAGAATATGTTGTAGAGGTTAAAGGACTAGTTAAAAAACGCGATCCTCAAACAGTAAATCCTAAAATTGCAACAGGCCAAGTAGAGGTACAAGTATCAGAAATAAACATCATTAATAAATCAGAAACACCACCATTTGCTATTAATGAAGAAAATCAAAATGTAGATGAAAACATTAGATTGAAATATAGATATCTTGATTTAAGACGTCAAGAATTAGCACAAACGTTTAAAATGAGACATCAAACGACACGTTCAATCAGACAATATTTAGACAAAGAAGGTTTTTTTGATATTGAAACGCCTGTATTAACTAAATCAACACCTGAAGGCGCACGTGATTATCTAGTGCCATCTCGTGTACATGATGGTGAATTTTATGCGTTGCCGCAATCACCTCAAATTTTCAAACAATTATTAATGATTAGTGGTTTTGACAAGTATTATCAAATTGTTAAGTGTTTCCGTGATGAAGATTTACGCGCAGATCGCCAACCAGAATTTACTCAAGTCGATATTGAAATGAGCTTTGTAGACCAAGAAGATGTTATGGACATGGGTGAAGAAATGTTGCAAAATGTCGTGAAGGATGTAAAAGATATTGAGATTCCACGTCCGTTCCCAAGAATGACTTACCATGAAGCGATGGAACGATATGGTTCAGATAAACCAGATACGCGTTTTGAAATGGAATTAATCAATGTATCTGAACTTGGACATGAGATGGACTTTAAAGTATTTAAAGATGCCGTTAATAACGATGGTCAAGTGAAAGCTATCGTTGCAAAAGGTGCCGCTGATCAATATACAAGAAAAGATATTGACGCTTTAACTGAATTTGTAAATATTTATGGTGCTAAAGGTTTAGCATGGGTTAAAGTAGTAGAAGATGGTTTAAGTGGACCAATTGCAAGATTTTTTGAAACATCGCATATTGAAACATTACAATCGTTAACAAGTGCAGAAGCTGGCGATTTAGTGTTATTTGTTGCTGACAAACCGAATGTAGTTGCACAAAGTTTAGGCGCACTTAGATTAAAACTTGCAAGAGAATTAGATTTAATAGACGAATCTAAATTGAATTTCTTATGGGTAACTGATTGGCCTTTATTAGAATATGATGAAGATCTTAAACGTTATACGGCAGCACATCATCCATTCACAGCGCCTAAGCAAGAAGATATAGAAAAATTAGATAGTGAACCTGAAAACGTTCAAGCTAATGCATACGATGTTGTGTTAAATGGTTATGAACTAGGTGGCGGTTCAATCAGAATTCATAACGGAGACTTACAAGCTAAAATGTTTGAAGTGTTAGGTTTTACTGAAGAACAAGCTCAGGAACAATTTGGTTTCTTACTGGATGCATTTAAATATGGTGCACCACCTCATGGCGGTATTGCGTTAGGGTTAGACCGTTTAGTTATGTTACTAACAGGTCGTACGAATTTACGTGACACAATTGCATTCCCTAAAACTGCTTCAGCGACATGTCTATTAACTGATGCACCAAGCGAAGTTTCTGAAAATCAATTAGAAGAACTATCATTGCGTATACGTCATTAGCAAGTTGGTAAAGCTTTAATTCTTGCTATATTTTAATATTGTGTTATGATTATTCCATAAGATAGTCATCTGTAGTGTTCGTAAGTTTGCTTCATATTTGGGCCTAACACTCTTTGATCCGGGAGCCCAATGGGTTTTCTTGCAGCGCACACGCCTCATTTAGGAGGACTTGCAAAACAAGAAACAGGGCACCCACCTGTTATAAGCAGGCCGAATGATCAAGCATTTTATAACTACGGCACTAACGGACTCTATCGGTACGCAAGACTTCGGTCTTGCGTATTTTTTTGATATTAAATAATAAGTAGCACTTTAAAAATAAATGTATGATAACGATATAACTTTGCTAAGATAATTGTTTTAATTATATAATTTTTACTAATAAGGAGTATGACATGAAACACCAATTTTCTAGAAATGAATTAGCATACGGACAAGAAGGCTTGACGTTATTAAAACAAAAGACAGTTGTAATATTAGGTGTAGGTGGTGTAGGTTCGTTCGCAGCTGAGGCACTCGCACGTACTAATATCGGGCATATTATTCTTATAGATAAAGATGATGTTGATATTACGAACGTCAATAGACAACTTCACGCTTTGACTTCGACAATTGGACAAAGTAAGGTAACGTTGATGGAAGAACGTATTAAACTTATTAATCCAGATTGTAAAGTAACATCATTGCATATGTTTTATACCGAGGACACGTACGAGGAACTGTTTAATAATTATGATATTGATTATTTTGTTGATGCGAGCGATACAATTATGTATAAAGTTCATCTAATGAAAGAGTGTTTAGATAGAGGTATTGCTGTAATTTCAAGCATGGGAGCAGCAAATAAAACGGATCCCACAAGATTCCAAATTGCGGATATTTCAGAAACATATATGGATCCAATGGCAAAAATTATTCGTAGAAAATTGAAAAAATTAGGCATAACGAAAGGGATACCTGTTGTCTTTTCAGATGAAAGCCCAATCGTAATTAGAGAAGACGTTAAAGAAACTGTTGGAGATGCGACTGCTGCAACGAGAAAGGCACAGATTCCACCTTCTTCTAACGCATTTGTTCCTAGTGTGGTAGGTTTGATTAGCGCGAGTTACGTTGTTAATGACATTTTAAAAGACATACCTGTGACTAGGATTAAGGATAAAAAATAATAAAATTCAAAATAAAAATCGCTAATTCATTACTATGGATTAGCGATTTTTTTGTATCAAAAAACAGGACGCATTGTTATATCAGTCCTGTTTAGTATAGAGCCAAAATTTTAAAGAAAGATGTACACCTTTGTTTTTGAGATTTTAAACACACAAGTGCTTATTTTTTATGCTGTGATTGATTAATATTATCAAACACTGTTTTAAATTGTTGTTCACTTTTTGAAGTTGTTTTTGGTTCATAGTATATTCGATTTTTCAATTTATCTGGTAGGTATTGTTGTGTGACAAAACCATTTTCGTAATTGTGAGGATATTTATAGCCGATGGAGCGGCCAAGCTCTTTTGCACCTGCATAATGACCATCTTTTAAATGATCCGGAATTTGACCAATATGTCCTTTCCTAATATCAGATAGGGCAGCATCAATTGCACTGATGCCTGAGTTTGATTTTGGAGATAAACAAAGTTCTATGACTGCTTGACTTAAAGGGATTCTAGCTTCAGGAAAGCCTAATCTTTCGGCTGATTCAATCGCAGCTAATGTACGTTGTCCCGCGCTTGGAGAAGCTAATCCAATGTCTTCAAAACTAATTACTAATAATCTTCTAACGATTGTGGGTAAATCGCCAGCTTCTATTAAACGGGCAAGATAGTGTAGTGCAGCATTCACATCACTTCCACGGATGGATTTTTGAAAGGCACTCATTACATCATAATGCATGTCACCATCTTTATCGCTAACAAAGGCGCCTTTTTGAAGACAATCTTTTGCATCTTGTAAAGTAATATGACGTTGCTCATCAATGGTTTCAGCACTCAATACAGCAAGTTCTAATGCATTTAGCGCGCTTCTGACATCACCTTGACTTTGGGTTGTAAAATAAGCCATAGCATCTTCATCTACTTTAGGATTGTAGTTAGCTAAACCTCTTTCAGAATCATTTAATGCTCTATCCAATGAAATTCTGACATCATTTTCGTCTAGTGGATATAATTCAAAAATTTGTGCACGTGAACGAATCGCAGGATTGATAGCGTGATAAGGATTTGAAGTCGTTGCACCAATGAGTACAATTTTTCCATTTTCTAAATGTGGTAATAAAAAATCTTGTTTCGCTTTATCCAAACGATGAATTTCATCTAATAATAAAATGACCTGTCCAGACATTTTTGCTTCTTCTACAATGAGTTGCATATCTTTTTTTGTATTTGTAACAGCATTTAACTGTCTGAATTTAAATTGAGTACTTCCTGATATGGCTTTAGCGATACTCGTCTTACCAATACCAGGTGGTCCGTAAAATATCATTGAAGAAAGTCTTTTGGTTTCTACCATTCTTCGTATAATTCCTTTTGGTCCAACTAAATGTTCTTGAGAAATAATCTCATCAATATTATTTGGACGCATTCTTGAAGCCAATGGTTCATTTGTCACAATCTTTCACACCTTTCTTATTCTATATTAACTTAAAAAATGATAGAATGTTAATATATAGTATTCGAATTAAGTGAGGTAATATAATGAAAATTTCAACAAAAGGAAGATATGGGTTAACATTAATGATATCGCTTGCCAAAAAAGAAGGTCAAGGGTGTGTTTCATTAAAATCTATAGCAGAAGAAAACAATTTAAGTGATCTGTATCTAGAACAATTAGTAGGACCATTGAGAAATGCCGGATTAATTCGAAGTGTTCGTGGTGCAAAAGGCGGTTATCAATTAAGGGTGCCAGCTGATGAAATTACTGCTGGTGATATTATACGCTTACTTGAAGGACCAATTACCTTTGTGGAAAGCATCGAGTCTGAGCCGCCTGCACAGAAACAGCTTTGGATTAGAATGAGAGATGCAGTAAGAGATGTACTTGATAATACATCGTTAAAATATCTAGCTGAGTATAAAGATACAAATAACCTAGACGGCTATATGTTTTATATTTAATATGATTGTCATTACTTTTTAAGTGCTTTTAAATTATTTTAGCAAAAAATTTTTATGTGTATGTTTAATTCGTGTTCTTAGTGGTATGTATATTATATATCGCAAGGAGGTAATAATTATGGCAGATGAAAATAAATTTGAACAAGCAAAAGGTAATGTGAAAGAAACAGTTGGAAACGTTACTGATAATAAAGAATTAGAAAATGAAGGTAAAGAAGATAAAACTTCTGGTAAAGCTAAAGAGTTTGTAGAAAATGCAAAAGATAAAGCAAATGATGTTATCGACAAATTCAAAAAATAATTCATACTAATTCAATGATATAAAGGAGCGATTTATATGGCTGAAAATTTCTTTGAAAAAGCAAAAGAAACTGCAAAAACAGTATCAGATAAATTAAAAGATACGGATAATGAAAAAGCTAAACAAGCATCTGAACAAATCGATAAATTCACTGGTGGCAGTGACAACGATAATAAAGATGACAAAAAAGACGATAAATAATGATTTAATAAAAGCACAATTTACTTTCAAAAGTAAATTGTGCTTTTTACTTTTTACTTCTTTTTTTAATTACAATCCATATACAGCTAATTGCATATGAAATTCAATGTGCATGATAAATAATATACAGTATTATAACGATTCTATAATATGTTTTAATTTACGATAAGATTCCAATTGGGCATCTTGATCATATATATAACTTATTGCCATTAGTTCATCTATATCACCATGCTCTGCTATAAATGAATTTAATTTAGCTTTGACGGTTTCTTCTGAACCAATTAATGATTGTGCCATTCTCTGTTTGGCTATCTCATATTCAGTAGGAGTTAATAATCCTCTTAAATCGTCTGTTGGTGGTTGAACAGGCTGCATTCTACCTCTAGTTATACTGACCATCACTTGTGCTTGTGTCGTTGATAAATATTCGGCTTGTTCGTCTGTATCTGCAACGATGGCATTCAAACAAACGATGACGTAGGGTTCACTCAATACTTCTGATGGTTCAAACAATTCTTTATATATTTGTATCGCATCTTTCATTTGTTGAGGTGCAAAGTGTCCAGCAAATACATAAGGAAGGCCTTTTCGAGCTGCTAAATGTGCTGAGTCAGTTGAAGAACCAAGTATATAGAGTGGTACGTTTTTATTAACGGCAGGGTATGCACGAACATAAGCTTGTTTATTAGCAGGACCAAAATAAGTTGCTAATTGTTCAACTTCTTCAGGGAATTCATAAACACCATTATGTTGGTCTCTTCTTAGCGCACTAGCTGTCATCATATCTGTTCCTGGTGCACGCCCTAAACCAAGATCCACGCGATTTGGAAATACAGTTTCCATTGTCCCAAATTGTTCAGCAACAACTAATGGTGCATGGTTAGGTAGCATGATACCTCCAGATCCAACGCGTATTTTTGAAGTATGTTCTAAAGTATGTTGAATCAACAAGGCTGTCGCGGAACTGACTAGATTAGGCGCGTTATGATGTTCTGCAATCCAGTAACGTTCATAATCTAGGGATTCTAATTGTTGTGCTAATGTCACCATATCTTCTATCGCATTTTGGTCACTTTGTCCTTCGCGTATAGGCACTAAGTTAAGTGCCGATAACTTTAACTCTTTCATTATTAACGTATTCCTCCTTTAGATAACTAATATAAAGAAGTATAACAGTGGTTTTTAAACTTGCGTAAGAAATTGCTCACTGTTATACTTAATGAAATTAAAACGATAGGTGGCTTAAGAAAAATACTATGGATAATGCTCATAAGGTAAATAACAAACGTATTCAAGAAAACAAAACAATTATGGGATATGTCATTGTCTGAATCGTATTTTTATGTAAAAGCACCTTATAACCTTTTGCACGGATTAATATTTAAAGATATGTCATATCCTTATTGAGAGTGAGGAAAATGATATGTCTTTTTATTTTGCAGAAAAACCCTTTGATCAATTCGGTAAAATATTGATAGAGGACGTTCATATTAATATTGAATTAGGTGAACACGTGGCAATGATTGGTGACAATGGTGTTGGTAAGTCAACGTTATTAAATGCACTACATTCAAAATATGCAACTCAATCTTATTTAATGAAGCAAGACTTAACGCAAGTACTTGATTTAACAGCGATGGACTATATCATTAAGATATTTCCTGAAGTTGCAACATTGAAAGCACAAATTGTAATTGATTATGACAAGATAAGTGATTATATTGCTTTAAATGGTTATGAGATTGAACAAAAAATTATTACTACGGCAAAACGTTTCAATATAAGTGAACAAGATTTAGATAAACCAATACGCTTATTGAGTGGTGGTCAACAAACGAGCGTTGCATTAATTAGAGCATTTATATCTGAAAAACCACTCATCATTTTAGATGAACCTACAAATCATCTTGATCAAGCAATGTTAGATAATTTAATTTTAGAAATGAATCAATTAAAGCAAACCATAATTTATGTTTCACATCATCGTGGTTTTATAAATCAAACTGCAAGTCATATTTATGAAATTACTGAAAAATCATCGAGGAAGTTTCAAGGTAACTATGATCAGTTTAATACAATAAAACAATTAGAATTTCGAGCCCAAAAAAATGCTTATGACAAGCAACAAAGAGAAATCAAGGCGTTAGAAGATTCAATTAAGCGCGTGAATGAATGGCATGCATCTGCAAAAGCTACGACGAGTGTGCGTGATCCAAAACAACAAAAACGACTTAGTAAACTAGCCAAAAAAGCAAAGGTAAAAAATGCACAACTAACACATAAATTAAATGAAAAACAATTTACAATGCCAGATGAAGAGGATAGAAACTTTCATTTTAACGATGAACAATCAATCCGTAATCGGGCGTTAGTGAAATTAGAAGATGTAGCTATAAGTATTGACCAACAAGTAATATATAAGAAAGCAAATTTTGAAATCAAAAAGGATGAACATATTTTATTAACTGGGCCGAATGGTAGTGGCAAATCATTACTTATTGCACTTATAAGACAACAGCTTATACCAGATGAAGGTACAGTTTATGTAACACCATCTTTAAAAATTGCTTATTTTGATCAACAAAATAATAATTTGATTTACACACACTCTCCATTAGATATGGTCATGTCTATAAAGGAAATGACTCGTAGTCATGCTCAAACTATATTGGCTTCGTTTGGTTTTGATAATGTCAAAATACAACAACCCATTCGTACTTTATCGATGGGTGAAAAAAGCAGATTGCAATTTGTACTATTATTTTTTTCAAACGCCAACTTGCTCATTTTAGATGAACCAACGAATTACTTTGATATTTCGACACAAGATTTAATTTTAAATATGTTAAATCAATTCAAAGGACAAGTATTCATCGTTACACATGATTCGTATTTGCAAAAACATTTTGATGCAACACATTGGGTTGTGAAAAATAAACAATTACTTAATGTTACAATGAATAGTGAACAAAAGATTAATACGCAAAACACCTTAGAATTATTAGATGATTTCAAAGATATAGATGAAAATGGACATTATGAAACAGACGACTAGAAAATTAAATTATATGGTGCTATTATAGGAACATTGATAAAAATTTAAGGAGTGTCAAACATGGAAGTATATGCAGATTATGCTGCAACAACACCCGTCAAACAAGAAGTTATTGATAAAATGATGGAAGTCTATTCAGTACATTTTGGTAATCCGTCATCCATTCACAGCATGGGAAGAGACGCTAGAAAATATTTAGATGATGCGCGTCGTACGATTGCCAAGTCATTTAATGCCAAACCAAGTGAAATCATCTTTACAAGTGGCGCTACTGAATCTAATAATACTGCAATTAAGGGTATTGCATATGAACATATGCATAGGGGCAATCACATCATAACTACTAAGATTGAGCATCATTCTGTACTTCATGTATTTGAACAACTCGAAAAAGAAGGTTTCGACGTTACTTATTTAGATGTTGATAAAGAAGGACTGGTTGACCTTGACCAATTAAGACATGCGCTTACAGAAGAAACTATTTTGGTTTCAATTATGTTTGTTAATAATGAAATTGGAACTGTTGAACCTATGTACGATATTGAAGAAATTATCTCAGGTACCAATGCATTATTCCATGTTGACGCAGTTCAAGCGATTGGGCACTTAGAAATTGATTTCCACGATTTTAATATGGATGCTATGAGTATTAGCGCACATAAATTCGGCGGGCCAAAAGGTGTTGGTGTACTCTTGCTTAAAGAAGATACCAAATTGAAATATCAACAATTAGGTGGCGAACAAGAAGCAAAACGCAGAGCCGGTACTGAAAATGTGCCACAAATTGTAGGTTTAGCGGAAGCAATCAAGTTAGCAGATGAACATAGAGATGAAAATAATGTCCATCTTATGAATTTAAAGAATTTATTTTTAGTGTCATTACAAGAACGATCAGTTCCTTTCGAACTTAACGGTTCTATGACAGATGCTACGGGACATATCGTTAATCTGTATTTACCATTTATAGATGTCGAAACGATGCTTACATTATTAGATTTATCAAATATTTATGTGGCTTCAGGATCAGCATGCACTGCAGGAACAACGACGCCATCACATGTATTACAAGCAATGTACAGTGATGATGAACGTGCTAAACATTCAGTGAGATTCAGTTTTAATGAACAAACGACCGAGCAAGAAGTTAAATATATAGTTTCAGAAATTCATAAAATATATCACAAATTTAGGGAGGAAGTATAATTGTCAAATAAAGATACACGTGTTGTAGTTGGCATGTCAGGTGGCGTTGATAGTTCGGTTACCGCACATATTTTAAAAGAACAAGGCTATGATGTCATTGGCATATTTATGAAAAATTGGGATGACACCGACGATAATGGATTTTGTACAGCAACAGAGGACTATAATGATGTCATCGCTGTATGTAATCAAATAGGCATTCCTTATTATGCAGTTAATTTTGAACAAGAATATTGGGATAAAGTGTTCACATATTTCTTAGATGAATATAAAAAAGGACGTACGCCAAATCCAGATGTTATGTGTAATAAAGAAATTAAATTCAAAGCATTTTTAGAACATGCATTAAAATTAGGTGCAGATTATGTTGCAACTGGTCATTATGCACGTATACGTCGTCATGAAGACGGACACGTTGAAATGCTACGAGGCGTTGATAATAATAAAGATCAAACGTATTTCTTAAACCAATTATCACAAGCACAATTATCTCGAGTGATGTTCCCAATCGGAAATATTGAGAAAAGTGAAGTACGTAGAATAGCAGAAGAGCAAGACTTAGCTACAGCTAAAAAGAAAGATTCAACTGGCATCTGTTTTATTGGCGAACGTAATTTCAAAGAATTCTTATCACAATATTTACCAGCACAATCCGGTGAAATGAAAACACTAAAAGGTGAAAAAATCGGTACACATGCAGGTTTAATGTATTATACAATTGGTCAACGACACGGATTAGGTATCGGGGGCGATGGCGATCCATGGTTTGTAGTAGGGAAAAATTTAACTGACAATGTTTTATATGTAGAACAAGGTTTCCATCATGACGCATTGTATAGCGATTATCTTATTGCCTCTGATATATCCTTTGTAAATGAAGTCGATTTAGAAAATGGTTTTGAATGTACAGCTAAATTTAGATATCGTCAAAAAGATACAAAAGTATTTGTAAAAAAAGAAAATGATAATGCGATAAGAGTGATATTTGACGAACCAGTTCGCGCTATAACACCAGGACAATCTGTTGTATTGTATGATGGTGATGTATGTTTAGGTGGCGCAACAATAGATGACGTTTATAAAGAGTCTGGTCAATTAAGCTACGTTGTATAAATATTACATTTGAATTTTATTCGAAATCGTTAGTACACTATTCAACATAGTAACTAGCGATTTCTTTTTTTGAAATTATTATTTCAAATATACAGGTAAATGTTATAATAAGTAGTCAGAAATGAGGGTTAGAAATGAATCAAGAACAAATATATAATTTAATAAAGCAAGGCAATTTTGAAGAAGCACTTAAAGCGTTATTTGATAACATAGAAGCAAATCCAAAAGAAGTAGAAAATTACATAAATGCAGGCATTTTATTGGCCGAAGCGGGGGAAGTGGATAAAGCAGAAAAATTCTTTCAACGTGCAATTACCTTAGATCCACAAAATGGCGCAATTTATTATAATCTTGGAAATGTTTATTACAATGAAGGTCGTTTTAATGAAGCAATCAAATTGTATCAACAAGCGCTAAAATTTAATGTAGATCAAGTTGATACTAACTATATGATTGGTATGTCATTTAATCAATTAGAAGCATTTAAAGAGGCTTTGCCCTTTTTAATGACTGCGGCAGAACAAGATAACCGTCAAGATGTTGAGGTTCAATTTCAGTATGGACTTGTACTTTGTCATTTAGAAATGTTTGATCATGCGACTAAGCAGCTCAAGTCGGTGTTAGAGATTGATGATAAACATTCCGATGCATTATATAATTTAGGTTTAGCAACTTATATGCAAACCGAAGACACAGCACAAGCAATTGCTTACTTTGAAGCTGCTGTTGAAGCTAATCCAGAACATGTTATGAGTCAGCATGCTATAAAAACTTTTAAATCTATCGCAGAGGAGGAATAACTGATGGGAGACCCTACACTATTTAATAATTCAATGATAAAAGGAACCGTTGATGCGATTTTATTTCAAAATAAAGAGAATTTTTATACGGTTTTAAAAGTTGATACGATTGAATCAAGTGAAACATTTGATTCAATGCCTACAATTGTAGGGTTTTTCCCAGAAATTGCTGAGGGTGATGTTTACACTTTTAAAGGTCAAGTTGTTACACATCCAAAATATGGCAAGCAACTTAAAGCTGAAACGTTTGAAAAAGAATTACCACAAACGAAAGAAGCGATTATTAGTTATTTATCCAGTGATTTATTTAAAGGTATCGGTAAGAAAACAGCCCAAAGTATTGTTAATAAACTTGGTGAAAATGCAATAAACGATATCTTAAATGACCCGACTGTATTAGAAAAAGTGCCGAGTTTACCTAAGAAAAAACAAAAACAAATTGCGGAACAAATTGCTAGTAATCAAGAAACTGAGCAAATCATCATTCGCTTACATGATTTAGGCTTTGGACCTAAACTAGCTATGGCAATTTACCAGGCGTATTTAGGAGAGACACTCAATGTTGTTGAGCATAAACCTTATCAACTTGTATATGATGTAAAAGGAATTGGATTTAATAAAGCAGACACCTTAGCACGTAATGTTGGCATCCAGTTCAATGATACAGAAAGATTAAAAGCAGGTTTGTTATATGTGCTTGAAGAGGAATGTATTAAGCAAGGTCATACGTATTTACCTACACATAATGTATTAGAAATGACTCAAGATATGCTTTCACATGCACCTAGCGAAATAATCGAAATAGAGCAATTAAATAAGGTATTACAAGAGTTGGTAAATGATACGAAACTTATCCAACAAGAAAATGAAGTTGCAATTCCGAGTTTATATTATTCAGAATTAAAAAGTGTGCAAAATCTTTATCGCAACTTCGTGTATACAAATAAACTCAAACAAATAGAACAATCAGATTTGTTAATGGAAATTGGTGAAATTGAAGAACGGAACCAAGTGAACTATGCAAATTCACAAAAAGATGCATTGCAAACTGCAATCAATTCAAAAATTATGTTACTAACCGGTGGTCCTGGTACAGGAAAAACAACTGTGATTAAAGGCATTGTAGAATTATATGCAGAAATTCATGGTCTGTCATTAGATTATGACGATTATCAAAATGATGATTACCCAGTGGTCTTAGGTGCACCTACAGGTAGAGCTTCAAAACGTTTAGCAGAGTCAACAGGCTTAGAAGCCATGACAATTCATCGCTTAATAGGCTGGAATCAAGATACACAGCCAGAAGACATTTTAGATAATGAAATATCAGCGAAATTAATTATCATTGATGAGATGTCTATGGTAGATACATGGTTGTTTCACCAATTTTTAAGTGCTGTTCCTATAGATGCACAAATCATTTTAGTTGGAGATGAAGATCAATTACCTTCTGTGGGTCCTGGTCAAGTGTTTAAAGATTTAATTGATTCAAAAGTGATTCCCCGTGTGAATTTAACAGAAGTTTATAGACAACAAGATGGATCGAGTATTATCGAATTAGCGCATCGTATGAAATTAGGTGAGTCAATTGATATAACACAACGTTTCCATGATCGAAATTTTATAAATTGTAGTACTGAACAAATCCCGACAGTTGTTGAAAAAGTGGTTTCAAGTGCAGTGAATAAAGGTTATGATATGAGCGATATTCAAGTTTTAGCACCAATGTATAAAGGTTCTGCAGGTATTAAAAAACTTAATACCGTATTACAAGATATTTTAAACCCTAAGCTTAAAGACACTCGTGAAATAGAATTTGGAGATGTGGTTTTTAGAAAAGGCGATAAGGTATTACAACTTGTAAACAGACCGAATGACAATATTTTTAATGGTGATATTGGTGTTATAGTTGGTGTATTTTGGGCAAAAGAAAATGCGCTGAATAAAGATGTATTAGTTGTTGATTTTGAAGGTAATGAGATTACGTTTGTACGCCAAGATTTGATAGAACTAACACATGCTTATTGTACATCCATTCATAAATCACAAGGTTCTGAATTTCCAATTGTCATAATGCCTATGGTAAAACAGTATTTTAGAATGCTTCAAAAACCTATCCTATATACTGGCTTAACAAGAGCAAAACAATCGCTTGTATTTTTAGGCGACCCACAAGCATTTGATATTGGTTTGAAAACCCATGGCCAAGTGAGAATGACACAGTTATGCACATTTTTAAAAGCTTACTTTAATAATGAGACATCTACGGAAGAGGACATAGATGATACATTTGATGCAAATATCATTTTAACTGAAGCAAACATTTATAAAATTAACCCAATGATTAATATGGGAGAGATTTCCCCGTATGACTTCGTTGAAGATTGACATGAGCAAAGAAAATAAATACAATATAGTTAACTTCACATAAAGATGAGTAAATTATACTAAACAAAAAGAGATGTACTGGTTGCTGAAAAGTACAGTTGGTATAGTTGAATGCTACTTTGTGTCAGCAAGCATAATAACTAATTAAGTGATAAGTGTTCGTTAGGGAATTTAAGGCAGTCGTTTGACCTGTATCATTTTTTCAATTAAGAGTGAATCCATTTACTAACACTTATAACTAGGGTGGTACCGCGAAACGTTCGTCCCTTTTATGAGGATGGGCGTTTTTTATTTTCTTTTTTAATTATTTTTTACAACTTACTTGAGTTGATATGGAGGGAATTTTAAGTATGAAAAACTTAAAAGCAAGTGAAATTAGACAAAGTTTTATTGATTATTTTGTAGAAAAGGGCCATATGGTTGAACCATCTGCACCATTAGTACCAATTGATGATGACTCACTATTATGGATTAATTCCGGTGTAGCTACATTAAAAAAATATTTTGATGGTAGAGAAACGCCAAGAAAACCAAGAATTGTTAACTCACAAAAGGCAATTCGTACAAATGATATCGAAAATGTTGGTTTCACAGCACGTCACCATACATTTTTTGAAATGTTAGGTAATTTTTCAATCGGAGATTACTTTAAAGAAGAAGCCATTCAATTTGCGTGGGAATTTTTGACAAGTGAAAAATGGATGGCAATGGACCCTAAACTTTTATATGTGACAATACATCCAGAAGATACAGAAGCGTATAGAATTTGGAATGAAGACATTGGACTAGAAGAAAGTCGCATTATTCGCATTGAAGGTAACTTCTGGGATATTGGTGAGGGTCCATCAGGTCCGAATACGGAGATTTTCTATGATCGTGGCGCATCTTTTGGTCAAGATGATCCTGAAGAAGAAATGTATCCAGGTGGAGAAAATGAACGTTTCCTTGAAGTATGGAATCTAGTATTTAGTGAGTTCAATCATAATAAAGATCACACATATACACCGCTACCTAATAAAAATATTGATACGGGTATGGGACTGGAAAGAATGGCATCACTTGCACAAAATGTGCGTACAAATTATGAAACAGACTTATTTATGCCTATTATTCACGAAGTTGAAAATGTATCTGGAAAAAAATATTTAGAAAATGATAGCTACGATGTCGCATTTAAAGTAATTGCTGACCATATTCGTACTATTGCATTTGCTATTGCGGATGGTGCACTACCAGCTAATGAAGGTAGAGGATATGTCTTACGTCGTTTATTGCGTCGAGCAGTAAGATTCAGTCAATCGTTAGATATTAATGAACCGTTTATGTACCGTCTAGTAGATATTGTAGCTGATATCATGGAACCATATTATCCAAATGTTAAAGAAAAATCAGACTTTATTAAACGTGTTATTAAATCAGAAGAAGAACGCTTCCATGAAACATTGGAAGAAGGCCTGGCAATTCTAAATAACTTAGTGGCACAAGCGAAATCTTCTACGAATGAAATCAGTGGTAAAGATGCATTTAAATTGTATGACACATACGGTTTTCCAGTTGAATTAACTGAAGAAATTGCATCTCAAGAAAATTTATCAATTGATATGCAAACGTTCGAAGAAGAAATGCAACAACAGCGAGATAGAGCCAGACAAGCAAGACAGAATTCACAATCTATGCAAGTTCAAAGTGAAGTATTGAAAAAGATAACAACGGATAGTACATTTGTTGGATATGACGTTATGGACAAAGCTTCTGTCATTACAGATATAATTCAAAATGGGGAACTTGTAGATACTGCAGAAGCAGGTGAAACGATTTATTTCATTTTACGTGAGACACCATTCTATGCCGTTAGTGGTGGACAAGTGGCTGACCAAGGTACAATTAGTAATGAAAACTTTGAAATATCAGTTACCGAAGTCACTAAAGCTCCAAATGGTCAGAATTTACACAAAGGTGAAGTACAATTTGGCACTGTTAAGAAAAATGCTGAAGTATCAGCGAGTGTAAATCATAAAGAACGTCGTTCTATTAAGAAAAACCATAGTGCCACGCATTTATTACATGCTGCATTAAAAGAGGTGCTTGGAGACCATGTCAATCAAGCAGGTTCTCTAGTTGAAGCAGATCGTTTAAGATTTGACTTTTCACATTTTGGGCCAATGACGCAAGATGAAATCGACACAGTGGAACGTCGAGTAAATGAAGAAATTTGGAATAGTATTGAAGTAGATATTCAAGAAATGCCTATATCTGAGGCTAAACAACTTGGAGCTATGGCACTTTTCGGTGAAAAATATGGTGAAATTGTAAGAGTTGTCAACATGGCACCATTTTCAATTGAATTATGTGGTGGTATTCATGTAAACAACACTTCAGAAATTGGATTGTTTAAAATAGTAAGTGAGTCTGGTACAGGTGCTGGGGTACGTCGTATTGAGGCATTAACTGGTAAATCAGCATTCTTATACTTAGAAACAATTCAATCACAATTTAACGCAGTTAAATCTCAAGTGAAAGTGAAAGCAGATGACCAAGTATTAGAGAAAATCATTCACATGCAAGCGGAAGAAAAAGAACTTACTAAACAACTTGAGCAAAAGAATAAAGAAGTTACATCATTAAAAATGGGTGATATTACAAACCAAGTTGAAGAAATAAATGGTCTGAAAGTCTTAGCTACCGAAGTAGAAGTACCAAACGCAAAAGCAATTAGAGAAACAATGGATGATTTTAAATCTAAGTTACAAGATACTGTGATTGTACTTATTAGTAATATAGATGGTAAAGTGTCATTAGTAGCTACAGTACCTAAAGCGTTCACTGACAAAGTAAAAGCAGGAGATATTATTAAAAACATGGCTCCTATTGTGGGCGGAAAAGGTGGCGGTCGCCCTGATATGGCTCAAGGTGGCGGTACTGAACCAGAGAACATAACAGAATCATTACGTTTCATTAAAGATTACATTAAATCTCTATAACTTGATTCAATTCTAATGTAGAATATAAGTAAGAATATTTTTACTCGATACAAAGGAGTGTAAGCACAATGGAAAATTTTGATAAAACAATGAAATTTAATTATGACGAAATTCCAAAAGAAGATGTCAAAACAGTATTGCAAAATGTCTATCATACGTTAGAAGAACGAGGATATAATCCTGTGAACCAAATTGTTGGTTACTTATTATCAGGAGATCCTGCATATATTCCACGTAATAATGAAGCTAGAAATCAAATACGTCGTATTGATCGCGATGATATTATGGAAGAATTAGTTTCAAACTATTTGCAAGAGAAATCGAATTAATTTATGTTAAAACATAAAATTATAGGACTAGATGTAGGAAGTAAGACTGTTGGCATTGCAATAAGTGATCTGATGGGTTGGACAGCTCAAGGATTAGATACACTCCGTATAGACGAAGAGAACAATGAACTAGGTATTGAAGCATTAGTAAAAATTATAAAAAGAGATAACGTTGGTACAGTAGTGATTGGATTACCTAAAAATATGAACAATTCTATTGGATTTCGAGGCGAGGCTTCGTTACAATACAAGGAGCAACTTCAAGAAGCACTGCCATCATTAGAAATAATTATGTGGGACGAACGCCTAAGTACTATGGCAGCAGAGCGTTCACTACTAGAAGCAGATGTTTCTAGACAGAAACGAAAAAAAGTAATAGACAAAATGGCAGCAGTTTTTATATTGCAAGGCTATTTGGACTCATTACAATAAAAAGGAGCTTTTAATAATGACAGAGCATAACCATGATTCTCAATTAGAAATTAACAATGAAGAGGAATTACTAACATTATATGATGAAGAAGGTAATGAAGTCTTATATCGTAAAGTATTAGAATTTTTCCACCCAGAATTTAAAAAAGAATATGTAATTCTTGCAGAAGAAGGCGCAGAATCAGATGATGACGATTTAATAGAATTAGTGCCTATGATTAATGAGCCAGATGAAAATGGTGAAGGTGGTAAATTCTTACCAGTAGAAACTGATGAAGAATGGGATATGATCGAAGAAGTTGTTAATACAGAAATGGATGATCATGACCACGATCACGACCATGAATAATTAATAAATCATTATATAGATTACATTTTAAATTTAACCATGCTGGCATGCCAGTATGGTTTTTTTATGTTAATAAACGTATAAAAATCAACTGATGACTTAAGCATATTTATTTCAGCAATCGCTAACTATAGAATTTATACTTATATTATCAAGGTGTTTATGGTAAAATATATAAAGTTAAATTCTAAAGCATAGGATATTTAAAATGCATTTATTAATCATGAATTAGATTATATAGATGTTATATATAAATGCAATTTTCACCTACACTTAAAAATAAAAAAGACGCGCAAGTGCGACAATATTAGATGTAATTCATCATTCGTACATTAGGTGACTGTGTTGAACATTATTATGGGAATATAAATCGCTTTATCATATCTAAAGAAAAGTTAGAGCAATCATGAAATGACGTGTTTTAATAAAATCCATAAGTATTTTAAACTTTTTAACAAGTTATCTATATGGGATAAGATAAGTGTTTTATTGGATAACAAGTATCCTATTTTACGTGCTATTTTGTTATTAAAACTTATGTATGATATTACAATGAAGGAAGTTTTGAGAATGGATAATAATCAATCCTATTTATTGGATTTACATAAACAAACAGATGAAACGATAGAAACATTAAGAACATATGCTGAAGCAAATAATGTACCTATAGTTGATAGACTTACATTAGAAATGATAAAACAATTGATTAGAATACATCAACCACAACATATTTTGGAAATTGGAACTGCAATCGGTTATAGTGCAATGCAATTTGCATCTGTATCTAAAGATGTTCATATCACTACGATTGAACGGGATTCAAACATGCAACGTGAAGCCAAAGAAAATATACAAAAATACAACTTTTCAAATCAAGTGGACTTAATCGAGGGTGATGCATTAGAGCAATTTTCCTCTGTCGAAGGCAAATGCTTTGATATGATATTTATTGATGCGGCTAAGGCACAATCCAAGAAATTCTTTGAATTATATACGCCATTGTTAAAAGAAAGCGGTCTAGTTATTACAGATAATGTACTGTATCATGGCTTTGTTTCTGATATTTCAGTTGTACGTACACGAAACGTTCGCCAAATGGTTAAAAAGGTAATTGAATATAATGAATGGCTGATGAATAACGAATCTTATACAACAAACTTCTTAAATATAGATGATGGATTAGCAATTTCAATTAAAGGAGAATCTAAATGACAGAATTATTAGTGACACCCAAATCTGTTGAACATATTGAAATATTAATTGAAAAAGGTGCAGATGCATTCGTCATTGGTGAACAAAAATTTGGTTTGAGACTAGCAGGTGAATTTAATAAAACAGCAATGGCTAAAGCAGTAGAAATAATTCATCGTAGTGGTAAAAAAGCATATGCTGCAGTCAATGGTATATTCCATAACTATCATTTAAATGCTGTTGAAGCTTATATTGATTTTCTTCATGAAATAAAAGTTGATCGTATTATCTTTGGAGACCCAGCAGTTGTGATGTTTGTAAAACAACAGACACAACCAATCCCTTTACATTGGGATGCAGAAGCATTGGTGACGAATTATTTCCAATGTAATTATTGGGGAGAAAAAGGTGCTGCACGTGCACAACTGGCTAGAGAATTGAGTTTGGATGAAATCCTTAATATTAAAGCACATGCAAATGTTGAAATTGAAGTTCAAGTACACGGTATGACTTGCATGTTCCAATCTAAACGTATGTTACTAGGTAATTATTACACTTTCCAAGAACGCCAGATGAAAATAGAGCGTAATACGGAAGCAAATGATTTGTTATTATACGATGAGGAACGAGATAACAAGTACCCAGTTTATGAAGATTATAATGGGACGCATATTATGTCACCAAACGATATTTGTTTAATTGAAGAATTAGAACCGTTACTTGAAGCGGGTATTGATTCACTGAAAATTGACGGTATATTACAGTCAGAAAATTATATTAATGTTTGTACAGAACAATATAGAGAAGCCATAGATTTGTATAATGAGGACCCAGAGGCCTATGAAGATGAAAAATTCATGCTTGTCGATCCGATAGAGTCAATTCAACCCGAACACCGTCCGTTTGATGAAGGCTTCTTATTTAAACAAACAGTATATTAAAGGAGGTTGACAAGTGAAAACTTTAGAAAAAATGGACGTTCAAAATAAAACTAAAATGAAAAAACCTGAACTTCTTGCACCAGCTGGAAATTTGGAAAAGCTAAAAATAGCTGTACATTACGGAGCCGACGCTGTTTTTCTCGGTGGACAGGAGTATGGCCTGAGATCAAATGCTGATAACTTTACAATGGCTGAAATTCAAGAAGGCGTTGAATTTGCTAAACGCTATGGTGCTAAAGTATACGTAACTACTAATATTATTGCACATGATGAGAATATAGCAGGTTTAGATAACTATTTACGTGATTTAGCATTAACAGGTGCTACGGGTATTATTGTTGCAGATCCTCTTATCATTGAAACTTGTAAAAAAGTAGCGCCAGAATTGGAAATTCACCTTTCAACGCAGCAATCACTTTCGAATTATAAAGCAGTCGAATTTTGGAAACAAGAAGGGTTAGATAGGGTTGTTTTAGCACGTGAAACAGGCGCGATGGAAATGAAAGAAATGAAAGAAAAAGTTGATATTGAAATTGAATCTTTTATTCATGGTGCAATGTGTATAGCATATTCAGGGAGATGTACATTAAGTAATCATATGACTGCGCGCGACTCAAATCGAGGTGGCTGTTGTCAAAGTTGCCGTTGGGATTACGATTTATTACATATTGAATCTGATGGGGAATTAGATTTATATTATGGTGATCATGAGGTTGCTCCTTTTGCAATGAGCCCTAAAGATTTGAAACTAATAGAATCGATTCCTAATATGATGGATATTGGCGTAGATTCTTTAAAAATTGAAGGACGTATGAAATCTATACATTATATTGCTACAGTCGTTTCAGTATATAGAAAAGTAATCGACGCATATGCAAATGATCCAGAGCACTTTCAAATCAAACCTGAATGGTTAATTGAACTCGATAAATGTGCTAATAGAGATACTGCTTCTGCGTTTATAGAAGGAACACCTGGTTATGAAGAGCAAATGTTTGGTCAACAAAATAAGAAAAATGCTGATTATGATTTCTGTGGGTTAGTCTTAGATTATGATAAAACGACGAAGATTGCTACAATTCAACAGCGCAATAAATTTGAGCCTGGACAAGAAATTGAATTTTTTGGACCAGAAATTGATACTTTTCGACAGGTTGTAGAAACAATTTATGATGAAGAGGGAAATGAACTCGATGCAGCACGTCATCCATTGCAGATAGTTCAAATTAAAGTCGATCATCCAATTTATGCGAATAATATGATGAGAAAGGAAATTGGATAATGAAAAGTACAACAATAATTGGTATTGCCGGTGGTTCAGGATCTGGAAAAACATCCGTTACAAATGAAATAATGAAAAATTTAGAAGGTCATAGTGTTGCACTTTTAGCTCAAGACTATTATTATAAAGACCAATCACATTTAACTTTTGATGAACGTTTAGAAACCAATTACGATCACCCATTTGCATTTGATAATGATTTATTAATCGACAATTTGAATGACTTGAGAAATGGCAAACAGGTTGAAGTGCCAACATATGACTACTCAAATCATACGAGAAGTAAGGAAACGATTGCATTTGAGCCAAAAGATGTTATCATCGTAGAAGGTATATTTGCACTTGAAAACAAAACATTAAGAGATTTAATGGATGTCAAAATTTATGTTGATACAGATGCTGATTTGCGTATACTAAGACGTCTACTTCGTGATACGGAAGAAAGAGGACGTACAATGGATTCTGTTATAAATCAATATCTCAATGTAGTTAGGCCTATGCATAATCAATTTATAGAGCCGACTAAAAGATACGCAGATATTATCATACCAGAAGGTGGCAGTAATAAAGTAGCTATCGATATAATGACGACGAAGATTCAAACTTTAGTCAGTAAACAATAGTATTTATAAGTAAAGGAAGATGACATAATGGAAAATCAAAAACAATATCCAATGACTCAAGAAGGTTTTGAGAAATTAGAACGTGAACTTGAAGAATTAAAAACGGTTAAACGACCTGAAGTGGTTGAAAAAATTAAAATCGCTCGTTCTTTTGGTGACTTATCAGAGAACTCAGAGTATGATGCAGCAAAAGATGAACAAGGTTTCATCGAGCAAGATATCCAACGTGTAGAAAACATGTTACGTAATGCACTTATTATCGAAGATACAGGTAATAATAATGAAGTACAATTAGGTAAAACAGTTACGATTGTTGAATTACCTGGTGACGAAGAGGAAGAGTATCAAATTGTTGGTTCTGCAGAATCAGATGCATTTAAAGGTAAGATTTCTAACGAATCACCTATGGCAAAAAGTTTAATTGGCAAAAAATTAGATGACGAAGTACGCGTTTCTCTACCAAATGGCGGAGAAATTAATGTTAAAATCGTAAATATTAAATAAATTTTTAGTGAAAATCCCCCCAAACATATTAAATGTCTGGGGGGATTTTACACTTTGATGAAATATTTCTATACTTGCAGACAATATTCTGATAAATTGATAACAATTATAAAATTAATTAGGTTATCTCTTGAGATGCTTATTATTTTAGTCTGATTCAGTATTTATTATAATCTATGATAATTATTTGCTATTAAACAGAATTTTATAATAAATGATATAATAGAAATGTTGAATGTACAACTTAGTTTGTTTTTATAATAAGTTGTGATAATCAGCAAAGGGGGCAACGTTTCTGGAATATAAATTAATTAATGAACAAACAATTATGATTTATTTTGATGAAAAGATAAATCCTGATACCTTTAAAGAAGTACAACAAGTTGAACAGTATATTAAAGATCGAAATCATAAAGCTATTTTAGAAATCATACCTTCATATCGTGCGATTATGTTAACTATTGATATAAAACTAAGTGATGCTACAAAGGTAATTAATAGCTTAGATTTAGACAATATTGAGGTTGATGCAACAACGACATTAAACACACAATCTAAAATGATACATATACCTGTTTACTATGGTGATAAACATGGACCAGACTTAGAAGAAGTCGCGAAACATAACCAATTAACAACTGATAAAGTCATTGAATTACATACAGACAACACATATTTAATATATATGCTTGGCTTTATGCCAGGCTTTCCATTTTTAGGTGGTTTAAATAAACAGTTACATACGCCTAGGAGAGAGGAACCAAGGACTAGCATTCCGGCAGGTTCAGTTGGTATTGCGAATAACCAAACGGGATTATATCCGAAGTCATCTCCAGGAGGTTGGCAGATTATAGGTCAAACACCCATACAAGTCTTTGATATGAATCGAAATCCTATGTGCTTATATCAGTCAGGTGATTACGTTAAATTTTATGCGATAAATAAACAAGTCTTCAAGCAAATTGAAGAAGAACAAAAAAGTGAACAATTTGATATTGAAAAGTGGGTGACAGTGCGCAATGAGTATTAAAATATTAACACCAGGCTTGTTTAGTACAATTCAAGATGAAGGCCGCATTGGTTATCAAAATCAAGGGTTTTCAACTGCTGGTGCATTAGATCTGTATGCCTATAGACTTGCACAAACATTAATTAATAATGAAGGTCCTGTGATAGAAATTACAATTATTGGGCCATCTATTCAATTTTTAGCAGATAACACATTTGTCGTAACAGGAGCGCATTTTGACGCTTATGTTAATGATGAACCTATATCCCATCAAACGGTGATCAAAGTACAAAAAGGTGATAAATTGAAGTTAAATTCAGCGATACACGGTGCTAGAGGATATATAGCTTTTGGTCAGCCTATCGATGTACCTTTGGTAGCAAACAGCTATGCAACTCATACCCGTAGTCAAATTGGTGGATACAAAGGTCGAGCGTTAAGAAAAGGCGACGTGTTAGCCATTCAAACTAATCATCGCTATTTGTCTCAGATAGGTATCAGTTCACCTATTGAAAACTATGAACAACAGACGATTCATATTATTGAAGGGCCACAAATTGAACAGTTTTCAGAAGAAGCAAAATCAAAATTAACATCTGGATCGTTTAAAATTTCAGAAAAATCAGACCGTATGGGTTTTCGTTTACAAGGTGAGAATATTGCTCCATTGAATTCTGCGGATATCATTTCAGAACCAGTAGCACTGGGTAGCGTTCAAGTGCCTAAAGATGGTAATCCCATCATTTTATTAAATGATAAGCAAACTGTGGGTGGTTATACAAAAATTGCAACGGTATGCGCAGCGGATTTATCACTACTTGCACAAAAACAACCTGGTGAAACAATCAAATTCCAATGGCAATCAATAGAAGAGGCAGTCAATGCACTGAAGCAAAAAGAGGAACATTTTTCTAAAAAACTAAAAGAATTGGTAGAAAAACCAATTTTTGACATAAAACAATTAAGACCAACAGCATCACGAATTAAAAATTTATTAAAAGGGGAATTATAATGAATTTTGAAAAAGTGGAACAGTTAATTAAATTAGTAAAAGAGAACGACGTAAAAAAATTTAAATATAAAGATTATGAAAATGAAATCGAGCTTGATTTTACTGAAAATTATGCAAATCATAATGTATCTAATCAAACACAAACAAGTAATGATAACAAAATAGCTAATGCTAACCATGAAACTGAACAAAATAATTCAACAGATAAAGATGCATACCAACATATTAAATCTCCAATGGTAGGTACATTCTTCTTACAAGATGAAAAAGAACTAACTAACCCAATTATTCAAGTTGGAGATGAAATTAAAAAAGGGGATACAGTAGGTTATATTGAAGCAATGAAAGTCTTGAATGAAGTAACAAGTGATGTGTCAGGCATTGTAGAAGAGATTTTAGTTGAGCATGGCTCCAGTGTAGAATATAACCAACTAATTGTTAATGTAAAATAAGTCAAATAAAGGGGTGTTTGTATTGTATCGTTGTCTGATAGCAAATAGAGGAGAAATTGCTGTACGTATTATAAGAGCGTGCAGAGAACTGAATATTGAAACTGTTGCAATCTATGCGCTAGGTGATGAATCAAGTTTGCATGTAAGCTTAGCAGATCAAGCGGTGTGTATAGGAGAAGCCAATCCACTTGAAAGTTATTTAAATCAAGACAGAATCATTAGTGCAGCTAAGATAACACAAGCTAATGCGATTCATCCTGGGTATGGTTTTTTATCTGAGAGCACTTCATTTGCAGAAAAAGTAGAAGCTAATGATATTTATTTTATTGGACCAACTAAGACCACTATGGAGATGATGGGAGATAAAATTACAGCTAGACAAACAGTTGATAATGCTGGCGTCCCTATTATTCCTGGTTCTACGAGTGCTGTTGAATCGATAAATGAAGTGAAATCGATTGCGCAAGACATTGGTTATCCATTGGTGTTGAAAGCAGCAAGTGGCGGTGGTGGTAAAGGCATTCGAATCGTTAAAGAAGAAGCATCACTACAAAAAGCATTTAAAGAAGCTAAAAATGAAGGTAAAAAGTACTTTGATGATGATCGTATCTATGTTGAAGCTTTCATCCCTATTGCTAAACATGTGGAAGTACAAGTTATCGGTGATGGTAAAAATAACTATATTCACTTAGGTGAAAGAGATTGCTCTGTTCAAAGAAAAAATCAAAAATTAATTGAAGAGTCACCTTGTGCTGCAATTTCTGAATCGATGCGTGAATCAATGTGTAATGATGCTGTTAAAGTAGCACGTGCATCACAATATCGTAGTGCAGGCACTATTGAGTATTTAGTGACACAGGACGCATATTACTTTATAGAGATGAATGCTCGTATACAAGTTGAGCATACAGTAACAGAAATGAGAGCAAATAGAGACTTATTGCAAGCACAATTGTATCTGATGCAACATAATGAATTACCTTTCACACAAGATGACATTCTTTTTGACGGGCATGTTATTGAGGCGAGAATCAATGCAGAGAATCCAGAGAAACAATTCCAACCTACACCCGGAACGGTTGAGGCTTTACATCTACCTCAGGGCTTTAATGTGCGTGTAGATAGTTTGTTATATCATGGCTACAAAGTTTCACCACATTATGACTCGTTAGTTGCAAAGGTAATTGTAAAGTCTTCTACCAGACAACTTGCGATTAATAAATTAAAAGTAACACTTGATGAAATGGTGATCGATGGCTTTACGACAACTGCAGATTTTCTTTACGCTGTATTATCTTATCCTGAATATGCTGATGGAGATGCAAGTCAAGTAGACATTAAGTTTTTAGATAGGCATCAAATTATAAAGGAGGAAGTATAAATGAAAGTAGATTTAAATTGTGATTTAGGAGAAGCATTTGGTAATTATTCATTTGGTGGAGATCATCAAATTATTCCTTTAATTACATCAGCGAATATTGCGTGCGGTTTTCATGCGGGTGATCAACATGTGATGAACGACACAATCAAACTTGCAAAAGAAAATGGTATAGGGATTGGTGCACATCCGGGGCTTCCTGATTTACAAGGCTTTGGTAGAAGGAATATGGATTTAACCCCTGAAGAAGTGTATGATATCGTTGTTTATCAATTGGGTGCATTGAATGGTTTTTGTAGAATTCATGATGTTAAGATCAATCATGTTAAGCCACATGGTGCACTGTATCAGATGGGAGCAAGAGATAAAGAGATAGCGCATGCTATTGCAAAAGCGGTTTATGATTTTGATTCAACGTTAATTTATGTAGGACTTTCTAATACTTTATTAATTTCAGAAGCACAATCTTTAGGTTTATCCACAGCTTCAGAAGTTTTTGCTGACAGACGTTATGAAGATGACGGTCAGTTAGTAAGTAGAAAAGAAGCGGACGCTTTGATAACAGATACGAATGAAGCAATTAAACAAGTCATCGATATGGTCAAGTCACAAAAAGTCATTACAAAAAATAACAACACAATTGATATCAAAGCAGATACGATTTGTGTGCATGGAGATGGCGCACATGCCATAGAATTTGTAACTCAAATTAGAGAACAATTGTCGAAAAAAGGCATTTCAATCACAAGGCTAGGGGGCTAGGCAATGGGAGAAAAATTGAAGTCAGAAGAGAAAGATTTCCAGTTTACTAAAAATCACAAAAGGTTATTATTAGGTTCTGTATTTTTAATGGCAACATCCGCAATTGGGCCAGCATTTTTAACACAAACTGCTGTGTTTACTGCACAATTTGCATCTAGCTTTGCATTTGCAATTTTACTTTCTATATTAATTGATATTGGTGCACAGATCAATATTTGGCGTGTGTTGGTTGTTACAGGCAAACGGGGACAAGAGGTAGCCAACGATATTTTTAATGGACTTGGAACATTCATATCAATTCTGATTGCAATTGGTGGATTAGCTTTTAATATTGGTAATATCGCTGGAGCAGGTTTAGGATTAAATGCTATATTTGGTTTAGATGTTAAAATAGGCGCAGCGATAACTGCCGTCCTTTCAATTGCTATCTTTATTAGTAAAAGTGGTCAAAAGATAATGGACGTCGTTACAATGTTTTTAGGCGTATTGATGATTGTCGTAGTTGCTTTTGTTATGTTTAAATCCAATCCACCATATGCTGAAGCGGCAAAACATTTGGTCATGCCAGAACAACCACTAGCACTTGTTTTACCAATCATCACATTAGTGGGCGGAACTGTAGGGGGATACATCACGTTTGCTGGTGCACATAGAATATTAGATTCTGGCATTAAAGGAAAAGAATATTTGCCATTTGTAAATAGGGCTGCTATTTCAGGTATTTTAACAACTGGTGTATTAAGAACATTATTGTTCTTAGCTGTTTTAGGTGTAGTAGTAACAGGGGTGACTCTAAATGCGGAAAACCCACCTGCTTCTGTATTTGAACATGTGTTAGGTCCTATAGGACGAAATATTTTTGGTGTTGTATTATTTGCAGCTGCAATGTCTTCGGTTATTGGCTCAGCTTACACAAGTGCAACATTCTTAAAAACATTACATAAGTCTGTTTATAATAAAACAAATATTATTGTAATTAGTTTCATTGTAGTGTCAACGTTAGTATTCTTATTCTTAGGCAAACCTGTCACATTACTTATTGTTGCAGGTGCACTAAATGGTTTGATTTTACCTATTACATTAGGTACGATATTAATTGCAAGTAAACGTAAATCAATAGTAGGAGATTATCAACATCCAACATGGATGCTTTGGTTCGGTATTTTAGCAGTGATTGTTACGATTGTCACTGGTGTATTCTCACTGCAAGGTTTAACTGAATTATTTGGTAGTTAAGTTAAAAGTTATTACCCTGACTTAAAGTTTTATTACTCTAAGTTCAGGGTTTTTTGTTGTTTGTTTTTTGAAATAAATTGTTCTAGGATACTTAACATAAGTGAAAAGATTAAATAAATTCAATAATTATTAATTTATGAAAAAACATTGAACTATTATCGAGCTATGTGATCAAATATGGTAGAATAACAAAGGCTAGGATTTTAAGATGAGGTGAAATATAATGATAGGTATTATTGGTGCTATGGAAGAAGAAGTAGCTATCTTAAAAGATAAAATTGTAGACTTAGAAATAATTAATGTTGCACATGTCGTTTTTTATAAAGGGCATCTACATGATAAAGAAATTGTCTTGACTCAAAGTGGAATAGGAAAAGTAAATGTTGCGATTTCGACTACTATTTTAATAGATCGTTTTAACCCAGATTTAATTATCAATACAGGTTCAGCTGGTGCGTTAGATAAATCACTAGATGTAGGGGATATTGTGGTAAGTGATATGGTTGCGTATCATGATGCAGATGCAAGAGCATTTGGTTACCAATTAGGACAAATTCCTCAAATGCCAGCACAATTTGTTGCGGATAGCCATTTGATAAAATTGGCAAAAGAAGCAATAAAAGATCAAAATTGGGTTGCTAAATCTGGATTAATTGTAAGTGGTGACAGCTTTATTGGTACTTCGGAACAACGTGCAGAAATTAAAACAAATTTTCCACAAGCTATGGCAGCAGAGATGGAAGCAACTGCGATTGCACAGACATGTTATCAATTTAATTTGCCGTTCATCATTACGCGTGCTATTTCTGATTTAGCAGATGGTGATGCAGGGATAACCTTTGAAGCATTCTTAGAGAAAGCAGCAATCGCTTCAAGTCAAATTGTTGACCGCTTAATTAAAACTATATAAAAAGGTGACTTAAAAACATGGGTATGATAAAACACTATTTTATGCCAAACGAATATGTCCAATCCATTTTTCAAATTGATATTGAAAAACTGGCAAATTCAGGCGTAAAAGGTATAATTACAGATTTAGATAACACACTTGTAGGATGGGATGTAGCAGATCCTACAGAAGCAGTAAAAGAATGGTTTGAACGAGCAAAAGAACAAGGTATAACTGTAACAATTGTTTCAAACAACAACGAACAACGCGTAGGTAATTTTTCAAAATCTTTAAAGGTAGACTATATATTTAAAGCTAAAAAACCAAGAGGACGTGCTTTTAATCAAGCAGCTAAATTAATGAATTTAAATCCTGAAGAGATTGTTGTCATTGGAGATCAAATGCTAACAGATGTATTTGGTGGAAACCGTCGTAGATTATTTACAATTATGGTCGTGCCAGTGAAAAAAACAGATGGTTTTATTACGAAATTTAATCGCATGATTGAGCGTAGATTGTTACAACATTTTAGGAAAAAAGGTTATATTACATGGGAGGAAAATTGATTGGCAGAAACAGAAATATTAAAATGTATCGGTTGTGGCGCACCATTACAATCTGAAGATACAGATGCACCTGGATATGTTCCAGAAAGTAATCTTTATAGGGAAGACGTTATTTGTAAAAGATGCTTTAGATTAAAAAATTACAATGAAGTACAAGATGTAGGCTTGGATAGTGAAGATTTTCTTAAGTTATTGAATGGTCTAGCAGATAAACAAGGTATTGTTGTAAATGTTGTTGATGTTTTTGATTTTGAAGGTTCTTTTATTAATGCAATCAAACGTATTGTTGGAAATAAAAAAATCATTTTAGTAGGTAATAAACTAGATTTATTACCTAAACAAATTAATAAACGCCGTGTAAAAGAATGGTTGAAGAAAACAGCAAGAAAATACGGCTTAGATGCCGAAGATGTTATTTTAATTTCTGCTGAAAAAAATGAAGGTATCGAAGATTTATTGAATGCGATCAATACTTTGAGAAATAATGAAGATGTCTATATTGTTGGAACTACAAATGTTGGTAAATCTACATTGATTAACAAATTGATAGAACGCAGTGTCGGCGAAAAGAATGTAGTCACTACATCTCGATTCCCAGGTACGACATTGGATATGATTGATATACCATTAGATGATACTTCATTTATGTATGATACACCTGGTGTGATTCAAGAACACCAAATGACCCATTATGTAACGGAAAAAGAACTAAAAACAATCATGCCTAAAAAAGAGGTTAAACAACGTGTATATCAATTAAATGAAGGACAAACATTGTTTTTCGGTGGTTTAGCACGTATTGATTATGTTAGTGGTGGCAAACGACCATTAGTATGCTATTTTTCAAACGATCTTAATATTCATAGAACTAAAACAGAAAATGCGAATGAACTATGGCGTAACCAATTAGGAGATGTATTGTCACCACCTAATAATCCTGAACATTTTGATTTGCAAAATGTCAAAGCAGTACGTTTAGAAACTGGTAAAGAAAAGCGTGATGTCATGATTTCTGGATTAGGTTTTATTACGATTGATGAAGGTGCTAAAATCATTGTTCGTGTACCTAAAAATGTGGATGTTGTATTACGAAACTCTATAATGTAAGGCGGTTTTAATGTGAAATACGCAGTGATAGGTAATCCAATTGATCACTCTTTATCACCAGTTATGCATAATGCAAACTTTAAAGCTTTAAATGATTCATCATCTTATGAAGCGATTAATATTAAAAATGAACATTTTCATCACATCAAAGAAATAATAACTGATAAAGCACTTGCAGGGTTCAATGTTACAATACCGCATAAAGAGCGTATTATACCTTATTTAGATGACATCGATGAGCAATCGAAAACAGTTGGCGCTGTTAATACAGTTAAAATTGTAGACGGCAAATGGATTGGTTATAATACGGATGGTATTGGTTACGTAACTGGATTAAGACAAGTATACCAAGATTTAGAAAATGCATATATTTTAATTTTAGGTGCTGGTGGTGCAAGTAAAGGTCTAGCGAATGAGCTTAAAAAGTTCGTTCGTCCAAAACTTACAGTTGCCAATAGATCTATGAATCGATTTGAAAATTGGCAACTAGATGTAAATAAAATTAATTTACAGGAAGCAGAAAAAGCATTATCAGAATTTGATATTATTATAAATACAACACCAACGGGTATGAATCAAAACAAAGAAGTCATCATCAATCTTGATAATTTAGATAGTCAAACGTTAGTTAGTGATATCGTTTATGTGCCATTTAAGACACCTATTTTAGAAATAGCAGAAGCCAAAGGAAATCCTATTCATAATGGATTAGATATGTTTGTATACCAAGGTGCTGAAAGTTTTAGAATATGGACAGGTGAATTACCACAAATTCAAGTGATGAAAGAAACGGTTTTAAAACATTTATAAAAGGAGATTGAATTATGTTAACAGGCAAACAAAAAAGATTCTTACGCAGCAAAGCCCATAATGTGGATCCAACTTTTCAAATAGGGAAGGCTGGTATTAATGACAATATGGTAGCGCAAATACAAGATATTTTAGAAAATAGAGAATTGATCAAAATACACGTATTGCAAAATAACTTTGAAGATAAAAATGACTTAGCACAAACATTAAGTGATGCAACACGTAGTGATATCGTACAAGTAATCGGGTCGATGATTGTACTTTATAAAGAATCACAAGATAATAAACAAATTCAATTACCATAATGACTAAATCAATTGTCTTATATGGTGGGCAATTTAACCCGATTCATATCGCTCACATGGTTGTAGCTAGTGAAGTTAACGCACTTGTAAAACCGGATATTTTTTATTTTGTACCCAGTTTTATATCGCCTCTAAAAGAACATACAGATTATTTGGAAGCTAGATATAGAGTCGATATGATTCAATCAGTCATTGATGAGCTGGGTTTTGGTCACATTTGTTTAAATGAAATAGAAAGACAAGGTCAAAGTTATACCTATGATACAGTAATGTATATGTTAGATAAGCATCCAGATGCAAAACTGTATCTTGTGATAGGAACAGATCAATTTAACCAGTTGCATAAGTGGTATAAGATTGATGATTTAAAAACATATATTACTTTTATTATAGTTAATAGGGATAAAGCAATACAAGAGGTCGAATCAGATATGCTATCGCTAACGATTCCACGTATTGATATAAGTTCAACAATGATTAGAAATAGAGTGAAGAACAAAGAAAATATTCAAGTTCTCGTTTCTCCACGTGTTGAACAATATATCCGAGAGGAAGGATTATATGAAAGTTAATGAAGCAATAGAAATTGTAAAAGAGAAATTACCTGAAAAAAGATTCAACCATTCTTTAAGAGTAGCTGAAACTGCTGTTAAATTAGCAGACATTTATGATGGTGATAAAGATAAAGCAGAACTTGCTGGTGTATTACATGATTACTCTAAATATGATGATTTAGGGACAATGTATCAAGTTGTTACCCAACACGATTTAGATAGCAATCTACTAAGTTATGGATCTGAAATTTTACATGGACCTGTTTGCGCAGTTATTATGAAAGAGCAGTATGGCATTGATGATGAAGAAGTATTATTAGCGATCAAAAACCATACGACTGGTCGTGCTCAAATGACTAAGACTGAGAAACTTGTCTTTATTGCAGATTATATAGAACCTGGTCGTCAGACCCCAGGCGTTGAAGAAATAAGAGATTTAGCATACAATCAAGGTAGCTTAGATAAAACAATTTATGAAATATCTAAGCGCACCGTACTATATTTAATTAATAAAGATATTAATGTTTATGACGCGACGATTGCATGCTTGAATTATTACAATTACAGTGACGAAAGAGTAAAGGATGATTAAATGAAATCAGATCAATTATTAAAATTAGCTGTGGAAGCAACTGAGAACAAAAAAGCAGAAGATATTATTTCTTTAAACATGCAAGGTATTAGTGATATGACAGACTATTTTGTGGTTTGCCACGGAAATAATGAAAAACAAGTTCAGTCTATTGCACGTGCAGTCAAAGATGCAGCTAATGAAGCCGAAATTGAAGTTAAACGAATGGAAGGCTTTAATGAAGCAAGATGGATTCTTATTGATTTGGCAAATGTAGTCGTACACGTATTCCATAAAGATGAACGAGATTATTATAATATTGAAAAATTATACAGAGATGCACCTCTAGAATCATATAGACAGGCTGTTTATTAAATATGGCGCAATATGAAGAAATGAGTTTGTTTTATGATCAATTAACCTTAGACCAACCTTATGAAGATTGGCTAAGCATTGTTAATCATTTTGCAGGTAAAAAGCAATCTATTTTAGACATTGGTTGTGGAACAGGTAGCTTAACTTCATTGTTTACTGAATTTGAGCAAGTGACAGGCATGGATCTTAGCGTTGATATGTTAGCTATAGCCGCACAAAAGTCTCATTTCGTAAATTGGATTGAAGCTGATATGACTCAGTTTGAGCTGGACCAGCAATTTGACGTCATTACAATATTTTGTGATTCTTTAAATTATTTGCCTGAGAAACAAAATGTTTCAGATACATTTAAAAATGTTTATCGTCATTTAGCTGAAGATGGTGTCTTTATGTTTGATGTTCATACTGTTTATAAAATGAATACATTGTTTAACAACCAAAGTTATGTTGACGAATCTGAAGATGTTTTTTTAGGATGGGAAGCTGTCCAAGGTGAAGAACCACTGAGTGTTTGGCACGATATGACATTTTTTATTAAACAAGATAGTATCCATTATACAAGGTTTGATGAATCACATTATCAGCAAACTTATAATGAAAGTGAATATAAAGCCATGCTAAAAGAAGTTGGCTTTAGTCATATACAGACATTTGTTGATTTTGATATAAATAATCACACCGAAAATGGTTACAGATTATTTTTCATAGCTAAAAAATAAAAGTAAAATCACTCCTTTATACGTGTTAAGTATAAAGGAGTGATTTTTTGCGGTTAGATTGGACAAAATGGAAAATAATCTATGAGAAATATAGAATCGTTATCATGTTTGGATGTACACTAATGGTACTATTTATTATCTTTTGTTGTTATCAAACGTTTCATCTAAATAACGAAGATGACTATAGCCAACCAAATCTAAATACAGATAAGGATTCATCATTAATCAACGAACAAAGCACCAATAACAAAACAAAGCAAAATAATAAAGAAAATATCACATCAGAGAAAAGCGAGAACAAGGGAAGCTGCATTTTTGTAGATATTAAAGGCGCTGTACAACATCCTGATATTTATAAGATGAAAGATACGGATAGGGTTAAGCAATTAGTGGATAAAGCCATTTTATTAAAAGATGCTGATTTATCTAAAGTTAACTTGGCTGAAAAATTACAGGACCAAAAAGTGATCTATATTCCAAAAATTGGTGATGCAGATCAAGAAAATTTAAAAGCGCATGATTTTAGTACAAAAAATAACCACGTCGATAAAAGTGAAAATGATAATCACATAACAAACTCAGAAAAAATAAATGTTAATCATGCAACAGAAGCACAGTTATTAACAATCAATGGTATTGGACCATCTAAAGCAAAGGCTATAATAGAATACAGAGAACAACATGGTGCTTTCGAGTCTGTAGAGCAATTGAAAGACGTAAATGGCATTGGTGCTAAGACTTTAGAAAAAATCAGTGAAAAGCTCACTGTATAATTTATAGTTGCATTATGTTTAAATTCAAATTAATCTATAATTAATTGAAAAAATAGATATATGGAGGTAAATCATCATGGATCGTATCAAATGGGAAGAATATTTTATGGCACAAAGTCATCTTTTAGCTTTGCGTTCTACCTGTGAACGTTTATCAGTTGGTGCTACTATAGTGAAAGATAATAGAATTATTGCCGGCGGATATAATGGCTCAGTTTCAGGTGAAGTGCACTGTATTGATGAAGGATGTTTATTAGAAGACGGTCATTGTATTAGAACGATACACGCTGAGATGAATGCTTTACTCCAATGTGCTAAGCAAGGAGTATCTACAGATGGTGCCACGATATATGTTACTCATTTTCCTTGTTTGAACTGTACTAAATCAATCATACAATCTGGTATCAGTACAATATATTATGCTGAAGATTATCATAACCATACATATGCATTGGAATTATTGAAACAAGCTGGTATAAATTATAAAAAAATCGCATTTGATCAAGAGCATGTAGCACAATATTTATTGAATAAATAACTACGGTTTATTTTGGCTTAGCCTATTTAGTTGGTATGCTTTGGCTACATCTCAAAATGCTTTCGGTACTTGTTTTCATATTCCTAATATTTTTATTAAAAGTAAAGCAGTTAAAATGGCAGCAAACACTTGTCATAATAAGTGTT
The DNA here is from genome assembly GCF_013391405.1 of Staphylococcus sp. GSSP0090. GTDB lineage: Bacteria > Bacillota > Bacilli > Staphylococcales > Staphylococcaceae > Staphylococcus. The sequence goes on from NZ_JACBFD010000044.1 coordinate 209,815, forward strand.
CCATTCATATCTTTTGCATTTTTTCAAAGGTCTTATAATCTGGAATTAGAATACCAAAATAAAATGTTGTCTAAGCCTTTAAATACTAATGCAAAATTCATCACTAAACCTATAATAAGTGAGCATACTTTAAGTGGTAAACTTCAAATTGATAATGATTATTTTCAATATTATTTCAAGTCGAATAGAAAAATAAGGAATGATTATGTATCAACATTAAATGGACGTTCTTGTAAAATCCACGGTAATTTTAAATCCAATGGTGATGGTATTAATAGAAAACTATATATTAATCTCAAAAACATTGATTTATCAAGTTGTAAATCAATGCCAATGCAATGGATGTCACTGTTGGAGATACATAAACAATATATTTATCATCGCCTTGTTGATGAACACAATGATGATCCCGGTAAAATAATTGCAATGATTACAGGTGATACTTCAAAGATTGAAGAGAAGCAATTAGAACACTTTAGAGAAGTTGGTATTTATCATTTACTGGCAATCAGTGGGACACATGTTACTGCGCTTGTCGGTATTATTTTTTATACTTTAAATAAATTTAAATGTCCGATATTTTTCATTAAAGGGATCATCTTCGCTTTGTTACCACTCTATGCTATTTATACTGGTATGGTGCCAAGTGCGCTTCGCGCTGTATTAATGACACTAATTTTTCTATTACTCCCCAAAAAGTTGTATAACCAATCTATAAATATTTTATGTGTTGTTTTTGTTTTGCTTACATTGATATCTCCACAAATCATATATAATATTGGATTTCAATTTTCATTTTTCATTACTTTTTGCATCCTTTTCTCAATACCAATTTTCAAAGGTGCTCATATCATTAAAAGTACTATTTTCATAAGTATTATAGCGCAACTTTCGTCTTTTATAATTAGTGCAGTCCATTTTAATCAAATTCAATGGATAGGTATAATAGCTAATTTATTTTTTGTCCCGTTTTACACATTTCTTTTATTTCCTATTACTTTAATATATTTTGTTGCACTTCATTTTCCATTTAAACTTATACCTCTAACAAAATGCGTAAATGCATTAATTTTTATTCATGATGACTTTATTTCAATTTTTATGAAGTTCTCAACTTTTAAATGGTATACTCCTGAATTATCCACATTTTATATTGCAATTGCTGTATTTCTTATCTTTGTTGCACTTATTATATTTGTTCACAAGCGTTATATTCTTTTTTTAATCATTTTAGTTCTCTTATTTTTCATTGTAACTATTTTACCTAAATCAACGGATTACAGATTAACAATGCTAAACGTAAACCAAGGAGACGCGATATTATTTGAAACAGATAAACAAGAATCTGTTCTTATAGATACGGGAGGTATACTAACTCATAAAGGTGAAGCAAACACACATACATTATCAAAGCGAAGAATATTACCTACATTAAAAAAGCATGGTCTGACTAAAATCAATTATTTGATTATTACACACCCACATGTCGATCATATGGGGGAGTTAAGCTACTTAATGGAAAAATATCAATTTGACCATATCATAATAAATGCAAATAGTTTCTCTTTTGAACAATTAAAGAGACTTAGTTCTCTATGTAAAATATATCAAACTAAATTATTAGATTTTAAAACAATTAATCATTTGGTACTCAGTAAAGCAAATATCCGGCTGTTAGATGCTACAATACAAAACTCAGATGATTTGAATGAGCATTCTATTATTACCTATATTCAATATAATCAATTTAAGATATTACTTATGGGAGATGCTTCAATACATAATGAATCACTTCTACTTAATAAATATAAGATTAGTAATTTAGATATATTGAAAGTAGGGCATCATGGAAGTAAAACAAGTTCCAGTGCAAACTTTTTGAAATTGATTCATCCCAAAATAAGCTTAATATCTGTTGGTCAAAATAATAGATATAAATTACCGAACATTGAAGTAATTAATCGATTAAAGGCAATAAGATCTAAAATATATATGACTAGTCAATCTGGAGAAGTTACAATAACTTTATCCCAATCGATACGAATTAAATCACAATATCATGAATGATTTGGGTAGAGAGAACATATACTGCATGATATAATAATTTAATGTTTAATAGTGACGAAAGGGTGCTACATATGAGCAATAATATAATAACAATATACGGAGAAGTACCTGAACTTATAGAAAAAAAATCAACAGAACTTATAAATAAATATCTAAATGAACCTAAAGATGATTTTAACTTCGCAAAATTCAATTTATACGAAGATGATTTGGCACCCGTAATAGAAGAAACATTGACCATGCCTTTTTTCTCTGATAAAAAAGCTGTACTTGTTCAAAACGCATACTTATTCACTGGAGAAAAACCTCCCAAAGATTTAAATCATAATATAGATCAACTCATTGAGTTTATTGAAAAATATGATGGGGAATCGTTAATTATCTTTGAGGTCTATCACAGTAAATTAGATGAACGAAAAAAATTAGTGAAAACATTAAAAAAGAATGCTCAATTAAAAAAAATAGAACAAATGTCAGAAGAAGAAATTATGCAGTGGATAAAAAAGGAACTCCATGATAATTTTAAGGACATTAAACAGGATGCGCTCGATTTATTTATAGAACTCACAGGTGTTAATTTTAATATGGTCAAACAAGAACTTGAAAAATTGATATTATTCTTAGGTGATAGACCCACTATTAATAAGCAAGATGTTTATCAAATTGTTAATAGAAGTTTAGAACAAAACGTATTTTTACTTACGGATTATATTCAAAAAAATAAAAAATCAAATGCCATTCAATTGGTTAATGATTTGATTGCAATGAAAGAAGAACCAATTAAATTATTAGCACTCATTACGAGTAATTATCGCCTTTTTTATCAATCTAAGATATTAAGTCAAAAGGGTTATAGTGGTCAGCAAATTGCCAAAACAATAAATGTTCATCCATACAGAGTTAAGTTAGCGCTTAACCAGGCAAGAAACTATCAACTTGAAAGTTTGCTTAATATTATAGATTCGTGTGCAGAAACAGATTATAAATTAAAATCATCCTATATGGATAAACATCTCATTTTAGAATTATTTATTTTATCATTATAGTTTTGTAACTAAGTCATGTCATGTTGTGTTGCATATACAAAATTTGGGGCTTAATCATAAATAGCAGATTGTACATAAAAGAAGGCATAAAAAAAGTTCAAGCAATTGCTTGAACTTTAATATTATTTAGCAGCTGTCATTAATGATGACTTAATACGAGCAGCTTTGTTATCGTGGATTAAGTTGCGTTGCGCAGCTTTATCTACTTTTTTCAAAGCAAAACTTAATAAGTCAGCTTTGTTATCAGCATTTGATTCTAAAGCTGAATGAGCTCTTTTAACTGCTGTACGCATTTCGTTTTTTTGAGAAATATTACGTTCTTCAGCAGTGCGTGTTGTATTAACACGTTTAATTGCAGATTTGATGTTTGGCATGTGTGTCACCTCCTAAAAGTGATCTTCGCTATCAAAATGAATTTGATTACAACAAGAAATATTTTATCAAAACAAGCGACTTTCTGCAATGATTTATTTGTGAGTCGCCCGTAAATTCAATATAAATGATACAATAATATATAAAGTTATGAAACACTTTTCAATAAAATTTGCTAAAAAACCATCAATAGGTGAATTAATATTTTTGATTATTAAAAATGATTGGCTTTGCAAGTTTGCAATTACATTGTAAAAACGTTATTATATCAAAGAATGTCATACATACAAACGGGCTAGAATTATGAAAGTGAGAAGGATAATACATGGATAAACAAGATCGTTATAATCGACGCAAAAATATAAGAAACTTTTCTATTATCGCACATATAGACCATGGTAAATCTACATTAGCTGATAGAATTTTAGAAAATACGAAATCAGTTGAAACAAGAGAAATGCAATCACAATTGTTAGATTCTATGGACTTAGAAAGAGAACGTGGTATTACAATCAAATTAAACGCAGTACGATTGAAATATGAAGCAAAAGATGGAGAAACGTATACGTTTCATCTAATTGATACTCCGGGGCATGTAGATTTTACATATGAAGTATCTAGATCACTTGCAGCGTGTGAGGGCGCTATTTTAGTAGTGGATGCGGCGCAAGGTATTGAAGCGCAAACTTTAGCGAATGTCTATTTAGCACTGGATAATGATTTAGAACTTTTACCAGTAATCAATAAAATAGATTTACCTGCAGCTGAGCCTGAGCGTGTTAAACAAGAACTTGAAGACGTTATTGGCATTGATAAAGAAGATGTTGTTCTTGCAAGTGCGAAATCAAATATAGGTATTGAAGACATTTTAGAAAAAATTGTTGAGGTAGTACCGCCACCAGAAGGTGATCCAGAGGAACCATTAAAGGCTTTGATTTTTGATTCTGAATATGATCCATATAGAGGTGTTATTTCATCCATACGTGTGATGGAAGGCGTTGTTAAAGCTGGAGATCGTATCAAAATGATGGCTACTGGAAAAGAATTTGAAGTAACTGAAGTAGGCATTAATACTCCGAAACAGTTATCGGTAGATGAATTAACTGTTGGAGATGTAGGTTATATCATTGCAAGTATTAAAAATGTTGACGATTCACGTGTAGGTGATACAATCACTCACGCAGAACGACCTGCTGAAGCTCCATTACAAGGTTATAAAAAAATGAATCCAATGGTATTCTGTGGCTTATTCCCTATCGATAATAAAGATTATAATGATTTAAGAGAAGCTTTAGAGAAGCTCCAATTAAACGATGCATCTTTAGAATTCGAACCAGAATCTTCTCAAGCATTAGGCTTTGGCTATCGTACTGGTTTCTTGGGTATGTTGCATATGGAAATTATTCAAGAAAGAATTGAACGTGAATTTGGTATTGAATTAATTGCAACTGCACCATCTGTAATTTATCAATGTATATTAAAATCTGGTGAGGAAGTATCTGTAGATAATCCAGCAAATATGCCAGAACGTGATAAAATAGAAACGATTTATGAGCCTTTCGTTCGTGCTACGATGATGGTTCCAAATGATTATGTTGGTGCTGTCATGGAATTATGTCAGCGTAAACGTGGACAATTTATAAATATGGAATATATGGATGATATAAGAGTCAATATTATATATGAAATCCCATTATCGGAAGTCGTGTTTGATTTCTTCGATCAATTAAAATCTAACACTAAAGGTTATGCTTCATTTGATTATGAATTTATTGATAATAAAGAAAGCGACCTTGTTAAGATGGACATATTGTTAAATGGCGAAAAAGTCGATGCCTTAAGTTTTATTGTTCATAAGGAATTTGCATATGATCGTGGTAAAACGCTTGTTGAAAAGTTAAAAACATTAATACCAAGACAGCAATTTGAAGTGCCAGTACAAGCTGCTGTAGGTCAGAAAATTGTAGCAAGAACAAACATTAAATCTATGGGTAAAAATGTGTTATCTAAATGTTACGGTGGAGATATTACACGTAAAAGAAAATTATTAGAAAAACAAAAAGCAGGTAAGGCTAAGATGAAAGCAGTTGGAAATGTAGAAATTCCACAAGATGCTTTCCTTGCAGTGCTCAAAATGGATGAAGATTAATATGATTTAAAAATTGGGGCCTTAAATCCACACGATTTATGCCCCAGTTTTTTATGAAACATGAACTTTTTAATATGAAAGTAGGTGAACACAATATGGAAGTAAAAAGCGCATATATACATATACCTTTTTGTGTAAGAATATGTACGTATTGTGATTTCAATAAATATTTTATTCATAATCAACCGGTTGATGAATACTTAGATTGTTTAATTAAAGAAATGCAATATAGCAAAACGAAGGTGTTAGAAACTGTTTTTGTTGGTGGTGGTACACCCACCGCGCTTAGTTATGAACAACTAAAGAGATTACTGATAGCAATTACTGATATTTTCGATATCAAAGGTGAATTTAGTTTTGAAGCGAATCCAGATGAATTGACCTTGGAAAAAGTTCAATTATTAAATGATTTTGGTGTTAATAGACTATCTATGGGTGTTCAAACTTTCAAACCAGAATTGCTTGAAATATTAGGAAGAACACACAACACTTCGGATATATACCAAGCAGTAACAAATGCTAGAGCCGTAGGTATACCTTCAATTAGTTTAGACCTAATGTATCATTTGCCTAAACAAACGTTAGAAGACTTTAAAGATAGTTTAGAAAAAGCATTAGCAATGGATATTGATCATATTTCTAGTTACGGTCTTATTTTAGAACCTAAAACTCAATTTTATAATTTATATAAAAAGGGGAAATTGAAGATACCCAATGAAGATATTGGTGAAGAGATGTATGAGTATCTTTTAGAACGCATGCAAAAATCTGAGTTACATCAATATGAGATTTCTAATTTTGGAAAATTAGGACATGAATCAGAGCATAATAAAGTTTACTGGAAAAATGAAGGGTACTATGGCTTTGGGGCCGGTGCAAGCGGTTATGTTGACGGCGAACGCTATAGTAATGTTAATCCTGTAAATCACTATATTAAGAAAATAAAGAACAATGAAAGACCTGTGTTAGAGTCTACGAGACCGACAAAAGATGAACAAATGGAAGAAGAAATGTTTTTGGGCTTAAGAATGAATCAAGGTGTAAATAAAGCTAGATTTAAAGAAAAGTTTGATTTATCTATTAATGAAGTATATGGCACAATCGTTGATGATTTGATTCAAAGAGAACTTATTGTAGATAAGCAGGGCTATATTTCTATGACTGAAAGAGGGAAAGTCATAGGAAACCTTGTATTTGAGTCTTTTTTACTTAATATATAAGTTTTTATGAAAAACTAAGGCTTTAACATTGACTTACTTTGACCAATTTGATAAATTATAATTAGCACTTGAAACAAAAGAGTGCTAATGAGGTGAAAACATGATTAGTGATAGACAATTAAGCATTTTAAATGCGATTGTTGAAGATTATGTTGATTTAGGTCAGCCAATCGGTTCTAAAACACTGATTGAACGACATAAATTAAATGTTAGCCCAGCTACTATTAGAAATGAGATGAAACAATTAGAGGATCTCGAACTAATAGAAAAAACACATACTTCATCAGGAAGATATCCATCAGAATTAGGTATCAGATATTATGTGAATCAATTATTACAAGAAACATCTCATCAACAACAAACTAAAATGCAGCGTTTAAATGATTTGCTAATTGAAAATCATTATGACATTTCTTCTACATTGAGTGATTTTGCCAATGAACTTTCGATAGCATCACAATATACAACGCTGGTTATGCGTCCAAATCATAAACAAGACATAATCAATAATATTCATTTGATTAGAGCAAATGCTTATTTGGTTATTATGGTGGTTGTATTCACATCAGGTCATGTTGAACATTTACATTTAGCATCTGAAGTACCATTATCTAATGATGAATTAACTAAAATATCAAATTTTGTTACTGCTAAATATAATGAGTGGAATAACCATCATTTTGAAAATGAATTAAATGCTTTCGTAAAATCTGATATTGAAAAGGATTTTATAAAAGATATGCTCAATACGATTGACATTCATTTTGATAATCAAAGTAATGGCATTTTTATGGGCGGAAAGGTTAAACTCATAGATGCGTTGAATGAATCAAACGTATCATCTATTCAACCGATTCTACAATATATAGAATCGAATAAAATCACACAATTACTTGATGATATGTCCAATGCCTCAATTAATGTGAAAATTGGTCATGAAATTGAATCAAGTTTAAGTGATATTTCTATCATTACAAGTGAATATCATATTGATGATAGGCTGAAAGGTCAAATTGCGGTTATCGGACCAACGGCAATGAATTATCAGAACGTAATTCGATTACTAAATACGATTTGGTAATGAAAAATTGTATTGGAGGGCAGACAATGACAGAACAAAACAAATCAGCTTTCAACCAGGATGAAGAAGTTAATGAAGAAACTTCACAAAACGATTCAGTTGAAACTACTGATGAAATGACAGAAAAACCACAAGATAATCTGCAGGAGGACGAATCACAAGAAATTGAAGAAGACGTGGATCCTAAAGATGAAGAAATTCAACAATTAAAAAACGATGTACAAGAAAATGAAGAAAAATATTTAAGATTATACGCTGAGTTTGAAAACTATAAACGTAGAATTCAAAAAGAAAATCAAACAATGAAAGAGTATAAAGCACAAGACGTATTAAATGATATCTTACCAACAATAGATAATATTGAACGTGCTTTACAAATTGATGGTGAAGATGAACAATTTAAATCACTTAAAAAAGGTGTAGAAATGGTTCATGAAAGCCTATTAAATGCATTAAAAAATAATGGTTTAGAAAAAATTGAGACAGCAGGTCAGCAATTTGATCCGAATGTACACCAAGCTGTAGTTCAAGACGATAATCCTGATTTTGAATCAGGTCAAATTACTCAAGAACTACAAAGTGGATACAAATTGAAAGAAAGAGTTTTAAGACCTTCAATGGTTAAAGTAAACCAATAATTCATTTTATTGTTGAAAACACCAAATTTTTAAACATATCAGGAGGAATTTATTTATGAGTAAAGTAATAGGTATTGACTTAGGTACAACAAATTCATGTATTGCAATTTTAGAAGGCGATGAGCCAAAAGTAATTCAAAACCCTGAAGGTGCTAGAACTACACCATCTGTAGTAGCATTCAAAAATGATGAAACTCAAGTAGGTGAAGTTGCAAAACGTCAAGCAATCACTAACCCTAACACAATTCAATCTATCAAACGTCATATGGGTACAGATTATAAAGTAGATGTTGATGGTAAAAAATATACACCACAAGAAATTTCAGCTATGGTATTACAAAACCTTAAAAGCACAGCTGAAGATTATTTAGGTGAAAGCGTAGATAAAGCAGTTATTACTGTTCCAGCTTATTTCAATGATAGTGAACGTCAAGCTACTAAAGATGCAGGTAAAATTGCAGGATTAGAAGTAGAACGTATCATTAATGAGCCTACAGCAGCTGCATTAGCATATGGTTTAGACAAAACTGAACAAGATCAAAAAGTACTTGTATTCGACTTAGGTGGCGGTACATTTGACGTATCTATCCTTGAATTAGGTGACGGCGTATTCGAAGTACTTTCTACAGCAGGTGACAATAAACTTGGCGGGGATGACTTTGACCAAGTAATTATTGATCATTTAGTTGCAGAATTCAAAAAAGAAAACAGTGTAGACTTATCTAAAGATAAAATGGCTTTACAACGTCTTAAAGATGCTGCAGAAAAAGCTAAAAAAGACTTATCTGGTGTGTCTCAAACACAAATTTCATTACCATTTATCTCTGCTGGAGAAAACGGTCCATTACACTTAGAGTTAACTTTAACTCGTTCTAAATTTGAAGAGTTAGCTGATTCATTAATCAGAAGAACAATGGAACCTACGCGTCAAGCAATGAAAGATGCTGGTTTATCAAGTTCTGATATAGACGAAGTCATCCTAGTGGGTGGTTCTACTAGAATCCCAGCAGTACAAGACGCTGTTAAAAAAGAAGTAGGTAAAGACCCTCATAAAGGTGTAAACCCAGATGAAGTAGTTGCTATGGGTGCAGCAATTCAAGGTGGCGTTATCACAGGTGACGTTAAAGATGTTGTATTATTAGATGTGACACCACTATCATTAGGAATTGAAATTATGGGTGGACGTATGAACACGCTAATTGAAAGAAATACAACAATTCCAACATCTAAATCACAAGTATACTCAACAGCAGCAGACAACCAACCTGCAGTTGATATACATGTATTACAAGGTGAACGCCCAATGGCTGCAGATAACAAAACACTTGGTAGATTCCAATTAACAGATATACCAGCAGCTCCACGTGGTGTACCTCAAATCGAAGTGACATTTGATATCGATAAAAACGGTATTGTAAATGTAACTGCAAAAGACTTAGGTACAAACAAAGAACAAAATATTACAATTCAATCTAGCTCTGCACTTTCTGACGATGAAATTGATCGTATGGTAAAAGATGCTGAAGAAAATGCTGAAGCAGATAAAAAACGCCGCGAAGAAAGTGACTTGAGAAATGAAGCAGATAGCTTAGTATTCCAAGTTGAAAAAACAATGACTGATTTAGGTGAAAATATCAGCGAAGAAGATAAACAAAATGCTGAAGATAAAAAAGAAGCACTTAAAACAGCTTTAGAAGGCGAAGATATGGATGATATCAAAGCTAAAAAAGAAGAATTAGAAAAAGTAGTTCAAGACTTATCTACAAAAGTTTATGAACAAGCAGCTCAAGCTCAACAACAAGCTCAAGGTGAAGATGCAAACGCCTCTCAAGATAGCAATGTTGAGGATGCAGATTTTAAAGAAGTTAAAGATGATGACAACCAAGATAACCAAAAATAAATGGAGTCATTGACTAAATAATTGTTATTAACAGAAATATATGACACAATTGCTTAGCCAAATTAAGTCAAAGTCAATTGAACATTGGCTTTGACTTTTTCCTTTTTTATAATAGCTTTAATAAAACCGTGAAAGGAGAGATCATAGTGGCCAAAAGAGATTATTATGAAGTTTTGGGCGTTAGCAAAAGCGCTTCGAAAGATGAAATTAAAAAAGCTTATCGTAAATTATCAAAGCAATACCATCCAGATATAAATAAAGAAGAAGGTGCTGATGAGAAGTTTAAAGAAATCTCAGAAGCATATGAAGTATTGAGTGACGAAAATAAACGTGCAAATTATGACCAATTCGGACACGATGGACCACAAGGTGGCTTTGGTGGTCAAGGTTTCGGCGGCCAAGACTTTAGTGGATTCGGCGGTGGCGGATTCGAGGATATCTTCAGTTCTTTCTTTGGTGGTGGCAGACAGCAACGTGATCCAAATGCACCAAGAAAAGGTGACGATTTACAATACACAATGACTGTAACATTCGATGAAGCTGTTTTTGGTAGTGAAAAAGAAATATCTATACGCAAAGATGTTGCTTGTCATACTTGTGATGGTGAAGGTGCTAAACCAGGAACTAAGAAAAAAACATGTCATTACTGTAATGGTTCCGGTCATGTTTCAGTTGAACAAAACACGATTCTAGGTAGAGTGAGAACTGAAAAAGTATGTCCAGTATGTAGTGGATCTGGCCAAGAATTTGAAGAACCATGTCCAACATGTCATGGTAAAGGTACAGAAAATAAAAATGTTAAAATCAGTGTCACTATTCCTGAAGGTGTAGATAACGAACAACAAATTAGATTAGCAGGAGAAGGTGCCCCAGGAGAAAATGGTGGCCCTCAAGGCGATTTATATATTGTATTTAGAGTTAAACCATCTGACAAGTTTGAAAGAGACGGCGATGATATTTACTATTCATTAGATATCAGTATAGCGCAAGCGACATTAGGTGATGAAGTTAAAGTACCTACATTAAAAGGTAACGTGATGTTAACAATACCTGCTGGTACACAAACTGAAAAACAATTCCGCCTTAAAGAAAAAGGTATCAAAAATGTCCATGGTTATGGCTACGGAGATTTGTTTGTTAATATCAATGTAGTAACACCTACAAAAATTAGCGATCGCCAAAAAGAATTACTTAGAGAATTTGCTGAAATAGATGGTGAAGAGCTTTCTGAGCAACCATCAAATTTTAGAGATAAAGCAAAAAGATTCTTCAAAGGAGAATAACTTATGAACTGGACTGAAGTTTCAATAGTTGCGAACCACGAGGTCTCACCAATCATAACCAATGTACTTGAAGATTACGGCTCTAATGGTGTTGTTATAGAAGATTCTGAAGATTTAACTCGGGATTTTGAAGATAAGTATGGTGAAATCTATGCCCTAAATGCAGAAGATTATCCAACACATGGTGTGAGAATTAAAGCTTATTTTAACGAAATTAAATATACAAAAGACTTTCAAGTAAAATTAGTTCAAACATTAAGAGATATTGAAGGACTTGATTTAGGTTTGTTTCGTTTCGATGAGCAAACAATTAAAGAACAGGATTGGGAAAATGAGTGGAAGCATTACTTCCATCCATTTCGCGCTTCTGAAAAATTCACAATTGTTCCAAGTTGGGAGACATATCAACGAGAAGATGATAGTGAATTATGTATTGAGTTAGATCCAGGTATGGCGTTTGGAACAGGAGATCATCCGACAACGAGTATGTGTCTAAAAGCAATTGAAGCATATGTTAAGTCTAGTGATTCAGTTATTGATGTTGGCACAGGATCAGGCATACTGAGTATTGCAGCTCATTTATTAGGTGTTAAACGTATAAAAGCACTTGATGTAGATGAAATGGCTGTTAGAGTTGCAAAGGAGAACTTTCAAAAAAACAACTGTGAAAATGCTATTGAAGCAGTACCAGGTAATTTATTGAAAGAAGAAACTGAAAAATTTGATGTTGTCATCGCAAATATTTTAGCTCATATCATTGAAGAAATGATAGATGATGCTTATAATACACTTAATGAAAGTGGTTATTTTATAACTTCTGGTATTATTGAAGAAAAATACGAGGCTATTGTTGAGCATATGAAACATAGTGGCTTTGAAATAGTGTCTATTAAGCATGACAATAGTTGGGTTTGTATTGTCGGACAGAAAGTGAGCGATTGACATGCAAAGATATTTTATTGATCAAAACGCTGATGTAAATCAGCGTTTTTGTATAACTGATAAAGGTGATATACATCATATTTCAAACGTTATGAGACATCAAATTGATGATTATATCATTATTACATTTGCTGATCATTACGTATATAAATGTAAAATTGTAGAGATGGTTAATGAAGGTATCATGGTTTCATTAGAAAAACGCATTCATGTTGATACAGAATTACCACAAAATATAACGATATGTAGTGGTTTAATCAAGTCTGATAAATATGAATGGATGTTACAAAAATCAACCGAATTAGGCGCAAATGAATTTATTGCTGTAGGTATGAAGCGTTCTGTAGTAAAGCTTACAGAAAATAAAGTTATGAAGAAATTAGAACGCTGGCAGAAGATTATCAAGGAAGCTGCGGAACAAAGTTATAGATTAGCGATACCAACAATTCAATATCAAGATACATTAAGCGATGTACTTCAAAGTGCTGAACAATATGATTATATTTTAATTGCTTATGAAGATGCAGCTAAAAATGGTGAAGTTAATCAATTCAAATCGTTAGTCAAACAATTTAAATTGAATGATAACGTATTAATAATATTTGGACCTGAAGGCGGTCTTGCTGAAGATGAAATAGCACTATTACAAGATGTAGCTTATCAAATTGGCTTAGGACCTAGAATTTTAAGAGCTGAAACAGCACCTTTATATGCTTTAAGTGCTATCAGTTTTGAAAAGGATTTACAAAATTAATTTAAGCCAATGATGCATGCTAATAGCATGATACTAAAGTGTGAACGATATGAAAGTACAACGATGGCCATAATAATTAAATAAATTCAATAATGTATGCGTAGAATTTATTTAAAATGAGAAAATCTGAATTTTAGTAATTGACCACATTAATCAGATATATTATACTAGTCTATACATGGTTCATACCGTGTATTGATAATAAAGTTTCGTTGATATTTGGAGGGAGGGAAATACACATGTCTAAAACAGTAGTCAAAAAGAACGAATCACTTGAAGATGCGTTACGTCGTTTCAAACGTACAGTTTCTAAAAGCGGTACTATTCAAGAAGTACGTAAACGTGAATTTTACGAAAAACCTAGCGTTAAACGTAAAAAGAAATCAGAAGCTGCACGTAAGCGTAAATTCAAATAATTAATAGTTTCGTTGACTCCCTCAACACCAACATTAATTATAAACCATAATAGCCTTAGTTGTTGTATACAACTAAGGCTATTATTTTTTTATAACATTACAATTAAACGTTTTAAACAGATATATCTTTAAACTATAACACTGCTTTATCTCATCGTATATAACGCAAAAAGTAAAGATTAAAATTTATTTAAATATAATGGATTTTTATAGTGTAAACGGTATAATCACATATTAGTTTCATGTATAATCAAATTGAGAGCGAGGTGATAGAGTGATTTTTTCAAGTAGTTTACATACAATTTTTACTTCTAATTTAGTCGAGGATGGGAATTGGGTTGATAATATAGCTAACTTTATCGTACATCCAATTGGCGCTTTGATTTTGACATGTATTATCTTTCTTGGCTTTTTATACCAATTATATTCTAGTAAGATTAATGTTGTTGGTATCATAGCAACATTAGCCTTATTCATATTTTTCTTAGGATTTTTTGTGAAAGGTGACGTCAATTTCTATTCTGTGATACTTTTTGGAATAGGGGTCATATTAGTAATCATTGAACTATTTGTTGTCGGTGCAGTTATTGGCATCATAGGTATGGGATTTATTATTTTCAGTATTATTACTTTAGGAGACAACTTAATCTTCATGATTGCTAATGTTGTCTTTGCATTAATCTTATCTATTGTTGAGTGGGTGATACTTGTGAAATGGTTAAAACGCAAAATTCCATTTTTAGACAAAGTTGTACTGAAAGATTCTACGAATGCAGAGGCAGGTTACACTTCACATGAAGATCGCTCTCATTTAGTTGGAAAAACTGCAACAACATCAACAGACCTAAGACCAGCGGGAATCATTACATTAAACAATGAACGGATAGACGCTGTTTCAGATGGCTCATTTATTTTAAGGAATAAACAAGTTACCATCTTAGAAGTTGAAGGTACTAGAGTTGTTGTAAGAGAAATTGAATCATAAAGGAGAGAAAGTATGATCGGATTAATTATAATCGTCGTTATTGTAGTCGTAGCATTGTTGTTACTGTTTTCATTTGTCCCAGTGGGGTTATGGATTTCAGCTATTGCTGCCGGTGTAAAAGTAGGTATCGGTACTTTAGTAGGTATGAGATTACGTAGAGTATCCCCACGTAAAGTTATTTCACCTTTAATTAAAGCACACAAGGCAGGCTTACATTTAACAACTAATCAACTTGAGTCACATTATTTAGCTGGAGGAAATGTTGATCGTGTTGTTGATGCTAATATTGCAGCACAAAGAGCTGATATTAATTTACCATTCGAACGTGGCGCTGCTATAGATTTAGCAGGACGTGACGTATTAGAAGCTGTACAAATGTCAGTTAATCCAAAAGTTATCGAAACACCATTTATCGCTGGTGTAGCAATGAACGGTATTGAAGTTAAAGCAAAAGCACGTATTACAGTTCGTGCCAACATTGCACGCTTAGTTGGTGGTGCTGGTGAAGAAACAATTATTGCGCGTGTTGGTGAAGGTATTGTTTCAACAATAGGTTCTAGTGAACACCACACACAAGTACTTGAAAATCCAGATAATATTTCTAAAACAGTCTTAAGTAAAGGACTAGATTCTGGTACGGCATTTGAAATTTTATCAATTGATATTGCCGATGTAGACATTAGCAAAAATATTGGTGCTGATTTACAAACAGAACAAGCACTTGCAGATAAGAACATTGCACAAGCTAAAGCAGAAGAACGTCGTGCAATGGCAGTAGCACAAGAACAAGAAATGAAAGCTAAAGTACAAGAAATGCGTTCTAAAGTTGTAGAAGCTGAAGCAGAAGTACCATTGGCAATGGCTGAAGCATTACGTTCTGGTAATTTAGGCGTAAAAGATTATTACAATTTAAAAAATGTAGAAGCTGACACAGGCATGAGAAATTCTATTAATCAACGTACGAATCAAAAAGATGATGAATCACCGGATAAATAATTAGGGGTGATTAAATGAATATAGGTATTATTATCTTTGTAATATCTGTGATTGTCACGATAATTGGTGCTATTAGTGATAATAGCCACAAGGAAAGACAAAACCAAAAACCACCAATCAACAAACGTTCTAATGACAATGAAGGAGAACCTCAGAAACGTGGATTTTTTGATGAAATAGGAAAAACGTTTAAAGAAATAGAAAAACAATTAAATGAAGATCCTATGACTCAAGAACGTGAAAAACCTCGCGCTCCTCAACCTAGTCAAACTCAAGCAGAACCGGTTGAAACACGTGCAGAAAAAATGGAAACACCGAGTCCTGAACGTTCATCACGAACAATGAGAACGGATAATGAAACTGAAGCAGAAAAAGCAAAACGTTCTCAACAGCAACAAGATGATAAGTTACAACAAGAATTAGAAGCAGATTTAATGGGACAAATGCAGGATGTACGTAGTCAAATTGATCGTGAAAATGAGAAGAAATTACAACGAACTGAACGCAAAGCACGTGCGATTATAGCTGATAAGTATTTATCAGAAAGAACTAAGCGTTATCGTTTAAAACAACTTATGAATGCTCAAGCGATTCAAGGAACAACTACAAATGAACAATTTAGGTTTGCTGAAGATGAAGTTGTAAATGGTATTATTTGGTCAGAAGTATTAGAAAGACCGAAAAAATTATAATAAAATGCGCGAAGTTAAACGCCTTATAAATCAAAGGAATTTGATATTATAAGGCGTTTTTTATATTATAATTCTACTAACGTCTTTTATTTAACAGATATTGTAAGAGTAAACACACGTTATAAAACTTTCGTTCTCTAATAAAATTAGATAGAATGTAAATCTACTGTAAAAATTAATGAAATTCAGTCCTATTCAATTCACTTTAAAATAATATCTTGAGTATTCATGATATAATAAAGATGTATAATCAGTAGTATTAAACAGTTATTGAACATGATTTCTTACAAACTGATTGTTTATGAGTTAACAATTATTTTGTAACTTAAAATCTAATAGGATAAAATATAAGAAACGAATATATTTGTAAAGGAGCACTTATATGCCTGGAATTATTCAAATAAATGACATCAATGAAGCGCAAGCACTCATTGGTAATAATGATGAACACCTTAAATCAATTGAGGAAGGATTTGATGTCATTATACATGCTCGCGGCCAAGAAATTGCTGTAAAAGGAGAGCAAATTGAGCATGTAGAAAAAGCAGAATCCGTACTAATTAATTTATTAAAAGTCATACAACAAGGTGTAACAATATCCATTAAAGATGTTGAAGCAGCTGTGAAAATGGCACAAAATGGTACGATTCAATACTTATTAGATTTATATGAGGACGAAATTACTAAAGATGCATTTGGTAAGACCATTCGCGCTAAAACAATGGGTCAACGTTTATATGTTAACGCAATGCACCACAACGATTTAGTTTTTGGTGTAGGACCAGCTGGTACAGGTAAGACATTTTTAGCTGTAGTATACGCTGCCAAACAGTTACGTAAAGGATCTGTAAAGCGCATTGTTCTGACAAGACCTGCAGTTGAAGCGGGTGAATCTTTAGGATTTTTACCAGGAGATTTAAAAGAAAAAGTAGATCCTTATCTAAGACCACTTTATGACGGTTTAAATACAGTTCTAGGTAGAGAGCAAACTGCTAGATTTATAGAAAGAGGCATTATTGAAGTTGCCCCGTTAGCGTATATGAGAGGTAGAACTTTAGATGATGCATTTGTTATTTTAGATGAAGCTCAAAATACAACACATGCACAAATGAAAATGTTCCTTACTAGATTAGGATTTGGATCAAAAATGGTAGTTACAGGTGATAAAACACAAGTAGACTTACCAAAAGGTGTAAAGAGTGGTTTGAAGGAAGCAATTAAAAAATTAGAAAATGTTAAAGGTCTAAGTATTCATCATTTAGATCAAACAGATGTGGTACGTCATCCACTAGTAAGTAAAATTATTGATCGTTATGAGGGAGATGAATAAATGTTTACGATAGACTTTAGTGATCACACTCATTTAGTTAAAGAGGCTTGGTTTACACAAATTGACAAGTTACTTACTTTTGCAAAAGAGCAAGAAAATATCGAAGAGGAAGCTGAATTATCGGTTACTTTTGTAGATAAACATGAAATTCAAGAAATCAATAAAATGTATCGAGATAAAGATAAAGTCACAGACGTTATTTCTTTTGCGTTAGAAGAAGATGAACCTGAGATTACTGGTATAGAAATGCCTAGAGTATTAGGCGATATTATTATTTGTACAGATGTTGCGCAAGAGCAAGCAGATGCATATGGACATTCTTTTGAAAGAGAATTGGGATTCCTTGCGTTGCATGGTTTTTTACATTTATTAGGTTATGATCACATGAACGAGCAAGATGAGAAACAAATGTTCGAACGTCAGGATCAAATACTCAATGCGTATGGCTTAACAAGAGATTAGGTCGCGTATGGATAGATTTAAATATGCAATTCAGGGTATGATCGTTTTATTAAGCAAAGATAAAAATTTCTTACTTCATCTTATATTTGGTTTGATAGTCATTGTTTGTGGTTTTTTATTTCATATAACTAAAGTAGAGTGGCTTTTTATATTATTAGCGATTGGACTTGTTCTAGCATTTGAAACGATAAACACAGCTGTTGAATATGTAGTGGATTTGGTAACAACGGATTATCATATTTTAGCTAAAAAAGCGAAAGATATAGCTGCATTTAGTGTGATTATTGCTTCTTTAACAGCTTGTGTAATCGGTTTGATTGTTTTTTTACCATATATATTTTAAATAATAGTGCAAATTCATAAAAGTTGTTTATACTTAAAGAACAAAGCTTTTAACAAAATATAAATCATATTAACCATTTCTATGGTATTGAATACTGAACAGGAGAGATAAAGCGATGGCATATCAACCACATTATTTTTCAGAAGTAAGAAAAGCACAGGCAAATGCTTATGCACCGTATAGTAATTTTAAAGTAGGTGCTTATTTAAGAACGAAAGATGGTAAATCATACTACGGGGGCAATGTAGAAAATGCAGCTTACCCAATGGCAATATGTGCCGAAAGATCTAGTCTGGTTGCTGCAATTGCTGATGGATACCGTCCAGGAGACTTTGAATCCATAACTGTAACTGTAGATGCAGATGAACCATCATCACCATGTGGTGCATGTAGACAAGTTATGAAAGAACTTTGTGATGACGAAATGCCAGTTTATATGACCAATCACAAAGGCGATATGACAGAATTATCTGTAGGCGAGTTATTGCCTTTAGGATTTTCAGGAAAGGATTTAAACTAATGACAGAACACAAATCAGGCTTTATTTCCATTATTGGTAGACCCAATGTTGGTAAATCAACCTTTGTAAATCGTGTGATAGGACATAAGATAGCAATCATGTCTGACAAAGCACAAACAACTAGAAATAAAATTCAAGGTGTCATGACACAAGATGATGCACAAATTATTTTCTTAGATACACCAGGTATCCATAAACCTAAGCATAAATTAGGTGACTACATGATGCGTGTTGCTACGAATACATTGTCAGAGATTGATGCCATTATGTTTATGGTAAATGTCAATGAGGACATTGGTAGAGGCGACGAATATATTATGGATATGCTTAAAACCATCAAAACACCAGTATTTTTAGTGCTAAATAAGATTGACTTGGTTCATCCAGATCAATTGATGCCTAGAATTGAAAAATATAAAAAGTATATGGATTTTACAGAAATTGTTCCTATTTCTGCGCTTGAGGGGTTAAATGTAGATCATTTTATTAATGTAATTAAGTCTTATTTACCAGAAGGTCCCAAATACTATCCTGATGATCAAATATCTGATCACCCAGAACAATTTGTTGTCGGAGAATTGATAAGAGAGAAAATATTACATTTAACAAGTGAGGAAATTCCTCATGCCATTGGTGTTAATGTAGATCGCATGATAAAAGAAGATGAAGACAGAGTGAGAATTGAGGCTACAATTTATGTAGAAAGAGATTCTCAAAAAGGGATTGTAATTGGTAAAGGCGGTAAAAAATTAAAAGAAGTTGGTAAACGTGCACGTCAAGATATTGAACGATTGTTAGGTTCTAAAGTTTACCTAGAACTATGGGTTAAAGTACAAAAAGACTGGCGAAATAAAGTTAATTTCATTCGCCAAATGGGTTATTTAGAAGATAGAGATTAAGTTAATGTTGAAAGTCGGTGAATTCGTGTGTTAATCAAACAAAAAGGGATTATTATAAAAACAATTGATTATGGCGAATCCGATAAAATTATAACTATCTTAAATGAACATGGTGCCAAGGTACCACTTATGGTACGAAGAGCAAAGAAGAGTAAGAATGGCTTGCAAGCTAATACACAATTATTTGTGTATGGATTGTTTATTTATTCCAAGTGGAAAGGTATGGGTACCCTAAGTTCAGTTGATGTCATTGATCAAAATTATCATCTTCGACTAGATATTTATGAGAGTAGCTATGCCAGTTTATGTGCAGAAACAATTGATCGTTCTATCGAAGCAGATGAAATCTCTAAGAATAGTTATGAGTTGTTACATTTTGTTTTAGATAAGATTAAACAAGGTATTTCTGCACAACTCATGTCAGTCGTTGTGCTATTAAAATGTATGACAAGATTTGGATTTAATGCTGTGTTCGACAGATGTGTAATAACTCAAAGCGATGACCAATCAAAATTGGTTGGATATAGTTTCAAATATGATGGTGCAATTTCTGAAAATGCAGCCTATAAAGATACACATGCATTACATTTATCTAATAAAACATTGTATCTACTAGATATTCTTCAAAAACTACCAATCAATCAAATGAGTTCATTGAGCATACATGAAGCTATTGTTGATGAAATGTCAGAGCTCGTGATTTTATTGTATAAAGAGTACGCGGGTATGTATTTCAAAAGTCAAAAGCTCATTAACCAATTATATCGATTAGACAACTTATAATAATTTTTTATATTCAAACCTAATGGGGTCAGCCTATAGGTTTGTTTTTTTTACATAAATAAAGGACAAGAAAGCAAATCAATTACATTGAATTGATCATCGTTTCTTGTCCCATAAATATTTAAATAGAGAATCAAACTTTATTTAAATTTGAATATAGCATACTTCAAATTAAAATCTAACTTTTTCTGCTAAGAATGCTTTTAATTCGTTAATTGGCATACGAATTTGTTCCATTGTATCTCGATCTCTAACTGTAACTTTTTCATCTTCTAATGAATCAAAGTCAAAAGTGATACAGTATGGTGTTCCGATTTCATCTTGACGACGATAACGTTTACCAATGGATTGAGATTCATCAAAATCGATTGCAAAATCAGCACTTAATTCTTCAAATACTTTAATTGCATCACCTGATAATTTTTTACTTAATGGTAGTACAGCTGCTTTATAAGGCGCGAGAGCAGGGTGGAAGTGTAGTACTGTTCTTGAATCTTTACTTCCTTCAACGCCTTCTTCATCGTAAGCATCACATAAGAATGCTAAAGTAACACGGTCAGCACCTAGTGAAGGCTCAATACAATATGGAATATATTTTTCGCCTGTCTCTTGATCGTGATATTGGAAATCTTCGCCTGAATGTTCACTATGTTTTTTCAAGTCGAAATCCGTACGGCTCGCGATACCCCATAGTTCACCCCAACCAAATGGGAAACGATATTCAATATCTGTAGTCGCATTGGAATAGTGTGATAATTCATCTGCATCGTGGTCACGTAAACGCGTCGCTTCTTCACTTAAATTTAAATCTTTAAGCCATTGACTAGCAAATGTTTTCCAATAATTTTGCCATTCAATTTCTTCACCAGGTTTACAGAAGAATTCTAATTCCATTTGTTCGAATTCACGTGTTCTAAAGATAAAGTTACCAGGTGTAATTTCATTACGGAATGATTTACCGACTTGGCCTATACCAAAAGGTAATTTTTTACGCATTGTACGTTGTACATTTTTATAGTTAACGAAAATACCTTGTGCAGTTTCAGGACGTAAGAAAATTTCGTTAGTAGAATCTTCAGTAACGCCTTGGAAAGTCTTAAACATAAGGTTGAATTGGCGAATATCTGTCCAATTCGCTGTTCCACTGACAGGACAAACGATGCCTTCTTCATCAATAATACGTTTCATTTCATCGAAACTTAAACCATCAGCAACAAAATTTTCATCGCCTTTTTCATTTAACATATAATCTTCAATGATTTTATCAGCACGATAGCGAATTTTACTATCTTTGTTATCAATCATTGGATCATTAAAGTTACCTAGATGGCCAGATGCTTCCCAAGTTTTAGGGTTCATTAAAATTGCAGCATCAATACCAACATTATAAGGTGATTGCGTTATGAATTTTTGCCACCATGCTTTTTTAACATTATTTTTTAATTCGACACCAAGTGGGCCATAATCCCATGTATTGGATAGACCACCATAAATGTCACTACCAGGGAATACAAAACCTCTATGTTTTGCTAATGAGACGATTGTTTCCATATCTTTTGTCATTAAATAAAACGCTCCTTTTTACATAAAAACGCCCCAAGACACAGAAAAAGCCAAAAAGCTTAATCTATATCTTGGGACGAGTTAATCTTTTTAATCACATATATAATATATGTGTTTATTTACTAGATTCATATTAACCCGCGGTTCCACCCAAATTAGTGTGTACACTCGCTTTTAATAATCATTTAATTGTAGCCATTGTTACTTGTTAAGCTTTCACCATCCTTAACTCGCTTTAAGTCTAATTTTAATGTATTGCTCATTTATAAGCAAGTAAATATATGTATTTGTAGCAATTAAAAATTCAATGTATAATTAAGGAGAATGAATAAAGGGGTGAGTGTTATAGAACTAAGTAAAAGGCAACAACAAATAATCGAAATAGTAAAGAGTAATGGCCCTATTACAGGGGAACATATTGCTGATCGTCTTAGTTTGACTAGAGCTACTTTGAGACCAGACTTAGCTATATTAACAATGTCCGGCATATTAGAAGCTCGTCCACGTGTAGGATATTATTATTCTGGCAAACCTCAGAATAAATTAATTGCAGATGAATTGAAACAGTATGTAGTGAAAGATTATGCATCTCACCCTGTCGTCGTTAAAAGTGAGACGTCAGTTTATGATGCGATTTGTACCATATTTTTAGAAGATGTCAGCACTTTGTTTGTAATTAATAGTAATGGAGACTTCATGGGTGTTTGTTCTCGTAAAGATTTATTAAGAGCATCTATGATTGGTGATGATATACATACTATGCCAGTTAATATTATTATGACACGTATGCCGAATTTGAGTTTTATACTTGAAGATGAAAAAGTCATACATGCAGCAAATCTTATGATCGAGAAAGAAATCGATTCATTGCCAATCGTAGTTAAGAAAGATAATGATAAATATGAAGTTAAAGGTCGTATTTCTAAAACTACAATTACTAAAATCTTTGTATCATTATTAAATGAATAGGTGGTTTTAACTAAATGAAAAATATAAAAATAATTGTCGCATCTGATTCGGTTGGTGAAACGGCAGAACTTGTAGCAAGAGCTTGTATTTCACAATTTAATCCTAAGCAATGTGAGAGTGAAATAAGTAGGTATCCTTATATAGAAGCACTAGAAAATGTGGATGAAGTGATTTCAGTCGCTAAAGATACGGAAGCAATCGTGGTATACACACTGGTGAAACCAGAAATAAGAAAATATATGGAAGCTAAATTAGCAGAATTTAAAATTAAATCAGTGGATATCATGGGTCCGTTAATGAATATTTTATTAGATCAAATAGATGAAAAACCCTATTTTGAACCTGGTTTAGTACATCAATTAGACGAAGCTTATTTCAAAAAAATAGATGCAATTGAATTTGCAGTTAAATATGATGATGGTAAAGATCCAAAAGGTTTATCCAAAGCAGATATTGTATTGTTAGGTATTTCAAGAACGTCTAAGACACCATTGTCACAGTATCTAGCACATAAAAGTTACAAAGTTATGAATATTCCAATCGTGCCAGAAGTTACACCACCAGATGATTTGTTTAATGTAGATTCTTCTAAATGTATCGCTTTAAAAATAAGTGAAGAAAAATTAAATAGAATCCGTAAAGAAAGATTGAGACAACTCGGCTTAGGTGAAAGTGCGAGATATGCTACTGAACAACGCATAGAAGAAGAACTTAATTATTTCCATAAATTAGTTGATAAAATTGGTTGTCCTGTCATTGATGTTTCAGATAAAGCAATTGAGGAAACAGCAAATGATATTATCAGTCTTATTGAGCAAAATAATTTCAAAAAATAGCAAAAACAATTATAATAGGATAACTAATGTTTAATAGGTGATAATATTGAGAATCGATCAATCCACGATAAATGAAATAAAAGATAAAACGGATATACTAGATTTAGTTAGTGAGTATGTGAAGTTGGAGAAGAGGGGACGCAATTATATAGGTTTGTGTCCTTTTCATGATGAAAAAACACCTTCATTTACTGTTTCCGAGGATAAACAAATTTGTCATTGTTTCGGTTGTAAAAAAGGAGGGAATGTCTTTCAATTCACACAAGAAATTAAAGATATCCCTTTTACAGAAGCAGTAAAAGAATTAGGCGAACGCGTCAATATCAAAGTCGAAACCGATCAAAGTTATGCTAATCAAGACAATGGACATCAAGTTGCTTCAGATGATTTGAAAATGATTGAAATGCATGAATTAATGCAAGATTATTATCATTATGCACTGAAGAAAACCGTAGAAGGAGAAGCGGCGTTAAGTTATTTAAAAGAGCGTGGCTTTACGGATGAATTAATAGATTCAAGAAAAATTGGTTATGCTCCCAATAATGCGCATTTCTGTCATGATTTTTTGAAGAAAAAAGAATATGATATTGAACTTGCTTATGAAGCTGGATTGTTGTCAAGAAATGAAGAGAATTTTAGTTATTATGATCGTTTTCGAGATAGAATTATGTTTCCGTTAACGAATGCTCAAGGAAGAACGGTTGGCTATTCAGGTAGGACCTATACAAATCAAGAACCAAAATATTTAAATAGTCCAGAAACACCTATCTTTCAAAAACGAAGATTACTTTACAATGTAGATAAAGCAAGAAAATCAATTCGTAAAAATGATGAAATCATCTTATTAGAAGGCTTTATGGATGTAATCAAATCAGATCAAGCTGGTTTGAAACAAGTAGTTGCTAGTATGGGAACGCAGATTTCAAATGAACATATCGCCTTTATTAAAAAGCTAACAACTAATGTTACTTTGATGTTTGATGGCGATTTCGCTGGTACTGAAGCTACTTTAAAATCGGGACAAGCTTTGTTACAACAAGGCTTTAACGTATTTGTAGTTCAACTTCCTAAAAATATGGATCCTGATGAATATATTGGTAAGCATGGTGCAGATGCTTTTAATTATTATGTTGAACATGAGAAGAAATCCTTCATCATTTACAAAATCCACACACATCAGGATGAAATAGAAAATAATGATTTAGCATATGAAAGATATTTAAAAGAAATAACAAACGATATTTCGTTCATGCAATCAACGATTTTACGCAAAAAAATATTGCAAGAAGTATCTGAATTGTTTAAAGTTAGCTTGGATAGTCTAAATAATGAAGTAGGACAGCAACAAGATTATTATCAACCTTATAATTATCAAATACCTACTGTTCCTCAATTTAACAATTTGAGTAAACAAGAAAAAGCAGAACGTGCTTTACTAAAACATTTTATGAACGATAAAGATACTTTCTTAAATTATCATAAATTACTTCAAACAGAGGACTTTACAAATCAGTATTTTAAGCGTATATTTAATATTTTACATGAGTTTTACTCTGAAAATGATACGTTTAATATTAGTGATGTGTTACAGTATATCGATATCAATGAAATCAAAGAAGCATTTATATCATTAGATAATTATATGATAAATGAAGAACCTTATGAATATGAGATTGACGATTATATAAATACACTGACATCTAATAGAAATGAAGAAACGATTGAATCGCTTAATCAAAAGTTGCGGGAAGCTTCAAGATTAGGTGATTTAGAACTGCAAAAATATTATTTAGAAAAAATTGTAAATCACAATAAAAATAGAATGAATTAAAGTTTTAAGTAATTGTCTGTATATATTTATATATAGGGTGCTAAAATGCAAATTAAAAATATTTTGGTTAGATTTCACTAATTTTATCTATAAAATATTTTGATATCAATTTGATATTATATTCGGGAGGCCATTTCATGTCTGGAAATAACGTTAAAATTAAAAAGCAAACGATTGATCCATCTCTAACTTTAGAAGATGTAAAAAAACAATTAATTGAAAAAGGTAAAAAAGAAGGTCACCTTAGTCATGAAGAAATTGCAGAAAAACTGCAGAATTTCGAAATGGATTCTGATCAAATGGATGAATTATTTGATCAATTAACTGATAACGACATAAGTTTAGTTAATGAAAAAGATAGTTCAGATAAAGATTCTAAATTAAATCCAAATGATTTAAGCGCGCCTCCAGGCGTAAAAATAAATGATCCAGTTCGTATGTATTTGAAAGAAATCGGACGTGTTAATTTATTAAACGCTCAAGAAGAAATTGAATTGGCGAAGAGAATAGAACAAGGTGACAAAATTGCTAAGTCTCGATTAGCTGAAGCCAATTTACGTCTTGTAGTCAGTATAGCTAAAAGATACGTAGGCCGTGGCATGCTGTTCCTTGATCTTATTCAAGAAGGCAATATGGGATTAATCAAAGCTGTAGAAAAGTTCGATTTTAATAAAGGATTTAAATTTTCAACATATGCTACATGGTGGATTCGTCAAGCAATAACTCGTGCAATAGCCGACCAAGCACGTACGATTCGTATACCTGTGCACATGGTAGAAACGATAAACAAATTAATTCGTGTTCAAAGACAATTATTACAAGATTTAGGTAGAGATCCTGCACCTGAAGAAATAGGTGAAGAAATGGATTTACCACCTGAAAAAGTAAGAGAAATCTTGAAGATTGCTCAAGAACCTGTATCTCTAGAAACACCAATTGGCGAAGAGGATGATAGTCATTTAGGTGACTTTATCGAGGACCAAGAGGCGCAAAGCCCTTCTGATCATGCGGCTTATGAATTATTAAAAGAGCAATTAGAAGATGTATTAGATACATTGACTGATCGAGAAGAAAATGTATTACGTTTACGTTTTGGTTTGGATGACGGACGTACGCGTACATTAGAAGAAGTAGGTAAAGTATTTGGAGTTACGAGAGAACGTATTCGTCAAATAGAAGCCAAAGCACTTAGAAAATTAAGACATCCAAGTAGAAGTAAACGTCTAAAAGACTTTATGGACTAATAGCAATATAAATATAAATTGGAAACCACATGTTATTGTGTATAAATTATTTAAACAATAACTGACTGATTTCTAAATTCACTCACAATAAGTATTTTGAGATCAATTTATCTTTGTAGGGGGCGGGCATACGAAATCTAATTATATTTTTAGATTTCAGTCCCGCTCCTTTTTTTACATATAATAGAGGAGTAACGATATGATTCCATTAAATCAAAGATTAAAAAAAGTAAGCACTTATATCCAAGGTCATTGTTTAGCTGACATTGGTTCTGATCATGCCTATCTGCCTATTTATGCGATTGAAAGTAATATAATTGATACCGCAATTGCTGGCGAAGTGATAAAGGGACCGTTTGATGCATCTATTCGCAACGTACAGGATTATGAATTGAGTCATAAGATTGATGTTAGGCTTGGAGATGGTTTGACTATAATTACACCAGAAGACCATATCTCTTCTGTGTCAATTTGTGGCATGGGAGGGCCTTTAATCGCTAAAATACTTTGTGAAGGTGCTGAAAAACTAGCTGACAAACCTAGACTCATATTACAGAGTAACATCCAATCTAGCGCAATACGTGAACAGTTATTAAAATTAAATTATACTATCGTTGAGGAAGAACTTTTGGAAGAAAAAGGTCATATTTATGAAATTTTGGTTGCTGATTATAATAAAGATTTTGAATCTATGACTAATCAAGAAATAAAATTTGGTCCCAAGTTACTGCAAAATAAAACTTCATTATTTTATAAAAAATGGGAACGCGAACGTGATGCATTGTTTAAAATAAAGCGTAATTTGAATCCAAATGTGCATACTGAACGTTTAAGGGAAATTGATGAGGATATTCATTCTATTAACGAGGTGATTTAAATGAACATAGGCAATTTACTAAATATCATAAATACACATGTCCCATTTTCATCCGCTGAATCTTGGGATAATGTTGGATTATTGCTTGGAGATGAAAATGCAACTATTTCTGGCATCATGACTGCACTTGATTGCACAGAAGAGGTAGTAGATGAGACATTAGAAAATCAGTGTAATACAATTATTTGTCACCACCCACTTATTTTCAAAGGAATCAAACAAATTACACAAGAAGATGGTTATGGCGCAATTTTACGAAAAATAATTAAACACGATTTAAATATTATTGCGTTACATACAAATTTAGATGTCTACCCTAAGGGTGTTAATGCGATGCTTGCCGATAAACTTGAATTAATTAATCAGCATATTTTAAATCCTGAGTCACTTTCATACTATAAAGTTCAAGTTTTTATTCCTAAAGATCATTTAATAGAATTTAAAAATAAATTAAGTGCAGCAGGATTAGCAGAAGAAGGAGATTATCAATATTGTTTCTTTGAAAGCCCTGGTAATGGTCAATTCAAACCTATTGATGGTGCCAATCCACATATTGGTGAATTAGATCAAATTTCATCAGTAGAAGAATACAAATTAGAATTTATGATTGATTATAATCAAAAACAACTAGCACAACAACTTGTAATACAACACCATCCTTATGAGACACCTGTATTTGATTTTATAGAGTTACAGAGAGAGGCAGATTATGGGTTAGGCATGATTGGAAATCTAGAAAAACCTATGAATGCGAAGGCTTTTGCAAAACATGTGAAAGATAAATTAAAAATGCCAAGTGTCAGGTTTACAGGTACTTTAGATGACAGTATTAAAACCGTAGCCATCATTGGTGGTTCGGGTATTGGATTTGAATATGATGCTATCAATAAAGGTGCAGACATCTTTATTACGGGTGATATAAAACACCATGATGCTTTAGATGCTAAAATTTCAGGTGTTAATCTATTAGATATTAACCATTACAGTGAATATGTAATGAAAGAAGGTTTGTGTGGTTTATTGTTAGATTGGTTGGATGACGAAACAACAGATTTCAATATCATAGCATCCCAAGTTAATACCGATCCCTTTGTCTATCTATAATTATCTTTTTATTGATATTCGATTAGGTTCATAACGTTAAGATAACTAAATAGATTTTAGATCAATACCAAATTTTTTCGAAAATTTAATTTGTTAAATCCATACTAATTAAAAAATTTAAAGTCGCTTACCGATTCAATAATTTAGTTCAAAATTATAGTGTTTTGCTTTATAATAGATAAGATGAAGATTTAAGGAGGCCAAGACATGGCAAATCACCCATTTGAAAAATTTAATTTAGAGACAAGTCTTATAGACGCTGTGAAAGATTTGAATTTTAATCAACCAACTGAAATACAGACTCGTGTCATACCAAAAATTATTAAGCAAGTGAATTTAATTGGTCAGTCACAAACGGGTACAGGAAAGTCACATGCGTTTTTATTACCATTATTAAATTCAATCGATGTAGATTATAAAGAACCACAAGCAATCGTTGTTGCTCCAACTCGTGAACTTGCACAGCAACTATTTGATGTAGCGAGTCATTTAACAAAATTCAAAGAAGACGTATCTGTAAAACTCTTCATTGGTGGTACAGATATTGAAAAAGATCGTAGTCGCGTAAAGAATCAGCCACAACTTATCATAGGTACACCAACACGTATCAATGATTTAGCTAAACATGGGGATTTACATGTACACTTAGCTTCGTATTTAGTGATTGACGAAGCAGATTTAATGATAGATTTAGGCCTTATAGATGAAGTAGATTACGTAGCAACGAGATTAGACGAAAATGCACATATTGCTGTATTTAGTGCTACTATTCCTAAGTCATTGCATCCATTTTTAAATAAATACCTAGAAAATCCAGAATTTGTTGAAATCGAAAATACAGAAAAAAACAAAAAGAATATTGAGTTTTATTTAATACCTACTAAAGGTGAAGCAAAAATAGAAAAAACTTTAAAATTAATTGATATATTAAATCCGTATTTATGTATTATTTTCTGTAATAGTAGAGATAGTGCTGATGAATTAGCGAAACAATTAAATACTGCTGGTTTGAAATTAGGTATGATTCATGGTGGACTTACACCAAGAGAACGTAAACAACAAATGAAAAGAATTAGAAATTTAGAATTCCAATTTGTTATTGCGAGTGATTTAGCGTCTCGTGGTATTGATATTGATGGTGTAAGTCATGTCATTAACTTTGATGTACCTAATGATATCGATTTCTTCACGCATAGAGTTGGACGTACTGGACGTGGTCAATACAAAGGTGTAGCGATTACATTGTACAGCCCTGACGAAGAGCATAATATTGCATTAATTGAACAAAGAGGTTATAAATTCGAAAATGTAGACATCAAAGATGATGAATTAAAACCTATAAAAGCGCATAATATGCGACAAACGCGTAAAAATAAAGACGACCATTTAACAAATCAATTAAAATATAAAGTTAAAACAAATAAGAAAAAAGTAAAACCAGGATATAAGAAAAAATTCAAAAGAGATTTAGATGATTTAAAACGTAAGGAACGTAAACAATTTAGCAAACAGAAGAGTCGTCAAGATAGAAAAAATAGAAAAGGATAGGTGAATATCATGTTATTAGGATCACATGTATCTATGAATGGTAAAAAAATGTTAGAAGGTTCAGCCGAAGAAGCGCATAAATTTGGCGAATCTACTTTCATGATTTATACGGGTGCACCTCAAAATACTAGAAGAAAACCTATCGAAGAATTAAATATTGAAAAAGGTCATGAAGTAATGAAAGCACATGGTCTTTCTAACATTGTTGTCCACGCACCGTATATTATAAATATTGCAAACACTGTTAAACCGCATGTCTTTGAATTAGGTGTGGAGTTTCTCCAAAGTGAAATTGAAAGAACTCAAGCACTTGGTGCACAAGATATTGTTTTACATCCAGGTTCACATGTAGGTGAAGGCACAGACGCTGGTATTAAAAAAATTATCGAAGGTTTAAATGAAGTTCTAACGAACGACAACAATGTAAGAATTGCATTAGAAACCATGGCTGGTAAAGGTTCTGAAGTAGGTAGAAACTTTGAAGAACTAGCCAGAATTATCGACGGTGTAAACCACAATGATCGTTTATCGGTTTGTTTCGACACATGTCATACACATGATGCTGGTTATAATGTTAAAGAAGATTTTGATGGTGTGCTAAACGAATTTGATAAAATTATCGGTGTAGATAGAATTAAAGTAGTACACGTCAACGATAGTAAAAATGATATTGGTGCACATAAAGATAGACATGAAAATATTGGGTTTGGATATATTGGCTTTGATGCATTAAATTATGTCGTACACCATGATACATTTAAAGATATTCCTAAGATATTAGAAACACCTTATGTTGGTGAAGATAAAAAGAATAAAAAACCGCCATACAAATTAGAAATTGAGATGTTAAAAAACCAAAAATTTGATGAAGATTTAAAAAATAAAATCTTGCAACAATAATATTAAGTTATTTAAAACGAAATAATATATTGAATTGAGTGAGTGTATGACCCTAAATTTAATACAGGGATCTTACACTGACTCTTTTTATTAATTCGGAAACATTACTATTTACATATGCTATCGAACGTTGTATAGTATAGAACGAGGTGAAAACATGTCTACACCAGTATTCGAATTAAAAAATATTGATTATTATTTTGATAACAAACAAGTACTTGAAAATATAAATATAAAGATTAATCGAGGAGAGTTTGTTGCAATTGTAGGACCCAATGGTGCTGGAAAATCAACACTATTGAAAATTATATTAGGGTTATTACCTATCCAAAAAGGCCAAATATATGTGGATGGAAAGGATTATAATGGTAAGCAATCCTTATTAAAAATAAGTTATGTTTCGCAAAAAGCACAAGCTTTTAAAGCTGGATTTCCAGCAAGTGTGAAAGAAGTAGTGATTAGTGGTCTAACAAAGCGTAAAAAATTACTTCAATGGTTTAATAAAAAAGATGAGCATAAGGTTGAAGCTGTATTAAAAAGACTGAACATAGAACATTTAATAGATAAAAATATTGCTGAACTATCTGGAGGACAACAACAACGCGTATTAATTGCTCGAGCACTAATAAGTGAACCATCCGTATTAATTTTAGATGAACCAACTAGTGGGATTGATGCAAAACACGTTAGTGAATTTTATGAAACATTGGAATCACTTAAAAATGAAGGCGTAACAATTATACTTGTAACACATGATATTGGTGTGGTTGCTGATACAGCTACGGAGGTAGCATGTTTAAATAAACATTTACATTTCCATGGAACAACAGAAGCATTTAAATCTTTAGATGAAGTAGAAATTTCCAAAATTTATGGGCATCCAATCCAATTTGTTGATCACCAACATAGTAGGGAGTGTTGTTCATCATGATAGAAGCTCTACTGAATTTTGATTTTATGAGATACTCTCTTATCAGTGGTATATTAATTGGATTTATTGCACCACTGATTGGTGCCTTTATTGTCGTTAGAAGGTTGTCGCTCATTGCTGATGCACTCAGTCATGTTACACTGGGGGGCATTTCATTTGGCATGTTCATCATTACTGTGATACCTGCATTTGTATTTATAAACCCAATGTGGTTTGGAATTCTTTTTGCTATTATAGGCGCCTTACTTATAGAGAATTTAAGAACATCTTATAGTAACTATCAAGAAATTGCGATACCAATCATTATGAGCGCAGGTATCGCATTAAGTGCGATTTTTATTTCTCTTGCTGATGGATTCAACCAAGAAATAGTTGGGTTATTATTTGGCTCCATCAGTGCTGTTACTTTAAGTGATTTATCAACAATTATTGTTATCGTAATAATTGTTCTTATATTTATTTTCTCATTTTATAAAGAATTATTTATATTATCGTTCGATGAGGAATACAGCAAAGTAATAGGAATTCCAAAATGGATACAATTTTTATTTATTATTATTGTTGCAATGGTTATTTCTGCTTCTATGCGTGTGGTAGGTATATTATTAGTAAGTGCTTTAATTACATTACCTGTAGCAATATCAATGAGAATTACTAAAGGTTTTAAGCAATTAATTATATTGAGCGTGATTATGGGAGAGTTTTCTGTCATCGCCGGACTTATTTTAGCATTTTATATGAATATATCTCCTGGTGGTGTTATCGTAGTACTACTTGTATTTATTTTAGCAATAACGATGATGTATCAAAAATTAAAAGCAAGATCGATTAAGGGAGTTGCTAAAGATGAAGACTGAAGAAGCTATTGGTATTATTAAAAATCATGGACATAAATATACAAATAAAAGACGTGAAATGATTGATATTTTTGTAGAAGAAGATAAGTACATCAATGCAAAAATCATACAACAAAAAATGGACAAAAATTATCCAGGTA
This sequence comes from Staphylococcus sp. GSSP0090, assembly GCF_013391405.1. Taxonomy (GTDB): domain Bacteria; phylum Bacillota; class Bacilli; order Staphylococcales; family Staphylococcaceae; genus Staphylococcus. The sequence continues at coordinate 243,493 of NZ_JACBFD010000044.1, forward strand.
TTTCATTCGATACAATTTATAGAAACTTACATTTGTTCAAAGATCTAGGTATTGTAGAAGGTACGGAACTGGATGGAGAAATGAAATTTAGAATTGCGTGTACTGATCATCATCACCATCATTTTATTTGTGAATCATGCGGTGATACAAAAGTAATAGATTTTTGTCCAATTGATCAAATTAAAGCATTTTTACCAAAAGTAGACATTCATACACATAAATTAGAAGTATATGGTATATGTGAATCATGTCAAAAGGCATAAAAATGACTCATCCATATCTTGTAAAAAGTGACAAATTTACTCTTTCTATAATTTTATCTCGATTTAAACATAGGTCATTAGTATGAATTAAATTGAATTTTTAAAATTGTTTGCTAAAGATGTTTAAATAAGCAGTTTTTGAGATATACTAATAAAGTAACTAAAGATAACAAATTCTAAATGAAGGCATTCCAGTAAGTGAATAAGCATATTCATTGTTGTCATCATTATTAATTGTTATCCTTTATTTAAAGATTAATTAGGAGGATGATTATTTATGGCTTTTGAATTACCAAATTTACCTTATGGTTTTGATGCATTGGAACCACACATTGATCAACAAACAATGGAAATTCACCATGACAAACACCATAACACTTATGTAACTAAATTAAATGCAGCAGTAGAAGGAACTGATTTAGAATCTAAATCAATCGAAGAAATTGTTGCGAACTTAGACAGTGTTCCAGAAAATATTCAAACAGCTGTTCGAAATAATGGTGGTGGACATTTAAACCACTCACTATTCTGGGAATTATTAACTCCAAACTCAGAAGAAAAAGGTACTGTTGTTGATAAAATTAAAGAACAATGGGGTTCTTTAGATGCATTTAAAGAAGAATTTGCTGACAAAGCAGCAGCTCGTTTCGGTTCAGGTTGGGCTTGGCTAGTTGTTAATAATGGTAACTTAGAAATCGTTACTACACCAAACCAAGATAACCCATTAACTGAAGGTAAAACACCAATCTTAGGATTAGATGTTTGGGAACATGCATATTACCTTAAATACCAAAACAAACGTCCAGATTATATTAGTGCATTCTGGAATGTTGTTAATTGGGAAAAAGTTGACGAATTATATAACGCTGCAAAATAATTGTGCAGACGATTATGACGGCCTTTTCAAAGGCCGTCATTTTTTTTAACTAAAATAATAGAAATATTCACTGATTTCATATATCATTTGTAGTGAGAACTATTGAATAGAGGTATGCTGTTTTGCTAAAAAGATTAAAAGAAAAATCAAATGATGAAAAAATTAGAAATACAATGAATAAAAGAATTAGCTTTATATTCGGCATTATTGTATTCATTTTTGCGATAATTGTTTTAAGATTAGGATATTTACAAATTGCACAAGGCTCACACTATAAACAACTTATTAAAAATAGTGAAAATCTAACAGTAAATGAAGCTGTTCCTAGGGGACGTATCCTTGATAGAAATGGTAAAGTTCTAGTCGATAATGCTTCTAAAAAGGCGATTACATATGCACGAGGCAGAAAGACATCACAAGCAGAAGTATTGAAAATTGCTGAAAAATTATCGAAGCTTATTAAAATGGATACAGATAAAATTACAGATCGCGATAAACAAGATTATTGGATACAACTTCATCCAAATAAAGCCAAAAATTTAATGAAAAATGAACAAGTCTTATTAGATGACGGTAATATTAGTCAAGATGAATATGATGCCTCTTTATATAAAAAAATAGGAGAAAAACAAATCAATTCATTAAATAACAAAGATTTACAAATCCTAGCAATATATAGAGAAATGATGTCTGGTTCAGCACTCGATCCACAAACCATTAAAAATGAAGATGTCAGTGATGAAGAGTACGCAGCTGTTTCACAAAAATTATCTGATATGCCAGGTGTTAATACGACAATGGATTGGGATAGAAAATATCCATATGGCGATACTTTGAGAGGCATTTTTGGTGATGTTTCTACAACTGAAGAGGGTATTCCCAAAGAATTGACTGAACAGTATTTAGCCAAAGGCTATTCTCGAAATGATCGTGTCGGTAAATCATATTTAGAATATCAATATGATGATATTTTAAAAGGCAAGAAAAAAGAAATGAAATATACCACAGATAAATCGGGTGAAGTTATAGATTCCAAAGTGGTTAATCCTGGTTCGCGTGGTGATGATCTTGTTTTAAGTATTGATGTAGATTTACAGAAAAAGACTGAAGAATATTTAGAAAAACAAATTTCAAAATTACGTAGTGAAGGCGCTAAAAATATGGACAATGCCTTAATTGTTGTTCAAAATCCAAATAATGGTGACATCTTAGCAATGGCAGGCAAACAAATTGATAAAAATGGCGATTTAACTGATTATGATATTGGTACATTTACTTCTCAATATGCAGTAGGTTCTTCAGTAAAAGGTGGTACTCTACTTGCAGGTTATCAAAATGATGCGATTAATGTTGGTGAAGAAATGATTGATGAACCGCTTAAATTTGCTGGCGGCTTAACAAAACATTCCTATTTCAACCAAGATGGAAAAGTGAAAATCGATGATAAAGAAGCTTTAATGCATTCATCAAACGTATATATGTTTAAAACAGCATTAAAAATGGCAGGTTCACCTTATACACCGAACATGTCACTACCAACTGACATTACAAGTGCAGGACAAAAACTGCGTAAAGGTTTAAATCAGGTTGGTCTAGGAGTGAAAACAGGTATCGATTTGCCAAATGAAACAAATGGACAAATTGAACCATTAACAGACAACCCTGGTAATTACCTTGATTTAGCAATAGGTCAATATGATACTTATACACCGATGCAATTGTCCCAATACGTATCAACGATTGGTAATAATGGATATAGAGTGCAACCACATGTCGGTTTAGAAATTAGAAAAGCAACCAACAAAGAAACACTAGGGCCTGTTAAAGAAAAAGTAAAAGGCCATGTGTTAAATAAAGTAAATAATACTCAAAATGAAATTAATGAAGTGCAAGAAGGGTTTAAAATGGCATTTAACGAAAAAGATGGAACTGGTTATCAAAGTTTTAAAGATACTGAAGTACCATCAGCTGGTAAAACTGGGACTGCAGAAGTATTTCAAGATGGAGAACCAAGAGTCAACTCAACTTACATTGGTTATGCTCCAATCAAAAATCCACAAATTGCATTTTCAATTGTGTATACTAACCAACCAGTACCTGAACCGTGGTTAAACGGTGGCGATTTAGGTAGAGATGTTATTAATTATTATTTCGAAGAAAAGGCAAAAGATTAATATTTTGCCATCACTTTTATTTAAAATACTGATATAGTCGTCTTTATTGAAAAATAATACTTTTCAATTTTATAACTAAATGGTATGATTAATAGGTCGTATTTTGAAAAGGTAAGGAGGAATTAGCATGCGCGTAAACGTAACTCTAGCTTGTACAGAATGTGGAGAAAGAAACTACATTACTACAAAAAATAAACGTACTAATCCTGAACGTATAGAAATGAAAAAACACTGTGCACGTGATAATAAACACACTATGCACCGTGAAACAAAATAATTCATATTTTAAACCAGATTCTAATAGAATCTGGTTATTTTTATGTACTTTACTCAACAGACTTAAAATATCAATTTATTATTAGCATTTTAATTTTTAATATCTTTAATCTTCTAAAAATGTAAGGATTCAAATTGCAGTTTAATGACATTATAATTCATTAACGTTATAATAATAAAAGTATGAATTACGGGAAGGTGTAAAATATGGATAAAAAATCACTAAGAAAAAAACATATCCAATTAATGAAATCTTTTATGCTAAATGAATATGAAAAACAACAAGCAGATCAATTTTTAGCTAATCAATTTTTCAATACCAATGAATATCGTGCTGCCTCTCGTATAGGCATTGTATTATCTATGCCACACGAAGTTAATACATATACTATGATTCAACAAATGATTGATGATGGCAAACAAGTCTTTGTACCTGAAACAAATTATCAATTGCGGGAAATGTCCTTTAAGCATATCGATGACTTAAAGCATATTGGTAAAGATGATAAAGGAATAAATCACGTTAATACTAATACTGAAATATCCAGTGATTTAGATTTATTAGTTGTTCCAGGTGTAGTTTTTAATAATGATGGCTTCAGAATTGGTTATGGTGGCGGTTACTTTGATAAATTTCTCAGTACTTATCATCAACCTACGCTGAGTTTAATTTATGATTTTCAGTTAAATGACTTTCAAGTAGAAACACATGATCAACCTGTAGAAAAACTTATCATAGCGACAACAAGATAATGGAGGGTAAAATGATTACAGAAAAGCATTATTGGAAGTGTATTTACACTTGGATTAAATATCTAAATTATCGTGTTGTATATAAAAATCAAGAAACTAACGAAGTTTGGCTAGCGAATCAACGTAAACGTAGTATTGTTATTTTCAAATATGGCGCGAACTCAACTCAAGAAGTGCGATTTGATAAAAGTAGAATTCAAGAAAATCAACTAGATATCCATGCTTATATAGGTTTTGAACCTAAAAATTATGAATTGATTATTTTTACCGATAAAACTTTTACAGATGAAAATTTAAATGAAACTGATCCAATAAAGTTTAAGGTCAAGATTATTAGAGAAACCAGTCATATTGAACGTATACTTCCCAATGTCTTTATTAGACAATTATATAAACGAAATACACAGCAAACAAAATCATTTTATAAACAACGTGCTTTAAATACGAATCCAATTGAAAAACATATGTTAAAGTTTTCACCAGTTACATATGCTTTAATCATTTTGAATGTTGTCATTTGGTTATTTATGGTGCTATTTTTAAATCGATTTTCAGATTTAAAATTATTAGATGTTGGTGGATTAGTTCATTTTAACGTTGTCCACGGTGAATGGTATAGATTAATAACCTCTGTATTTTTACATTATAATTTTGAGCACATATTAATGAATATGCTGAGTTTGTTCATATTCGGGAAAATAGTTGAATCTATTGTAGGTCATTGGCGTATGTTAGTTATCTATTTAGTTGCTGGTTTATTTGGTAACTTTGCCTCATTATCGTTCAATACAGACACTGTGTCAGTTGGTGCTAGTGGGGCGATATTTGGACTTATTGGTGCAATTTTCACATTTATGTATATAGGGAAACAATTTAATCGTAAACTAATTGGTCAATTATTAATTGTACTTGTCATAATGATAGGTTTATCTTTATTTATGCAAAATATAAATATCGTGGCACATATTGGCGGATTCATTGGCGGACTATTGATCACGTTAATGGGATATTACTTCAAAACGAATAAAACACGTTTTTGGATCATTTTGATTATAATACTTATTTTATTTTTAGCTGCTCAAGTTAGAATTTTCACCATTCAGGAAGATAATATTTATAACAGTATTATTACTAAAGAAATGAAGCAAGGTAATTATGACGAAGCAAAAGATATGGTTCAACGCACTATAAGTAAAAATTATGCGGATGATGAAACTTATTATTTAAGTGGTTTGATTCAAACAACACAAAATTCTAAAGCTGAAGGCATTGCATCATGGGAACGTGGTTTACGATACTTTCCCGATTCTGGCATCTTAAATTATCAGCTCGCTATTGCGAATAGATCATTGGATAACAGTGATAAAGCTAAAAAATATATCAAAGATGCGTTGAAATCTGATCCTAGTAACAAAGACTATATTAATTTAAATAAAGAATTGAGCGATAATAGTGATTCAGAAAATTAATACGTTTTATGATGTTCAGCAACTTTTAAAAAAATTCGGCTTTATTATATACTTTAAAGATAAAGCTGATATGTATGAAATGATGGAACAAGAGATAAAATCTTTATATAATTATAATCTCATATCAAAAGATGAATATTTAAAATGCAGATTAATCATTAGTCAGAGAAGGAGTAAGTAATATATGAATAAAATCATACTAGCAGCAGATATAGGTGGTACAACTTGTAAATTAGGTTGTTTTGACGAAAATTTAAATCGTATTTCAAAATGGTCAATTAATACAGATACGTCTGATACAACGGGTTATCAATTGTTGAAAAATATTTATGATGCTTTTGTCACATATATTGATACATCCGAATATACCTTTTCTGATGTGATTGGCGTGGGTATTGGTGTTCCTGGTCCGGTAAATTTTGAGACTGGTGAAGTTAATGGTGCAGTCAATCTATATTGGAATGAATCGGTAAATGTTAGACAAATCTTCAAACAATTTGTTGATTGTCCTGTTTATGTAGACAATGATGCTAATGTAGCTGCACTCGGAGAAAAACATAAAGGCGCGGGTAATGGTGATGATGATGTAGTGGCAATTACACTCGGTACTGGGCTCGGTGGTGGTATTATTTCAAATGGGGAAATAGTACATGGACATAACGGTTCTGGTGCTGAAATTGGCCATTTTCGAGTAGATCATGATCAACGTTTTAAATGTAATTGTGGAAGATCGGGTTGTATTGAAACCGTTGCATCAGCTACAGGTGTAGTTAATCTTGTTAACTTTTATTATCCAAAATTAACTTTTAAATCGTCCATTCTACAATTAATAAAAGAGAATAATGTAACCGCAAAAGCTGTTTTTGATGCCGCAAAAGCAGGCGATCAATTCTGCATTTTCATTACAGAACGTGTTGCTAATTATATCGCTTATTTATGTAGTATCTTAAGTGTGACGAGTAATCCTAAATACATCATTTTAGGTGGCGGTATGTCGACTGCCGGTCTTATTTTAATTGAAAATATTAAAACGGAATATCATAATTTAACATTCACACCAGCACAACAAGATACAGAAATTGTTCAAGCGCAACTTGGCAATGATGCAGGCATTACTGGCGCTGCAGGTTTAATATATACTTATGTTATTGAAAAGGAAGGTGCTAAATAATGGCAATTGTAGACGTAGTCGTTATACCGGTTGGAACAGAAGGACCTAGTGTTAGTAAATATATTGCTGAAATTCAAACTAAATTAAAAGAATATAAAGAACAAGGAAAAATAGATTATCAACTAACGCCCATGAATACTTTAATTGAAGGCGATTTAAAAGATTTATTTGAAGTTGTGCAAGCAATTCATGAATTACCTTTTGATAATGGGTTAGATCGTGTTTGTACAAATATTAGAATTGATGATAGAAGAGATAAATCTCGCAAAATGAACGACAAACTAAAATCCGTAGAAAATCATTTGGATAACGGAGGACAAGTATGATGAAAATATCAAGTTTGACTTTAGGATTGGTAGATACAAATGCTTATTTTATAGAAAATGAGTCAAATGTCCTTTTAGTTGATCCTGCAAGTGATAGTGACTTGATTATAAAAAAATTAAATCAAATTAACAAACCTTTAGCCGCAATCTTATTAACACATGCACATTTTGATCATATTGGTGCATTAGATGATATTGTGGAAAAGTATCAAGTTCCAGTGTTCATGCATAAATCAGAATTCGACTTTTTAACAGATACTCAGAAAAATGGTTCTGAAAAATTTAAACAATATGGTCTCCCGCAAGTAATTAGTTCTGTCACACCTCAATCCTTATCTGAAGGTGAGTCAAACATTGCTAACTTTAAATTTACAGTTCTTCATACACCCGGTCACTCACCAGGTAGTTTAACTTTTGTATTTAAAGATTTTGCAGTTGTAGGGGACACCTTGTTTAAACAAGGTATAGGTAGAACAGATTTATACAAGGGAGATTACGAAACTTTAGTAGATTCTATACTTGATAAATTATTTACACTCGAAGAAGACTTACCATTATTTCCGGGACATGGACCGTATACGACTGTTGAAGATGAACAATTAAACCCGTATTTGCATGGGTAAACACCATAAAATTAGAAATAAATTTTACAACTAAATCAGAAGTAATTCATCCACCTCTTACGTGTATATATATAGGAGGTGGATTTTTTGAAACTTTTATTTAATAATATCCTTAAAAAAGCGATTAATACAAAAGTCACTGATGTACACTTTATTCCTTCAAATGACAAAGTATACATTAAATTCAGAGTTCAAGATGTCCTTACACCAATTGAGTCTATACAACGTCATATTTATCTAAAACTACTAACATATATGAAATACCAAGCTGGCTTAGATGTGTCCAAACATAACGTGGCTCAAAGCGGTCGATATACTTATAAATTTAAACAAATTTACTTTTTAAGAATATCCACGTTGCCCTTATCACTAGGAATAGAAAGTTGTGTTATCAGAATTGTTCCACAGTATTTTCAAAATAATAATGATTCAACTAATTTGAATGAATTATACAAATTAATGATTAAAAAACAAGGCCTCATCCTATTTAGTGGACCTACTGGTTCTGGAAAAAGTACACTGATGTATCAAATGGTCATGTATGCAAAAGAACAACTAGATTTAAATATTATAACGGTAGAAGATCCAGTTGAGCAGCTAGTATCGGGAATCACGCAAGTTTCGATAAATGAAAAGGCAGGTATTAATTATGCTAATACGTTTAAAGCAATCTTAAGGTGTGATCCTGACATTATTTTAATTGGAGAAATCAGAGATGACATGATAGCTAAATATGTTATGCATGCAAGTCTAAGTGGACATTTAGTATTAACCACGATTCACGCTAATAACTGTAAAGGCGCTTTATTAAGGCTTAAAGAAATGGGAATAACCATGCAAGAAATGAAACAAGCATTATTAACAGTTTTAAATCAGAGACTCATTACGACTTATAATAATAAACGGAAGTTAGTATATGAACAACTAACTAAACCACAAATAAATCATTTAATAGACAATGATTATACTTTACCAAATTCATTTTCTAATTTGTCTACTCAGTTATCTCAATTAGCCAAAGCAGGTGTTATTTGTGAAGAAACGATGGAGCGCTATATTTAATTTAAAAAACATTTTCATTTTAAATGAGAAAAATAAAATACTGCTATTGATCAAATTAAAAGATTTGTTAGATCATGGTTATACGCTAAGTGAAGCATTTCTCTCTTTAATTCAATATACAAATATTAAGAATCGTCATATAAAGTCACAAATTGAATCAGAATTGAATAACGGCGCTGGTTGTGCAACAATATTAAAACTATTAAATTATCCTAAAGCTATCGTGACCTTAATCAATTTTGCAGAAATATTTGGAGATTTATCAATTACTTTGCCGCATGCTTATGAATATTTAGTAAAAAATTATAAATCGAAGCAGCGCTTTTTAAAAACGATACAATATCCTTTATTACTATTAACCGTTTTTTTGTTCATGTTAATAATCTTAAACCGTACGATCATACCAGAGTTTCAAAATTTGTATAATAGTATGGATGTCAGTATTTCCCCTTTACAACTTTACTTATCTTTATTCATTACAAATCTCCCTTCCTATCTGTTTTTAAGTTCAGTCGTATTTATATTAATCTCTTTCGGTACTTTCTTGATTTACAGAAAATCATCAATTGAAATTAAGCATAAAATAATCTTATCAATACCTATTATTTCGAAATTTTTCAAACTTTATAAAACCTTTTGCTTATCATCTGAATTATCTTTATTTTATAAAAATGGTATTACTCTGCAAAATATTGTTGAAATATATGCCAATCAACAAGATGAATATTTAACATACTTAGCAAATGAAATTTCAAAAGGTATACAAAAAGGACAAAATTTAAGCGAAGTATTGAAGCATTTACTATGTTTTGAAAAAAACTTATTCATTTTTGTTGAAGTAGGTGAGAAAAAAGGAAGGTTAGAGGTGGAAATGAAACTATATAGTGAAATGATCCTAACTCAAATAGAACAGTTGATTCATTTAATCATAAAATTTATACAGCCCATCGTATTCTTCTTGATTGCTATATTAATAGTGTCATTATATCTAGTGATCATGTTGCCAATGTTTGATTTAATGCAAACAATTAAATAATTATGAATAGAGGAAGTACAACTAATTATGAAAAAATTAAAAATTAATAGTGAAGCATTTACATTAATAGAAATGTTACTTGTATTATTAATAATCAGTTTATTATTAATCTTAATTATACCTAATATAGCTAAACAATCCTCCAATTTGCAAAATACTGGATGTGAGGCACAACTTAAAATGGTTGACAGTCAAATCGAAGCATACTCGTTAAAATTTAATAGAAAGCCATCTTCTATTGAAGACTTAGTAACAGAAGGATATATTAAAGAAAATCAAAAATCATGTAAATCTGGTGCAACAATCACTATTAATAATGGTGAAGCCGTTGCAAATTAAAGGCGCTTTCACTTATTTAGAAATGCTTTTTGTGATCGGTATTATTAATTTGCTTTTATTTATTCAAATATCTAATATCAACTTGCTAGATAGTAATCATATTAAAGTAGAACAACGTAAAATTAATAATTTAATTATGCAATTCAACTTTATTAAATCTAAAGCAATTAAAGATGACCAATCAATTACACTCGTCTTTAATGATTATGCAAATAAAATTATTGTTAATGAGCAATTTCCCTCTAATAAAAGTGCTACTTCTATTAGCTTACCCTCAAATACATTCATACATCCTAGAACAAATTTAAAATTCATTACTTTTAATAAACTCGGAGAAACAAACAAGTTCGGAAGTGTCTATTTAAAAACAGATAAAAATCTTTATAAAATCATATTTCATATTGAAAAAGGGCGTATAAGATATGAAAAGCTTTAATATTAAGGCATCATTATTGATGGATAGTCTTTTATCTTTTTCAATTATCGCATATATCTGTATATTATTTATACCGATGATAATACAGTTAAAATTAGATATTCAATTTAAAAGTAATGAAATCGATTTGAATAGAATATTACTTAATTCACTTTACCACTATAAAAAACAAGAATTAAGAAACGGCATTATAGTTGGAGATTATAGCGTGAATATGGGGAATGATAAAATATGTGTAATTAAAAAGGGAGAAACACATGAAAATTGTTTCTATAAATAATGTTAGAGCTTTTACATATATAGAAGTCTTGTTTGCACTTTTTATAGCTGTGCTTATTTTGTCAATATTACCCTCGTTAATAAGAACAACCGGGACAATCAATGAGCAAATAATGAATGCCCAAGAGATAGATTTAGCATTTTTCGCAAGAGATTTAACCCATGATTTTATTAAAGAAAATGCTTTTATTCTTGAAAGCCAATCCGATCAACGCCATATTGTTATTAATAGTAAGCAGAGAAACATCATTTATGAATTTAAAAATAATAAAATAATAAAAACAATAGATGGAAAAGGTAACATAACGATATTACATAATGTTGTTAATGCAAACTTTAAAATTGTAAATGGTAAATCAATAATAATTAACTTGAAAATTTTAGAGAAAGGTATTTGTTATGAAAAGAAAATTGTTTTCTAATCAATCTGCATATATGTATCCTTTTATGCTGGTCATATTTATGCTATATTTATCATTAATTACAATTTATACATTACAAATTGAATTGCAATTAAAAACATTAGATAATATAGAAACATTTTATAAAAATCAAATAAATGCATACATAAAAAAGGAAGTTATTTTTGAATAATAAAATAGAATCACTCATACTCATTGGATTTATGGGAACAGGTAAGACCACTTTGGGCCAATTTTTAGCAAAAAACAATCAATTATCTTATATTGACTTAGATGAACATATCGCATTACAAGAAAATAAATCTATTCCTGAAATTTTCGAGGCTATTGGTGAACAAGGATTTAGACAATTGGAATATGAATACTTAATAGAATGTATTCAGCAATATGATATTATTTCAACAGGTGGTGGCATAATAGAAGGCGATGCATCATTCCAAATATTAAAAGAGCAATCAAAAGTAATCTGGTTAGATTGTGAAATAGAAGTTCTTTATAACAGAGTTAAAAATGATAAAAATAGACCAAATGCAAATAATAAATCACTATTTGAATTAAAAAGCTTGTATTCATCAAGGGTTTCAAGATATAATGAAATCGCATTCACAAAAGTAAATAGCACACAATCTCTTTCTGATTTACAAAACGAAATCATGGAAGCGATTATTTGCGAATGATCAGTATTAGAGAGAATGGTAGTTATAATTAATATAACTTTTAGTCCATCGCCGAAGGTGCAAGTTTTTACGAAACTCTCAGGCAAAAGGATAATACTGTAACGCATTCCTGGAATATTATAACAGGGTAGTTTAGGCTACTCTGTTTTTTTATTTTAAAAACTTTAGGAGGTTTCTTCATGTCTAACGAACTTAAAAAAACACCACTTTATCAATCTTTTGTTGATAGTGGCGCTAAAATTGTAGAATTTGGTGGATGGGCTATGCCAGTCCAGTTTTCTAGTATTAAAGAAGAACATAATGCCGTAAGAACTGAAATAGGTTTATTTGACGTAAGTCATATGGGAGAAATTCTTATAAAAGGTGCTGACGCTTCTAAATTAGTACAATATTTACTTTCAAATGATACGGATAATTTAACAACCCGTAAAGCACAATATACTGCTTTGTGTAATGAACAAGGTGGTATTATTGATGATTTAATTACTTACAAATTAGAAGAAAATGTTTATCTTTTAGTAGTTAATGCTGGAAACACTGAAAAAGATTTTGATTGGATGTGTGAAAAAGCGAAAGCCTTCGACGCTGAAGTTCTTAATGTATCAAGTGAGTATGGACAATTAGCAATACAAGGTCCAAAATCACGAGATTTAGTTCAACAACATGTAAATATTGATGTGTCTGAAATGAAACCATTTGAGTTTGAACAAAACGTTGATTTCTTCGGTAAAAATGTACTATTGTCACAATCTGGATATACAGGTGAAGATGGATTTGAAATATACTGTAATGCAGATGATGCACCATATTTGTGGGATGAAATTCTTAATTATGATGTGACACCATGTGGTTTAGGTGCTAGAGATACATTAAGATTAGAAGCTGGTCTACCATTACACGGACAAGATCTAAGTGAAACAATCACACCATATGAAGCTGGTATAGCATTTGCTGCAAAACCATTAATTGAAGCTGACTTTATCGGTAAAGATGTACTAAAAGATCAAAAAGAAAATGGTTCAAAACGCAGAACAGTAGGCTTAGAAATGATTGACAAAGGCATACCTAGAACAGGTTATGAAGTGTATGATTTAGATGGTAACCAAATTGGTGAAATTACTTCAGGGACACAATCACCTTTATCAGGTAAATCAATCGGTCTAGCATTAATTGATCGCGATGCTTTTGAAATGGGAAAAGAAGTTCTTGTACAAGTTAGAAAAAGACAAGTTAAAGCAAAAATTGTCAAAAAAAATCAAATTAGTAAATAATTCAAAGGGGTGTTACTGTGAGTCATCGTTATATTCCATTAACTGAGCAAGATAAAAAGGAAATGTTAGATACTATCGGAGCAAGTTCAATTAGTGAACTATTTGGAGATGTACCAAAAGATATATTATTAAATAGAGAGTTAGCAATACCTGATGGTGAAGCTGAAACAACATTGACAAAACGCTTAAGTAGAATTGCTAGCAAAAATACAACTAAAGAAACACACAGTTCATTTTTAGGCGCAGGCGTTTATGATCATTATGCACCAGCCGTAGTAGATGCTATGATTTCACGCTCTGAATTTTATACTGCTTATACACCATATCAACCAGAAATTTCTCAAGGTGAATTACAAGCTATCTTTGAATTTCAAACATTAATTTGCGAATTAACTGATATGGATATTGCAAACTCATCTATGTATGATGGTATTACGAGTTTTGCAGAAGCTTGTATTTTAGCATTTAATCAAACACGTAAAAATAAAATCGTGGTTTCGAAAGGAATGCATTATCAAGCATTACAAGTATTAAATACTTATGTTAAAACTAGAGAAGAATTTGAAGTTGTAGAAGTAGATCTTGATGGTACAATTACTGATTTAGAAAAATTAGAAAAAGCGATTGATGATGATACTGCAGCAGTTGCTGTTCAATATCCAAACTTTTACGGTTCAATTGAAGATTTAGAGAAAATACATTCATTTATTGAAGACAAAAAAGCATTATTTATTGTTTATGCAAATCCACTTGCACTAGGTTTATTAACACCTCCAGGTACTTTTGGTGCTGATATCGTTGTTGGTGATACACAACCATTTGGTATACCAGCACAGTTTGGTGGGCCACATTGTGGGTTCTTCGCAACAACTAAAAAATTAATGAGAAAAACGCCTGGTCGATTGGTTGGACAAACTGAAGATGCAGATGGAAATCGTGGTTTCGTATTAACGCTACAAGCACGTGAGCAACATATACGTAGAGATAAAGCCACTTCAAATATTTGTTCTAACCAGGCATTAAATGCATTAGCTTCATCAATTTGTATGTCTGCATTGGGTAAACAAGGCATATACGACATTTCAGTACAAAACTTTGAAAATGCTAATTATGCTAAATCGCAATTTAATGAAGCAGGCTTAGAAGTTTCAAATGGAACATCATTCAATGAATTTGTCGTGAAATTTGATAAACCTGTTAAAGAAATTAATGATGCATTACTGCAACAAGGTATTATTGGTGGTTTTGATTTAAGTGAAGTATCAAAAGAATTTGAAAATCATATGTTGATTGCCGTTACAGAGTTAAGAACTAAAGATGAAATTGATACATTTGTTAAGAAAGCAGGTGAATTAAATGGTAGTAAGTAAATCTAGTCCATTAATATTCGAACGTTCTAAAAAGGGTCGTTATGCGTATTCATTACCAAAAAAAGAAATCGATAATGGCGCAGTTGAGAAGTTATTAGATGATAAATTCATCAGAAAAAATAAAGCAGAACTTCCTGAAGTAGCTGAATTAGATTTAGTGCGTCATTATACTGAACTTTCTAACAAAAACTTCGGCGTTGATTCAGGATTTTACCCATTAGGTTCTTGTACAATGAAGTACAATCCAAAAATCAATGAAAAAATCGCTAGAATCCCAGGATTTGCTGAGTCACATCCTCTTCAAGATGAATCACAAGTTCAAGGATCATTAGAAATCATTTACAGTTTACAGGAAGAACTAAAAGAAATTACTGGTATGGATGAAGTAACATTACAACCTGCTGCCGGTGCACACGGTGAATGGACTGCATTAATGATTTTCAAAGCATACCATCAAAAAAATGGTGAAGGCCATCGTGATGAAGTCATTGTACCTGACTCAGCACATGGTACGAACCCAGCTTCTGCTGCTTTTGCAGGATTCAAAGCAGTTACAGTTAAATCAAACGAACGCGGTGAAGTTGATATTGATGACTTAAAACGTGTCGTAAATGAAAACACTGCAGCAATTATGCTTACAAATCCTAATACACTGGGTATTTTTGAAAAAAATATCATGGATATAAGAAATATTGTCCATGAAGCCGGTGGATTATTATATTATGATGGCGCGAATTTAAATGCCATTATGGATAAAGTAAGACCAGGAGACATGGGATTTGATGCGGTTCATCTTAACTTGCATAAAACATTTACTGGACCACATGGTGGTGGTGGACCAGGTTCTGGACCAGTCGGCGTGAAAAAAGAATTAGCAAGTTTCTTACCAAAACCTATGGTAGTTAAAGAAAACGATGTATATAAATATGATAATGCTATTGAAAACTCTATAGGTCGCGTGAAACCATTTTATGGTAATTTTGGTATCTATCTAAGAGCGTATACGTATATTCGTACGATGGGTAATAAAGGACTTGAAGAAGTTTCTGAAGCAGCAGTATTAAATGCAAATTATATTAAAGCACGATTGAAGGATCATTTCGAAATTCCTTATCCTCAATATTGCAAACATGAATTTGTATTAAGTGGTTCAAAACAAAAAGAACATGGTGTAAGAACGTTAGACATGGCTAAACGTTTACTTGACTTTGGCGTTCATCCACCAACAATCTACTTCCCACTGAATGTTGAGGAAGGTATGATGATTGAACCAACAGAAACAGAATCTAAAGAAACACTAGATTACTTCTGTGATAAAATGATTGAAATTGCGAATGAAGCAAAAGAAGATCCTGATAAAGTCTTAGAAGCACCACATACGACAATCATTGATAGATTAGACGAAACTAAAGCAGCGAGACAGCCTGTGTTAAAATTTGAAAATCTTCGTTCTGAAAAGGACTAATGATTACAATCAATAAATCCAGATAATTACTTATCTGGATTTATTTTTATCAATTATATTAAAAAAAGCGAGCAACTATACTTATAATATAGTTGCTCGCTTTTTATTTAGTAAAATATTTAAACTACTTTTTAGATTTGATTTTACCAGTCCATTTTTTATATCCGCCTTTTAACATATAAACGTCCTTATAACCGTTTTTCTTTAAAATTTTAGCGGCACGATAACTGGCAATGCCATTTGCATCACAAAGGTAAATAGGTTGATCCATTCTTAAACCTTGAAATCTTTGTTTAAACATTGTAATTGGTATGTTACGCGCACCATTAATGTGACCGTAATCATAATCTACTTTTTCTCTTACATCAATAAATTGAGCTTTACGTAAACCATTATGAAATTCATTTTGGTTTAATTCTGTGACTGCTCTCTTATTAAGAAGATAATTGATTACCATATAGCCAATAATAATTATTAAAACTGCTAACGGTATAAACCAAAAATTACTCATCTTGCATCCTCCCTAATTAACCGATATTATATATTATAAGACTGTTAGCTCAATTTATCAAAATATTTTTGCTTTTGATTAACAAGTAAGACTGACAAACTTATGCAATTATTGAAAACGATAACACAAAATATACGTTATCACAATTTAATTTAGCGATTGGAGTTTTAAATGTGACAGAAACATGGAATTTTATCAACACAGGTAGTAAAGATCCTTATTTTAATATGGCAATGGATGAAGCGTTACTCAATTTTGTATCCAGGGGAGAGATTGACCCTGTTATTAGATTTTATAGTTGGGATCCAGCTACATTATCCATTGGGTACTTTCAAAGACTGACGAAAGAAATTGATATTGATAAAGTTAAAGAGAAAGGATATGGGCTTGTTCGACGTCAAACAGGCGGGAGAGGTGTGCTACATGACAAAGAATTAACTTATAGTGTCATTGTCCCAGAATCTCATCCTGATATGCCATCAACGGTTACAGAAGCCTATAGAGTCATCTCTGAAGGATTATTAGAAGGGTTTAAGTATTTAGGTTTCGATGCATCATTTGCGATTCCTCGTTCAAAAGAAGAAAGAGCAAAACTCAAACAACCAAGAAGTGCTGTTTGTTTCGATGCTCCGAGTTGGTATGAATTAGTAGTAGAAGGAAGAAAAATTGCTGGTAGTGCCCAAGTGAGACAAAAGGGGGTTATTTTACAACACGGTTCATTATTACAAGATGTAGACATAAATGATTTATTTGATATGTTTATATTCAAAAATGAACGTTTAAAAGATAAAATGAAACAAGCTTTTGTAGACAAGGCAGTGGCCATTAATGATATTTCAGATCAACACATTACGCTTGAAGAGATGGAAGAAGCGTTTGAAATTGGATTTAAAAAGGGATTGGATATTAACTTCAAACCGTTAGAGCTTAATCAAAAGCAAAAAGAAGAAATTAATACATTAATTGAAAAATATAAATCAGACGAATGGAATTATCGTAAATAAGTTAATATATTCTAATAAAGCACAGCGACATTCAATGTCGTTGTGCTTTTAAAATAGAGCCTATTTTTTCTTTCTATTTTGTCTTTTATATTTACGTTGCGCACGCTTATATTTACGTTGGTCTTCTGTTAGGAAAAAGAAATAGTAAATTGCGTAAATAATACCAGCAAATATCGCTAAACTAATTGCCATTCTTACAAAACTAAAAATAAATGCATCTAAATTAAGGATTAATCCGACTATTGCCACAGCGATGACAATATAAAATATTGCTTGTTTCACTTAAAACACTCCTATGTAATTCTAACTTTGACTATTATTAAGACTTATAGTTGATAAAGCATTTTGTCCCTTTTGAATTTTCTTCTTATCTTTAGCATTATATCCTTCTCTAATATCATTCATAGCATCACTTAATTTTTTATTGAGTTTAGTAATGTTTTTATTTTTAGACTTATCATCACTACTCATTTTTTCTTTATTTAAATCATTTTTGTACGTAGTGAAGGCTGTATCAATTTTATTCGTGATATCAGTAAGTTTTTCTTGAACTTTTTTTTCACCTTTATTTTTCGTGACATCACTTTCGATTTCATCGTACTGTTCAATTGATTTAGCAATGTCTTGGTAATATTTAGAAGATGCTTTTAAGTTAGTAACCTTCTTGTGATTATTTTTAGCTGTAGCTATGTTTTTTTTATCTTTTTCCAAAGCTGTGATATTGCTCTTTTCTTTACTAATTTGTTGTTTTAATTCCTGAATATTACTTTTCAACTTATGATTTTCATCGCGAAGTTGCGTGGTCTTTTCTTCTAGCGGTCCTAAATTTTGACTACCACATCCAACTAATAAACATGAAGCACTTAAAATAGCTACAATTTTTTTCTTCATAATACGCTCCTAATTCAAAAACTATAAATTTATATAATAATTATGCTATCATTTTAATGTATAAATGGAAAATGTACAAATTTATTGAATGGGAGGAAGACAGATGACTAGAATTGAAAAATTAAATTCTGCCTTAGAAACAAAACATTTAGAAGCAGCAGTCATATTATCAGATTTTAACAGAAGATATTTATCCGGATTTACAGGTACAAGTGGTGCATTAATCATAACTAAAGAACAAAATTTATTAATTACTGATTTTAGATACATAGAACAAGCAACGACACAAGCACCGAATTTTAAAATCATCAAACAACAAGGATCATTAATTGATGAAGTAAAACTACAACTTGAAAAATTAAATGTACAAAACGTAGGTTTTGAAGGGAATCTAGTCAGTTATGATACCTACTTACAATTAAGTAAGGCATATATTAGTTTAATTAGTATCACTGGAGTAATTGAAAAAATTCGCGAAGTAAAAGATGAATCAGAAATCAAACTAATACAAAAAGCTTCTGAAATTGTTGATGAAACATTTGAATATATTTTAACAGTTGCAAAAGCTGGTATGACGGAGCAGCAGCTGAAAGCCAAATTAGAAAGTAAAATGTTAGAATTAGGCGCAGATGGCACATCGTTTGATACGATAGTCGCTTCAGGTGTTAGAGGTGCTTTACCACATGGTGTTGCAAGCGATAAAGTAATTAATAACGGTGAAATGATTACTTTAGATTTTGGTGCTTATTACAAGGGTTATAGTTCTGATATTACACGAACATTTGCAATTGGTGAACCAGATCCAAAACTTAAAGAAATTTATAATATTGTTTTAGAGGCAAATTTAAAAGGTATAGAAGCTGCTAAAAAAGGCATTACAGGAAAAGCTTTAGATGCTGTAGCAAGAGATTACATTACAGAAAAAGGGTACGGCGAAGCTTTTGGACATTCATTAGGTCACGGTATAGGATTAGACGTTCACGAAGGTCCTAATCTTTCTAGAAAATCTGAAACTGAATTAGAAGTTAATAATTGTGTTACAATTGAACCCGGCATATATTTAGATGGACTAGGTGGCGTTCGTATAGAAGATGACATTTTAATTAAAGAAAATGGTTGTGAACGCTTTACTAAATGCTCTAAAAACCTTATTATTTTATAGAAGACCTTACAATTGAGGAGGAAACTGAATGATTTCGGTTAATGATTTTAAAACAGGCTTAACAATATCAGTAGATAATGGTATTTGGAAAGTATTAGATTTCCAACATGTAAAACCAGGTAAAGGATCTGCCTTTGTACGTTCTAAATTACGTAATTTAAGAACTGGTGCAATCCAAGAGAAAACATTTAGAGGCGGAGAAAAAGTAGAAACCGCTTTAATTGAAAATCGTCGTATGCAGTATTTATATGCTGATGGCGATACACATGTTTTCATGGACAATCAAACATTTGAACAAACAGAATTACCAGCTGACTATTTAGAATATGAACTTAACTTCTTAAAAGCTAACATGGAAGTTCAAATTCAATCTTATGAGAATGAAACATTAGGTGTTGAATTACCTAAAACAGTTGAGCTTACTGTAACTGAAACAGAACCTGGTATCAAAGGTGATACTGCTAACGGTGCAACTAAATCAGCGACAGTAGAAACAGGATATACGTTAAATGTACCTTTATTTGTAAATGAAGGCGATGTACTTGTGATTAATACTGGTGACGGTAGTTATATCTCAAGAGCATAATCATTTAATTTTTGAAATGACATTAACAGAACCTTTCCAATTCGCAATGCTTTGGAAAGGTTTTTATTATGTTAAAATGAATAAGATTTAATAATTTATATAAAATATTACAATTAGTAACTGTTTATCTAAAGCAATACTTATATAGAACACTACAAAAGTAAATCAGTTTAATATAGAAAGTATGTATATGCTTGAATTGAGCATATCACTAAAGTAAAATAAACTAGGTAAATGAAAACAATCTGAAGGAGTCAGTATTTATGAATTTTAAAGAAATTAAAGAATTAATTGAAATTCTTGATCAATCAAGTTTGACTGAAATTAATATAGAAGACAAAGGCAATGTTGTTAATTTAAAAAAAGAAAAAGAAACTGAAATTATTACACCACAAATTTCACAACAACCGATGCAACAATTAGCACCTCAACAAGGTATAGCATCCAATTCATCCGCTACAGGTAGTGTAGAAGAAGCTACTAGCAATGAGAGCTCAACTGACGACAACCTACAAACAATTAATGCGCCAATGGTCGGCACATTTTACAAATCTCCATCACCAGAAGAAAGTGCTTATGTGCAAGTCGGTGATTCTGTTACGAATGAATCAACTGTCTGTATATTAGAAGCTATGAAATTATTTAATGAAATTCAAGCAGAGGTAACTGGGGAAATTGCAGAAATTTTAGTAGAAGACGGTCAAATGGTAGAGTATGGCCAACCGTTATTCAAGGTGAAATAATGAATAAAATTCTAATAGCTAATAGAGGGGAAATTGCAGTAAGAATCATTCGTGCATGTCATGAACTTGGATTGCAAACTGTGGCAATATACTCTGAAGGAGATAAAGACGCACTACATACTCAAATTGCTGATGAAGCATATTGCGTTGGCCCAACTCAATCTAAAGATTCTTATTTAAACATCCCAAACATTTTATCTATCGCAACGTCTACAGGATGTGACGGCGTTCATCCAGGTTACGGATTTTTAGCAGAAAATGGAGATTTTGCAGAATTATGTGAAGCATGCCAGTTGAAATTTATTGGCCCAAGCTATGAATCGATTCAGAAAATGGGAATTAAAGATGTAGCTAAGGAAGAAATGAAGCGCGCAGAAGTTCCAGTTGTACCTGGTAGTGAAGGATTAGTTCAAGATATCAATGAAGCTAAAAAAATTGCTACTAAAATTGGCTATCCAGTTATTATTAAAGCAACTGCTGGTGGCGGCGGTAAAGGGATTCGAGTTGCACGCGATGAAAAAGAATTAGAAACTGGTTTTAAAATGACACAACAAGAAGCCGAAACTGCATTTGGCAATAATGGCTTGTATTTAGAAAAATTCATTGAAAATTTCCGTCATATTGAAATACAAATTATGGGCGATAGTTTTGGTAATGTTGTACATTTAGGTGAACGTGATTGTACCATTCAACGAAGAATGCAAAAATTAGTTGAAGAGGCACCTTCTCCAATACTTACTGAAGAAAAACGTCAACAAATGGGTAATGCTGCAGTCAGAGCAGCAAAAGCAGTAAATTATGAAAATGCTGGTACAATTGAATTTATTTATGACTTAGATACAAATGACTTTTATTTTATGGAAATGAACACACGTATCCAAGTTGAACACCCAGTCACAGAGATGGTTACAGGTGTAGATTTAGTAAAACTGCAATTGAAAATTGCTATGGGTGAAAAGCTGCCGTTTAAACAAAAAGATATCAAAATTGAAGGTCATGCGATGGAATTCAGGATTAATGCTGAAAATCCATATAAAAACTTCATGCCTTCTCCAGGTCAAATCACGCAGTATTTAGCTCCTGGTGGTTTCGGTGTAAGAATCGAATCAGCTTGTTACACTAATTATACAATTCCACCTTATTATGATTCTATGGTAGCGAAACTCATCGTCCATGAACCAACAAGAGAAGAAGCTATTATGACAGGATTACGTGCACTTGGAGAGTATCTGGTATTAGGCATAGATACAACTATTCCATTCCATATTCGTCTACTAAATAATGATATTTTTAGAAGCGGTGTATTTAATACTAATTTTTTAGAAACACATAATATTATGGATGAACAATCTAAATAGGAGGTCATTGACATGGTCAAAGTTTCAGAAACCTCACAATCTCAATTAGGTAAAATAGAAATAGCACCTGAAGTATTAACAGTAATAGCTAGTATTGCTACTTCTGAAATCAAAGGTGTACAAGGACATTTTAAAGAGTTAAAAAAAGGTAGTATTGAAAATATTAGTAAAAAACAACTTAGCCGTGGTGTCAAAGTGGATACAAACGAGGATGGTATTTACATCGATGTATATTGTTCGTTATCTTATGGCATTAATATATCGGAAACTGCGAAAAAAATTCAACAAGCCATATATAATTCGTTAACGACGATGACAACAATTGAACCTAGTCAAATTAATATTCATATTACACATATAGAATCAATAAATTAAAATTAAAAAGCAAATTTACTTTAAATTCATTTTGCGAAAAATGATGCTATGCATTTAAGCATTTTTTTCGTTAATGATTTACTATAATACTATGCTTGAAGGAGTTTATAATGAGTCGAAAAGAATCTAGAACGCAAGCCTTTCAAACTCTATTTCAACTTGAAATGAAAAATAGTGATTTAACAATTGAAGAAGCAATCAGTTTTATTAAAGATGACAATCCAGATTTAGAATTTGAATTTATCAGTTGGTTAGTGACTGGTGTTAAAGATCACGAGATGGTGTTAGATGAAAAAATCCAACCTCATTTAAAAGATTGGACTTTAGCACGATTATTAAAATCTGATCGAATTATTTTAAGAATGTCTACATTTGAATTGTTACATAGTTCAACGCCACAAAAAGTTATTATCAATGAAGCTGTTGAATTAGCAAAACAATTCAGTGATGATGATCATTACAAATTTATAAATGGTGTATTGAGCAATATTGAATAGAAGAGTGATATAACATGTCAGAATATTTAAGTGTAACGTCGTTAACTAAATATATTAAATATAAATTTGACCAAGATCCTCATTTACAATCCGTATTAATTAAAGGTGAACTATCTAATTTTAAAAAACATAGTAGTGGTCATCTTTATTTCAATGTAAAAGATAAAAATAGTGTAATCAGTGCAATGATGTTTAAAGGTAATGCCTCAAAAATTGATTTTGAACCTAAAGAAGGGGACGAAGTGCTTCTAGAAGCACGTGTTTCCGTGTATGAGCGTCGTGGAAATTATCAAATATATGTTAACAAAATGCATATAGATGGTATAGGTAACCTATATCAAAGACTAGAGCAGTTGAAAAAGCAATTAACTAAAGAAGGCTTTTTTGATCAAAATCATAAAAAAGCCATACCTAAGTTCCCTAAAAAAATTGCTGTTCTAACAGCCGGTACTGGTGCAGCAATACGAGACATTCATACAACCATAAATAGCAGGTATCCATTAGCAGAACAAGTTCAGATCAATACACTTGTTCAAGGAGAACAAGCTAAAAATGATATTATCGAAAAAATTAAGCAAGCTGATGCTTTAAATGTTGATACGATTATTATCGGTCGTGGTGGAGGTTCTATTGAAGATTTATGGAATTTCAATGAAGAAGATGTCGTTAAAGCCATCTATGCATGTCAAACGCCCATTATTTCCGCAGTAGGCCATGAAACTGATTTTACATTAAGTGATTTTGTAGCAGATGTAAGAGCTGCAACGCCAACACAAGCAGCAGTAATGGCTACACCTGACCAATATGAATTGCGCCAATATTTACAACAAACCAATTTATCATTGACTCGGTTTATTAAACAATACATGCAACAGCAACGAAAACATTTAGAACATATTGCATCTTATTATAAATTCCAAACGCCTTCATTACTGTATGATCAACAAATACAAAAACGGGATGACCTTGAGAAACAACTTAAATTATCTTTAAATTTAAAAATTAAAAATCAGCAACAACAATTACAGTTATTAGTTAATAATTTTAATCTAAAAACTTTTAAACAACACATCAATAGAGAACAATTAGCAAATAGTCAAAAACGTGATGAATTAACTAAAGTCATGCATAAATTAATGGATAATCAAAAAAATAATCTTGCCAGAAAATTAGAAAATCTTAATAATTTAAGTCCTACAAATACAATGTTACGTGGATATACAATTGTAAACAAGGATGATCATGTGATTACAAGTACAAATGACCTAGCTGAAAATGATAATATTGTATTGACAATGAAAGATGGTGTTGTTGATGCACAAGTAAAGAAAGTAAGGTGTAATGATGAGTAATAGTAATACACAAAGTTTTGAAGAAATGATGAAAGAATTAGAAACAATTGTACAAAAATTAGACAATGAAAATGTTTCTTTAGAAGAATCTTTAAACCTATACCAGCGTGGTATGAAATTATCAGCTTCTTGTGATGAAACATTAAAAGATGCTGAGAAAAAAGTAAATGAATTGATGTCTGATGAAAAGACCGATAATAATGACGATACTGAGAAGGTAGATAGTGATGATGAATAAAAAAATGGAACATTTAACTGAAGAAGTTAATCAAATGTTAACTGAAGTAATTCCCACTTCTAAACTTAATACTAATTTAGAAGAAAGTATGCGTTATTCATTAGAGGCAGGCGGAAAAAGAATAAGACCTGTATTATTACTATTAACTTTAGAAATGTTAACAGGTCATTATAAGAAAGGCTATTCATCAGCACTTGCGCTAGAAATGATCCACACATATTCATTAATACACGATGATTTACCACCAATGGACAATGATGATTACCGAAGAGGCAAACTAACCAATCATAAAGTATTTGGAGAATGGAAAGCGATTCTAGCGGGCGATGCGCTATTAACTAAAGCGTTTGATACTATTGTCAATGATGCATCGCTGACTGATCTTGCAAAAGTGAAGCTAATCAAACGTTTATCCTTTGCTAGTGGCCATTTAGGTATGGTGGGTGGACAAACACTTGATATGCAAAGTGAAGGCGAAGAAACAAATATCGATATAAACACATTAGAGCAAATTCACAATGCAAAAACAGGTGCGCTTTTAAAATTTGCAGTGATGGCAGCGGTCGATATCGCCGAACCAGAAAATGAAGTATCGAGTGCATTAGAGTCATATAGTGAACATCTGGGATTAATGTTCCAAATCAAAGATGATTTATTGGATATATATGGTGATGAAGCTAAACTTGGTAAAGCTGTTGGTAGTGATATTGAAAATGATAAAAGTACCTATGTTTCACTCTTAGGTCAACAAGGTGCTGAAGACAAACTGAAATATCATACAGACAAAGCTTACCAATGTTTAAATCAATTACCAGAACAATATAATATAGACAATTTAGTATATATTATAGAACTTTTTAATCATCGTGAATCATAAAAATGAATGATACGGTTTAAAATCATGCTACGTCTAAGTAGTGTGATTTTTTTATTTTATTATATCTCTATTCAATAATTATTCAGCAAGCGTATAATTTTATATATGTCATCATTCAATGTTGACATGATTCAATCAAAACAAAATGTATGACTAACACCATACTTACTCAGAAACAACCTGATGTGTAAGTAAAATTACAAACTGTCTTTAGTAGTCGTATGCTTAGGCTTGTGGTAAAATCAATGTATAAATATTCGTTTATAGAGGTGCTAGATATGGCTAAAAAATCGGTAAGACATATAAAAATAAGAGAAATTATTTCAAATGAAAAAATTGAAACACAAGATGAATTAGTAAAGCGATTAAATGAATATGAATTAAATGTTACGCAAGCGACCGTTTCTAGAGATATTAAGGAATTGCAACTTATAAAAGTGCCCACACCAGCTGGCCAATATGTTTATAGCTTGCCAAATGATAGGAAATATCATCCTTTGGAAAAATTAGGTCGTTATTTAATGGACTCATTTGTAAATATTGATGGAACGGATAATCTATTAGTATTAAAAACATTACCTGGTAATGCACAATCAATTGGTGCAATATTAGATCAAATAGATTGGGAAGAAGTATTAGGAACCATTTGTGGAGACGATACATGTTTAATTATCTGTCGTGATGATGCTGCAAGCGAGAAGATTAAAACACGCATCTTTAATTTATTATAAGTATAAGGAAGTGTTAAAAGGATGCTCCAAACGCTATCTATTAAACAATTTGCAATTATTGATGAACTTGAGGTTCATTTTGGGGATGGGTTAACTGTCCTAAGTGGTGAAACAGGCGCTGGTAAATCAATTATAATTGATGCAATCGGTCAATTGATTGGTATGCGTGCTTCATCCAATTATGTAAGACATGGTGAAAAAAAGGCAGTTATCGAAGGTATTTTTGATATTGATGAAAGCAAGGAAGCTATATCTATATTAGAGGCTTTAGATATTGATATCGATGAAGATTTTCTTCTCGTAAAAAGAGAAATTTTCAGTAGTGGTAAAAGCATGTGCCGAGTCAATAATCAAATCGTAACTTTACAAGACTTACGCAAAATCATGCAAGAATTATTAGATATTCACGGCCAGCATGAAACACAAACACTTTTAAAACAAAAATATCATTTACAACTTCTTGATAATTATGCTGAAAACAAATATAAAAAATTACTTCATTCGTATGTGGCAACGTTTGATCAGTACAAAGCTAAAAAGAAAGAATTAGAAGATTTGGAATCTGCGGATCAAGCTTTATTACAGCGTTTAGATTTGCTGAAATTCCAATATGAAGAATTGCAAGAAGCAAACTTAGTTGAAGGTGAAGTAAAACAACTCGAAACAGACATTAAACGCATACAAAATTCTGAAAATCTAAGTCTTGCATTAAATAATGCACACCTCACATTGACTGATGAACATGCTATAACAGATCGGCTGTATGAATTAAGTAATCAGCTACAAGCAGTTAGTCAAATTTTACCTGAAAAATATGATTCATTGAAGGAAGAGGTAGATCAATTTTATTACACACTAGAAGATGCCAAACATCAATTATACGATGAATTGACTAATACAGAATTTGATGAACAGTATTTAAATGAATTAGAGTCTAGAATGAATGTACTCAATGATCTGAAAAGAAAATACGGCAAGGATATTAGTGAACTAATTACTTATCAAAGTAAACTTGCTAATGAAATTGATAAAATAGAGAATTATGAAGAAAGTACATCTCAATTAAGACAAGAAATTGATAGCTTATACGAGGAAGTAATTACATTAGGTGAACAATTATCAAAAGAGCGTC
>NZ_JACBFD010000045.1 GCF_013391405.1 Staphylococcus sp. GSSP0090
CAATGATAGTAGGTATATCTAATGTAGGGAAATCAACTTTGATTAATAAATTAGCTAATAAATCAATAGCTAAAACAGGTAATACACCAGGTGTTACTAAGCAACAACAGTGGATTAAAGTAGGTCATTCATTACAATTATTGGATACGCCAGGCATATTATGGCCTAAATTTGAGGATCAACTGGTTGGAAAAAAATTAAGTGTTACAGGTGCAATAAAAGATAGTATTGTTCATTTAGATGAAGTGGCAATCTATGCATTGGATTATATGAAATCTCACGATTATGAAGGCTTAATCCAACATTATAAGATAGATGTTGCGAAAGATGCAGAAAATATAGAATGGTTTGATGCGATAGGACGAAGACGTGGATTATTAAGACGAGGAAATGAAATTGATT
The DNA here is from genome assembly GCF_013391405.1 of Staphylococcus sp. GSSP0090. GTDB lineage: Bacteria > Bacillota > Bacilli > Staphylococcales > Staphylococcaceae > Staphylococcus. The sequence goes on from NZ_JACBFD010000045.1 coordinate 403, forward strand.
ACGAAGCGGTCATTGATTTAATTATACATGAAGTAAGAAATGCTAAAATAGGTACGTATACATTCGATATTATTTCTGAAATGGACGTGTAACTGACGATGAGTCAAACAATTAAAGAAATTAAAAGTAAACTAAAAGATGTGCATTCGATAAGTGAATTAGAAAGAAGTGAATATAATAATGATGCGCGCAAAGGCGTGCAAACGGCAATTTTACAAAGGCGTAAGCAACTAGAAAAAGAACAAGTGTTATTAGATCATTACCAGAAAATGACAGAATTTGAAAACAACATTTTAGAAGAAAATCAAGATGCACTGATTTGTGGCATAGATGAAGTAGGCCGTGGCCCATTAGCAGGTCCAGTTGTTACATGTGCAGTGATTTTAAATAAAAACCATCACTTTACAGGTTTAAATGACTCTAAAAAACTCTCGGCAAAACAAAGACATTTAATCGAAGGTCAATTATTGAATGATGTGTATGCCTATGCCTATGGATATGCTTCAGTAGAAGAAATAGATCGCATTAATATTTACGAAGCTACAAAATTAGCTATGCATAGAGCGATTGAAGGATTAGCAGTTACACCAACACATTTACTTGTAGATGCAATGACTTTAGATATTGATATACCACAAACATCTTTAATTAAAGGTGATGCTAGAAGTGTTTCGATTGCTGCTGCTAGTGTCTTAGCTAAAGAACATAGAGATCAGTATATGCGAGATTTAGGTGAAAAATACCCAGGGTATGGTTTCGAAAATAATGTAGGATATGGGACGCAACAACATTTAGATGGCATTAAAAAGTATGGTGTTTTAGCTGAGCACAGAAAAACATTTGAACCAATTAAATCTTTGGTAAATTAATAGTTAAAATAAAATAATTGAACGAAGTAGGATAAATGAGTTTACAATAGCGCTTTCATTTCTTATAATTGACTATGAACTTAACCTAAGAAACAGGAGGATGGAGAATGAATATCCACGAGTATCAAGGTAAAGCAATATTTCGTTCTATGGGCGTTGCTGTCCCAGAAGGACGCGTAGCATATACTGCTGAAGAAGCAGTAGAAAAAGCAAAAGAATTAGATTCAAAAGTTTATGTGGTTAAAGCTCAGATTCACGCAGGGGGCAGAGGGAAAGCTGGCGGTGTTAAAATCGCTAAATCTCTTTCTGAAGTTGAAACTTATGCTAAAGAATTATTAGGTAAAACACTAGTTACACATCAAACTGGTCCAGAAGGTAAAGAAATTAAACGCCTTTACATAGAAGAGGGCTGCGATATTCAAAAAGAATATTATGTTGGTTTTGTAATTGATCGTGCAACAGATAGAATTACTTTGATGGCTTCAGAAGAAGGCGGTACTGAAATTGAAGAAGTTGCTGCTAAATCACCTGAAAAAATATTCAAAGAAACAATTGATCCTGTTGTAGGATTAGCACCATATCAAGCTAGAAGAATTGCTTTTAACATTAATATTCCTAAAGAATCTATTAATAAAGCGGCTAAATTTTTAGTATCACTTTATAATGTTTTCATCGAAAAAGACTGCTCAATCGTTGAAATTAACCCACTTGTAACAACAGGTGAAGGTGAAGTTTTAGCTTTAGATGCCAAAGTTAACTTTGATGATAATGCATTATTTAAACATAAAGATATTCAAGAATTACGTGATTTAGAAGAAGAAGATCCAAAAGAAATCGAAGCTTCTAAATATGATTTATCATATATCGCTTTAGATGGTGATATTGGTTGTATGGTTAACGGCGCTGGTTTAGCAATGGCAACTATGGATACAATTAATCACTTTGGCGGTAATCCGGCTAACTTCCTTGACGTAGGGGGCGGCGCAACTAAAGAAAAAGTTACTGAAGCATTCAAAATCATTTTAGGTGATGAAAATGTAAAAGGAATCTTTGTAAATATCTTTGGTGGCATCATGAAATGTGACATTATCGCTGAAGGTATTGTTGCTGCAGTTAAAGAAGTCGAGCTTACTTTACCACTTGTTGTACGTTTAGAAGGTACAAACGTTGAAAGAGGTAAAGAAATTCTTGAAGAATCTGGATTAGCAATTGAACCAGCAGCTACAATGGCTGAAGGTGCACAAAAAATCGTAAAACTTGTTAAAGAAGCATAAGGAAAGGATGGGAGCACGAAGATGAGCGTATTTATTGATAAAAATACAAAAGTAATTGTACAAGGTATCACAGGGTCAACTGCCCTTTTCCATACAAAACAAATGCTTGAATATGGTACACAAATTGTTGCTGGGGTAACTCCAGGTAAAGGCGGACAAGTGGTTGAAGGCGTTCCAGTATTCAATACAGTTGAAGAAGCACAAGCAGAAACAGGTGCTACTGTGTCAGTTATTTATGTACCAGCACCATTTGCTGCTGATGCAATTTTAGAATGTATCGAAGCTGAATTAGATTTAGCTATTTGTATTACGGAACATATTCCAGTTATTGATATGGTTAAAGTTAAACGTTATTCAGAAGGTAAGAAAACACGTGTCGTAGGACCTAACTGTCCAGGTGTAATTACTGCTGACGAATGTAAAATTGGTATCATGCCAGGATACATCCATAAAAAAGGTCACGTAGGTGTTGTATCACGTTCTGGTACTTTAACTTACGAAGCTGTACATCAATTAACTGAAGAAGGTATCGGTCAAACAACTGCTGTAGGTATTGGTGGCGACCCAGTTAATGGTACGAACTTTATTGATGTATTAAAAGCATTTAATGAAGATGATGAAACGAAGGCTGTCGTTATGATTGGTGAAATCGGTGGTACTGCAGAAGAAGAAGCTGCTGAATGGATTAAGGCTAACATGACGAAACCTGTCGTTGGTTTCGTCGGCGGTCAAACAGCGCCTCCAGGTAAACGTATGGGCCATGCTGGTGCGATTATCTCAGGCGGTAAAGGTACTGCTGAAGAAAAAATTAAAACGCTTAACAGTTGTGGCGTGAAAACAGCAGACACACCTTCTGAAATTGGTACAACATTAATTGATGCTGCTAAAGAAGCTGGCATCTATGAACAATTATTGACTGTAAAATAAATTAATTTATAAATAGTCAGCGCAAATTCCGATAATATGTCGGAGTTTGTGCTTTTTTAGGTTGTATTAATTGAAATTAAATTAAAAAACACATTTTAATGGTAGAAATCAGTACAGAAATTCATAGATAAATATATTTAATTGAAGCATCACGTGTAAATAATTTAATAAAATAAAATTACTCTTTAAAATATCGTTACATATAATCATCATTTGATAATATGATGTAATACACACGATACATATTTTATCGTATAATATGAGACACAAAGGAGTATGATAAATGAATGATATAGACTTGTTAAAGCTTCGATTTGCTGGACTATCTACGCAACAAATACATCGGTTATTAAAATTTTCTCCCTCTTTTATGGAATATAGTACACATGATAAACAGTACACACTTAAACAATTTTTAGGAACACTTCAAATAAAAGCAAAGAAAGAAAATATATACCAATTATATGTAACCACAGATTTAAAAATGATATTCAAACAATTAAAATCATGGAAAGTTCATTTCATCACAATTAATCATCCATTATATCCACCATTATTACGTGAAATTTACGATCCTCCTCTAATCCTTTTTTACCGCGGAAAGCGGACTTTAATGCAATCTTCACATACACTTGCTATTATTGGCTCTAGGCAAGCAACACATTATACGTGGCAATCGCTTCAAACATTATTTCCTTCATTTGAAAAACGTCATTTAACTATCATATCAGGACTTGCAAAAGGTGCAGATATGATGGCACATAAGCATGCTTTACTATTCAAGCTCCCTACGATTGCGGTACTTGGATTTGGTCATATGCATCATTATCCGATAGAAACTAAAGAAATACGGCAGCAGATAGAAAGGGATGGGCTAGTTATAAGTGAGTACTTGCCTTTCGAAAAGCCAAAAAGACACCATTTTCCTGAAAGAAATAGATTGATTAGCGGACTTTCTAAAGGCATTTTTATCACAGAGTCTTCAGACAATAGTGGTACAAGCATTACAACTCGATTTGCATTAGAACAAAATAGAGATGTTTATGTATTACCGGGTTCAATATTTAATAAAATGACTCTAGGTAATTTGCGTAGTGCACAAGAAGGCGCGAAAATTGTATTGAATGCAGATGATATATTAGAAGATTTTATTATATGAAAAGTAAATAATGTACAACTTTAAAATAGAATTTATTTAACGCTTTGTTTTTTAAATAATATATGAAAAAATACTGTCGATTGATAATGTTTAGGGTAAAATAACGGTATAAATTCAATCAAGTCAAAATTAAAAACATTGACAAAAACAAAATACACCGTTTATCATTTATCTTTGTAATTAGAAAATGCAAGGGGGTAACTACTTTGGCAGAAAATTTAGTCATAGTTGAATCGCCTGCAAAAGCTAAAACCATTGAAAAATATTTAGGTAAAAAATATAAAGTAATCGCATCAATGGGGCACGTAAGAGACTTGCCTCGCAGTCAGATGGGCGTAGATGCTGAAAATGATTATGAACCCAAATATATTACGATACGTGGTAAAGGTCCAGTTGTAAAAGAATTGAAAAAACATGCTAAGAAAGCGAAAAAAGTATTCTTAGCGAGTGACCCTGACCGTGAAGGTGAAGCTATTGCTTGGCATTTAGCGAATGTATTAAACTTGGAAGATTCAACAGAAAATAGAGTAGTGTTCAACGAAATAACAAAAGATGCAGTAAAAGATAGTTTTAAACATCCAAGAGGCATCGAAATGGAACTTGTTGATGCACAACAAGCACGACGTATTTTAGACCGACTAGTTGGTTATAATATTTCACCAGTATTATGGAAAAAAGTAAAAAAAGGGTTATCAGCTGGTCGTGTACAATCTGTGGCTTTAAGATTAGTCATTGATCGTGAAAATGAAATAAGAAATTTCAAACCAGAAGAATATTGGAAAATTGAAGGTGAATTTAGACATAAGAAATCAAAATTCACTGCTAAATTTTTACATTTTAAAAACAAACCATATAAATTAAATGAAAAAGCGGATGTTGATAAAATAACGACACAGTTAGATGGAGACCAATTTGAAGTTACGAAAGTGACTAAGAAAGAAAAAACACGTTATCCTGCAAATCCATTTACAACATCAACATTACAACAAGAAGCAGCACGTAAATTGAATTTTAAAGCGCGTAAAACAATGATGTTAGCGCAACAGTTGTATGAAGGTATAGATTTAAAAAGACAAGGTACAGTTGGTTTGATAACTTATATGCGTACTGATTCAACAAGAATTTCAGATCAAGCAAAATCAGAAGCTAAAAATTACATTCAAGAAACATATGGTAATGATTATACATCTAACCGCAAATCAAAAGGTCAAGGTGATCAAGACGCCCATGAAGCAATTAGACCATCTAGTACTTTACGTACACCAAGTGAAATGAAAACTTTCTTAACTAGAGATCAACATAGATTGTATAAATTAATTTGGGAACGTTTTGTAGCTAGCCAAATGGCACCGGCAATTTTAGACACAGTTGCAATGGATTTGACTCAAAATGACATCAAATTCCGAGCAAATGGACAAACAATCAAATTTAAAGGTTTTATGACTTTGTATGTCGAAACGAAAGATGATAGCGAAGATGGTAAAGATAATAAACTACCTAATATCGGTGAAGGTGAGATGGTTACAGCGACGAATATTGAACCGTCACAACATTTCACGCAACCACCACCACGCTATACTGAAGCACGTTTAGTGAAAACAATGGAAGAATTGAAAATTGGGCGTCCTTCTACGTATGCGCCAACGATTGATACAATTCAAAAGAGAAATTATGTAAAAAATGAAAGCAAACGTTTTGTACCAACTGAATTGGGCGAAATTGTTCATGAACAGGTGAAAGATTACTTCCCAGAAATTATTGATGTTGATTTTACAGTAAACATGGAAACATTATTGGATAAAGTTGCCGATGGTGAAATAGGCTGGAAAAAAGTGATTTCAGATTTTTACAGTAGTTTTAAACAGGATGTAGAACGTGCAGAAGAAGAAATGGAAAAAATAGAAATTAAAGATGAACCTGCCGGTGAAGATTGTGAAGTGTGTGGTTCACCTATGGTAATTAAAATGGGTCGTTATGGTAAATTTATGGCTTGTTCTAATTTCCCAGATTGTCGTAATACAAAAGCGATTGTTAAGACGATTGGCGTGACTTGTCCTAAGTGTAAAGAAGGCGATGTCGTAGAACGCAAATCTAAAAAGAATCGTATCTTTTATGGCTGTTCTAAATATCCAGAGTGTGATTTTGTCACTTGGGATAAACCGATTGGAAGGGATTGCCCTAAATGTGAACACTATTTAGTTGAGAAAAAACAAGGGCGTAAGAGCCAAGTAGTATGTTCTAATTGTGATTATAAAGAAGAAGAGCAAAAATAATATATTACTGATTAAATAATTTGAAAATAGCGCTTATGAAAGCATTAGTTTAAATAATATCAGCAACTTATGACACATATATATAATGTCGATGCATGTATTTATATTTATGATACAAGGTCTAAGTTGCTTTTTAAATATGGGAGGAAATTGAATGACTCAAGTTGTAAATGTAGTAGGTGCTGGTTTAGCAGGTTCAGAAGCTGCATATCAATTAGCGCAACGAGGCATAAAAGTAAATCTTATAGAAATGAGGCCCGTGAAACAGACACCAGCACATCATACCGATAAATTTGCAGAACTCGTATGTTCGAATTCATTGCGAGGTAATGCTTTAACGAACGCTGTTGGTGTACTTAAAGAAGAGATGAGACAGTTGGATTCTTTAATTATCAGTGCAGCAGATAAAGCACGTGTACCTGCTGGTGGTGCATTAGCAGTCGATCGACATGATTTTGCTGGTTATGTCACTGAAACATTAAAAAATCATCCAAATATCACAGTATTAAATGAAGAAATTAATAGCATACCTGAGGGTTATACGATTATCGCAACAGGTCCACTAACGACAGACAAGTTGGCAAATGAGATTGTGGAGGCAACTGGAAAGGATCAATTATATTTCTATGACGCTGCTGCACCAATTATTGAAAAAGATAGTATCGATATGGATAAAGTGTATTTGAAATCACGCTATGATAAAGGTGAAGCGGCCTATTTAAATTGTCCGATGACAGAAGATGAGTTTAATACATTTTATGATGCACTTATGGAAGCTGAAGTTGCACCAGTAAATGAATTTGAAAAAGAAAAGTATTTTGAAGGTTGTATGCCATTTGAAGTGATGGCAGAACGCGGTAGGAAAACATTATTATTTGGTCCAATGAAACCAGTGGGACTCGAAGATCCTAAAACAGGTGAAAGACCATACGCTGTAGTACAATTACGACAAGATGATGCTGCAGGTACACTCTATAACATTGTAGGTTTCCAAACACATTTAAAATGGGGCGCTCAAAAAGATGTTATTAGACTGATTCCTGGATTAGAAAATGTGGAAATAGTTAGATATGGCGTTATGCACCGAAATACATTTATCAATTCACCTGATGTTTTAACTGAAACGTATGAATTAAAAGGTAGGGAAGAACTTTATTTCGCAGGTCAAATGACTGGGGTTGAAGGATACGTTGAGAGTGCTGCTAGCGGACTCGTTGCAGGTATCAATGTAGCACATAAAATCCTGAATAAAGGTGAAGTCATTTTCCCTAGAGAAACAATGATTGGCAGCATGGCATATTATATATCACATGCTAAAAACGAAAAAAACTTCCAACCGATGAATGCTAACTTTGGTTTGCTACCAACATTAGAAAAGAAAGTAAAAGATAAAAAATTACGTTATGAAAAATTAGCAAATCGTGCTTTGTTATATTTAGATAATTACAAACAAACACTATAAAATATTGTGTTTTTATGATTCTTTCGGAAAATTTTGAAAGTTTTACTCAATTTAATAGTTATTTTTCGCAGACCCCTCTGTCAATATGCTACAATTTATGTTGATGGAGGGGTTTTTATTGGAAAAAATCCAGCAAGCATATTTATTTATGTTAAAAGTAGAAAAACAATTTTCAGAACACACCTTAAAATCGTATCATGATGATTTAGAGCAATTTAATGTTTTCTTGGCACAGGAACATTTAGATTTGAATGCATTTGAATACAAAGATGCAAGGAACTATCTCAGTTACTTATATTCAAAAAACTTGAAAAGAACCTCAGTATCACGTAAAATTTCTACGCTGAGAAGTTTTTATGAATATTGGATGACACAAGATGAAACGGTGGTAAACCCGTTCATACAATTAGTACATCCCAAAAAAGAACACTATTTGCCTCATTTTTTCTATGAAGAGGAAATGGAAGCATTGTTTGATACAGTTGAAAATGATGATAAAAAAGGTCTTCGGGATAGAGTCATACTAGAATTACTTTATTCCACTGGCATTAGAGTTTCAGAATTAGTGCATATAAAAGAACAAGATATAGATATGACCTCGCCAGGCATAAAGGTATTAGGTAAAGGTGGAAAAGAACGTTTCATCCCTTTTGGCGAGTTTTGTAAACAAAGTATGGAACGCTATTTGGCGTTATTTAAACCTAAATTGAATAGTGATCATGATTATTTATTAGTTAATATGAAAGGTGATCCTATTACCGAACGTGGCGTACGTTATGTATTAAATGATGTTGTGAAACGGACAGCCGGTGTTACAGAGATACACCCTCATAAACTTAGACATACATTTGCGACACATATGTTAAACCAAGGTGCAGATTTGAGAACGGTGCAATCCTTATTGGGCCACGTTAATCTGTCGACAACTGGTCGATATACACATGTGACAAACGAGCAATTAAGAAAAGTATATTTAAATGCACATCCTCGTGCGAAAAAGGAGAATTAATTAATGAGTACATCTTTACATGCAACGACAATATTTGCAGTACAACATAATGGTCATTCAGCAATGGCTGGTGATGGTCAAGTTACGCTAGGTGAACAAGTCATCATGAAACAAACAGCTAGAAAAGTTAGACGCTTATATAATGATAAAGTCTTAGCGGGTTTTGCTGGCAGTGTGGCAGATGCGTTCACACTATTTGAAAAATTCGAAACAAAATTACAACAATTTAGTGGGAATTTAGAAAGAGCAGCAGTGGAATTAGCACAAGAATGGAGAGGCGATAAGCAATTACGTCAGTTAGAGGCAATGCTGATTGTCATGGATGAAACGTCTATCTTAGTCGTAAGTGGTACAGGAGAAGTCATTGCGCCAGATGATAATTTAATTGCAATTGGATCTGGTGGTAACTATGCATTAAGTGCAGGTAGAGCATTAAAACGTCATGCGACGCATTTATCTGCCAGTGAAATGGCTTATGAGAGTTTGAAAGTGGCTTCAGATATTTGTGTATTTACCAATGACCAAATTATTGTTGAAGATTTATAGTAAAGTAACAGTAAATAAATGAATGAAAGTACATCAGATCTGATTCATTGGCCATAGTTCAAAGTAAACGCTTATAAATTACGAGTTGTTTTTAAAAGCACAAAATCAATGGAGGTAACGTATCATATGGAGACAAATGGAATAAAATTAACACCTAAAGATATTGTATCAAAACTTAATGAATATATTGTCGGACAAGATGACGCTAAACGTAAGGTTGCAATTGCATTAAGAAATAGATACAGAAGAAGTCTTTTAACTGAAGAGGAAAAACAAGAGGTCGCACCTAAAAACATTTTAATGATTGGACCTACAGGCGTTGGTAAAACCGAAATTGCAAGACGAATGGCTAGAGTAGTCGGTGCACCATTCATTAAAGTTGAAGCAACTAAATTTACTGAAGTTGGTTATGTTGGTCGTGATGTTGAAAGTATGGTCAGAGACCTTGTGGATGTTGCTGTTAGACTTGTAAAAGAGCAAAAAAAAGCATTAGTTAAAGATGAAGCACAAGAAAAGGCAAACGATAAGTTAGTGAAGTTGTTAGTACCTAGTATGAAGAAAAAAGCTAACAATAATACAAACAGTAATAATCCATTAGAATCTTTATTCGGAGGATCGATTCCTAATTTTGGTCAAAGTAATGACGAAGAAGAAGAAACACCTACGGATGAAGTGAAAACGAAACGTTCAGAAATTAAACAACAGTTATTAAATGGTCAATTAGAAGATGAGAAGGTACGTTTAAAAGTGGAACAAGATCCAGGTGCTATGGGCATGTTAGGTACGAATCAAAATCAACAAATGCAAGATATGATGAATCAATTAATGCCTAAGAAAAAGGTTGAAAGAGAAGTACCAGTTAAAACGGCTCGTAAGATATTGACTGACGAATTTGCTGATGAATTGATCGATCAAGAAACAGCGAATCAAGAAGCGATAGAACTAGCTGAACAAATGGGTATTATATTTATAGACGAGATAGATAAGGTTGCAACAAATAACCAAAATTCAGGACAAGATGTATCTCGTCAAGGTGTACAAAGAGATATCTTACCAATTCTTGAAGGTAGCATGGTTCAAACAAAGTATGGTACTGTTAACACTGAACATATGCTATTTATTGGTGCTGGAGCATTCCACGTGTCTAAACCAAGTGATTTAATTCCAGAGTTGCAAGGCCGTTTCCCTATTCGCGTTGAACTTGAAAGTCTTTCAGTTGAAGATTTTGTTCGAATTTTGACGGAACCTAAATTATCACTTATCAAACAGTATGAGGCGTTACTTCAAACAGAGCAGGTAACGGTTAAATTTACGGATGAATCAATTAAGCGTTTGGCAGAAATTGCATTCCAAGTAAACCAAGATACTGATAACATTGGTGCACGTCGATTGCATACTATACTTGAAAAAATGCTTGAAGATTTATCATTCGAAGCACCAAGTATGCCCAATGCGGTTGTAGATATTACACCACAATATGTTGATGATAAGTTGAAAACAATTTCAACAAACAAAGATTTAAGTGCATTTATTTTATAATATAAATATAAAGGAGAAGGAATATGAGCTTATTATCGAAAACGAGAGAATTAAATACACTTTTACAAAAGCATAAAGGTATTGCGGTAGATTTTAAGGATGTAGCACAAACAATCAGTAGTGTGACAGTTACAAATGTTTTTATCGTATCAAGAAAAGGGAAAATTTTAGGTTCAAATTTAAATGAATTATTAAAAAATGAACGTATCATACAAATGTTAGAAAATAGACATATCCCTGTAGAATATACTGATCAATTAATGGATGTGAAAGAAACACAGTCCAACATTGGCATTGAAAATGTTTTAACTGTTTTCCCACCTGAAAATAATGATTTATTCGGTGATAGTAGAACAACGATTTTCCCAATCTTAGGTGGCGGTGAAAGACTTGGTACACTCGTTTTAGGACGTGTGACTGAAGATTTTTCTGAAAATGATTTAGTATTAGGTGAATATGCCGCAACAGTTATTGGCATGGAAATATTACGTGAAAAACATAATGAAGTAGAACAAGAAGCGAGAGATAAAGCGGCAATTAGTATGGCAATTAACTCATTATCATATTCTGAAAGTGAAGCGATTGAGCACATATTTGAAGAATTAGGTGGTAAAGAAGGATTGCTTATTGCTTCAAAAGTTGCAGATAGAGTCGGTATTACGCGTTCAGTTATTGTAAATGCGTTACGTAAACTGGAAAGTGCTGGAGTAATTGAGTCTCGTTCATTAGGTATGAAGGGCACATTTATTAAAGTTAAAAAAGACAAGTTCTTAGATGAATTAGAACGAATTAAATAACATTTTATTATGTGATGACTTAATTGAGAACGACTAAGCGAATCGCTTAGTCGTTCTTTATAACGTGTAAATTAATAGTCAAAAACTATTGATTTACATAGCTAAATATGATATATTTATTGACGGCTATGAAGCCAATACACACACAGAGAGTAGAAGTATAAAGGGTGCGATATTTAATTATCGTGTTTATATGAGCTTTTTGTGGAGGTAATAAACCAATAGGAGGAATTTTATTATGGCAGTAATTTCAATGAAACAATTGCTAGAAGCAGGTGTTCACTTCGGTCACCAAACACGCCGTTGGAACCCAAAAATGAAAAGATACATTTTCACTGAGAGAAACGGTATTTACATTATCGACTTACAAAAAACAGTGAAAAAAGTAGAAGAAGCGTATAACTTCATTAAACAAGTATCAGAAGATGGCGGAAAAGTTTTATTCGTTGGTACGAAAAAACAAGCACAAGATTCAGTTAAAGCTGAAGCAGAACGTGCTGGTCAATTCTATGTAAACCAAAGATGGTTAGGTGGAATCTTAACTAACTATAAAACAATTTCTAAACGTATCAAACGTATCTCTGAAATTGAAAAAATGGAAGAAGATGGCTTATTCGAAGTATTACCTAAAAAAGAAGTTGTAGAACTTAAAAAAGAATATGACCGTTTAATTAAATTCTTAGGCGGAATTCGTGATATGAAATCTATGCCTCAAGCATTGTTCGTTGTTGATCCTCGTAAAGAGCGCAACGCAATCGCTGAAGCTCGTAAATTACACATCCCAATCGTAGGTATTGTAGATACTAACTGTGATCCAGATGAAATTGATTACGTTATCCCTGCAAACGATGATGCTATCCGTGCCGTTAAATTATTAACTGGTAAAATGGCAGATGCAATCTTAGAAGGTCAACAAGGTGTATCAAATGAAGAAGTAGCAGCTGAGCAAAATATTGATTTAAATGAATCAAAAGAAGCTACTGAAGCAGAAACAACTGAAGAAAACACTTCTGTTGAATCAAACTAAGAATAATGTAAAATGGGTGATAAGATATTGAAGCTTATCACCTTTTTTTAAAATAAATAAAATAAAATTCATTAAATAATGGAGGAATTTGTAATGGCAATTTCAGCTAAACTTGTAAAAGAATTACGTGAAAAAACTGGCGCTGGTATGATGGACTGTAAAAAAGCGTTAACAGAAACTGATGGTGACATCGATAAAGCGGTAGATTTCCTACGTGAAAAAGGTATCGCTAAAGCTGCTAAAAAATCTGACCGTATTGCGGCAGAAGGTTTAGTACACGTTGAAGAAAGAGGAAACGAAGCAGCAATTGTTGAAATCAACTCTGAAACTGACTTCGTTGCTCGTAATGAAGGTTTCCAACAATTAGTGAAAGAAATTGCTATCCAAGTATTAGATACTAAAGCAGAAACAGTTGAAGCACTTTTAGAAACAAACTTACCAGATGGTAAATCAGTGGATCAACGTGTTAAAGAAGCAATTTCAACTATCGGTGAAAAATTAAGCATTCGTCGTTTTGCTGTTAGAACAAAAACAGATAACGATTCATTTGGTGCTTATTTACACATGGGTGGACGTATTGGCGTCTTAACTGTAGTAGAAGGTTCTACAGATAGTGAAGCTGCAAAAGATGTTGCAATGCATATTGCTGCAATCAATCCTAAATACGTATCATCTGAACAAGTTAGCGAAGATGAAATCGCTCATGAAAGAGACGTATTAAAACAACAAGCTTTAAATGAAGGTAAACCAGAAAACATCGTTGAAAAAATGGTTGAAGGTCGTTTACGTAAATATTTACAAGAAATTTGTGCAGTTGACCAAAACTTTGTAAAAGATCCTGATCAAACAGTTGAAGCTTTCTTAAAATCTAAAGGTGGTAAACTAGTTGACTTCGTACGTTATGAAGTAGGCGAAGGTATGGAAAAACGTGAAGAAAACTTTGCTGACGAAGTTAAAGGACAAATGAAATAATTTTTCATAAGTTAAAACAAGGAAGAAGACACCTTTTGTGCTCCGTATGAAAGATTCACTTTTGTATTGGAAGACCTATTGTGTCTTCTTTACTTGTATAATTTACATATTTTTACAATAGAGAGGATAAGACAATGGCTCAAACTTCTAAATACGAACGTGTTGTATTAAAATTAAGTGGCGAAGCACTCGCAGGTGACGATGGATTTGGAATTAATCCAATTATAATCAAAAGTATCGCAGAACAGGTAGCTGAAGTAGCAAAAATGGATTGTGAAATTGCAGTGATCGTTGGTGGCGGTAATATTTGGAGAGGTAAAACAGGTAGCGATTTAGGCATGGATCGTGGCACAGCGGATTATATGGGTATGTTAGCTACAGTGATGAATGCTTTAGCATTACAAGATAGCCTCGAACAATTAGAATGTGATACACGTGTGTTAACTTCAATAGAAATGAAACAAGTTGCAGAACCATATATTCGTCGTCGTGCAATCAGACATTTAGAAAAAAATCGTGTAGTCATTTTTGCAGCCGGTATAGGTAACCCTTACTTCTCTACTGACACAACTGCAGCATTACGAGCAGCTGAAGTTGAAGCTGATGTTATCTTAATGGGCAAAAATAATGTTGATGGTGTTTATTCTGCTGATCCTAAAGTGGATCCTAATGCAATCAAATACGAACACTTAACACATATCCAAATGTTACAAGAAGGTTTACAAGTCATGGATTCAACGGCTTCATCATTCTGCATGGATAATAATATTCCATTGAATGTATTTTCAATTACAGAAGAAGGTAATATTAAACGTGCTGTAATGGGTGAAAAAATAGGAACATTGATTACAAAATAAATAGAGGTGTATGACTATGAGTGACATTATTAATGAAACTAAATCAAAAATGCAAAAATCAATAGACAATCTTTCTAGAGAACTAGCAAATATCAGTGCAGGTAGAGCTAATTCAAATTTATTAAATGGTGTAAATGTGGATTATTATGGCGCACCAACACCAGTTCAACAACTTGCTAGTATTAGTGTGCCAGAAGCACGTTTACTAGTAATTTCTCCATATGACAAATCATCAGTTGGTAATATTGAAAAGGCAATTAATGCAGCTAACTTAGGTGTTAACCCATCAAGTGATGGTGAAGTTATCCGTATCAGTGTCCCAGCATTAACTGAAGAGCGT
>NZ_JACBFD010000046.1 GCF_013391405.1 Staphylococcus sp. GSSP0090
AAAATTCTGCTACATCTATTTATGCCTATCCTCCGCTCCATATTATTTATTATATCCCATGCGGGAGTAGTTCAACTTTTAGAACACGTTCCTTCCCGGAACGAGGTGTAGGTGTAAGTCCTACCTTCCGCTCCATTTATTCTTCCATTAGGGAAGTTTTTTTTTGTACTTTTTTAAGTAATAAATGAGGAATCAATTAGAATAGTAAAAATATTTATTGAGATAAATATTTTTTTAACGGTTTAAGCAATGTGTTATTATTAAGTGGTTACGTCATACAAGGGTATGACTAATACTTGAATTATATATTAATATTAAAATATGGGAGTTATGAAATTTATGATACGCACAATGATGAATGGAAAAATTCACAGAGCAAGAGTAACTGAGTCTAATTTAAACTATGTAGGTAGTATTACGATCGATAAAGATATAATGGAAGCTGTAGATATATTAGCTAATGAGAAAGTGGCAATTGTTAATAATAATAATGGTGCACGTTTTGAAACCTATGTTATTGAAGGAGAGCGAGGTAGCGGTAAAATATGTCTTAATGGTGCTGCTTCTAGATTAGTTGAAGTAGATGATGTTGTTATTATTATGACATATGTTCAATTGAATGAAACTGAACTGATAAATCATGTACCTAAAGTCGCAGTATTAAATGAATTTAATCAAATAACGCAAATGATTGGTGAAAGGGAAAATGAAGTGATCATAGATTAACCTTAGATTTCATTTGTTCAACGATTAATTGATAAATTCTTTTAAATGCGAACTGTTAATTATATGTGAAATTAGTTGTCATGTAAGTAATTACAAAACGTGACAAATGATACTTTCTGTAAAAGATTTTTTCCTCTCAAAAGTAGGTCATTACGCTGTTTATTAAGAAATCTATTGACGACAAAAGTTCTAGGTTATATAATATATTTATGCCGTTTCAAAACGTAAACGATAAATTACTTTAATGTAAGTGACTGCTCAATTTTATTGGGCCGGTGTGGCGGAATTGGCAGACGCGCGGGACTCAAAATCCCGTTCCTTCTTGGAGTGTCGGTTCGATCCCGACCACCGGTATAAATATAATAAAAAATAAACATTGTTTTTTAGAATCTCGTTGTTACGAGGTTCTTTTTTTATGTCCTAAATTTAATATCTTTAGTCTTAATATTTTGGTCAATAAGTGGTCACAGTGTGTTTTTTACAATGGTTACAGTCTAAGAATGCTGAAGCCTATACTGTCACAAGCATTAAGAGATTAAAAATTATTTTATACTTTACTCGTTAAAACAAATTTACCATTTTCGTTGTCTACTAACGAAACTTTGAATAGGTGGCCGCATTTTATAAAAAACAGCATGCTACTCTAATTTAGTAATGGAATTATATTTGTCATTCTAACTTTATATTGTAGTTTTAATGAAAATATAATATTATAAGTCTAATGCTTTATTTGGAGGAAAATGAATGGCTAAAAGTAAATCTAAAAATAATAGTAGCAAACAATTTTTTAGCAATATACTTCAAGCTGTTGGGGCTGGAGTGGTAATTGCATTAATACCGAATGCACTGTTAGGTGAATTATTAAAATTCTTTAAAGAAGGAAATCAATTACTAGAATCAGTGTACCAATTAGTTGTATTAATACAATCATTTATGGCTTTTATTATTGGGGTATTGGCAGCACATCAATTTAAATTTAGTGGCGCTGGTGCAACAATGATTGGTGTTTCTGCAATGCTTGGTAGTGGAGCTGTAAAGATAACATCAAACGGTTTTATGTTAAATGGTATTGGAGATATTATTAATACCATATTAGTGGTAATTGTTGCTTGTTTTTTATATTTAATACTTCAAAATAAATTAGGATCACTTGAAATGATTATTCTGCCTGTACTTATTCCAGTTGTCAGTGGTGTTATAGGCATCTATACACTCGGTTATGTATCGAATGTGACAAAAGGAATTGGGCATATCGTCAGCTCTTTTACAGAACTTAATCCTTTGGTAATGTCTATACTTATCTGTGTTACATATTCATTATTAATGGTTACACCGATATCTGTTGTAGCAATTGCTACTGCGATTGGTTTATCTGGTTTAGGAAGTGGTGCTGCTAATATGGGTATTGTAGCAGCTTGTGTAACATTTTTGTTTGGTTCAATAAGAGTAAATGGGGCGGGTGTCAATCTCGTATTAATTATAGGTGCAGCTAAAATGATGATTCCTGTTTATTTTAAGCATTTAATTATCGCGATACCTTTAATTATTAATGGTATTATTGGTGGATTAATTGCTTATTTCATAGGAATACAAGGTACACCGATGTCTGCTGGGTTTGGTTATACTGGATTAGTAGGGCCAATCAACGCATTTAATAGAATGGAAGGTGATCCGGTAATGAATATCATTCTTTTAATCTTTGGTTATCTCATTATTCCATTTGTATCAGCATTCTTTGTACATGAATTATGTAAGAAATTTATCGGTAGTTATAGTGATGACATATATAGATTTGAAATACCTAAGCAATAATATAGATAGAATAATGTAATATGAATCAGAAAATGACATAACTTAATTAAACAAAATGAATATCTATACAAATTTGTTGCATCATCTAGAATCATAGTCATATTAAAATATCAAAAAGCATTAAGTTCATGAGTGTGTTAATCTTTTTTGATCTATTTGTATCATGATTTGATGCATAGCGTATAAGTTGAATTTTATTTCCAACTACAAAATTTATTTAATATAGACGATAGGACCGAGACATAAAAGAATGTCTCGGTTTTTCTTTTAGAAATTGTACTGATATTCAATCTGCTGTTTATCCATATATTTTCAAATTACATATTGAATATTATTACGTTATTATGTATAATAATAAATTATATAGAAAGGGGTTAGAAAATGAAACACACGATTAAAGTCATTATGACTGTTATGTTAATATGTAGCGGTATATTAACTTATATAAGTCCTGTTGCGCATGGAGCAGAACAAGATCAATGGGATAAAATAAAAGCACGTGGTGAATTACGCGTAGGTTTATCTGCAGATTATGCACCATATGAATTTGAACATAATGTAAATGGTAAGTCGGAATATGCAGGTATCGATATTGATTTAGCTAAAAAAGTAGCTAAAGATAATCATCTAAAATTAAAAATTGTGAATATGCAATTTGACAGTTTATTGGGAGCAATAAAAACTGGGAAAGTCGATTTAATTATTTCTGGCATGACGCCTACACCAGAGCGTGAAAAAGAAGTAGATTTTTCTAACCCATATATGACGGTTCAACAAAAAATGATAATAAAAAAATCAGATGCAGATAATTTAAAAGATATTGATGATTTTGCAAATAAAAAAATAGGTGTTCAAAAGCAAACACAACAAGAAAAAATTGCTCAGAGTGAAATTGATAATGCACAGGTGCAATCTTTGACAAGAGTTCCTGAAGTAATCATGTCATTGA
>NZ_JACBFD010000005.1 GCF_013391405.1 Staphylococcus sp. GSSP0090
GCGCATGTACTCCAGTCAAACTCTAGTAGTTCTTATGCATGTGCTTTAGCGCATGTACTCCAGTCAAACTCTAGTAGTTCTTATACATGAGCTTTAGCGCATGTATTCCAGTCAAACTCTAGTAGTTCTTATACATGAGCTTTAGCGCATGTAATCTTTAACCATTGTAGTAGTTCTTATGCATGTGCTTTAGCGCATGTATTCCAGTCAAACTCTAGTAGTTCTTATGCATGTGTGTCTGAGTCATTTATTGAAGTCCCAGGTTCATTCACCTGAGTACTTTAGTAGATCTCACAATTAAACTTTTGGAACAAAGCATGATACTAACTCGCTTTACTTTCTTATATGGATAAAGCTAAGCCTTATCATTCCGAAGTTAATTTCTACCTTAATTGGTTACGCTTATGATTTGCGCTCCAACGCTTCATGCAATGCTTTATCAGAATTATTCCACATAGCTAAATCATGTGATTGTAGAAACTCTTTCAAAATTGCTTTATTTTCCTCACCGATATGTTCTATATCAATTTGATGTTTCATTGATTTATCCATCATATTAACATGCTCAGGCATACTCTTATATCCTCTGCGAATACTTTTGTTCACTAATAAATAGCAACCTGTTACACCAGCATAGTAAGGTCCATTTTCGCCTCTTTCAGTCGTAACCCAGCATAGCCAATATTCCTTGGCTTCGTCACCTTCAACGACTTCTTTCTCTTTAATCCATTTAACACCTTTTTCTACACTTGAACGTGCATGCATGCCACCAATATCTATAAAGGCTTCTTTATTTTGAACATCAATAAAGACAGGTGCTACATTATCTAAACTGATTGAACCGATATTCGTTCCTTTGTGCCCATCAAGTGGGTCGTTCTTAATAATATTAAATTTAAATCCTTTATTTCCAGCCACTATCGTGCACCTCCCAAATTATCTATGCTATTACATTCATTCTACCTGTTATCGCTTTAAGAATTCAATTCATCTAAAATACTATTAATCGCATTTTTTATATGATCATCTTCAATCTCAGCAATGAGTTCTTTAGGATAATATAATTTATAATCTTCTCTATTAATACCTGTAATACTATGGATAACCAATGATTGGCTACTTATCTCACGAATTTTCCCGTTACGCTTTAGTAAATGAATTGGCTGTCTATTCGATCCAGGTCTATCATAATCATAAGGTAAATCTGAGAATGACTCACTGACGAAGTAATAATTCGGATCAATATCTGCTTGAATAAACAAATCCGTTAATTCCGAAATTGTTATAATCGAACCATCAAATGGCATGTATTTTAATAAATCTCGATTGATAAAACGACGTGATAAATCACTCAATATAGGGTCGTCCTCTTTGACCCAAGCTTTTAAATAATATAAGACAACCGCTTCATCTAAATCTACATACTGTTCAATTGTCATGGACCCTTCAAAAAATGGTACGAAATCTGTTGGGTACATTTTAAAAGTATAACCTTCATTGTACAAGTATTTTGCACGTTTCAAGCAATTATTTAATAATACTTCTCCGCCTCTACTAACCGGGTGAAAATAAATTTGCCAATACATTTGATAACGACTCATAATGAAATTCTCCACCGCGTGCATACCACTTTCCTTGATCAACACTTCGTCTTTAGATGGTCGCATCAATCTCAAGATACGTTCCATGTCGAATTCTCCATATGATACGCCAGTAAAGTAGGCATCTCTTTGTAAATAATCCATTCTGTCGGCATCTATTTGCGAGGATATCATAGAGATTACTAATTTGTTATCATGTGTTTTATTAATGACATCTGCGACTTGTTGTGGAAAATCTTCAGAAACACGGCTTAATACGTCGTTTACTTCTGTCGGACCTGTGATAATTGCCTGCGTAAATGCTTCATGATCCGTGTTAAATATCTTTTCAAAACTATGAGAAAATGGACCATGTCCTAAATCGTGTAATAATGCAGCACATAATGCTAACGGACGATCTTCATTATTCCATGCCTCTCGTCCATTAAATGAGTCATCAATTAACCTACGTACAATTTCGTATACACCCAGCGAGTGACCAAATCTACTATGTTCTGCCGTATGGAATGAAAGGTACAATGTCCCTAATTGTTTAATACGTCTAAGTCTTTGAAATTCTTTTGTCTTAATCAAATCCCAAATCACTTGATCTCTGACATGGATATACCTATGAATTGGATCTTTAAACACTTTTTCTTCTGGTAACTTTTGTGTAGCATATGCTGTAAATGTCAATGTAGTCCTCCTATTCATATCCTATACTTATGCTGACTAATTTAATGTCTTACGCATTAACGCTAAATCCATGGCTTCACCATACATGACATGCGTATACGAACGTAATTTTTCAAAACCTTTTTGTTCATAAAATGAAACGGCTTCATCGTTCTTATTATCAACTTCTAAAAAGACTTCTTTATAATCATCCTTGAAATAACTCAAACCTTCCGTTAACAATTCGGAACCATAGCCATGATGTTGCCACGATGGACTTACATAATGTGCTGATAAAAACAATTCGGTACCATAAATAAAAGTCGCAAAACCAATAATATTTCCTTCTTCTTCTACGACTAAAAATAATTGATCTTCCAATCGTTTTAATAAATGTTGTTCATTATATGAAGCAGCCAGCAATTCATTTACTGTTTTAGCCGCATAAATATTCATGTACGTGTTATACCAAGCTTTTGTTGCTACATCTCTGATGCCTACAACATCTTTCGGTGTTGCTTTTCTAATTTTATGCATGTTGTTCTCCCCCTATTTAGATAGGTCATAATAGCTACATTATATCATAATTTTAGTATTCAAAATACTTTATCTATTTATATAAAAATAGCTTGGGCAATATAATCATCACCCAAACTATCTAAGTTATCTTTAATTCTTCCCAAGTGTTTGTTGCCATTCTTTTGCACGTGATAGTGCATAAACATCCTTTTCAATATCTCCCGGTCTTTCAGCTGTACCAATAATATAGCCATTTAGACTCGCACCTAAAAACTCTAAACTATATTTAACTTGTGTGATACATGGTTTTGCTTTGACTTTTGGACAATCACCGCCAACGATAATGAGCCTAAAATCCTTCTTAGCCATCTGTGCTTTAAAGTCTTTATAGTTTGAATCCAATAAAGTTTCAGACCAATGATCAAAAAATGCCTTCATAGATGCTGATAAACTATACCAATAAACGGGTGAAGCAATGATAACTGTGTCACTTGCTAATACTTTATCTATAATTGCCTTATAGTCATCCTCATATGAATCGATTGTTTGGTCATCGTGTCTATAGTCTCTAACTGGATTTAATTGATATTGCGTTAAGTCTATCCATTCGTAGTCGTATCCAGCTATGGCCATCTTAGTTAAATGTGCAGTGTTCCCTTCTGGACGACTGCCTCCAAATAAAACTGTGATCATAATAATCTCCTTCTACTACTCATTTTATATTCCCTCAAAAATTATAAATATACATTTTCATAAAATCATCAAACTTAATTAATCATTTTACACTAAAAAGTATAATTCCTAAACAGTTTACTTAAAATAGTATAATTAATTAAATGTTTTGCTCAAAAATTGAAATACTAACTTCAACTCAAACTGTATGTTTTTTAAGATATATTCATAAATATAAAAAGCAGCTAAACACAAGGCATGTTTAGCTACTTTTGTTTTTCAACTTATTTTATTGGAAATAATGCTTCTATTTTTTCAATTTCTTCGTCCGTCAATTCAACATCTAAGGTTGTTAAATTATCAACCACTTGATTTGGGCGTTTAGCGCCAGGAATAACGATATCTAATGATGGTTTTGTTAAATAAAAGGCCAATACAACATGCGCAACGTCTACTCTGTGATTATCAGCAATATCACGTAGTTGTTCGATTTTTTCTAAATTTTCTTTGAATTTTTCACCTTGGAATTCTGGATTTTCAGAACGAATATCATCGAATGTTGTATTCTCATTATATTTACCTGCTAATAAACCAGAAACAAGTGGGAAATATGGAATAAATGTAATACTGTTCTCTGAAGTATATTCAAAAATATGCTCATTTTCACGATTTAATAAATTATATTCCATTTGTACAACATCAACCAAGCCATCTTTATTCGCTTCCTTCAATTGTTCTAAATTGAAATTGGACACACCAATGGCTTTTATCTTACCTTCATCTTTAAGTTCTTTTAATGCAGCGACGGCTTCATTCTTAGGTGTCTCTTCATCAGGAAAGTGTATATAATATAAGTCAATATAGTCTAATTGTAGACGTTTCAAACTTTGCTCAACTTGATCTTTTAAAAATTGAGGATTATTCGAATATTTAACATTGCCATTATCATCAAAGTAGTGTGCGCCTTTGGTAGCAATCGCAAAGTCATCTCTTCCAAATTCTTTAACCGCTTCACCAACAAGTTCTTCTGAACGCTCTGGTCCATAGATATATGCAGTATCTATCAATGTGATACCATTTCTCACGGCTGTACGTACGGTTTCTTTACCTTGTTCTTCATCTAAATCATTATAGAAATTATGCCCGCCTACTGCATTTGCACCTAATGCGATAGGTGTTACTTCAACATTTGATTTTCCAATTTTCGTTTTCTTAGTCAATCTCACCCAACTCCTTCTATAAATCAGTTATATTTTGCACAAAGAACTATGTGCTAGTCACAGTAATTAGTTTAGCTATAATCACTGTTATATTTATAAGTAGTTATATTCTACCCTTTTTCTTTGTATTTAAAATAATCATGCTAGTCATATTTACAATCTTATATGACAACTATTTAAAATTTAGCATGATTACACAATAAAACTAAACCAATTTGCTTGATGATGACTTCAAAATTGGGAGTTGCACAGAAATCGACTTTTCTAATTAAACTGTGTTGGTACCATACCAACAATGATCTCTAGAATTGAAAAAAAGCCTGAGACATCTATTTTTGTCCCAGACTCCTTCCCAGCTATTGTTTTTGTTTTCTTTGCGCTAATTTTTCTTTTAATTTTCTATCTTGTTCTTCTTTACGACGCTTACGTTCTTCGTTACGTTTTCTTAATCGTTCTTCTTCTTCCGGGTCTCTCGGTTTCTGTAATTGTTTTTCTACTTTCTCCATAAGCTCATCTTCTGTGAGTGCAGCAAGTGGACGATTATTAACAAAAGCAAACGTTTTTCGGCGACCTGGCCCGCAATACGACTGACAACCAATTTCTATTTCAGCTTCAGGATCTAATTTAGTTAACTTTTTTTCTAATGACTTACAGTTTACACCTTGGCAATCATCACAAATTAAAAATTTATTCTGCAACTACACCCATTCCTTTCTTATGGTTTACAGTTTATCAAAACAGTTTCACTATCATTTCACAATGTAAAGATTCATTTATATGTATCATCATAAAGTTTATGATGCCTTACTTAATATGTATTATAGGTATTTACAACTCTAATTATTTTACTCTTTTTTATTAAAATTTCAAGTTTACAAAAAACGTGTTCAACCATATGCGCTACACACACTTAATTTTAACATATTAAAAACAGTACCTAATCTACAGATTAGCATACTGCTCAAGTCGTCATGGCATTATTGACCATGGTAAATATTAAATTCTAATGGTTTTACTTCATTCTCTAACCATTCTTGATATATCAATTTCTTATTAACATCACTGTTAATAATCGTAATACCACAGTCACCGCCACCCGCACCAGAGGTTTTAGCAGCGCCACCATATTTTTCTGCTACAGAACACAACACTTTGAGATGTGCCGTTTCGATATCTATCGTTGCTTCCTTATCCATAGATTGAATAATTTCACGATTGGTACGAATCATTTGTTGGACACCTTTAATGTGGTTTGTTTTAAAAGCATGAATTAACTTTTCAACACACAGATGTGATCGCTCTAAAAACTTACCATAAAATGTCGGATCTGACTTCAAGCGTTTCACTTCACTCACCAAATGATGAGACGATGCAGGAGATCCCGTCCATCCAATCAATACTTCCATATTTTCTGGCGGTTGCAACGGTTCGATATGCAGACCTGGCCAGTTTTTATTCAAGACTTCATTAACTGAAGTATCTTCAATTTGTTGAGAAACCCATTCATGGTCAAATGTACTATACGCTAGCCAACCAGTATAGATACTAACCGCGATATCTCCACATGAACTCAAACTTTGTAATTTCATATTCGCGATGACCGCCAATTTATAAATATAAAGATTGGATAAATGCGTTTCATAAAACTCATTCAACACTTTCACTACAGATACAAGTACAGCTGCACTTGAACCTAACCCATATTTATGACCGTTTGCGTCATCCAGGTTGCTATCAATCGTCAAATTAAAATGTTTTAAGCCTATATGATTACTACGCACATATTGTTCAAATACTTCAATTGCTGTAATGACATATTTAAGTTGTTTCGCCGCATGTACATCAGATACTACGATTTGATCTTCTCTTCTTTGAAAAGTCACTGGATCGTGATGTAACGTTTTAGAGTGTATGGTACCTTGAGAGGCATTTGAATCTTCAATTGAAGCAGTTACAAATCGGTCTACCGCAATTAACACGGATTTATACCCTGGTTCAGTAACTGCATATTCACCTGCAATATAGAGTTTACCTGGTGCTTTTACTTGAATCATTTTATCTCTTCCTTACTCAATAATTTCAACGCCTGTACTTATAATGTCACTTGCAATAATTTGATCTTTATCAAACGTTTTATGTAGCGCGTCAATAACTGCTTGTTGATTTTTCTTTTCTACTAAAATTTTCACATTAGGTCCTGCATCCATTGTAAAATAGCATGGATAACCAGCTTTTCTACATTGATCGACAATATCCATCGCGATATAACTATCCTCAACCATATAAGTAAATGGCGGCTGTGCACCTAAATTGGTTGCGTGCATACGTAAACCATTCGCCTCAATGACTTCACCCATTTGAATAAAGTCTTTTTGCGCAATGGCCTGTTTAACTGATGCGATATCTTCATCCACATGGTCTAACCAATATTGATAAAAGCGAGATGTATCACGTGTATGTGACATACCAGCGCGACTCGATACTTTTTTCGTCTTATTATTAATAACTACAAAAATCATTGCTAACGCTTGTTCCCAATGATCTGCTTCAATGGGAAAACTGTACGATGTTTCATCATCATGCCCTTTTTCCCATTCTACAAAGCCACCGTAAATACTTCTAGATGCTGATCCAGAACCTCTACGCGCTAACCTAGATAATGCTTTACCCGATAATCCAAGGTTTAAAGCCTTGTCACAAGCAGCTGCTAATGCGGCATATGCACTTGCTGATGATGCTAATCCAGCAGCAGTTGGAACATGATTGTCACTCTCTATATATGCATACATCGTCGTACCTGATGTCGCTCTAACAATATCCATAAAACGGCTAATCTTAGCTGATTCACTTGCAGTAACTGTTTCGCCATTCAGTATCAATGTATCTTTCGTATAGCTTTCATCAAATGTAACTTTAGTTTCAGTATAAAACCGTTCTAACGCAACAGATAGGCTATTATTCATTGGAATAATATATGTTTCGTCTGCCTTTCCCCAATACTTAATTAGTGCAATATTTGTATGTGCACGTGCCTTACCACTATTCACCAACTTTATTACCCTCCTAAATACTCAATCCATGTATGATGTGCACCTAACTGTGTTGCACTTTCTGCGATACGTTCAGCTGTACCTTTATTAGATGCAAGAACAATCATACTTCCACCGCGACCACCGCCAGTTAGTTTACCTGCAATTGCATCTTGTCGTTTACTTGCTTCTAATATTTCTTCTATTTTGTCATGACTCACTGTGAGTGTTCTTAAATTTTCTTGGCACAGATTAAACACCTTAGCTAATTGTTCAAAATTATGATGTTCAATTGACTCTCTCGCTTCATGTACCAGTTTACCAATATGTTCAACATATTGCAGATATGCACTATCGGTTTCACATAATTGGTGTACATCCTCAACCGCTTGTTTAGTGGAACCTCGAATACCAGTATCAATAACGATCATATAACCATTTAAATCTAAAGGCTTCAATGTTGTAACTTTACCTTGTTTGAACCATACGGGTTTATTTGAGACGATTGTTTGTGTATCTATACCACTTGGTTTACCGTGAGCAATACGTTCAGCCCAATTCGCTTCTTCTATCAACATTTCATCTGTCAACGGCTTACCTAAATAATCAAAACTTGCGCGCACAAAAGCAACTGCCATCGCAGCGCTAGAGCCTAAGCCTCTTGAAGGTGGCAAGTTTGTATCAATTGAAACTTTGATAGGTGTTTTTATATTATATTTTTCAATAAAACGTGTAATGACTGCTTTCAAATGCTCTGGTGCTTTTTGTAATTCTCCATCGTACACATCACTTTTTATATATGAAACGCTTGTTGTCTCTAGAGATTCTATTTTCGCTTTAACTTTTCCAGTTGTAAATGGAATTGCAATAGCTGGTTCACCAAATGTAACAGCATGTTCACCTATGAGTATTACCTTTCCATTCGCTTCCCCGTATCCTTGTTGTGCCATATTTTCAATCACCTTTAGTATTTTCTATTAATTTATATTTTCTGTGTACTACACCTTTTTGTGTATATCCGCATTCTATCGTCGTTTAAGTATTAACTCTATTCCCTGGGAAATAAACTGTTTCCAAAAGTTAATAAACGATGTCTCATTTGAACTTATTAAATCATCTATATTTTCTAAAATAATGATGCTTTTAAATTTTTGCACATACCATTACACATTATCTCACAAATTTCATATATTACCATACGACTCTAGTCATAGATGTTTTATTTTAGCATGTGAATTAAAATGATTGATTTAAATCGCTTATAAATCATTATCTCAAAAGTTAACACCTGCTACTAATTATTTCCAATACTTTCCCATTATAAATCGCTCTGATTATATATTCAAAAATCTCACGTTAAATTTTAGAAATTTTTTAGTATTCCAATTTTCAAACCATACTTTCACTATATTACTTATTTCATTTCTATAATTCAACAGATATAACAATTGATTGTCACAAATTATCTTAAAATTTGAAAAACAAAAAAGAACAGATTAAATACTTCGCTTTGAAGCATTTAATCCGTTCTTTAATTAACATCAATCTATAGATCGATTCAAACTAGCGACAAAGTCTCCGACTTTGTTGGCAGTTTTTTATGCACACTTTCCGCGGGCACTGCCTTAGCCTGTAGTCTTCGGCTAGTGCTATTCCCGCAGGAGTCGGCATAAACTACTGCCAATATTAAAATATATAATTTAATCAGTCAGTGTGTTTTATATGTAAATATAAAGAGGGCCCTCCCGATTAAGGATTGGCCCTCTTATTTTGAAAGTATGGATGTAGACCCAACTTCTTGTATATGTGCTTTATCAATCCATAGATTGATTTATTTTTGCATTACGTTCAATCATTTTTTCAAAATAGCCTTCGTACCGTTGCCATTCTTCATCAGTAATCGGTGCCATATTTAAACGGCCACCTAAATCTTTAATTGCATATAATAATTGAAACATAACATCTTGAACAGTTATAGTTCTGCCTAATAATGTTTCAAGTGACGCCATACATTGTGGCTCAATATCCGGATATGTGAACTTTGTTTCTTCACCTTGTAATGCACGTGCATAGAATGATCTCATCATTTCAGCACGCTCACTTCCATCACCTTCCACACAAAGGTATACTTGAACTGCTATGCCACCACGTACACGTCTTTGAGAAATACCAGCAAACTTCTTGCCGTTAATACTCAAATCAAATTTACCAGGGCAATAGGATCTTTCGATTTCATGTGTATCAATGTCTACATCTTCATCTTCAAACATTTTTGCAATTAATAAATACATTACAGTGAATGCTTCATCAATGGTAATATCATGTTTACCTTTGAATAGTAGCGATATATTGAGTACGCCTTGGTCTAATACAACACCAAGACCACCAGAATTTCTGACAATAGCATTATAACCGCGTTCTTCTGTGAGATAGCGAATACCATCTTGTAAATGAGGCAATCTTGAATCATGTATACCGAGAATAACAGTATGCTGATGTACCCAAGTACGTACAACACTACTCGATAAGTCTTTTCCAACACTTTCTGAAAACGTATCATCAAAGGCAAATGACTGCATCGGTTCTAACCCTGAAGAATGGTCAATGTAACGCCAGTCTATACCATTAAAATATTTACTAGCTAAATCCATTATTGTAATGATTGTGCAGCAGTAATGATTGATAAATTATACACGTCTTCTTTAGAACAACCACGTGATAAATCATTTACTGGAGAATTCAATCCTTGTAATACTGGACCAACGGCATCAAATCCACCTAAACGTTGTGCAATTTTATAACCAATATTACCCGCTTCTAAACTTGGGAATACAAATACATTTGCATCGCCTTGAATTTTAGCATCTGGCGCTTTTTTCTTAGCTACTTCAGGCACAATTGCTGCATCAAATTGGAATTCTCCATCTACAACAACGTCTTCTAATTGATCTGCTTCAATTTTTTCTTGAGCTAAGTTAACAGCAGTTGCAACTTTTTCAACATCATCTGACTTAGCAGAACCTTTAGTTGAAAAACTTAACATTGCCACACGTGGTGACATGCCAAAGCTTTTAGCAGATTTTGCACTTTCCACTGCTATTTCAGCTAAATCTTGAGCTTCAAGCGTTGGGTTGATTGCGCAATCTCCAAAGATATATTGTTGATCATCTTTAATCATAAAGAAGATTCCAGAAGTTTTAGAGACACCTGGTTTTGTTTTGATGATTTGTAATGCTGGACGTACCGTATCACCTGTTGAATGTGCAGCACCACTTACTAAGCCTTCTGCTTTACCTGTATAAACAAGCATTGTACCAAAATAGTTAACATCTTTTAACATCTCTTGTGCTTGTTCTTCAGTCGCTTTACCTTTACGGCGTTCAACAAACGCAGTCACAAGTTCTTGTTTCAATTCGCTTGTTTCTGGGTCGATGATTTCTAAACTTGAAATCTCTAATCCTTTTTCACTAGCTAAGGCTTTAATGTTCGACTCATTTCCTAATAATATAGGAGAAACATAATCAGTACCTTGTATTTGTGTTGCCGCTTCTAATACACGATCATCTTCACCTTCTGGTAAAACGATTTTCACGTTTTTTCCCGTAAGTTTTTCTTGTAATACATCTAATAAAGTCATTAGGGCCTCCTCAAATTTCTTTTCTTAATTATTTTACGTTTCTCATTATACGTTATTTTTTCTTAGAATTCCATGTCACCAATTTGTAATCATTTACTTATGTTATAAGTGTTTCTTTATGGTAGAATTTTGTAGTGAAGACATAGAATTTTCATGGAAAAGGAGCGATTTAAATGCCACAAGCACCAGAAACGTTAGATGGATGGTATAGTTTACATTTATTATACGCTATTGATTGGTCAAGCTTACGCTTAGTGCCAACAGAAGAGCGCCAAACAATCGTAGAAGAATTACAAACATTTTTAAACAAACATGAAGAAGCGCGTACAAATCACGTAGGTGATCATGCTTTTTATAATATTACAGGTCAAAAAGCGGATATTCTTTTATGGGCATTGCGTCCAGAAATGAAAGATTTAAATGCTTTTGAAAACGAATTTAATAAATTGAAAATTGCAGATTTCTTAATACCGACTTATTCTTACGTATCTATCATTGAATTAGGTAATTATCTTGCAGGAAAATCTGACGAAGATCCATATGAAAATCCACACATCAAACCAAGATTATTCCCAGAATTACCTCAATCTGAATATATTTGTTTCTATCCAATGGATAAACGTCGTAATGAAACATATAACTGGTACATGCTACCATTAGAAAAACGACAAGAATTAATGTATGCTCACGGTAAAATAGGTAGACAATATGCCGGTAAAATCAAACAATTCATCACTGGTTCAGTCGGTTTTGATGATTTTGAGTGGGGTGTCACTTTATTTGCAGATGACCCATTACAATTCAAAAAAATTGTTTATGAAATGAGATTCGATGAAACAACTGCACGTTATGGCGACTTTGGAAGCTTTTATGTAGGTCATATCGTTACCAAAGATAACTTACAAGATTTATTTGCTTTATAAAAATAGTCAATAGTCATATCCTGTTTCTCTAATAAAGACGCGAATGAATGACGAAATGCCAATTAGAAAATTGGATTTCAGCCCACTTTCTTCGCATGTAGGCAATCCCTCCACGTATTAATGTGGAGGGATTGTCTATTTTTATATTTTTCTTAATATATGTGTGTGTAACATTCATAAATGCAATTAAATAAACTATAAAATAGTATTAACTGAAATTTGCAACAGTTCAATAAATAAAGGCACACTCATCATATAAATAAGTGTGCCTTTATTGAATGTAGTGTGTTTGGGAGAACTTTTAATCACTACTTAATTTAATATTAACTGTTGTATATTGTCGCTACTCAATATGCTTTTGTAACAGTTAACTAATATTATTTTAACCTATTTGAAATATTTGAAACATAAATGTATTCAAATAATTGCACAAAATACAGTTTTTCTTCATTTAAACAGCTTGTCTCAATTCAAATAACAAATAATGATCATAAAGTGTTACAATAAAAAATATTACTTTAACAACTGATACGTAACCTATGGCAATGATTGTCAGGGTTGCTCAAATAATTATTAATTGGTGATTAAATGACGATATATAATCAAGCAATAGAAAGTTATGATGAAAAGATGGCAAAAGATGTCATCATGTTAGCAGGACGCATATTATTAGAATCTGGTGCAGAAGGGTCTCGCGTAGAAGATACGATGACGCGCATTGCTACCACTTTGGGACACAAAGAAAGTAATAGCTTTGTTACAAATACAGTTATCAACTTTATGCTCCATGATGAATCCTATCCACGTATGTATAGAATTAGAACTCGCGACACGAACTTACATCGAATCTCTAGAACAAATGGCATATCTAGACGTTTAGCACTCGGAGATATTTCTTTAGAAGACGCATTTCAAGAACTTCAAAAAATATATCATGAACAAAGTATTAAAAATCACTACCTCTTTTATAAATTTATTGCTGCAGCCGTCATATCTGTCAGTTTTTTATATTTACAAGGTGGTTATTTAACTGATGTATTCACAGCGTTATTAGCTGGTGCATTTGGCTATATCGTAGTCGAAATATTACAACAAAAATTACATGCTCAATTTATCCCGGAATTTATGGGGGCATTAGTGATTGGATCAGTCACCATAATCGGACACAACCTCATACCCGGTGGTTCAGTTTCTACTATTATAATTGCAGCAGTTATGCCAATTGTACCTGGTGTCTTGATTACAAACGCGATTCAAGATCTATTTGGCGGTCATATGTTAATGTTTACCACTAAATCATTAGAGGCGCTCGTTACGGCATTCGGTATTGGCGCTGGCGTTAGTACAGTTCTTATTATATTTTAGGAGTTATGTCTATGTTTTGGATATTAAATTTTATATTTAGTTATACCGCTTCCCTATTCTTCGGCGTTATATTTGATGTCCCAAAACGCTTATATAACACTGTGGGTATCGTAGGTGCGTGCGGTTGGATGGTCTATACCATATTTTTCGATGGCTTAAATACACATACGATTTATTCAAGTTTCTTTGGTAGTCTCGCTTTAGGTTGCTTAAGCCATATTATGGCACGTTCTAAAAAAGAACCGGTTATCATTTTTATGATTCCTGGCATTATCCCTCTTGTACCAGGTGGTTTAGCATTTGATGCTACGAAAAATTTAGTGCTTCTAGAATTTAGTAAAGCCATTAATACAATGCTAGAAGTAACACTCATCGCTGGTGCGATTGCACTCGGTCTACTCTTTGCAGATCAAATTTCTAAACTGATTATTTCAGGAACAAAAATACGTAAGAAAAGAATTTAAGCCACATGTAAATAGCCACATCAACTCTGATTTTAGAGCTGATGTGGCTATTTTTTCACACAATCATAAATTCCTTTTGTTTAAGGTGTCATACTTTTTTGAGCAAAAGATCAATTATCTTTTTTTAGTCAAAACGTTCTTTCTTTACTTTATTACAAAGATGATGTCGATGGCACTTGATTTATTTTTTGATGGATAAAATACGCAGGTATCAATAAAACGATTAGTGCAATGACTGCAACTGAAAAGCCAGCATGATATGCAGTTAATTCATTTGGCAGATTAACAGACATTGAATGTATGACAGTTGCTACAACTGTTGCAATAAGTGCTGAACCAAAGCTAGAACCAATATTCTCTATAATATTAATTCCTACACCCGCTTCTGATAATTGTTCCCTTTCTAATCCATAATATGCTGAACTTGTCAGAGGTAACATCACGCCACCAACTGCACAGCCTCTTATAAATAAGATGAGTCCAATCCAAATGCTTTGTGTATGACCAGAAATAAACATAAATGGAACAGATGTTATGAGTACAATCATCGTACTAATAAGTACAATGTTTCTACCCCCATACTTGTCTATAATTTTACCAATTAAAGGACGTGTAATTAGCATACCTAGTCCTTGTGGCATTAGCATAATCGCAGTTTCAATTGCATTGAAATGTTGAAAACGTTGAAAGAATAGAGGCAATATAATCATTGGACCTAATATTGCAACATTAGCTAGAAATAATCCTAAACTACAAGCCAAAAAATTGCGAGATTTAAATAGATTTGTCGGTAAGACTGTATTGTACTGTTTCATACGGTTATAAATAATATAAACTATAATACAAACCACCCCAACGATCATATTGATATAAGTCACTGGATTATTAAATGAACCGAACTTGGATGCTTGTACCAAACCATAGAGTAATGTCACGCTTATCAATGCTAAATTCATTACACCTATAAAATCCAATTTCTTTTCTTTATTAACTGGTGAAAAGTTTGGCAATCGTTTCATCATAATAGGCACTGCAACAATGGTCACAAAGATATTTATAAAAAAGATCCAGTGCCATGTAGCAAAATGAATAATCAAACCACCCAGTACCGGTCCAAAGATAGGCCCTAATATCATAGGTGTGCTAACAATCGCAATGACTCGACCGATATACTTTTGTCCTGCAATCAATACTAACATCGTTGACATTAATGTCGTGATTACACCTGCACTAAAGCCTTGCATCAACCGGAAACTAATAAATGTAAATATATTCCAGCTCAATCCTGTTGCCAATGAAGTTATACCAAAACCAACGACTGCTGAAATAAAAACATATTTACTATTATATTGATTCATTAACCACCCGGAAATAGGTACTGCTATTGCCAATGCTAGTAGATAGCCTGTAATACCCCACTGAATCATACTTAACGTCGTATGAAATGTCTGAGTTAAATCTTTAATTGCGATATTGATCATTGTAGCATCAAGCATTGGCGTAATCGCACCAAGCGCTATTGCCCAAGCAGCAATCATTATATTTGTAGGTATGTTATCTATAGATTTCACGTGTCCATGCTCCTTTTGTTTCTTAGTCAACAAAATATTACTCCAGTTTTGTTTCCTTGTCAACAAAATATTCGCGTTAATCTCTATAAGTCATTGTTATCTATTTATTCAAGCAAGATTATTCAACTGTATCTACGAAATCATATTTTAATAGTACTAGTTAAATAAAATGATATTGATCAAATGCTCTAAGTAATGATTCTAGCAATTTCTATCTATTTTTCTTTATCATGTATTTCCTTTTCCAAATGTGTATTGTAATGGTTTAAAAATGTCATCATCGCTTCATATTGATTATCTGTAATGGCATTAAAGACTTGTGCATCACGTTGTTTAAACTCTTTATGTAGCTGTTCATGCGTATTAAATGCTTCGCGTCCTTTATCTGTGAGTTTAAAATAAATCTCTTTTTTATTATCTGGATTTTTATAACTAGAAATTGCATCTTTTTTAATTAATTTTTTAGTTAATTTACTGATTGCACCACGTGTCATAAATAATGTTTGTGCAATTTGGCTCACATTCGGCTGTGCACTGTTCTCGATAGCCTCAATACAATGAATTTCAGTCGATGTATACCCTTCTAAACGTGATTCCATAACTGGTTTATTAAGGTAAACAATTTTATCATGGACATTTTTAATATTCGTTAGTAATAAATCTTCCTTATTCATAAACCTATCTCCCATACCTTGATCATTATTCTTCCTTATTATGGCTTCAATATAATAAAAAAACAAGCAGCATACCATTAAGGCAAGCTACTTGTTTCAAAATGCTATTTATTAAGTTTACTATGCTATATTCATAAAATAATCATAATAAAATCTATTTATTCGTGTTTTCTACCTTGTTCTCATTAATCAAATCTACAATTTCACTTTCTGAGCGATTTAGTATCAGTTTGCTCAACTTATCGTTATCCATACGTTTTAATTTCGGGTAACGGACAATAAAGAAGATTAAACCAATCACTAACCAGCCACCTAATGCGATATAGGATGGCGCTGAAAGAGATGCTGGAGAACCTGGAACTAATAATAACAATAAGAAAATAAATGATACAATTGATCCTAAAATTGCAAATGTTTTATAAATAGGACCATAAGTGTTGCTTGATTTATCATAACTAAATAATCTAGCTGCTGATAAACAAGTAATGAAATAAGCTATGGATACGCCCGTAGAAGACATATCAACAATCCAAGTTAGTGCTGTACGACCCAACCAAGGTGCAATTAACGTAATTGCTACTAAGAAGATAATTGCTATATAAGGCGTCTTATATTTTTTATGCAATTTGCTGAATACAGAAGGCATAATACCTGAACGTCCCATTGAAAATAGGAGACGACTTGAACTCATTAAGAATCCATTTAAACCAGTAAATATACCCATAATAATCGCAATGGCTAAGACAGCTAAACCAAGATAACCAAATGCTTCTTGCGTAACTGCACCTGTTAACCATAAATTACCATTCAGGCTTGTTGATGTGGTACCTAACCAACCTGTATATAAAATCATTAAAACATAAGTAAATGCAGCTGCTAATAAACTATATACAATTAATTTAAATGTCTTGTTTGGTGAAAAATCAAATTCTTCCGCCGTTTGTGGTATATTATCAAATCCCACATATGCCCACGGTGCTACAGCCACAATCATTATTATGGAAGTAAACCAACCTTCTTTCTCATTCGTTAATGGTTGTAAATTTTCTAAAGAGAAATTACCTCCAAAGAATGAACCGAAGAACAATAGTAATATAGTAATGACCATCGCTACACAGAAGTAGTATTGTAGTGAACCCGAAACACTTGCACCTTTAATCGCTATAAACATGAATACGATAAGTAACAAGGATGCAATGAGTATTTCAGTGATATACACGTCCCAACCTGCAATGGTATATAATTTTCCTGTTTCTAGAATATTTGGTAATAAAAATTTAATTAACAAACTAAACGCAGTAGCATTTAATGCAACTACACATATGTAACCAAATGTTAAAAACCAAGATGAAAAGAAACTCACATATCTCCCAAATCCTAAAAAGCTAAAAGCAAACGCGCCACCTGAAACTGGAAATCGTTCGACTAAAGCACCATAGCTCACCGCAATCAGTATCATTAACAATGCACCAATGACAATACCAATCGCGGCTGCAATTGGTCCGGATTGTCCTATCCAGTCACCTGGTAGAATAAACGCGCCCCAACCTATACAGGAACCGTAAGCAATCGCCCACACGAATTTTTCAGATAGATTTTTCTTTAAATCTCCTCTATCTACTTGCTGATTATTTTGACTCATAAAAAAATTCACCTCATGGAGTGTATTATACCCACAAGATGAATTCTATAACAATTATAAAATTATATTTTAAATGTACCTATAACTAACATGAGCCAACCTACAATAAACAGTACGCCGCCAATAGGTGTAATCGCACCAAGTATACGTATTTGAGTTAACGCTAAGATATATAAAGAACCACTGAAAAATACAATACCAAAGAAGAGTAACCAACCTGCCCAATTTACATTAATTGAAGTTGTGCCACTAATAATACCTATAGCTAGCAATCCGAGCCCATGATACATTTGATAAGTTGTTGCTTTTTCCCATACGGATAAATACTTTTCAGATAATTTATTTTCTAATCCATGAGCACCGAATGCCCCGGTACCAACAGCCATCATTGCATTTAACGCACCTAAAATAATAAACACTTTCATCATGATCTATTCATATCCTTTACTATTTAAAATTATTTAAAAATCAAAAATGGAATCGCCATTACCTATTTCATCATCTGTCACTAATTTATTCGCAGTCAACGATGTATTTGGACTTGTATGAGTCGAAGCAATATCTGATACTTTGCCACCCATTGCGCGTATCTCATCTTCAGAAACACCCTGCTTAGATGTGCCATTCTGTCCCTTAGACGCTTTAAAAGAAGAAGAAGACATATTAAAGCTATTGTCACGATATACTTTCTGACTCGTTGATTGATTACTCACTAATGATGTGAGCGTATGAATCGCATAAATATGTTTTTCAAATTCTGTGTTACTGTTTGCTTCATCTGCTTGTACTAATTCTTGTTCAATTAATTGTATGATTTTATCTTTTTCCATTTTTAAACCTCACTCTCACACCAATTCACAGGTTGCTTACCATTTGCTTGTAAATATGTATTTGTTTGCGAATAAGGCTTAGAACCAAAGAATCCTCTATACGCTGACAACGGACTTGGGTGTGGTGATTGTATAATATGATGTTTCGATGTATCGATTAATTTAATTTTTTGTTGCGCGGGTTTTCCCCATAATATAAACACAACATGTGTTAAATGTTCTGACACAGCTTGTATCACTTCATCCGTAAACGTCTCCCACCCAATATTTTTATGTGAATGTGCTTCTCCTTGACGAACCGTCAACACAGTATTTAATAATAATACACCTTCACGTGCCCAATCTTGTAAATGCGGTGATTTTCTTACGCATCCCAAGTCGTCTTCCAGTTCTTTATACATATTTCGTAAAGAGGGCGGAAATTTCGCATCGGGTTGCACTGAAAATGCTAAACCATGTGCTTGGTTCGGTCCATGATAAGGGTCTTGTCCTAATATAACCACCTTTACTTGTTCAAACGGTGTTAAATCGAAAGCTTGGTAAATATTTTCTCTATCTGGATAAACGATTTCTGTAGTATATTCTTTTTCCAAAAAATCATGCATTGCAGCAAAATCATGTCGTGTAGTTATTTCATGAAAAACATCCGACCATTCCATATACCTCTCACCTCATTGATATAATAACATAAAGAACTACTTTTTTGCTTCGCAAAAATTATTAGTGGAACTTCTTGATTCAATCAAGTTTAGTTCCACTTACACATGAATTTCAGTTCATGTGTTCCACTCTTTTCGAGTTTAGCTCAGGTATTTCTTTATTCGTTACTTTCTCGACAAACAAAAATAATTCTTCCTAAGCATTTACTATCCAATA
This sequence comes from Staphylococcus sp. GSSP0090, assembly GCF_013391405.1. GTDB lineage: Bacteria > Bacillota > Bacilli > Staphylococcales > Staphylococcaceae > Staphylococcus. Next base: position 19,678 of record NZ_JACBFD010000005.1, read on the forward strand.
AAAAAAGACTAAGACATATATTCATGCCTCAGTCACTATAAAACTAATGTTGTCAATAGTATAATAATGTAATGAAATTGAGCTAACAATAAATTCATCACACGATACTACCACTAACATTACGCTTTTGTTAATTCAATTTTTTTGTCGTTATTTCCATATCCAATCGGATTATCAATTATCAATTTATCCCCTTTAACTTTATAATTGATTTGAATATCTTCACCATCACCATTAAATTTCATTACTTTTTTATCTTTATCAACTTTACCATCAATATCCCCACTATTTTCTCCCATTCCAAAAATCCCGTCTGTTTCCATAGCATTTATATGCAATGTTGCATTTCCTGATTCGCTATTAGCTGTTATACTCAAATCATTATTTTTATATGTTCCATCTACCTTATTACCACAAGCCGCAAGTAAAAATATTACCCCTAAACATACTATTATTAACTTTTTCATATTTTCTCCTTTTATTTTTTATAAATAGACTTAATTGATTCCAATCTTTTTATAAAATTGTCTATGTAATTTTGAGGACTTATTATAGTTGCTAATGGTGCTAGTTGGTATGCAATATAATAAGCATCTAATTCAGTACAAGACACAATAACTGTAATTTTACTATTTTCCCTATTTAATATTTCTTTTATTGAAAATTGTTGTTTAAACTGATTCCAAATTGATAAATCTACTTCAAAAGTAATTGGCTTTTCATTATTCACTTTTTCAAACTTAGATTCTAACAATCGAATACTTTTTATATCTCGTACTTTAATATTTTTTATAATACCTCCTTGTTCATATGTGAGCCAATAATCATAATGCATATACATAAGAGATAAAGGTTTAACAATTATTTTATCTTCTATTTCTATTCTGGTTTTTAATTGTTTTGTAATACTTTCTTGTAATTTCATTAAATTCCTTCCTGGTAAGTGACCAGAACGGATTTTAAAATGCTCTAACACGCTTTTTAATATATATTTATCTTCCACTCGATTATATGAGATCTCGTTCAAAAGCACATTATAAACGTCATTATGCAAGATAGGCGTTAAACTTTTTATTTTTATTAATAAACTTAATACCCCTAGACTACTTTTAGAATAACTACCATTTATTAATGTATAACCCTCTAACGATCGACTATATATCACTTTCGTTTCTTTATTATTCCAATAATCACTTTCATAGAAAAATGTGTTCAATTCAGTAATATCTCGTTGTAAAGTCTTACTACTAATTCCTGTTATATCATTAAATTCAAATGGCCTTACAACATCTCCATTAATCAAACGGGTTAGTAATGTCAATACACGTGTAGCCTTATCCAACTTAGTATTTCCTCCTATTATTGAAAACAATAAATGAAATCAAAAAAGTGTTATTTCATTAACTTGTACTTTTCGATTAGCTATACTTCAGAATTATTTATATGCTTTTTTTATTTATAAAATTCTCTTAAGATGTTAATGTAGTTTTGCTTCTTATTTCCTTTTGGACTATCGACATTAGTTTTATTAATTTTTGTAGTAACTTCCCTTTTATTTATCTACTTTTCTTTATTCCAAATTTGCGATTATAAAATTCCCCAAAAATATTTTTCTGAATAATTTAAATCTAAAAACTACAATCACTAAACAATACCTATGTGATAACTACGCATATAGGAAATAAATTTCCTCATTAACATTGCTCTAAAATATAAAACATATTAACTACATTTGATTATTCTTCAAATTTTCAACTTCATAGCTTGCTTCTTTTCTAACTTTTTCTCTATCGCTTTCAATGTAACCAGGTATTAGGCATGCATCTACAATTATCCATATTATACTAGGTATAAAAAGAGTAAACCAACCTGTTATTATTGTAACGAGTAATAATCCAACTGCAGAACCTGTTTTTCCTAGATAAAATCTATGTGCACCAAATCCTCCAAGAAATATTAAAAATATATATGCTATTCCAATACCTTTTGCTTTGCTAGCAACCTGTGCTTCAATGTAACTTTTCTCTTCTAAATTCATTAAAATTCTCTCCTTAAATTTGAATTAGACTTACGTATTTATATATTTTGTAATGTCATATATTTAAATATAAAAAATTAAACGGACATATATTGTCCGTTTAAAGTAATTTATGTATGTTCAGGAGAATCTTTTTCTAAATATAGTTTTGCGAATATACTAGTTCCACCAATAATGACAAACATTAAAATAAATGTTGATTTAAATTCAATTTGATCTTTTATAACACCAATCGGAATTGAAAATAGTATTTCTCCTAACTCAACCACTAATATATATCCAATTAGATAAACAGTCGCTGAAAGTTTAGCATTAAAATGATGATTGATATACTTGAAAATAGTAATAATTAATAGTGGAATTTGAATAGCATGCATTAGTTTGGTAATAACAATAATAATTAAGTTAGTTGAACTAATACTTAATCCAATACGAATTTCCATTACCATAAAACTTAGTAAAATCATTCTCTTCACACCTAAAATTGGAATGAACCTTGGCACTAAAAGAATGAAAATAACTTCTAAAAACACCTGTATACCAGTTAAAAAACTGTATAATTTTTCTGGTTCACCATGACTCCCAGCAATCTCCATAAAAAAACTAGGAAACAATTGTTGTTCAAATATAATATATAATGGACAAGTACCTAATATTACTAACACTAGTATCCAGAACTTTGATACTTTAGTTAACAATAAGGCGTCTCTAAGTTTTATTTTACTACGGATACCATCATTAAAATTCAACAATTTCTTTTGTTCATTATCAAGTTTTAATGCAAATAAAAATATTAAAAGTAACAAGCTTAATAATGAACTTGTCCAAAAAATCAAATTTGAATTAGTTACGAACAATACTCCTGAAAATAATGAAGCAACTGCATATCCTAGTGATCCAAATGCTCTTGAATAAGCATAATTAAAATTATAAGCTCTACTGAATTTTTCTATTACAGTTTCATATAAACCCATCGCTCCCAAAAAAGCACTTGCTAAAAAAACAGAACCCAAAATCGCACCAATATAAAAATGACTTGTCAAAAATTGGGAATAAAAAAATACGAAGAATGGACCTATAAAAGATGCAATAATTGTGGAAATAAAAATTAGTAAGTAGCTTACCCCTATTTTATCTTGGAATATTCCATAGACAAACGTAACTACCAATGTAGAAACAGAGTTCACAGAATATATAACGCCTATTTCCTTACTGGTCAAGCCTAATCCATTTTCGGTGGATGAAAGCCAAATTTCAAAAAATGACCACCAAATTCCCCAAGATGAGAAAAATAAAAATAATATTAATGAATTTTTTGAAAAAGATTCATTTTGCAAAGCCCCCATAATAAATCTAAACACACACTAGTCCTCCTGTAGCTATTTCACTTTATTAATAATAAAACTAGATGTTTTAGTTTCATTAAATTATTTATACATCGTTATATTATGAATTTTATATTTTAAAAGCGTTGTATCCTACCATATTTAGACAACTAAAGAATATACTGATTTATAAGCTAATTATTTTTTCAATTAATTGCACTATACTCTTATTCGCTTAATGAGTCTAGAAGTATATGAAATTAACTAGTAAATATTCTGGCAAACAAAAAAGCCACTTCTGCTATATCAACGAATTTCAATCAGAAATCATAGATATAACATAAAATGGCTAATACATTTCAAAAATAATTATTGCTTTTCTTTTTTTGAAAATTTTCTAATAATTAAATATAATCCTGATAATAATGACATAGTAGCTATCATTAAAATGGCAGCTTTATCATTTGACTCTTCACCTGTATTTGGTAAAGTTTGACTTTTTTCATTAACTGTTTCTTGTTGTTTATTTTCACTAACAGTACTGCTGTCACTTACATTATCTTTGTTTCCTGTTTCTTGTTGTTCATTTTTACTAGCATTACTGCTATCTCTCACGCTATCTTCGCTTACAGTTTCTTGTTGACTATTTTGATTTACTGTTTGATCTGGATAAACATATTCTATATTACCAACACTTTCATTTAATTGTTCACCAGATTTAACTCTATTTAAATATTGTTGATAAGTTTCATTACTTTTAGCAATACGAACACCTGAACCTGGTCCCCCGCCGTAACCATCTTTCTCATCAGTTTGGTTATTATAAAATTCACTCTCCGTAAAGACATATATAGGTACTTTTTTCTCTGCTGCATTAGCAGTATGTGTATTAACATTTATACCTGTGAATAAAATCGTACTTGCTAGTGTGATTGATCCAATAACCCCTATTTTTTTCATTACTAATTCCTCCTTGAAATTTTATTTCTAATCAAATTTATCAATCTATAAAGACATATTATGTCCGTTTATATAATTAATATATTAATCTTTACACTTAAAATTATTATATTGTTTACCTAAGTAACTTTTAACTACGCTACAACCTTCCTTTATTTAGAATACTTGATAAACGTGGTATGATATATGCAAAAGATATTTAGGAGTGAAATTCCATGGCATTGAAAAAAACATTAACAATCGCCGGTTCAGATACAAGCGCCGGTGCTGGCATGCAAGCCGATTTAAAAACTTTCCAAGAGCTAGGCACATACGGTATTGTAGCGCTAACTTCAATCGTCACGATGGACAAAAAATCATGGTCACATGATGTAACACCGATTCCATTTGATGTATTCGAAAAACAATTAGAAACAGCCATTTCTATTGGACCAGATGCTGTTAAAACAGGTATGTTAGGCACACAAGAAATTATTAAACGTGCTGGCGAAGCCTATGTTGAATCTGGTGCAGACTATTTTGTCGTAGATCCAGTCATGGTATGTAAAGGGGAAAATGAAGTACTTAACCCAGGAAATACAGATGCAATGATTGAATACTTATTACCAAAAGCGACAGTAGTCACTCCAAATTTATTTGAAGCGGGTCAACTTGCTAACTTAGGTACATTGAAATCAATCGAAGATATGAAAAAAGCTGCTAAAGTCATCCATGAGCAAGGTGCTGAGCACGTTATTATTAAAGGTGGCAAAGCATTAGATCAAGATAAATCTTATGATTTATACTATGATGGTCAAAAATTCTATCAATTAACAACAGACATGTTCCAACAAAGTTATAATCACGGCGCTGGTTGTACATTTGCTGCTGCAACGACAGCTTATTTAGCAAATGGGAAATCACCGAAAGAAGCCGTTATCGCAGCTAAAGCATTTGTTGCTTCTGCAATTAAGAACGGTTGGAAAATGAATGATTTCGTCGGCCCAGTAGACCATGGCGCTTATAATCGCGTTGAACACATTGATGTAGAAGTTACAGAAGTTTAAGTATTTTAAATAAGGGAGTGGGACAAAAATCAATTTTTCTAATAGAGATTTCGTAGTCCCACCCCGGCAAGGATGACTAGGATTGAAATGTTTACCTGAGCTGAAGCTCATGCATAAGTCTCACTAAAATTTTTGTGTGGTATACATAAGCTTTAACTTATGCATAAGAACGACTCATTTTCACAAAATGAAAAGTAGTTCTTTAAATAAGTGAGACTTTACATTTTCAATTCAGTCATCTACTGCCTAAATGATAAAGGGTCTGAGACATCTATTTTTGTCCCAGACCCTATTTTCTATTCAATATATCTATTTATGAAAGTGTTGCACTTTTCACATAACCATCACTTACATAAAATACAATATGGCCTTTGCCTACATCATATCCGTATAAACCATCGCCTTTTGCTTTTTTCTGCCCATGCATAGGTTCTTGATATTCATAATTCTGACCATATTGCACACGTATATCTTTAAAACTAACTGCTTTATTTTGAATGTCAAAATCTACACTATTTGCTTTATCTCCATCTACTTGTTGGAAGGTTTGATCATATATGGTTTTAGTCGCTGTGTCAGAGCTATATTGACTATTTACTTTGATGCCATTAAATTCAACATTCCCTGCTTTCAAACCATTATAAAATGATTGATCTAGAACAAAATCTCCACCTTTTGAAGTATAACCATTATACTCATACCAAGGTTGAGTCGTTGCTGCTTGTGCTTCGGTTTGTGATACACCTTCATTAGAAACGCTTATGCCTAATGCTGACCCAAATACAATGCTACCAGCTACAAAAGTCTTTGCTATCTTATTCATACGGTATCACTCCATTTAAAGATTTTTGAATCATGTTACGATTCGATTACAATGTTACAGAAGTATTTCTAAAAGTGCAATTTTAAACTAAATAACGATTTTGTCACATCAGCATTTTATGCCCGAAAATGCTTTGAAACACCTTTAAATAAAGAGATGCAACAGTATACGACGTTAGACTGATAAAAAGTTGATACTGTAGACTCATGTATTTCGCATGAATTTCTATTAATATATGTAGTGTAGAGAGATGAAGGAGGGAAACTCAACATGATTATCTACAAACAAGCTTTTGAAAATGGTAACCCCATATATGAAATTATCACCAAGACTTTCAAAACAATTTCTGTTAAATTCGATGAAAGCTTCAACACGAATGAATTATATAAGTTACTCTCTCTACTAGAAAATGATGTTGATAACATGAAGTTAAGTTATTAAGTTATTTTCGACTCATCGAAGACAATACAGAAGATGCAACAATTTGAAATTAGAAGAAACGATATACAATTAACTCCCCTTATTAAGAAATATGAAGTTAAAAAGTATGTCTAAGTTGTCCCCTTAAACATACTTTGAATAACACATCCCTATAAACACACCCTAAGTGGTACACAGTTAGACAAAGATTGTCCCCTTTGTTTGCTTGGAGAGTCACCTCGAAGCAGTTCTAACTGATGTACCACTATTTTTTATACATACAGAACTTTAAACTCTTCACAAACCATCATTTCATTTTCATTAAAATCGATTCCTAACGATTCATAATACGGTTTAAAGAATGCGATATGTGCCTTGCGCCAATATGATAAAGACTTATCACCTTCACCTTCTAAGTATGCATGATGTGCTGTCACTTCATTAAATGGTGTTTGATAGACACGTGTTGTTTCAATTACACACTGTGGCTGTCCTTTTTCATTTAATACTACACTAACCTCTCCAACTTCAGGAAGCGGTTCACCCTCCACTTTGTACGTCTCGTAACCACTGGTTGTTGCGGTCTTTTCACCTTGTTTCACTAAGTTAGCTAATTCATCTTCATCAACTCCAAAAGACCATGCGTCAAATTGGACGCCTTTATACGTTGGAAATGCTTCAATAAATTTGCGCCAATACTGCTCTATCGTTAATGCCATATAAATTCCACCTATTCCTTATTAGTCTCTCTTTAAAAATACCATAAAACAAAAAAATCTTCGCGCATACCATGTGGATACGCAAAGATAATTCTCTTCATATATTAAATTTGAAACCCTAACCTTCTAATAATTCATTTTTATTTACTGTCAATCTATCTCGTAATAAGTATACAATGAGCATCGCAGCAAAAGCACAAATCGTTTCAGCAATTAATAATGACCATACGATACCTGGTAATCCAAAGATGCCATTCATTACAAATAGAACTGGAATAATCACAACACCTTGCAAAATAGCCATAATTGTTGCACCACGGCCTTGGCCAGTCGCTTGTAGCATACCTGTAAATAAAAATCCAATACCATTTAATAATAATGATGTCATGGTTACTTTCAGCATAAATGTCGCCATACCGACAATAGCAGCATCATTTGAGAAAATACTTATCAGTTGATGACCCATTGTAAATACAATGATCATACATATTGCAAAAATCACTACGATTGTCATCATAACAACTTTAACAATATTTTTCATACGCGTTTTATCAGACATGAAATTATAAGCAATAAGTGGTACAACACCTTCACACAATCCCATAATAATTAATTCTGGAAACTGTACTAATCTAAATGAAATGCCGTAACTTGCTATTGCAAAGTTCCCATAGCCAGCTAAAAATAAGTTTAATACTAGCCCTGTCACACCCATCAATATACTCATTAAAAACGCTGGAAATCCAACTTTAAAAATTTCTACTAAAATCTCTTTTGTCGGTTTTATATAGTTCAAACTCATTGTAATAAAGTCACTTTTTCTCAAAAAATAAATGATAAAAAATAGCGAAGCCACCACATTTGAAATGGCAGTACCTAAAGCAGCACCAACGACATTTAAATCAAAACCAAATATAAGAATAGGATCCAAAATGATATTCAAAACCACACTAGACAACATACCAATCATTGAAATAATAGGTGCACCAATTGAGCGTGCAAATTGTTCTAAAATAAAGAATAATATAACAAATGGCGCGCTTAGGAACATGACTTTTAAATAAGCACTTGTAAAACCAAGTGTTTCACCACGCGCACCTAATAATTGTGCAATCTGATCCGTAGCAAAAATGGTCAATAATATAACAATCACACCTAAGATAAGTCCACCATAAATGGAAAAACTACTAACAAATTTCGTTTTCACATAATCTTTCGCACCTAATAATCTAGAAATATAAGTACCACCCCCAATACCAAACAAATTACCTAGACCCATTAACACTGCAAATATAGGCAAAGTAAGTGATATGGCTGATATCATATGACTATCACCTAAAAACCCAATAAAGTAAATGTTTAAAATACCATATATGACACTTAATAAACTGCCAATCATCATAGGGATTGAAAAATGCATCATTGCTTTAAATACTGAAGATCTTTCAAAATAATATAACTGTTCGTCTTTCATTCTATACTTCTCCTTTTTATTTCGATATCTAATAGTTAGATATCTAACTATATATTTAAAATTATGGTGGCTGTTGATTTTTATCTGACAACAGCCACTTATAGTAACTAATCTTCCAAACTACTGAGCATTTTAGATAGATTTTGTTTCATTATTTTATTTTCTTCTTCAGATAACTGCGCACACATGAGTGCTTCAATTTCATCAAATACGCCAGTAAACCCTTCGACTAACTTCCTACCTGACGCTGTTAGCCCTAAATTTTTACGCCTTGTATCATTCGCATCTACATAGCGGTAAATGAGTTGCTTACTTTCTAAATTCTTAAGTAAGTTACTTACAGTTGACCCTTTCCGTTGCAAAGCATTTACAATGTCATTCTGCGTAAGTCCATCCGCTTGATGTGCATATAAATAACCTAGCGTATGACCTTGTTCGTTTGTAATATCATACATTTTCAAACGTTGATCTGCCTTTCGTTTCATCTCATGGCTTATCATTCTAAATAAATATCCATATGACTGTTCCAAACAAGCACCTCATTTAATTAGATATCTAACGATAATAATACACTGTTTTTTTCTGGTGTCAATTGTTTTTTGCTTTTTTTAAATTTAAGATAAAAGGTCACATCGTTGTTATTAAAAATATTGAGTTAATCCTAAGTTATACAAAAAAGCTGTCATAAAGTCGCGAAACTTTATGACAGCTTAACTTTTATTTTTCCATTAATATACTCGTTTAATTAAACACGTTTGTCTTTTGCCCACCACATTGCTTTATCAGGGTTATTGGCATAATATTCATACTCTTCATCACTTTCAACGTTAGGATATGAACCTTTAAGTGATTTACCAGAAGTACTGACGTGTAATAAAGTGATAACGATAATACCAACTATACTCATTGCAGTTAGATAATAAGCTGGAGATAATGGATCTCCTGTCTTCGCTACAAGTGATGATGCAATTAATGGCGTTGTCCCACCAAATAATGATACAGAAACATTGAATGTGACTGCCAAGGTTCTATATCTTATATGTGTATAGAACATTGTAGGTAAAGAACCAGGCATCGTCGCTTCGTAAGTTGATAAGAAGAAACCTAAGACAAAGATACCCACAATTATAAATATAATTGAAGTTGTTTGCATTAATGCAAATGCACCAATACTCAATACAGCTGTACCGATAAGTCCGATTAAGAATACATTCTTCTCACCTATTCTATCTGCAATACGTCCAAACATTAACGCTAACGGAATCATCACTGCCATGACAAGCGTGATCAACACAGATACCGTTGTACTATCTAATTTCACAATTTCTTGTAAATATGATGGCATATATGAAGTTACCATATAGTTTGTACAGTTAAAGAACGCAACTGCAACAAAACAAACGATAATGTCTTTATAATAATATCTAATAATTGTTAAGAAACCAATATTATCTCTCTTCGGTTTCGATGCAAGTTCATTTTCATAAACAGGTGACTCTTCTAATTTTCTTCTTAAATAAAAACCAAATATACCTAAGAATAATCCTAAGATAAATGGAATTCTCCAACCCCATGATGCCATTTGATCATCATTTAAAAAGAAGAATAATAGTCCACTTAATACTGATGCTGCAATATAGCCAGATAATGTACCAATTTCTAAACCAGATCCTAGTGTATTACGCTTTCTGTCTGGTGATGACTCTGCTACATAAACCATAGCGCCTGCATATTCTCCACCAGTTGAGAAGCCTTGTAACACCCTACCTAATAAGAGTAGTATCGGTGCCCAAACACCAATTTGATCGTATGTAGGTAATAATCCAATGAGTAGCGTAGAGAACGCCATCATAATAATGGTTGTCGTTAATACGACTTTTCGACCATATTTATCACCAATAATGCCAAAGATAATACCGCCGACAGGTCTAAGTAAAAATGCAATGGCAAATGTCGCAAATGTAAAAATTGTCTTGAGTTGATCATTTTCAACCGAACTGAAAAAATTTTGCCCTAGTATGACCGCTAAATAAGAATATAAACCAAAGTCAAACCATTCCATCGCGTTTCCGATACCTGTGGCAAACACAGTTTTTTTAGCTGCTTTAGGATCAACCTTATTTATATTACTTTTATCAAAATCCTTTTCATAATCCATGAATGTGTCCACTCCCTTAACATGTTATATAATTATACGGAGTTAATTAATATTGTCAAATTGAATTAAGTTTTATAAAGAATTTCCAAATTATTTTTATGCAAAAATTGTATATTACTTACCGCAAAAATTCATTTCTTAAATTTGATTTCTATAAATAATTACAACACAGACCCATGGATTTATTTTTTTAACCTTTAATTATTTTCATTAATGTTTCATCGTGTTGATTTAAAATAACCACATGATTCTCAGAAACTTTTTTGAATTGTATTAGCTCATCTATGCTAATCGTTTTAATATATTTAACGCTATATGAGTCCCATTTTAGACGCTGATTTTGAAGTGCCATTTGCACAATCATTTGTCCTGGCACAATATGTGAGTGGATTGGATTTTGGTCATTGATTAATTTCAAATAATTAATTATTTCTTCGCTATTTATATTAAACATTTTAAATTTTCTCCATAAACGTTTGTCTGATAGTTATGCATTTATATTTATTTTTATAAATTTCCAATTTCAAGACATATTTCATAAATTGCCGCACCTTTTTCCGCTCTAACACAACCATTTGTGCCGAATAGTGTACATTTACCTCAATAGCTTGTATTTGAGTAACTTCCGTTTCTCTAAGTATGATTTCCTTTTGTTGAAATGGTTCGAATAACGTAAATTCCGGCCATAACTTAGCACAATAAAGCGGAGGGACAATATCTTCTTCTAAAATATGAAAAAATGCATTATACCGACGTACGTCCGCTTCATTAAATATGACATCTCTAATCTCATGACCATCTTTCAAATAAAGCTGCATTGCCCATTCCTCCGCCAATCCCCATTGTTGCAATGGTTTTTTTATCATTTTTCATATGAAACAAGCGTGTGACAAGTGCTGCACCACTAGCACCATACGGATGACCAGTAGCAATAGCACCACCATATTTATTCAACTTATATGCTGGTATTTCCAAACATCTTTGACTGGCTACTACTTGAGACGCGAATGCTTCATTCAGTTCTATTGCGTTGATGTCTTCTATCGTCATCTTGTTTTTGCGAAGTAATTTAGAAACTGCGGGTACTGGCCCCATACCTAGCAATGTCGGTTCTACGCCTAATGTAACGCTATCTTTAAATACTAAACCATCTTTAAAACCGTGCGCTAAAGCCGTTTTTTTATCCATGATCATAAGTAATACTGCGCCATCATTTTTCATGCAACAATTTCCAGCCGTAACCGTACCACCTTGCAACAAGGGTTTTAGGCGGCTTAATGTTCGTTCATTCAATCGTTCTTTGATGCTATCATCTCTATTAAAGATATTACCTTTAACACTTAGATTTATCATTTCTTGCTGAATGATATGATTTTCATAGGCTTCTAGTGTTTTTTTATGACTATTTAAAGCGTATTGATCTTGCGCCCCCCTTGTAATCCCATACACTTTAGCGACATTTTCTGCTGCCTCAATCATGGATGGATCTTGTCCTTCTGGTGCAAACGAAGCACGTTCAAAGAATTCTGGTAAATGTGTGTCATAAACAGATTGTGGTCTTTTAATTTTCCATGGTGCTCTACTCGTACTTTCTACACCACCTGCAAAATAAATATGACCTGCCCCTGCTTGTATCATCCTACATGCTTGAACAACCGCTTCTAGTCCAGAACCACACTGTCTATCTATCGTTAAACCTGGTATATGCTCACTTAACCCTGCTTCAAGTAAAGATTTTCTAGCAATATTCCCACCATTACCTACAACATTACCGAGAATGACATCATCAATATGAGACATTGCGTCTGGATACGTTTCAATAAAATGATGAAATAATGGTTTTAATAAATCTTCTGGTTCCAAGTGTTTGAGTGAACCACCATATTTACCAAATGCCGTACGTTTCGCAGCAACAATAACAACTTCTGTCATAATTTATAGTACTCCTTTCGCATAACGCTGTTTCATCGTTTCACGTGCTATTTTCCCACTTTGGGTATATTCCATTTTTTCTACTTTTAAAAGTTTGGAAGGTATTTGGTATCTTGCTAATCGCTTCGATAAAAACGATTTTAGTGTGCTGTATGTAACAGTTTCTGTGCCTGTATATAATAAGACAGCAATTTCACCAAATTTTGTGTGCGGTTCGCTAATCACTAAAACCTCATTAAAATGTTCGAAGTTTTGTACTACACGTTCAATCTCTATCGGATAAACATTTCTACCTCCAATGATCATGCGGTCATGCTCACGACCGTGTAAATATAGAAAGTTATGCGCATCTATTGATGCAAAATCACCGATATCTATCCAACCATCGCTTTGATTTGCATCCTCAACATAGCCACTAAAAATCATATTACTCTTGACTTTCAATTTACCAATACCATTGTCGTCAGTCCGTTCAAGATCGATTGTAACGTTTGGAAATAACTTGCCTACAGAATGGCTAGGTGCTTCATTATTATAGTTATAACTTATAAAACTTGCTTCCGATGTACCAAAGAACTCTATTAACGTTGCATTAGGAAAATGCATCGCAACACGTTCCCTTAAACGATATGGTAATTTATCACCAGTAGAAAAAATACATTTAATTTGCTGTGTTTTTAATGAATGCGCTACATAGGCATCTAACATGGTAGGCACTACAAACAAAGCACAATGATTGAGTTTATGATCATCATGTAACATCTGCGCTAATGCTTGCGCATCAAATTGCTGTTGTCCGATAAACGTTCGTCCTGTATAGAGCGCAAAGACACACACAAATAAAGATAATGAATGTGATAAGGGGCCAGGTGCAATCATTGTCTCTATTCCCATTTCCATTAATTTTTCTGTTTCTTCATAAGAATATATCCAAGATGCTTCATTTCTATAATATGCTTTGGGTAATCCTGTCGTTCCAGAAGTATAGCCAATATGTAATACATCTTCATGCCATTTAAGATATTTTTGTTTTTTATGCGTATCGATCACTTCAAGCTCATTATTTATTAAAAATGGTATGCCATCATGGTTTATCAATGTATTAATCTGAGTTTCTGACCAGCGATAGTCCAATATGCAAGGAATACAGTGATGGTCAAGCATGGTTAAATATAGTTCTATGGTTATTAAAGGGTCTTCAATTAGCAATCCCACATAACTATATTGTGGCATGTGCTTAAATCGTTGCTTATGCTGGTTCATATGTTGCTTTAATTGTGCATATGTCCGTTTCTCTTCTCCAAAGTCTAACGCGTATTGATTGGGTTGCTTTTTCGCATAATAATCTAATTTCTTTAGTAACTCCATTGTCATAACCCCATTATTTGTTAACTTATATAACAAATATGTTAACATTAAATTCGTGAAATAGCATGAAACTTTCCTTGTGGTAACAGGAAACATAAACAACCCAATTTCAATTCATTTATACGCTCATTTTGGTGAAGCTAACTTATTTTTTGAATAATTCTGTTTTGATTTTGGGGAAATATCCCATTTTTAGCCAAAATCTCAAAACGACCATCTTAAACCATTGCATGCCTGTCGCCAATTGTTAACTATCTAGTCCATACATCTTGGGGGTTAAATAGCGGATTTAATGTTTGCATAAAAAAACTGTCAACAAAGTTCGAAACTTTGTCGACAGTTTAGCATCTAAGCAACATGGCTTATATGTTTAAATCGATATTCAATTATTCTAAATTAGCATGATTTTGTTGCATTGTTTCTTCATCTACATTCAATTCGGACATTAAATCTAAAACAATACTATCTAACAAAATCTGTGAAGCCTGTTCAAAAAGACTACCTAAAGGTTGTGTTGAACCCTCAGCATCATATTTTGTACCGGCTGGTAACTCAATGACTGCATTGGCAAGTTTACCAATTGCTGAATTAGGACTTGTCGTTAATAATACAACCTCAGCACCAACATCTTTAGCTTTTTCGGTTAAGATACGTAAATGCTCCGTCGAACCAGAACCAGAAATCACAACAAATAAATCATCTTTTGTAATTGATGGCGTCGTGGATTCTCCGATTACATGCGCATATTTACCTAATTGATTTAAACGCATCGCAAAACTATTCGCTACAAATCCAGAACGACCTTTACCCGCTACAAAGACTTGGCTCGCCTTAACGACTTGTTCTAAAAAAGCTTCTGCCTCATTATCTCTCACATGCGAAAGTGTATGATCTAATTCATCTAAAATTAATCGATAATTTGTAATTTCAGTCATATTATCTGCCTTCAATCGCATCTTTACATGCTTTCGCAGCTGCTACTGGATCATCTGCATTCGCAATACCGCCACCAACAACAACTAAATCTGGGTCTTCTGCTACAACCTCTTTAATTGTGTCAGGTTTAATACCACCAATAACTGCTACTTTAGAATTATTAATGACTGATTTAACTTGACGTAAACTTTCTAATGGTGATTCACCTTCAGCTTGTAAATCATAACCAGTGTGTACAGCAATATAATCTGCACCTAATTCATCTAATTCTTTCGCACGTTTTTGTAAGTCTTGTACTGCAATCATATCAACTAATAACTCTTTGCCATTTTTATGCGCTTCTTCAACTGCACCTTTAATTGATGCATCTTCAGCAACACCTAAGATTGTTACGACATCGGCACCAAATTTAACTGCTTGGCTTACTTCATAATCTGCTGCATCCATAATTTTTAAATCTGCTAAAACTTTTACGCCTTCAATATTATCATTTAAATATTGTACCGCTGGTAAACCTTCATTAATAACAATAGGTGTACCAATTTCTACGATATCTACATAATCTTTCACTTTATTTGCAAGCTCTGCCGCTTCCTCTTTATTTAATAAATCAATTGCTAGTTGTAATTCCAAAATGATCATCCCTTCTTGAATTAAATTATCAAAGCCATAACCTGGCTAAGCTTACTGATTACTTTTTTAAAATCATTTACTTAAATTGTCTACCCGTTTCTTAAAAAGTAAAACGAATTTCTATCATCGAGGTGACGCTTCGTCATCCACGTATATTTCTACATTTGGATGTGCATGTAATATCGTAGCTGGCACATCACTGTTCACTTCATTTTCTGCTAACTTTTCAATAGCAGCTCTTTTTTTCTCACCAAAAGCTAATAAAATAATTCTGTGCGCTTTTAATATCGTAGATAAACCCATAGAAACAGCTTGTTTAGGCACGTCAGCTTCGTCATCAAAATAACGACTATTGGCATTAATTGTACTTTCTGTTAAATCAACGATATGCGTTGCACTATTGATATCTGTACCTGGTTCATTAAAACCAATATGGCCATTTTCACCAATACCTAAAATTTGAATATCTACTGGGCCCTTTTGGTTAATCAATTGTTCATAACGTTTCGTTTCATCGTCCAAATTGTCAGCATTTCCGTTAGGTATATGAATGAGTGATTGATTAAAATAAGGATATTGCTTAAATAATATGTCATTCATATAACTGTGGTAACTTTGCTTATGATTCGCATCGAGTCCTACATATTCATCCAAATTAAATGTTTCAATTTCACTGACATCTAAATTGTTTTTTCTTAATAATTGCACCAAAAAGCGATATACATCTACCATCGTGCCACCTGTAGCTAGTCCTAATTTACTATGGCTTTGTTGACTCATTTGCTTATATAATTCACACGCCACATAAAATGAAGCATAATCGCTTGTACCAAGATTTGTTATTTTCATACTAAGCGCCCTCCCGTAAATAAATAAAAACAACTTTATTCTTTCTATGTGAATACACTTACTTATTATACGTGATTATTTTGTTTTTTACAGAAATCGAATTCACACGTCATTCTTATCATAAAATTATAAAATACTTACGATTTATTGAGCATAGAGATACATTTATGATGTACTTTTTAGTAGAATAGAAAGATAATCAAAAATATAATCTTATCTATAAAATTTACTTTTCTGGTAGAAAATGTATAAAAGTCGGTTTACACTAAGATATGGACTGATTTATAAATGAATACGATACAAAAAAACGATTTCCATAAATGAATTTTGTAAAATTAGGATCTGAAAGCAAGGAGGCAATCAATTTGGAAGAGATCGATTATGACAAAGTACAAACTTTACTTTCATCATATGAGGATAAACCAGTATACCTTCACGTTGAAACGACAAATGGTGCATATGCTGCCCACTTCGACCAACGCGTATTTAATGCCGGTACTTTTTTAAGAAATATTCAAGTTACGTATGAACATGCGCAACTCAAAGGTGGTAACAAAGATCCTTATCGTGTTGGACTTAAACTGAAAGATAACGGCTGGGTTTATGTACAAGGGTTAACGCATTTTGAAGTTAATGAAAATGATGAATTTTTATTAGCTGGATTTAATTATGAAGGACAATTAGCTGCGGCCTTAGAAATTAGTACAACACCATTTAAAGCGTAAGGAGGGCATATCATGTCAGAGGAAAGCCAAGTATTAGTCATTTTTCCACATCCAGATGATGAATCATTCTCATCTGCAGGGACATTAGCACGATATATTGATCACGGCGTACCGGTTACGTATGCATGTTTAACATTAGGTCAAATGGGCCGTAATTTAGGCAACCCACCTTTTGCAACACGTGAAACGCTTCCGGATATTCGTGAACAAGAATTAGAAAACGCAATGGAAGCTATTGGTATAACGGACTTGCGTAAAATGGGGTTAAGAGATAAGACGGTGGAATTCGAACCTCAAGATGAGATGGACGCGATGGTTCAATCGTTAATCGATGAATTAAACCCATCTGTTATCATCTCATTCTACCCGCAATTCGCTGTGCATCCAGACCATGAAGCTACTGCAGAAGCAGTTGTGAGAACGGTTGGTCGTATGCCAGCATCTGAAAGACCACGTTTACAACTCGTAGCATTTAGTAACGATGCACCAGAAAAATTAGGTGCACCTGATATACTAAATGAGATCAGTGATTATAAAGAGGTAAAACTTCGCGCATTTGAAGCCCATGCATCTCAAACAGGTCCTTTTTTAAAACAATTAGCGACACCTGAAGTATCTGGAGAAGCACAAAATTTCTTAGAAGTAGAACCTTATTGGACTTATAACTTTGAATCTTAAGTGGAGGCAATAGCATGACAGAATTTGATTTATCTACACGAGAAGGTCGCTGGAAGCATTTTGGATCCGTTGACCCAATCGAAGGTACAAAACCAACAATAAAAGAAGAAATGAAAGATTTACAAAGCACTAATAAAAATTTCTTATTTGAAATAGAAGAAGTCGGCATTAAGAACTTGGTTTATCCAGTACTTGTTGACCGTTTCCAGACTGCTGGTAATTTTAGCTTTTCAACTAGTTTAAATTTAGACGAAAAAGGCATTAACATGAGTCGTATTTTAGAAAGTGTTGAAAAACATTACCATAATGGTATTGAATTAGATTTTGATGCACTATACCAGTTATTACGCAGCTTACAAGAACGCATGAATCAAAATGCTGCAGGATTAGATGTATCAGCGAAATGGTTCTTTGACCGTTTCAGCCCAATCACACAAATTAAAGCTGTTGGTCATGCAGATGTCACTTATGGTTTAGCTATTGATAAACAAAATGTGACACGAAAAGAAATTACGATTGAAGCTGCAGTGACAACACTCTGTCCTTGTTCTAAGGAAATCAGTGAATACTCTGCACATAATCAACGTGGCATTGTCACTGTCAAAGCATATATTAATAAAGACATCACACTAATAGATAATTACAAAGATGTGATTTTAGATGCTATGGAAGCCAATGCAAGCTCTATATTATATCCTATCTTAAAACGACCAGATGAAAAGAGTGTAACAGAACGTGCCTATGAAAATCCTAGATTTGTTGAAGACCTTATCCGTTTAATCGCAGCAGATTTAGTCGAATTTGATTGGCTCGATGGTTTCGACATCGAATGTCGCAATGAAGAATCCATTCATCAACACGATGCTTTCGCAAAATTGAAATATAGAAAATAATGATGACGACTTAGCCTATGCGTAACCCAATTCTAGTTGGGTTACGCATAGGCTTTTTTGTTGTTAGTATTTAACCTTTTTATTTTAGATTTATCTGTATTTTTTTAGAAGTAAAATTTTAATAGGTTATGTTAAAATTTATACCCTGAATTTTACAATAATACATTAATATTAAAGCAATCGATATTAATAATTAAATTTTGCTAATGTTCGATAGATAATTTCCATATTAAAATTATGATAGCTGTGTTTTCATTTCAATTGAATGATACAAATAAAGCAGATTACGAATTAAACACTACATCGCATTTTCAAGGAATACGAATTTAAATTCCTAAAATGACATATAAAAGCGAATGTGTGATGACACTATAAATGCAGTCACAATCTTTGGCCATTCATTAGCTGGTCTAAAAAGAAATGAGAGGTTAGATATGAATACTATTTTATATGAGAAAAACAGAAACATCATAAAAAAAGCGATCAAAAAGGATTTGGGTTTAACATTTTTAGAAATAATTATTTTAGAACAATTGAAACATCTTAATAAAGAAAAAATTGATGCGGTTGAACTTAAAAGGCAATTAAACATCGACAATACACCTATCTCTATTCAGATAAATAACCTATGTAGCATTGGTTTATTTAAAAAATCGCGTGACGAACATGATGAACGACGCATCTATTTACATCATATTGATTTCGACAAAATCGCTAAAATCATAGAACAGTATCATTCAATAGTTACCAATATCTTAAAAATAAATAATTGATAAAAAGCGCCTATAGATCATCTACTTCCGGTAGATGATCTATAGGCGCTTTCGGCTTGCTTATCAAATTTACTTATTTTAAATGCTCATATGGACTGTTTTTAACAAATGAAATAATTTGGTCTACAAATAAACGCGCACGTAACTGAAACTCTTCATTTGCTAAATAATATGTACCATCATCTAATTTTTTATAATCTGTATCATGTGTAGCAATCTGTGTTGGCACTGCAATACCTAATAAAGAACGCACAATTAAGCGTAAATGTGATAATGGTTCAGAACTAACAATACCACCACTATTACCAATAAGCCCTACCGGTTTCATTTTAAAATCATCCATTGTTAGATGATCTAACGCATTTTTTAAAATACCTGAATAAGAACCGTGGTAATTAGGACTACCTAGCACGAAGAAATCTGCTTCTCTTGCCTTGGTTTTTAATGTTTGTAAATTATTTTTGTAACTTTCACTTGGCTCAGATGCACCTGAAACATCCAGTTGGTGAATCGGTTGCTCCGCCAAATCAAAAATTTCAACATCAAAGTCATGTTCTTCGAAATGACCTCTCAAATATTGAGATAGTGCCGTTGTATGTGAGCCCACTTTAGCACTACCTACGATGATTAAACCTTTCATTTATTACTTCACCTCATACTATTTTTTGTTATTTTCTTGAAGTAGTTTCATAATCGCTTTACCAACGCCACTTTCTTCATTTGAATCCGTAGTGTATGTCGCGACAGCTTTCACTTCTGGTGTTGCATTAGCCATAGATACCGAATAACCTACACGCTCTAACATAGAAATATCATTCATATTATCTCCAATGGCCATTACATTTTCCATATCAATATTTAATCGCTCAGCAATTGTCTCCAAAGCAATGCCCTTTTGAGCATCCGAATGTGTGATTTCAATATTCCCTCTAGATGAAGATGAAATGGCTAGACTTTCTGATTGCGCTAATTTTTCACTCACACGATCAATTTTTGTTAAATCACTATCAAACGCCAATATTTTCATTACAATTTCACCAGGTGTGTCTTCAATTTTGTCGTAATTATCTACGACTTTTAACGTGCCATTATCAATGCGTTTTTGAATACCTGCTCTAATTTTTTCAACATCTGCTTTTTGACCTGCACGTTCTGCAATATCTATATAAATTTCTAAGTCTCGCTGAGGATTTTCTGTGTAAATACCTAAATTGGTATACACTTGATAATATATATCTTCTGACTTTAACTCATGTGTAATTCGATTAATCAATTCACGATTTAAATTAGACGTACTCATAATATTGAATGACTCATCTCTAACTTCTGCACCATTCAAACAAATATAAGGTAGTTTTAAATCTGTTGGATTCACCGGTGAATTCGCCTCATAAAAAGCACGCCCTGTTGCGATAACCACCGTAATCCCTTGAGATTGTGCATACTTGATTGCTTTTATATTGTCTTCCGATATTTCATGCGCAGCATTAAGTAACGTCCCATCCATATCTGTAGCAATTAAATTTATCATTTGTTTACCTCTTTCCCTTCTAAGATCGATAACACAAAATCAATTATATATGATTCTCATTTGCCATAATTTTGTAACATATTCATATTCTATCAAATGTTTACATTTTTGTATTATCGGCTGTTCGAATGATTTTTTTATTTTTTCTTATATTTCTAAAAAATGCAGTTAATAACTGACTACACGCTTCTTCTAAAATGCCAAATTCTACTGTTGCCCGATGATTAAATCTTTCTTCTTGTAACAAATTCATTAGACTGCCGGCACACCCACCTTTGGGATCCTTAGCCCCATATATTACAGAAGGTATACGGCTCATGACGATACTCCCCGCACACATCACACATGGTTCTAAAGTAACATATAAACTACAGCCCTCTAGCCTCCAGCTTCCTAATACGGATGCCGCACGTTGTATCGCAATATGTTCAGCATGTGCTGTTGGATCTTGTTCAGATTCACGTAAATTATGTGCTCTAGCAATAATTTCATTATTCTTCACAATAATTGCACCGATGGGTACTTCACCTATATTGCCAGCCTTTTTCGCTTCTTCAATCGCAATTTCCATATAAAATTGATGATTTGTCATGTATCTCACACACCTCACATATGGTACAATATTTATTGTCTATTTTAACATTGGAGCGGTAAATATGAAAAAACAATTTATTGCTGTGGAAGGCCCGATTGGTGTCGGGAAATCTTCTTTAGCACATAAACTTAGTCAAACTTATAAATATTATGAAGAAAAAGAAATTATCACAGAAAACCCATTTTTATCAGATTTCTATGAAGATATTTCTAAATGGAGTTTCCAAACTGAAATGTTCTTTTTATGTAATCGATATAAGCAATTTCAAGATCTTGCATTAATTGAAAACGGAATCGTCAGTGATTACCATATTTATAAAAATAAAATTTTTGCAAACAATACCTTAACTGATACGGAATACAATAAATTTTCAAGAATCTATGATATTTTAACTGAAGATTTAGAAATGCCTAATGTGATTATTTTTTTAGACGCGGATTTGGCAACGTTAAAATCACGTATTGCGCTACGCAATCGCAGTTTCGAACACCAAATTGCAGATGATTATTTATTAAATTTAAAACGTGATTACAATGCCTATTACGAATCTTTAAAGCACGATGGCGAACGTGTTATCCGCATTGATACGACTCACCTTGATTTTATGAAGTATGAGAACGATTATAATTATATTTTAGAATTAGTGAAGCCACTGATTGGAGGACATGAGCATGAATAACTACGGTATCCCACAAGATGCTGTCATTACTATCGCTGGAACTGTAGGCGTTGGTAAATCAACATTAACAAAAGCTTTAGCTGAGCGTTTCAATTTTAGAACTTCATTTGAAAACGTAGACCATAACCCATACCTTGATAAGTTTTATAATGACTTCGAACGTTGGAGTTTTCATTTACAAATTTATTTTTTAGCAGAACGTTTCAAGGAACAAAAACGTATGTTTGAATACGGTGGCGGTTTTATTCAAGACCGTTCAATCTATGAAGATGTCGATATTTTTGCGAAAATGCATCAAGAACAAGGTACCATGAGTCCTGAAGATTTTGAAACTTATTCTGAACTATTTAACGCAATGGTTATGACACCTTACTTCCCTAAACCGGATGTATTAATTTATTTAGAGTGTGATTATGACGATGTTATCAATCGTATTAAACAACGTGGTCGCCAAATGGAAATTGAAACAGATACAGCATATTGGCAAAAATTATATCAACGTTATGAAGATTGGATTAGCGAGTTTAATGCTTGTCCAGTTGTTCGAGTTAATATTAATGAATATGATTTGCACAAAGATCCCGAAACACTCAACCCAGTTATTGATAAAATTCGCAATGTGATTGAAACATATCGCAAGGTCGATCAACGCTAAATTCCATATATAACAACAAAGTCACTCCCCTAACATTGGGTTGGAGTGACTTTTTTTGAGTATATTACTCGATATGATTGCGATAAATAATTTTTTCAATTTCATCATCTGTCACATATTTACTGTAATAATGTTCATCCGTTTGTTCTAAACCAAAAGTACTGGCCTTATCTTGGTCTTCTGTTCCGATATAAAGTTGTCCTTCTGTATCTTGATACAAATCAAAGATGGCACCACCGTATCGTGCCTCTTGATATAATGCATAAAGTTCATCAATATCATCACGTGCGACATGTTTAAAATATAATGTATGCGTAGAATGCTTAGTTGTTTTAGCTTCAAAGCCAAAATCTAACGCTCGGTCATCTTCAGTGACCAGTACTACTTCATTACTGATAATTTCTACAACTTTAAAAGTCTCGCCTTGATAATCTGCATACTTACCATCGATCATTTCGATCACCTCAGTATTAAAATTAAATATTAAAAAAGTCATAATATACGTTAAGCATATTATGACATAATTTAGACACTGCGCCTATTTATTTAATATATCTACAATTTCATTTGCCGTTTCAACAATATAATCTGCTTTGGTAAATTCCTCAGTTAAACCTACACCCGTTAACACCGCAACTTTTAACCCAAGTTGTGCATTAACACCTGTCTGAATATCATTTGCAGTATCACCAACGATCACTACATCTTCTGGAGCAACATCATATTGATTAAATAATGGATTTAATACTTCTGGATTTGGTTTTTCGACTGCATTCGCTTCGGTTGAAATTATAACATCAAAAAAGTGATTAAATTGAGTATTCTCTAAAAATTGCTCAACACCTTTCTTCGAATCACTCGTAACAATGCCCATTTTATAGCCTTGATCTTTCAATCGTTTCAACGTATCCTCGATACCTTCAACCAATACATTTTCAGGCACTCTATTATCGACTAAGGTTTGACTTCGGTTTTGTGCCCATTTCGTAACATCCTGTCCAGCAATATCACAGAATGCTTGAACCATTTCATCCAATGCCCCTGAAGCCATGATGGTACCGGGTTGTATTTCACCATCGACCACACCTAAATGCGCATATGCTGCTGGCTTATCATCAATGGCTTGATCATATTCGTCCATAAAATCTTCTACTAATTGTAATCCAATCTTCATCCAACTACGATCAAAATATATAATCGTACCGTCTTTATCAAATAAAATCCATTTCATGCTTGAACAGCTCCTATAATTTCGCTTAATTAAAATAACTCACGTCTTTTATTTTAGTACAAATATATCTCACGAAACAAATATTGTAACTGATTTTAATTTAATTGCATGTAGCTATTACTTAACTGAATTTGCGTTCTATACATACTATGTTATCATAGCGATAATCAAAATAAATTGCACAAAACATTTAATCGTGCACTAAGGGGAGTTCAAAAATGGGTTACTTTATAGTATTTGTAATTATTGCACTATGTATTGGTATCTATTTTTCAAAAAGGGACAAACCAATGTCACCGTCAAGTTGGTTTAAAGGCATTGCCGTCATTGCATTTGCTATGGTTATTGTCGATGGTTTCTATCATGTGGACGACATTAAACAAGGGGCAGAAAACGGCGTAAAACAAGCTGAAGAGAGAGAAAATGTACAAAAGTAAAAAGATAAGTAGCGTCACAAATATTAAAGAAGGGATAAGCTTATTATGATTTATGCAATTACTTTTATTCTCGTTAGTATTTTAATCGGTGTTTATTTTTCCAAACGACAAAAGCCTATGTCACCGTCAAGTTGGTTTAAAGGCATTGCCGTCATTATCTTATCCTTATTTGTTGTTAGCTTTTTTGATAGTCTTGATGCAGTAAAACAAAGTTTTAAAGAAGGCATCAACGAAGATGTCGTTAATGACATTTCAAAAGGTTAACATCGATAAACAGCTGTCATTCAAATAGATACGATCATAAAAAAGGTTGGTAACGCATACACGTTACCAACCTTTTAGAATCATTTTTAATATCTCGGTACGACAACTCTCCATCCTTGAGGGTCATCAAGTTTACCGCTTTGAATTCCAGTATAATGATCATATAAGTTTTGTGTGATTTCGCCAGTTTCATTATTATTGATGACGATCTCTGTCTCACCGTATTTCAATTGGCCTACTGGAGAAATAACTGCCGCTGTACCCGTACCAAATACTTCAGTTAATTCACCTTTATTGTGCGCTTCAATCAATTCATCGATAGATACTTTGCGTTCTTCGACTTCATAGCCTAGATTTTGAGCTAATTCAATGACCGTCTTACGTGTGATTCCTGGTAAAATACTGCCATTTAATTCAGGTGTAACCAATTTACCATTTTCAACGAAGAAAATATTCATACTTCCGACTTCTTCCACGTATTTTTGTTCAACACCATCTAACCAAAGTACTTGGTCATAACCTTGTGCTGAAGCGTTAGATTGCGCTAATAAGCTTGCCGCATAGTTACCCGCAACCTTAGCATAACCTACACCACCGCGTACGGCACGCACGTATTGATCTTCAACATAAATCTTAGTAGGATTTAATGATGCACCACCATAATATGAACCCGATGGAGATAATATGATTAATAATTTATAAGAGTATGAAGGGCGTACACCTAAAATACCTTCTGTCGCAAAAACGTACGGACGAATATATAAGGATTGTCCTTCGCCTTCTGGTACCCAATCACGTTCAACATCTACGAGTTGTTTTAAACCTTCTAATACCACTGCTTCGTCGACTTGTGGCATATCCAAGCGAGCTAATGATTTATTAATACGCTTGAAATTTTCTGATGGACGGAATAAATCGACTTCTCCATTGTGTTTATATGCTTTTAAGCCTTCAAATACAGATTGACCATAATGAATACCTTGTGCTGCTGGAGAAATTTCTATTGGACCATAAGGTACAATTTTTAAATCATGCCAACCTTGATCGATATCATAGTCGAAACTCAACATATAATCTGTGAAATATTTCCCGAAACCTAATTCACTTGGATCCGGTTTTTCTTTAAGTGTTTCGCGCTGTACAAATTTAATTATTTCTGACATGACTGCTTCCTCCCAATGTTTATTCTTAAGTATTATATTAAATTATACCAATCCACTGGTCTGTGTTCAATAATTTTCAAAAAATTTCAAATAAACCAATAATAATGATTTTAGAAAATGAACCGAGTTAATTTACATTTATTCAATAATATAATTGATCATTCAAACAAAAAAGAAGCCCAACATCTTATCGACAAACACTTTGTTAATGTCATCACTTAAAATAGTGGCACGCTTAGCAAGTGTATATCAAACTATGTTCGAGCTTCAAAAATGTATCTTTTATTTTACTTCTGCTTTTTCTTTTCCTTCTATAGCGTCTAACATCACTTTTGTCATTGCACTTAAATCATACTGAGGATTGAAGCCCCATTCTGCTCTAGCACAACTCACGTCGATACTATTCGGCCAGCTATCTGCAATAGATTGTCTAACTGGATCAACATCGTAATCTAATTTAAAATCTGGATAATATTCTTGAATGGCTTCTTTAACCATTTCTGGTTCGATACTCATTGCACTTAAATTATATGCATTACGATTAATTAATTTAACACCATCTGCTTCCATTAATTGTATAATCGCATTAATGGCATCTTCCATAAACATCATATCCATAAATGTATCTTTTGCAATAAAGCTTGAGTATTGACCTTCTCTAACTGCTTTAAAATAAATATCTACGGCATAGTCTGTCGTACCGCCACCTGGTTCTTTAATATGAGAAATCAGGCCTGGGAAACGAACGCTGCGTGTATCTACGCCAAATTTTTCAAAATAATATTGGCATAGTAATTCCCCAGCAACTTTGTTCACACCGTACATTGAGGTCGGGCGTTGAATTGTGACTTGTGGAGTATTAACTTTAGGTGTTGATGGACCAAAAGCACCAATAGAACTTGGCGTAAAGAATTGTAAATGATATTCACGCGCTACTTCTAATGCATTCATTAATCCACCCATATTTAAATCCCATGCAAATAATGGATTTTTTTCAGCTGTTGCTGATAATAATGCAGCCATATGCATCATTGTATCGGGTTTGAATGATTCAACTAATTCATCCATGCGCGCTTTATCTGTTACATCTAAAATTTCAAATGGACCATTTTTCAATGCAGAGCCTTCTTCGGGTTCTCTAATGTCAGTAGCTAAGACATTGTCATTACCATACAATGATCTACATTTTACAACTAACTCTGTTCCAATTTGTCCTAATGCACCAGTAATCATAATTTTTTTCATATTTTTATCTCCCTTGTATATTACAGAAACTGTAATGTATTTCCCTAATGGACAATATGCTTATTTTCACCTATATTATATTATAAAAACGCTTTATTGTATATATCGAAAGAACATTTGTTTTAAAAATAGATAGTTCACATCAAAATTGATTGCCATTTCAATATTATATTATTAAAAAGCATTTGACACATAAGCCACAGACTGATATAAGAGAACTATTAAACGTTTATGGAGATGATCATATGTTGCAAAATAATGCTACATTATTAATACAAAGTGTTCGATTAACGTAGTCGATGCTTTGTAACCAAATTCCTATCACAAGGCATCTAACTTATGCATGCAAGCCATATTAATGTGAGAGGAACAAAATTTATGGAAAAACAACTTTATCCTTACCAATTTAATTATATAAGAGAACGTGTTGCACATTTGGTCAATGCCTATAATTCAGTCAATGATCCCAACACAATCGCTTCAATCAAAGATGTGACACGCGATGAAATACTCGATACATTTAACACCACGGATACTACAATCCGTTCAACTGTCGAAAGACTCATGAATGTACAATTAACAAAAGAACAAGCTCAGAAAATCTTAACGACCTTACAAATGTATGTTATTCCATTTGAACATCCTAGTAAAAAGCAAGTCGCTGCTCTTTTTAAAAAAGTAAAAAAATTAAAAACACCACTTATCACTGATGAAGTGCTACAAACGAGTACGTATATCGGTTGGAACGATGTTGCATCAAATAGAAAATTCATTATTTATTATGATCGTTTAGGCAAATTAAACGGTGTTTATGGTGATATTTCTAATCAAACCGTCAAAGGTTTCTGTTCTATATGTAATAAAGAATCTCGTGTTTCATTGTTCATGCGAAAAACGCGTACTGGCAATGATGGCCAATATACAAAAAAGGGAGACTATATTTGTTTTGACAGTACAGTCTGTAATCAACAAATATCCGATTTATCACACCTCCACCACTTTTTGAATAAGATTCAATAAACCAAAAACGGACCCTATCCGATGATGTATCATTGGATTAGGGTCCGTTTTTCGATATAGACAAATCCATCATATTAATTTGTGGCTGATTTGTCTATTTTTAGATTTTTTAAATTTTGTGCATGCTATCAATCACCTTTAATTTATACTAACTCATACTTTTCATGACATATAGGCAGCGTTTATGCCGACGCATGTGGGAATAGCACTAACCGAAGACTATGAGCTGAGGCTGTGCCCGCGGAAAGCGTGCACAAAAAACTGCCTACATTGTCTAAAACAGGGAGTAATTACGAGTCATTTATTTATTTTCTAACCTCTCTATTCAGTAAGATTTATACTCACTTTCTTAAATAGTCAATAAATGTTCGGATCGTTTGTTCATTCGTTCTATCCGCATGGGTAATTGCTGTAAAATAAATATAATAATCAAATGGCGCACCAATAGGTAACATTTCAATAAGTCCATTTAAAATAAATGGGTCATCTTCAAGCATCAACGTAGAAACAATACTGACACCTAAACCTTCAGACACTGTTTTTATCAATACACTCGGATTATTTGTACGGAAAACAATTTTCAGCGGACCATTTTCTTCTTCAAATTCCTTAAAATTATGATGATAAAAATTACGGTCATATAACACAAAGGGATATTGTTGAATGGCTTCCATTTCAACCGTAGCTTGTAATGATAATTTAGATTTTTTAGGAACAATTAATCTGAAGTCGGTAGAAATATTAAGCGAATGTGCGACAATATTCTGTTTAAATGTTTCACTTTCAGTCTTTCCAATCAAGCCTATATCAACCTCGTGTTGCTCTATCATTTTCATAATTTGGTCTCTATCACTTTCAATGACTTCAACCTCAATGTGTGGATAATCTTTTTTAAAGTTAGACAATGCTTTCGGTATGATTTTATTAAATAAGGTTGGTATTGTCGCAATTTTTAGTGAACCTTCAATATTTGAATGCATGGCTTCAACTTCTGATATTAACTTTGTTTTTGCTTCTAACACATCAATAATCAAAGGGATTAATTTTTTTCCAAATTCAGTCGGTAACGTGCCTTTTCGAGATCGGTCAAATAGTTTATAACCAAGTTCTGATTCTAAATTTGCAATCGCTTGACTCATTGCAGATTGACTAATATGCATCGCTTCTGATGCATGAACGATAGACTCCGTTTCATAAATTTTTTTAACATAAGCTAGTTGTTCAAAATTCATACTTCCACCCCTTTTCACATAAGCTTTACTTATACAAACTTCAAAATTACTAATTTTACATTAGCATATGTTAATCATTATAATAAATAATGGATGAAAAATTAATTAAAGGACGGTCTTTTTATGTATGATAAACTCTGGTCCAAAGACTTTATCTCTATTACCTTTGTAAATTTCTTAATGTATTTAATTCATTACACATTAATCGTTACCGTAACTATATTTACCATTGATAAATTCCAAACATCTGAAAGTATGGGTGGCTTAGCTGCCGGAATTTTTATCATTGGTATGCTTTTCGGACGTTTAGCCTCCGGACGTGTGATTGATCATTTACAACCAAAGAACGTTTTAATATTCGGTATTATCTTCTCAATTATTACTGTTAGTTTATATTTTCTTATTAGCAGTCTACTGTTATTAATGATTGTGCGTCTATTACACGGAATCGCTTTCGGGCTATCTTCTACAGCAACTGGAACGATTTCATCACGTATTATTCCAGAAAAACGTAAAGGCGAAGGTATCGGTTACTATGCGCTTAGTGTCACGACTGCATCAGCAATCGGTCCATTTTGCGGGATTTTGTTAAATCAACAATTCGGTTTCGAATCTATTTTTATCGTTAGTTTAATCATTATCATCATTGCATTATTTGCCGCGCTATTGATTAAAAGCCTACCAAAACCTCCTGTTGCCAGTAACGATACTACTAAAACGAAAGGCATTCGTGCATACATTCAAAAAGAAGCACTCCCTATTTCATTTGTCGTTATATTCGTCGGCATTGCTTATTCAAGCGTATTGTCTTTCTTAACCGTTTATACAGAACAAATAAACTTAGCGACTGCATCAAGTTTCTTCTTTATTGTTTATGCAGTTAGCACCTTCGTTACACGCCCTTTCACAGGTAAAATTTATGACGCTTACGGTGAAAATAAAGTCATGTACCCTGTGTTATGTAGCTTTGCAATTGGTTTAGTACTGTTAGCAATTACGCACACAAGTCTATTGTTACTTATTTCAGCCATATTTGTAGGTATCGGTTATGGCACCATTGTTCCGAGTGCGCAAGCCATTGCCATCCAACAATCACCTGTTGATAAAATTGGTTTAGCGACATCAACATTTTACATGTTTGCTGACTTTGGTGCTGGTATTGGTCCATTTGTATTGGGTATGATGGTGCCGATTATGGGATACCGTTATCTATATATCACGATGGCTATTGTAGTGATTGCCTCCATTATCCTTTACTACTTTATGCATGGTAAAAAAGCAGTACATTATCCAAGCACAAACAATTGATAAATTGGTAAGCAACAAGCGATTCAACAGGAATCAAATTTTTAAAAGTAATATAATAATGGGAGTGGCGCAAAAATAACATATCTGCGTCACTCCCTATTTTTATCAAATATTAGTTTTTTAATTTTTTAACAAGTGATGATTTTAATCCCACTAGACCAATCTTATCCACTTTAGCATCAATATCGTGTCCATCTTCAGGTTCTACGATACGAATACTTTTTACTTTAGTGCCCTGTTTAATTACAAATGACGTACCTTTTACTTTCAAATCTTTAATCACAGTGACCGAATCACCATCCACAAGTTCATGTCCATTTACATCTCTTGTAATTTGCGCTTCCATATTTTCTTTATTTTCAGTTTCAGACCATTCATGTCCACACATTGGACAAACAAGTAAGTTTCCATCTTCATATGTGTAACTAGATTCACATTTTGGGCAATTAGGTAAAGTATATTCCATAATTAAACCTCCGATAAGTTATTATTTAGCTGATAATCTACCATATTATAAAATATAAAATCTATTTTCTCCACTTTTTTATTAAAGTTTATCAATTTTTTTAATTTTATTCTTTGATCATCAACAACCACTACAAAGGCCTTTTCACGTTAAAAATAAAATAAAATTCAGCTTTTATTTTTTATATTTTTAAAAAATATTCAGAAACATGTTTATTCAATGATATATGTGGAAAACTACTTGTGTTACAAATCATAAAGGAGGCTTTTATAATGAGTAAATTTGATGATTTTAAAGACAAAGCAAAAGACAAAGTAGACGAAGTGAAAAACGACAAAGATAAACAAAAAGAAGTTAAAGACCAAGCTCAAGATAAAGCAAAAGATTTAAAAGATAAATTTTAATCTTTTTAGATTTTCTTGAATTTGAACACGATGAAATAAATAGCATCTGTAAGTACACTTGTGTACTTGCAGATGCTTTTATATTGTATTAATTAATTTAACTTCAATGCTGCTTCAATTTCTTGTTGTTTAGTATCAAAATCAAATGCTGTTTGCTCTAATGGTGATCTCGTTTCCGCAACACTTTTGACGCTTTCCAATTGGAACTGCCAACCAGCAAAATCAAGTACGATATGTGGAAATGAGAATGGTAAACATTCATCGAAAATCAATACCGTTTCATTACCCGTATCATGTAAATCAAATCTTACTGTACCGATATCCCATGTATAGCCAATCGCTTCATTTTCTTCAAAAGCCGTAATTTCCATTTCCTCATCATCTTGCTCATCCATTTGAAATTTCATCTTTCCGCCAACTTGACGCTCTT
>NZ_JACBFD010000006.1 GCF_013391405.1 Staphylococcus sp. GSSP0090
ATCCTGAGCCAGGATCAAACTCTCCATAAATGAATTATGATGTTTGATTAGCTCATAAAATACTAATTTGTGTTATCTCTAACACTTGTTTTGAACCAACAATTGAATGTTGTGTTCGGAATTAACGTTGACATATTGCAATTCAGTTTTCAATGTTCATTTCTTCAACCACAAGAATTAATTTTACTCGCTTCAACTAAGAAAGTCAAGAACTTTTTAAAATTAATTTTTCGTTGTGTTTAAGTCATTCATTTAATGTTTGTCGTTTTGTTTCGTCCGACAAGTAAATACTATACACGCTTAATTTACTTTTAACAACGGTAAAATTTACACTATGAACTCGAGTTTTCATTACGTTTTCAGTAAAAAACAAACTTAACTAGAAATCAATATATAAAAGTACGGTTTTTGCTTATTTATACATTGTATCACTACACTTTTTATATATTTTCCATTACATAGGCATACTTTAATTTCTTTTACACTTTTTTAATTTTATTTACAAAAAAATAAAGCTATCTATTTGAGATAGCTTTATCGCTTTTTTCATATAGTGTTTTAACTGCGTTACATCTCTGTCCTACCCATAATAGCCTTAGATAATGTAACTTCATCAGCATACTCTAAATCGCCACCAACAGACAAACCTTGTGCTAATCTAGTAACAGTAATTCCAATCGGTTTTACTAACCTAGAGATATACATTGCTGTCGACTCACCTTCTAAATTCGGATTCATCGCTAATATGAGTTCTTTCACTTCTTCATCTTTGAGTCGGTTAATCAAACTTGGTATATTGATATCTTCTGGTCCAATGCCATCCATCGGCGAAATAGATCCATGCAAGACATGGTATAAGCCTTTATACTCTCGCATCTTTTCCATTGCAATAACATCTTTATCATCTTCGACTACACAAATAACCGATCGATCTCGTTGTTTATCCTGACATATATAACAAGGATCTTGTTCCGTAATATGTCCACACTCACTACAATAGGTAAGTTCTCTCTTCACATCTACTAATGCCTTAGCAAATTGTACAACGTCATCTTCTTTCATATCTAATACATGAAACGCCAGACGTTGAGCTGTTTTCGGCCCAATGCCTGGCAGTTTCATGAAACTGTCAATAAGTTTCGAAATTGGTTCAGGATAGTGCATATGATCACATTCCAGGAATGTTTAAGCCTTGCGTATGCTTACCTAAACGTTCTTGTGTAAGTTCGTCTGCTTTGTTCATCGCTTCATTTGTTGCAGCAATTACTAAGTCTTGTAACATTTCAATGTCATCAGGATCTACCGCTTCTTCTTTAATCTCAACGTCTAGCACTTCTTTGTGACCTGATACTGTTACAGTAACCATACCGCCACCAGCTGTACCTTGAACTTTTTCTTCTTTAAGCTTTTCTTGCTCTTCGCCCATTTTCTTTTGCATTTTTTGCATTTGTTTCATCATTTGTTGCATATTTCCGCCACCGCGCATAAATATATCCTCCTTAAAACTTATATATGATATTTAATATGATTCATCTTTTGTTTCATTATACATGCCTTTTTAATCATTGTCATGTATCACTCTTCATCTATGATATTTACCGTACTTTCACCAAAAAGGTCTTTTGCTTTTTGAACTACGTCTACTTCTTCAGGTTCTGTCGTACTCGAAGCATTGTTATGTCCATCATCTGATGTACCTTGCTTCCTATTTTGTAGATATTCAGATCTCACACGCATCCACTGGTCTGCAGGTACTCCGACCACTTTGACAGTTTTATCTATAATGTTACAGACCACGTTTTCGATATTTTCACGTTTTTCATCGTCTTTATTCACAATTTCACAATGAATTTCTTCTTCTAATTTAATGAGTACATGCGTTTCACTAGCAGCCACTGGTTCAGAATTTTGTAAAAGGCTGACCAACGACTTCATATCATTGCTTTTAGCGTGATCTACAACTTCCTGCCAGTGATCTTTAAGTTGCTTAATATCATCTTTATTGGCTTTATCTAATACTTTTGCAATTTGCTGCATTGAAAAAGCGTTTTTAGACTGGCTATTTTTATTTATAGTACGCTTTGCTTGTTGTGGTGCTGCATTGGCCGTTACACCATTGGCTTTAAGTGTTTTCAATTCACTTTCTAATTGTTCCATTCTTTGCAAGAGCACATCATTGTTTGGTTCAGTAGCTACACTTGTAGTCGCTAACGTTTGAACACTTTCTGGTTTTTCTTTTATCATTTCTGCGATTTTCACTAACAAGACTTCAAAATGTACACTTTGATTTACACTAAATCTAATAGAAACAAGTGTATCATTAATGATATCAATCATTTTGTAAAGAATTTCTAAGTCAAAATGCATCAATGCATCATATTCCGTATCTGCGTTCGCCGTCTTATTCATAATTGTATCTCTCACAAAGTAGATCATATCATTAATCAAACGATTAACTTCTTTGCCTTGCGAAATAAATTGATGATACGTAGCAAAGGCTTGCCTCACATCGCCTTCTACAACTTCCTTGAATAATTCATTTAAAGCTTTAGCATCTACACTCCCAGTAACATTCAATGCGTCCTCTAAAGTTAAATGTTCATCTCCAAAAGCGATTGCTTGGTCCATGATGCTCAATGCATCACGCATACCACCTTCAGATGCTTTCGCGATAAAG
The DNA here is from genome assembly GCF_013391405.1 of Staphylococcus sp. GSSP0090. Taxonomy (GTDB): domain Bacteria; phylum Bacillota; class Bacilli; order Staphylococcales; family Staphylococcaceae; genus Staphylococcus. The sequence goes on from NZ_JACBFD010000006.1 coordinate 2,678, forward strand.
TTTAACGCCGCTTCATCATATTCGATTGTTTGCGATTCCGCTACAAACTTCAGCCTATCTACAATTTCTTCTTGGCTAATCGCTTTGAAATCAAATCTTTGCGCTCTTGATATAATCGTTGGAGGTATTTTATGTGGTTCTGTCGTCGCTAAGATAAAAATAGCGTGTGCTGGTGGTTCTTCCAATGTTTTAAGTAATGCGTTGAAAGCACCTGTAGTTAGCATATGCACTTCATCAATAATATAAACCTTAAACTTTGATTCGCTTGGTGCATATTTTACTTTATCTCTAATATTCCTAATTTCATCTACACCATTATTACTCGCAGCATCAATTTCAATCACATCTGAGTTAGTTCCTCGCGTAATCCCTTTACAAATGACACATTCATTACAAGGTTCGCCATCTGAACGTTCTAGACAGTTAATTGCTTTCGCAAACACTTTTGCAATACTTGTCTTACCTGTCCCTCTTGGTCCGCTAAAAATGTAAGCATGGGATTGCTTCTCTTTTGAAATTGCATTGCGTAGTGTTTTAGTTACATGTTCTTGACCTACTACATCTTCAAAACTCTGCGGTCGGAACATTCTATATAAAGCTTGATAATTCACTTTCGCACCTCCAATTGCATTCACAAACTATTATAGCACTGAACTTCACTCTTTGAATATCAATTAAAAGCTTCTGAGTATACGACTTTTCCTTTCGGTTGCTCGAGTAGTTGATCCCATAGGAATTTGACCATGAAATAATTTGAAGGCACATCAAATGGACATGCTATATCATAGTCTTCTGCCGTGTCGTAGCCAAATTGATTATAATATTTGGGGTCTCCTAAGACTAGAATGGTTGTATAGTCTTGTGTTTTGGCACGTTCTTCGACAGCCTGTATCAACGCCTTACCCAAGCCTTTATTTCTATATTCTGGCAACACCGATAGTGGGGCTAATGCCAGAACAGTATATTGCTTTGTTTCATTAACCACCGCTATTTCTGATAGCATAACATGACCTACTACATCACCGGTGCCATTTTTAGCTACAACTTCAAGCTCATAATTATATTCTGGCGCGTTTCTTAATCGCGCTACCAAATCTTGTTCATCGTGATTAGATTCTGCGACATCTGCAAACGCCTCTTTGATTGCTTCTAAGCTTTTTTCATAGTCATTTTCAGTTAATGTGCTTAAATATATTTGCATTGGTATCCCCCCAAACATTAAGTCCAAAACTTTGATGTGATAACACCGGCATCCCAACCATTTTCAAGACGATTCCAATATTTCAATCAAAGTGTTGCTTATATTTTAATATAAAAAAAGAGCGACTGCTATCAAAAGATAAGTCACTCTTTATATATGTATATCATTTCATTAATTTTAAAATTAAAACCGTGCACCTTTGCTTCGAATACGTATCACAAACGTTACCAAAGTCGACAGCTAAATCTCGGCAACCCTACGGCACATACGATGATCCACTTAATGCTGCTTCCGTCAGGACCTGACATGATTCATGGGTTCATATTGCATAGGACCGAAATCTTCAAACACTACGTGCTTTGGGCAGACTTCACAAAAACGTACCCTTAGCAAAGGAATTAAGTCTCGCATAAAGCGGATTTCGAGTACAGGGAACCGCTACCTCCCCACCTAGCACGGCAAGATATATCATACTATAATCTCATATTAGAATGCAAGTATTACCTTTTGTATTGATTGCATCCCTTTCAAACCGCTCACGCATCATTACTATCATTGCACATTTACAGTTTATGGCGTCTAGAAAAATCATTGAATTTAAATTCGGTCGCCAAGTGTTTAGAAATATTATATTGAAATATCGTAGTGTCTTTTAAATGAACAATCCCACGCACTGTCGCTGTATAGGGTGGCTTAATTTCACCAAAAATTTCATATTCTATCTCTCCAAACGGTTCAAATGTGATTGATTTGTTTGAATAACTAATTTCTAACCCCAATATTTCTTCAATGTATTGATATAAAGAGTTTGTAGCAATTTCTGCTGTAACATTCGGCACAATGCCTTCTATTAGATAGTCTTCGTCAATAATTTTCACTCTATCATCTATCTTCCTAGTACGTATCACATGACATAAGACTGTATTCATACTAACCTTTAAAGCTTCTTTCACTCTCGGAACATCACTTGCAGGCATTCTTTCAATCACTTTCACTTCCGTTTCATGTTGTAAACCTAAACCACGTTGCACTTCTTTGAAACTGGTTAAATCAGCAAAAGGAAATTCTGTTACACCCTGATAAATGACAACAGAACCTTTTCCTCTAATCTTTTGTATCATACCTTCTCTAACGAGTAAATTCAGTGCTTTACGTACGGTTTCACGTGATGCTTGATAAGATTCTACTAATTCATGTTCCGATGGCAATTGAGCACCGTACGATATACGTGATTCAATGATATCTTTCCGCAATGTTTCATATATCGTAATAAATTTCTTCTGTGTCATCGTTTTGCTCACTGCCTTTTATATATTATTGTGCAACTACTATAACGCCAAAGCCGTCCATTTTCCCATCTAACAACTGGCCATATTGTACAATGACTTGCCCATCTAATTTTAATGCTTCCGGTATCTCTATACGTTCTTTTGAGAAGTTTGCAACCACTGTCCAAGTTTCACCTTTATAATGACGTTTATATATAAATAATTCATTATGATCCATATACAATGGTTCAATACTGCCATAAGTAATAATGTCATGCTCATGACGTAATTGAATTAAATGTCTATAGGTCTGAAGTATAGATTGCTCATCTTCGATAGCTGCTTCAACGTTTATTTTATCAAAATTATTAGGGATATCAATCCATGGTGTACCTGAAGTGAAACCAGCATTTTCTCCAGCCGTCCATTGAACAGGCGTTCTAGAATTGTCACGTGATTTTTGTCCAAGAATGGTTAAAATTTCCTGCTCATCATATCCTGCTGACTTCATTTTGTCATAAGCATTTAAAGATTCAACATCACGATATTGTTTAATATCATCAAATCCCGGATCAGTCATACCAATTTCTTCGCCTTGGTAAATATATGGTGTACCTTGCAATAAATGTAATACGGTTGCTAGCATTTTAGCGCTTTGTTTACGTAATGGTTCAGATGAGTCATCACCGAAACGCGTAACGACACGCGGTTGATCGTGATTACACCAAAATATTGCATTCCATCCGCCACCTTCATAAATACCAAGTTGCCATTCCATTAAAATGTCTTTCAATTTATGAAAGTCTAATTTAGCATTTGACCATTTTTCTCCATCTACATAGTCTACTTTAAGATGATGGAAGTTAAATACACTACTTAATTCTTGACGTTCTGGCGCTGTATACTTTATACAGTGATTGATTGTCGTCGAAGACATTTCACCAACAGTCATTAAGTCTTTATCACCAAAGGTTTGTTGATTCATTTCGTGTAGATAGTCGTGGACACGTGGTCCATCTGTATAAAATTCTTTTCCGATTTTTTCAGAGTTCTTGAATTCACCTTTAGAGATTAAATTGATTACATCAAAACGGAAACCATCTATTCCAAAATTAATCCAATAGTTAATCACATCGTATAACGCACGTCTAACTTCTGGATTATCCCAGTTTAAATCTGCTTGTGTAACATCAAACAGATGTAAATAATACTCATCTGTTTTTTCATCATATTTCCAAGCATTACCTCCGAATTTAGATTCCCAATTCGTTGGCGGTTCTGAATCTGCGGATTTTCTAAAGAAGTAATAATCTCTATAAGGACTGTTTTTATCTGCATAGGCTTGCTTGAACCATTCATGTTCAGTTGATGTATGATTGATAACAATGTCCATCATCACTTTGATATCTCTTTTATGCGCTTCAGTCACTAACATTTCTAAATCTTCAATTGTCCCAAATTTTTCATTTACTTTATAATAGTTACTAATATCATAACCGTTATCATTCATAGGTGATTCATATACTGGCGTTAACCAAATATAATCTACACCTAGATATTGTATATAATCTAATTTTTCAATAATTCCCTGCAAGTCACCTTCACCACTACCAGTCGTATCATTAAACGACTTTGGATAAATTTGATAAACAACGGACTTTCTCCAATCATTTTGTTTCATATCATTACCACCTTTACTTTTATTGTTTCGTTTTCAAAAAAGAAACCCGCTAAGCGATTTTAGCGAGTTTAATTGTATTACTTATCTATCAGTCAATGTTTATTCTTCGACCATTTCTTTGGCTTTTTCTTTACTAAATTGTGACAGGAACACCGTAAATATTGCAGGTACGATGATTGCAAGCAATGAACAAATACCATAAATAATCCAAAATTCCTTTTGAATTGAAATAATGGCAGGAACACCACCAACACCAACTTTACCTAATACACCACTAGCACCTACAAGACCTCCTAAGACACAAGATGTAGAAATGGCAGCGATAAATGGATATTTCAGCGGTAAGTTCACACCGAATAGTGCGGGTTCTGTAACACCTAAGAAACCTGAAACACCTGACGTCATCGCTAAACCTTGTTCTTTGCCCATTTTACGTTTTCTATAGACAAACCAAGCACCAAATGCTGCAGACCCTTGACAGATATTAGAAATGGCTAGAATTGGCCATAGGTATGTGCCTCCAAGTTGACTACCCATCAATTGGAAATCGACCGCCAAGAACATGTGATGTAATCCTGTGATGACTAACGGTGCATAGAATAAACCATAGATGGCACCACCTAACCAACCTGCATGTTCAAACACAAACGTTACGCCACTCGTGATACCAGTACCTAACCATAAGGCTACAGGTCCAATGACAATAAATGCTAAGAACCCTGTAATTAATAGTGCTACAGGACCAACGACCAACATTTTAATTGAATCATGAACAAATTTATTTAAGAATTTCTCAATCTGAGCTAATACATATGCAGCAAGTAAAATTGGTAATACCTGTCCTTGATAGTTTAATTGCTTAATTTCCAATCCAAGAATATCCCAAGTTGGTATATTCCCTTTCGCAATATCATATTGCGATACAAGCTGTGGATTCATCAAAATCAAACCTAAAACTAAACCGAGAATTTGGCTACCACCAAATACACGCATACTACTCCAACCAATCAAAGCAGGTAAGAATATGAATGCCGTACTTGCAATGACATTAATAATATTTGATATATCACCAAGTTGCGGATACTGTTCTACAAGTGGTTTTGGACCAAATAGCCCTTCCATAGTAAGTAGATTGTTAATCCCCATTAATAAACCAGCAGTTACGATTGCAGGTAGAATCGGTATAAAAATATCTCCCAATAACTTAATCAATCTTTGAATCGGATTCCCTTTCTTCGCCGCTGCTGCCTTCGCATCGTCCTTAGACGCTTCACTCACACCTGTTTCTTGAATAAATTGCTTGTAAACTTCGTCTACCGTACCAGGTCCAATAACGATTTGGTACTGGTTGTCTGCTTTAAATTGTCCTTTCACTAAATCATTATCACTTAATCTATCTTTATCTACTTTATCATCATCTTTCAAGACCAGTCTTAGACGTGTCACACAATGCGTTGCTGTGTCCAAGTTGTCTTTGCCCCCAATAGCTTCGACGATATCTTGCACATCTTTCTTTTTAACAGCCATGATGATTCACTCCCTTATAATTAAACTTTAAATATTAGTTGAAGTATAACTTGTATAGACAAGTTTTGTAAAGGTTTTCATTATGAAGCGTCATTTTTTCTTATCCACTGCAATTTGACAAGCTTGATATAAAAAAGCACCTACAACACTTTACTCGTGTTATAAGCGCTCGAATAATAACTATATTCATCATAGGCATTCATCTTTTTAATATACTTACTGAAATGACCTTGTTTATTATTTGCTTTATGAAAATACTTGATCCGTCTTAAATTTATAAATTTTAACTATCGAGAAAAGCGCATTAAAAAAGCAAGCATTCAAATTATCATTGAATACTTGCTTTATCTATATCATTAGTCTTGGTATTTTAAATATAATGGCGGAGGAAGAGGGATTCGAACCCCCGCGGGCCGTTAAGCCCCTGTTGGTTTTCAAGACCAATCCCTTCAGCCGGACTTGGGTATTCCTCCAAACACAATATTTATCATATTATAGCCTATATCAAAAGTCAATTAAAACTATTACCTTATACTAATGTTTTTTCTTTTAAATATTCATCCACTGCATTGGCTACCGCTCTTCCTTCTTGAATGGCCCATACAACAAGACTTTGACCTCTCCTAGCATCCCCAGCTGCAAAGATATTCGGTTGATTGGTTCTAAAATCTTTGTTGTCTGCTACAATTTTATTTCTTTCTGTTTGAATATTAAAAGCGTGCGGCACTGTTGTTTCTGTACCCACAAAACCAATGGATAACAATACTAAATCTGCTGGCCAATGGCGTTCTGTTCCATCTACGACCACCATGCCTTCGTCTGTTTCTTCCAGAATTTGCGTATAAACACCCTTCACATTACCAATACGGTCAACATCATAACGCATTGTTTGCACACCATAAGCACGAGGCTCGAATCCGAAGCGCTGTTCATATTCTTTATGCGCGTAATCCATTTTGAATACTGGCATTGCCAATGGCCAATAAGTATTTTCATCAAACTCAATCGCTTCAGGTTGTTTCGTATACTTATTAAATTGGACGATAGACTTACAGTTTTCACGAAGTGCTGTTGCAACGCAATCGGCACCCGTATCTCCCGCTCCAATAACAACAACATTTTTACCTTCTGCAGAAATTGTTGGTTCCTTGATTTCACCGTTTAAGTACTGGCCTTGCTCCGTCAGATAATCCATCGCAAAATGTATACCGAATCCCATACGACCTTCCAACGGTAAATCTCTCGCATTTTGAGAACCTGTACATAAGATGATTGCTTCATATTGCGCTTCTAATGTTTCTTTACTCACATCAACACCAATTTCTGTATCTGTTTCAAATCGAATACCAGACGCTTCCATGATTGAGATTCTACGACGCACAACATCTTTATCCAACTTCATATTAGGTATCCCATACATCAGTAATCCGCCCGCTTCATGTGCACGTTCATATACTGTTACATGATAACCTAATTTATTAAGCTCTTCAGCTGCCGTTAATCCTGCTGGGCCACTGCCAACGATAGCTACTGATTCATCTTTGCGTTGTTCAGGAACAATTGGTTTTACCCATCCATTTTCATAGGCTTCATCAATAATCGTTCTCTCTATACCTTTAATCGCCACTGATTCACGATTAATTTTCATAACACATGATTGTTCACAAGGTGCTGGACATACACGCCCTGTAAATTCTGGGAAATTATTTGTTTCGCCCAATCGCTCATATGCTGTCTTGAAATCTTGTCTATACACTAAATCATTCCACTCAGGTATATAATTACCGATAGGACAACCAATCGTCTCTCTTCCAAATGGTTCGCCTGTCTGACAGAATGGTGTACCACAATCCATACAACGTGCGCCTTGTTGTGCAGCTTCGTCTTTGGTAAATCTTTGTTGAAATGCGTCATGATTTTTCAAACGATCAACTAAAGATAGTTCGTGTAATTGTTGTTTGTCATAATTCATAAATCCTTTAAATTCACCCATGACAATCCCCCCTTTAAGATTTAATATACGGCTGTTTTCTGTTGTTCTGACATCAAATGTGTGCGTTTGTCATTAAATGCATTTAATAATGCTTCATCCAAAGCCTCAGTCTGTTGTTTTTGCAAATCTATTTTTTGCATCATTAATTTATAATCTTTTGGTATCACTTTGACCACCTTATCTGCAATGTGATCAAAATCTGCTAATATCTGTTTGGCTTTCGTGCTATTGGTATATTTAACGTGTGCTTCTAACATCTCTTTGACAACATTGCGTTCTTCATCTACCGTTATGGCATCAAAATCTAAACTCTCGAGTTGGTTTTGTACTTTAAATTGCTCTACATCAGATGGGAACACATAACTCACGCCACCACTCATACCTTGACCAAAGTTTTTACCTACATCGCCTAATATAATGATTCTACCTCCAGTCATATATTCAAGACCATGGTCTCCGATACCTTCCACAACAGCTTGAACGCCACTATTACGAATACAGAAACGTTCTCCTGCTTTACCATTAATAAACGCTTTACCGTGAGATGCACCATAAAAACAAACATTACCTACAATGATTTCATTTTCGCGTTGTCGGTTGGGTGCATTTACAATAATTTTCCCTCCGGATAACCCTTTTCCAACATAATCATTGGCATCACCTGTATGATGAATAGTAAGTCCGCTTGGCGTATAGGCAGCTAAACTTTGACCTGCGTGTCCAGTTGTTTGTACATATATTGTATCTTCACTCAAACCTTCTGCCCCATGAGCCCTTGTAATCATGCTTCCTGTAATCACACCCACATCGCGTTGTTCATTGTTCAATTGATATCGACCTTCAAATGACTGACCATCTCTAATCGCCATTTGTGCGTCTGGATACAATTCAGTTAAATCAAAACCTTGATCTAAGTGATGATTTTGTTCAATTTTCTTATATCTATCACCATCATGTTGATACAATAAGGCTTCAACATTCATAGATGCAGCTTTAGGTTGTCGTGTTGCAAGATTATTCTTACGCATTAACAAATCTGTTCTACCTACTAATTCATCCACTGTTCTCAATCCTAGTTCTGCAAGTATTTCTCTTAGTTCTTCAGCAACAAAATGCATAAAATTCACAACATGATCTGCCCTACCATTAAATAATGCACGTAAGTCTTTATTTTGTGTCGCAATACCAACTGGACACGTATCTTTATGACACACACGCATCATGACACAACCTAAAACAACCAATGGTGCAGTTGCAAATCCAAATTCTTCTGCACCTAGCGCACAAGCGTACGCTACATCTTTACCAGTGAGTAATTTACCATCTGTTTCTACCTTCACACGTGATCTCAAGTCATTCATCATCAATGTTTGATGTGTTTCTGCTAATCCAATCTCCCATGGTACACCTGCGTGTTGTATACTTGTCTTCGGTGATGCCCCTGTACCACCATCGTAGCCACTAATAACAATTTTGTCGGCATAAGCTTTTGCTACGCCTGCTGCAATGGTGCCGACACCCGTTTTAGATACAAGTTTAACCGTTATGTTGGCATCTTTATTGGCATTTTTTAAATCATGTATCAACTGTGCTAAGTCTTCTATTGAATAGATATCGTGATGTGGCGGTGGAGATATCAACCCAATACCTGGTGTTGATCCCCTTACTTCAGCAATCCATGGATACACTTTTGTTCCTGGCAATTGTCCGCCTTCCCCTGGTTTAGCGCCTTGTGCAACTTTAATTTGTATCTCTTTAGCGTGTTGCAAGTAATCACTTGTCACACCAAAACGACCGGATGCCACTTGTTTAATAGCACTAGAACGATTACGTCCTGCTTCATCTATAATAAAACGCTCTGGGTTTTCTCCACCCTCACCACTATTACTTTTGCCTCCCATTTGATTCATTGCTTCTGCTAATGTCTGATGGGCTTCTTCAGAAATCGATCCATAGCTCATTGCACCTGTGTTAAAACGTTGGACAATGGCACTTACAGGTTCCACTTCACTGATATCGATAGGTGTCTGTGATGTTTTAAATGTCATCAAGTGACGAATATGATCCGTACGCTTAAAATTGACTTCATTGGAAAATGCTTTGAATTTTTCATAATCATTCAAGCGACAAGCATGTTGCAACAAGTGAATAGATGTAGGGTTAAAAGCATGACGTTGCCCTTGTTTACGCCATTGGAAAGTACTACCCGATTCAATGTATTCACTTTTAGGTGTTTGTCTAGACTTATTTTCTTTATCAATCATTTCAAGCGATATACCAGATAACTTCGTTTGTGTTCCAGTAAAATATTTTTCAACGACATCATCCGATAATCCAACTGCTTCAAAAATTTGTGCCCCTTGATAACTTTGAACCGTTGAAATACCCATTTTCGCCATCACTTTAATTACACCTTCAGACAACGTATCTGTGTAAGTTTGAACATTTTCAGAAATATCCCCTTCTAATCGTCCATTTTGCACTAACTGTTCAATTGTTCGTTGTGCTAAATATGGTACTACCGCATTGGCACCGTAACCTAGCAAACAAGCGATATGATGAACTTCTCTTGCTTCGCCCGATAAAGCAACAATACTTGTTCTCATACGCAATCCTTCTTTAATCAACAATTGGTGCACATGACTCACAGCTAATAATATTGGCATTGCATAACCTTCTTCTGAAACCAAAGCACTATCATCAAGCACTAAAATTTCTTCTCCACGTTTAACTGCTTGAATGGCCTTATTTCCAAGTGTATCTAATGCTGCTTCAAGGTCATCGTGATATACGGTTGATAAACGTGCTATATTGAATCGACTTGATTCAATGACATTTAACTGTGCTTCTGTCATAACAGGCCGTTTTAATTGAATTCGATTCAACGCATCTTCACTGGGTTTCAACAAATTCCCTTCGCCACCTAAATAGGACAACTCACTTGTTACAATCTTTTCACGATAAGCATCAATCGGCGGATTCGTTACTTGTGCAAATAATTGTTTAAAATAGTTGAAAAGCGATTCATCTTCTTCATTTAAAGCTGCTATCGGCACATCATACCCCATAGCTCCAATAGGATCTTTCTTACTCTCTACCAATTCAGTAAGATATTTATCTATTTCTTCTTTCGTGTAGACAAATTGCTTTTGCATTCGCATTAATGTATCTTCCTGCCAAGTAGAAGGTTGATAAGACACCTGATCTAAATTCAAATCAACTTTAAACTGATTCAACCAATGTTCATAAGGGTGTTCATCAGCAATACGTGCTTTCAATTCATTATTTTCAATCACTTTATGCGCATTAAAATCAACCAATAATAATTTCCCTGGATTTAATTGACCTTTAAAGGCAACATTATCTTCTGGGACGTCTACTACACCTACTTCTGATGAAAAGACAATATCATTATCTTTAGTAATCGTATAACGACCTGGTCTCAAACCATTTCTATCAGTTAACGCACCGATTTTATCGCCATTACAGAACGAAATCATTGTCGGACCATCCCATGGTTCCATCAAATAACTATAGAATTCATAAAAAGCACGTACATTTGCGTTATTTGCTTTGTTGTATAACCAAGGTTCTGGAATCATCAGCATGGCAGCTCTCTCTGGTTCCATAGCTAAAGATAAAAACTCTAATGCGTTATCAACAATTGCAGAATCACTGCCATCTTCATCTACAATATCTTTAACTTTGTCTTTATCTTCACCAAAAATGGTTGCAATAAGTTCATTTTGTCTAGCACGCATCCAATTGACATTACCTTTAATTGTATTAATTTCACCATTATGCATTAACAATCTATTAGGGTGGGCACGTTTCCAACTTGGAAATGTATTTGTACTAAAACGCGAATGCACGAGCCCTAATTTTGAAACGAAATCTTCATGATTTAAATCTTGATATAAAGCGTTAATTTGATCCGAACGCAACCACCCTTTATAGACAATGGTTCTATGCGATAAACTCGTGAAATACAAATCCAATTGTTGTTGATTTGCGTAATTTTCAATTTGTTTTCTCGCTAAAAATAATGTGCGCTCTATATATGACGTATCATTTAATGCAACAAAGACTTGCTGAATATACGGCATTGTTTCTGCTACATGTGCTGCAATCGCATTAATATCTACAGGCACTTCTCTATAGCCAAGCACCGTTAGCCCTTCTGCTTCAAAATGTGCGTTAAACTGCGCTTCATGTTGAGAGCCTTTAATTTTTTCGTTTGTAAAAAACATACCTACTGCATATTGACCTTCTTCAGGTATATAAAAATCAAGGTGTCGCGAAAAATATGCATACGGTACTTCAGTCATAATGCCTGCACCATCACCTGTCACACCATCTGCACCTATCCCCCCACGATGATCTAATCTACGTAACATTTCTAATGATTTCTCCACGATATCATGACTTCTTTTATTATCCATATTGGCGTAAAAACCTATGCCACACGCGTCATGTTCCTCGCGACTATCATATAATCCTAATTTCTCTTTGTACTCGACCATGATCTTCACCTCTTTTACGAAAATTCTGAAAATTAAATAAGTAAGTAAACTATAAAGCAGTTAATTAATCTGTTCAATATATAAAATAGATGATATTATTCTAATTATTAGAACAATTGTTGAAAAGAGGCTTATATATGGAAATTAAACAATTGAAATATTTTATAGAAGTTGCAAAAAGAGAGCATTTATCAGAAGCAGCGTTAGAATTAAATATTGCACAATCTGCGATTAGTCGCCAAATTGCTCATCTTGAAAATGAGCTTCAGGTTACCTTATTCAAAAGAGAAGGTCGAAATATTTATTTAACCGATGAGGGCAGACAGTTTTTCTCTGAAGCAACCAAAATCATCGACCAATTAGATGAAACGGTTCGCCTATTCCACAATCAATCCGAATCCAATCACTTCATTATTCGAATTGGCTACGTTGAATGCTATATTTCTCAAGTGCTCACTTTATTGATACAAGCATTTGAAAATCATAGCCAGTCTATTATCGAACCCATTCTAATGAAAGAAAGCGAAATATTAAACGCTTTGATCACAAATCAAATTGATATTGCCTTTATGGATTTAACACAGAAAATCAAACAAAATACATCATTGAAAATCAATCCATTATTTGAAGAGAATTTTCATATCTATGTACCTAAAGATGACCCAATTACTATGGCAACAAACCCGCCTTTGATTCAATTTTCAAACAAATCCATTTATGAACTTTATGCTTTGCCACCACATATCAAACAAACTCTAGCTAATGTAATCGAAACACCTATTCGCACAGTGACAAGCACACAGTTAGCTCAATATTTATTGAATAAAGGTCGAGGCTATATCATCGCACCATCTTATCAACTCTTAGATAAAAATCCCCAAAAATGGGTAGATATCTCGCTAGAACATACAGAATTAAAGCGGACTATATGTAGTATCATTCGTCGTGATAATCGAAAAAATGATATTCAACTTATGTTATCTACAATTGATCAATTACTCAGTCGCAGTGCTACGTATCATTAAATATCCACTCATAAATCTTTGAATTCAGTTCTCGATGCGCGTATAATCGCATTGTCTATAAAGAGAGGACTGAATATCATTGAAGTCTATTAAAACACGATTCACAAGCCCCTTCAATTGGGTTGTGCTTATCTTTTGCATTATTTTTGTTGGATTATTCATATTCACTTTTTTCAATGCTAAATTTTATGACACACCGATTGGGCAAATTACACAAATAAGTAATAATACGTCGACACAAGTTTCAGATGAACATCACAACAAAGATACCAAACACAAAGAAACATTACATATTCATATGTTAAATGGTAAATTCGAAGGCGAAACAACCAAAATCACACATGAATATACTGAGTCACAAGCCGACAGCGAAGCATTTTCAAAAAATGACAAAGTCTTATTACACGTTGACAAAAACCTGAGTTCAGCCTATATCACTGAAAAAAAACGTGATAGCTTAGTTGTTGCGATAACAGGTATCTTTTTATTAACTGTGTTATTAGTCGGTAAAAAGATAGGATTACAATCCATTTTATCGCTTGTACTCAACACATTCATTGTATTAATAGCGATTTATATTCATAATCAATCACCAAACATCAGTCTGTTCGGACTCATGAGCATTGGTATCTTAATCTCTACGGCATTAACGCTCGTTCTCGTCACAGGTTGGCAATGGCGGACACTGATTACAATTATCAGCACATTACTTGGTACATTTTTATGCGTTGGGATCACCCAATTCATCATTCAAATAACCGATGGCGCTGGTTTGAAATTCGAAACCATGAGTTTTCTTACCTTACCACCTAAGGAAGTATTCTTAGCTTCTGTAATGATTGGCTCTCTCGGTGCTGTAATGGATGTCGCCATTACAATTGCCAGTGGCATGGCTGAAATCCTACGTCGTACACCTGATATCAGTATGAGACGTTGGGCACTAGCAGGACGTAATATCGGACAAGATATTATGGGAACGATGACGAATATATTATTATTTTCCTATTTATCCGGAAGTTTACCTATGCTATTAATTTACTTAAAAAATGCAAACACAATTACGTATACCATTTCTATGAATTGGTCATTGGAGATTTCCCGGGCAATCACAGGCGGTATTGGCATTGTCTTAACGATTCCCATCACCATTCTATTAATGCAACTTTGGTTTAAATTGCGAGGTGTTACATCATGAGTGCAATTACTTTATTAGGCCTCATATTATTCATATTGATGTTAATTTTTGGTGGTAAAAAAGGGCTGATTTCTTATCTAACATTATTTTTAAATTTTGTTATCTTATTTATATCAATCATACTTATTATTTTTGGCGTGCCTATTTACCTTGTTACACTTATATTCTGTATCGTTATTGCAGCCTGTAATCTATTTGTGTTGAATAGCTATAATACAAAAACAAAAGCTGCATTTTACGCCACAATCGTTACAACAATCATATTAATCGCAGCTATCTATTTATCCGTTTCGATTGGTCACCTACAGGGTTTTACAACCGAACAACAGGATGAGACTTATATCTTTTCTATGAACATCGGTATAGATATGGTGAAATTCATGGTCTTTACCATCGTACTTGCCGTTATTGCAGCTGTAATTGATTTAGCGATTACAATTAGTTCTCCAATGTATGAACTCAGTGAAACAAATCCTAATTTAACACAAAAGGAATTATTTCATTCAGGCATGCGTGTCGGACGTGAAATATTAGCAACATCAGCCAACACGATATACCTCGCTTATTTCGGTGGGCAACTGACATTATTTTTCTGGTTTTTCAAACTTAACTATTCCTTTGGACACATTATAAATTCGAAAATTTTCGCACAAGAATTTATATCGATTATTCTTGGTGGTATCGCCGTCGCAATTAGCATTCCTATCACTGCATGGTTAACGGCGATATTAATACAAAAACAAAAATCATCCGACACAAATCATTAATTTAAACATCATATTTCCTCAGTTCAACTTTATAAACTACGCCAAATTATCATGCCACCTATAGTTGAACAGCGTATATAATCGAAAATGCGCTTATACCAAGCTTTTTCAATCTTAGTCATCCTTGCCGGAGTGGGACTACGAAATCTCTATTAGAAAAATTGATTTCTGTCCCACTCCCTTGTTTTATATTTATTTACGTCTATTTAATTTATTTAATTCACCACTAAAATAAGCACGCTCTCCATGTACAACATAATCCAAACCTTGTGTCTCTTCTTCTGTATTTGTACCTAGCTCAGTAAATCGAGCGATGATTTTTGCAATGATAAAGGTCACTGTACCACTAAATATAATCGTTATCGCAACAGCTATGAACTGATTGACTACAGGCATGATACCCCCACCTAACAACAGACCATTCACTACATCACCATTAGTATGATGCGACTGAAATAAACCCGTTAACAGCGCACCGACAACACCGCCTACACCATGTATACCAAATGCATCTAAAGCATCATTGTAATGCAATTTCCCTTTAATATAATTAATGACAAAATAGCAACAAACACCGCCTATAAGTGCAATGATAAACGCACTCATATACCCCACAAAACCAGCTGCTGGTGTTATCGCAACTAATCCTGCAAGCATCCCTGACAACATACCTATCAAACTCGTTGTTTGCTTCATAAAATACTCTATCATGGACCATCCTAATGCGCCTGCACTCGCTGCAAGTACCGTATTCACAAATGAAACCATTGCAATTTCATCAAATGATAATGCACTACCTACATTAAAGCCATACCAGCCAATCCATACGAAGATTGCGCCAATTAATGTAATAATTAGATTATGTGGCGGTCTCTTATCAAAGTTTTTCCCTGCACCAATCATAATTGCTAAGACCAAACCTGATACACCAGATGTTATATGTACGACTGTGCCACCTGCATAATCGATGGCACCTAACTTATCAATCCAACCTCCTCCCCATACCCAATGCGCAACAGGACTATATACGCAGATAACCCACAAGAACACAAAAATCAAATAAGGTATAAATTTCATTTTTTCAGCTATTGAACCCGATAAGATTGAAACTGCTATAGTACAGAACATCAGTTGAAATAACATAAATAATGCTAAAGGTATATGTTCAGAAATCGCTGATTGTGTACTAAAACCAACATGTGATAACCCTATATAAGTAAAATCTCCAAATAGCGTATTCCCTTTTCCAAAACTGAAACTAAACCCTAATAACATCCAAGCAAAAGTCACAATAACTATTGCTGACATACTTTGCATGACCGTATTCAATACATTTTTAGATTGCACCAAGCCTCCGTAAAATAAACTCAGCCCTGGTGTCATTAACCACACTAACAATGTACAAAGAAATAAAAATAATGTATCGTTCATATTCATAACACTCACCCCTTTATACCAGAGCTTAAACTCGCACCCTTGTAATAGCAAAAATGCGTTAGAAAAAATAACACTTTATGTTACCTTTTCTAACGCAATATGGATAATCGCTATTAAATTTTCTGTTTCAAAATATATACTGGACGATTTTCTAAAGTAGATGTTCCCACATATTGATAATTACATTGTTCATATAATTGTTGGGCTATTACATTGTCATTATTGACTGTTAAATAAATTTCATTTATGTTCGGAAATTGTTCACTTAAATAACCCGGTAAGGCAGTCATTACTTTTTTGGCATAACCTTTGCCACGGTGTTTTTTATCAATACTAAATGATCTGAAAAATATGGCGTCTTTATTTTCTGTATAAGGTGTCACGCCTTGTCCTTCATGCAATGTAAAAAAACCGACACATTGTTGCTCATGATTATAAATTAACGTAGGATGCCTCTCACTGTCATGCGCTGCAAGTTCGATATTCTCAACAGGCGTCTTTGTAAATTGACGATCAGAGATAGCTATCTCTATGTGGTTTAAATCACTTTTTAATTTTTCATTATAAGGGACAAGTTCAATCAAATTGTTCTCTTGTCTTATCCTGTTAATTTGCTGATGTGCTTCTATCCATGTGATAACAGCAGGGGCAATTAGATGTTTATCCTTCTTATCTATCCATTGTAAATCCGTTATTTCTTGACTGGGTACTACTGTAGTCCAATCTACATCTGCTGTTGTGTAAAAACAATTGAGTTCTGTTTGCATATTCTCTTGTGGATAGGCTTCACCTACAACTGTATCCATATAAATTAAAGATGACTCAGGTATATCTAATTGTAGCTCTTCATTCAATTCTCGTTGTAATGCTTTTTTATACGTTTCCCCTTTATCAATCTTTCCACCCGGAAAATAATACTTGTCTCTATTCCTCGCCTGAACAAGCAATAATTTATCTTGTTTTTCAATTACCAAGCATACACATTTAATCATTACGTAACACCCCGCAACATCCATTTCCATTTCAGCTTATTTTATATTAACGCATCAAACTATTTTTATACTATCAACGCTTATGTTATCATATTTCATTATCCATACACATCAAATTTCAAACAATCTTAATCGAATGTATATTAATGGTATAATACGAAACAAGATAACTATACAAAATGGAGGCTTTACAATAATATGGCTAAAAAAACTAAAATAAATCGTATTTCAAACACACTTAATTTCGCAGGCATCGCTGTAGAAGGTTTTAACTGGTATGCCTATCAATCAAGAAATAAAAAATTAATTTATGCAAGCATTGCGATTACGAGCGTTAGTGCTGTATTAGATTTTTATACAGCTTTAAAATCACCGCGTAAATTTGCAAAAGTATTTTCAACTTTCACACTTGTGAGCACACTTTTTTCAACAGTAAAACGTTTAAAAATGGTTCGTAAAGGTGACGTAAGCATCTAGCACCAACAAACAAATCATTGATCTATTTAAAAAGACTCGAGTCACAATATGGACAACCATACTATGATTCGAGTCTTTTATATATATTATTAATGAATATAAACATAAGAACTGACTTGTGATGCAGGAATCGTTCTATAAGTCACAATACCTGGTGATGCACTATAGTTCATTTCAGAAACCGTTACACTACCGTTTGCATTTACAGATTCTACAAATGCTACATGACCATAATATCCCATATCAGATTGTAAGATAGAACCTACAGTCGCTTTGCGATCTATTGTATAACCATCCGCTGCTGCTGCTGTATCCCAATTATTAGCATTCCACCAATATGTACTAATACCTTTGCCAATTTGGGCACGTTTATTGAATACATGCCAAGTACATTGACCCCAATCATATAAATTAGAATGATTAAAGACAGGTGAGTTATAACCAGTAGAACCCGTTGAACCTGATCCTGAACCATTTGAAGATGCTTTACCAGATACTTTTAATTTTTGTCCCGGATAAATATTGAAATTTGTTAAACCATTCAAACTCATGATTTTTTGGTAAGTTGTGCCATATTTGGCAGCAATCGCTGATAATGAGTCACCAGATTTAACTGTATAAGTTGTTGTACTACCGCTACTCGTGCTACCTGAGCTATTTGAGTTACTTGAAGACGCAGTACCTGATACTTTTAATTTTTGTCCCGGATAAATATTAAAATTTGATAAACCATTTAAGCTCATGATTTTTTGATACGTTGTCCCATGTTTAGCAGCAATACCTGATAACGTATCGCCAGATTTAACCGTGTATGTTGATCCTGTAGATGTATTTGACGATGTATTAGAACTCGTTGAACCTGATACTTTCAACGATTGATTCGGAAAAATAACGTTAGATGTTAAATTATTAAGTGACTTTAACTTAGCCACTGACATATTATACTTATTTGCTATCGACCATAATGAATCGCCACTCTTAACTTTATAAGTTGTCGCAGCATCTGCGTTTGTCGAAGTAACTGCAGCTAATGCGCTTGTCCCGATAACAGTTGCAATAATTTTTTTACGCAATGTATGTAAACCTCCCAATTTTTCTCTTTTCTCTTATTCGCTTCTTCTCTATGCTCACTTGCTCATTATACACCCTTGAATTGTAAATGAGTATATTAATTATATGACATTATTATTACAAAAGAGAACAACACGGTTGTGTTCAAATTAAATAGCAAACAACTTAGCCCTTCTCAAAAGGTAGTAATGTTATATTTTCAATGCCGAAATATTTTTTTAATAGTGTTTGATAATTACTTTGCGTTACAGGTATTTTTTCTTTTCCATCCTGCTTAGTGATCGTTAAATGATTGTTAGACAACGTTACACGTCCATATAACTTCGCTTTACTAACGATTAATTTGTTTACAAATATAGAATGCGTATCATACTGATTAAATTGAATACCTTCTTTAAAGTCATTTATCGATTGCGCTTTATCAATCGCCCGATATTGTATTTCCCATGATTCATCTTTATATTTGCACATATCTATGGTTTGCGAATCTATCCACGTCGCTTGAAAATATCCATTTACGTCCTCTATCACTTCAGGTTTATTTCTTAACGGCATCGCTTGCTTCGGTACATCTGCATAACCAACATCCACTAAATATTTGTCTTGATTTATTTGAACAATTAACGCCATATGAGAGCCTTCCAATGCCCATCCATTACCTGTATTTATCGTTGCTGATATCATATAAGCATCAAACCCTTTGGCTGTGATCCAACTATGGAAGAAACGATTTTGTTCATAACAAAAGCCACCTCTTTGCTCCGTAATGATTTTTTGAAGCATCGCCTCATCATCTAATGCAATAGGTAGTTTATTTTGTACATTAATATTTTCAAAAGGAACATTGATAACATATTGATATATATAATGATTCAGTGTTTTTAAATTATTGTCATGATACTTTTCCGTATTGATATTTAAATAATCTTCTAACTGTTTAAAATTCGTCATATGGCTCATCCTTTTTAATTTAAAATTTTCAGCTAATATCATTAATTTTAATCAATTTTGTTAGACTAAAACAATTTATCTACATTATCATTTTTCAATTCATATTATTTGTAAATAGCAAAAATGGGTAAGACAATGAGTCTAGTACATAAATAAATGACTCAGTCTAACTTGCATATTAGATTTCTGTCCCATTCCTATTTGACACAAGACTTATAAATAGATAAGGTATATATTCGATGTTTATGAAGTTAACGTATCTCATCGCTATAAATTTTCTGATTTTTCAAACTTTAAGAATCATTTTTCAATATCTAGCAAACTATTTTAATGGGGGTAATCATTTGACTAAAGAACATAGCGAAGAACAAAAAGATCTACGTATTCGCAGTAAAGTTATTAGTGAAGGTGTCAGTCGTACACCTAATCGTGCTTATTTGCGTGCACTGGGGTTCGAAGATGAAGATTTTCAAAAACCGATGATTGGTGTTGCGAGTACCTGGAGTGAAGTCACACCATGTAATATGCATATTGATGGGCTAGCGCGTGCTTCAAAGCTAGGCATTAGCGAAGCAGGTGCTTCACCACTTATTTTCAATACGATTACGGTATCAGATGGTATATCCATGGGGACAGATGGTATGCGTTTCTCTTTACCAAGTCGTGAAATTATTGCTGATTCTATAGAATCTGTTGTCAGCGCTGAAAATTTAGATGCACTCGTTGCCATTGGTGGTTGCGATAAAAATATGCCTGGATGTATGATTGGTATCGCTCGACTTAATTTACCAGCCGTCTTTGTTTATGGTGGTACGATATTGCCTGGGAAATTAGATGGCAAAGATTTAGATGCTGTTTCTGCCTTCGAAGGCGTCGGGCAGTATAATAATGGAGAAATAGATAAAGATGCCCTTCACAAAGTAGAATGTGCAGCTTGTCCAGGTGCTGGTGCTTGTGGTGGTATGTTCACTGCCAATACGATGTCATCCGCTATCGAGGCAATGGGTATGAGTTTACCAGGAAGTGCTTCTCATCCAGCAGTTTCTACAAATAAATCTAAAGATAGTAGAGCAGCAGGTAAAGCTGTTTATAAACTATTAGAAAAAGGTATCTATCCAAAAGACATTATGACTAAAGAAGCATTCGAAAATGCAATTACTGTAGTCATGGCGCTTGGAGGATCTACTAATGCTATCTTACATTTACTTGCTATTGCACATACAATCGACGTCGATTTAACACTTGATGATTTTGAAAAAATCCGTAAGCGTGTACCACATATTGCTGATTTAAGACCAAGTGGTAAATATGTTATGGCTCACCTTGATGAAGTAGGCGGTATTCCAGCAGTCATGAAATTATTACATGACAAAGGCTTACTCCATGGAGATTGCTTGACCGTAACTGGTAAGACAGTTGCTGAAAATCTTGAACAACAACCTGATCTCACTGATAATAAATCTATCATTGACTTCGATAATCCAAAACATGCTACCGGACCACTTGTTATCTTGAAAGGTAACCTTGCTCCAGAAGGTGCTGTTGCAAAAATATCAGGTCTAAGTGTAACTTATATTAAAGGACCCGCACGTGTATTTGATTCTGAGGCCAAGGCTACCAAAGCCATTTTAAATGATGAAATCAAGCCAGGCGATGTTGTCGTTATTCGCTATGCTGGACCTAAAGGCGCGCCTGGTATGCCAGAAATGCTATCCGCATCATCTATTCTTGTTGGTAAAGGTTTAGGTGAGTCTGTTGCATTACTCACAGACGGTCGTTTCTCCGGTGGTTCACATGGTCTTGTCATTGGACATGCCGCTCCGGAATCACAAGTTGGAGGCCCAATGGCATTATTAAAAGAAAACGACACGATTACCATTGATGCAGAAAAACTCGAAATTAGTTTTGATGTATCAGACGAAGAACTTGAACGCCGAAACAAAGCATGGCAAGCACCACCTTTAAAAGCCAATCGAGGTACACTAGCTAAGTACGCTAAACTTGTTTCATCCGCTTCAAAAGGTGCTATTACAGATTAAAGTTTGTTTATAGACAGCAAACACAACTCACTTGATACACATAGTCATTGCCAAGCCTATAACTACGTTTATAGCATGCGCAAACCATATACAGGTCATGCTTTAGATAGCGTAGCACGATAGATAGTTCTTGAGCGGGTATGTCACATCAAAAATAAATAACGACTGCCTATATGTGCTAAAGGGTCGAAACTTTAATTTCACTTGATATATGAGAATCGTTTTACCTTAAAAAGACAACTTAACAGTTTAAGTTGTCTTTTTTACTTATACGTTTCTATTTTTTAATTTGCTTAATAATATCATTTACATCAACATGTGATCTTTTTTCAATGATTTTGTTATCTTTAAATTTTAAAAGCATCATTAGTGAAAATTTTACGTATTTTCCAGTAGGACTTATATCGTTAAAAGGTGTTCCAGTATGTTTACCTTCAAAGATTAAGTAAACTGCAGCTCTATCATTATTATCTAAAATAATTTCTTTCACTGGCATTCTAAAACCTGGAAATGAAGAAAAGTTTTTTCTTTCTGAATCTTTTAATCCTTTTATACCATAAAAAGGCATATCCATTTGTGGATAAAATACAAAGTCCTTATGACAAAACTCCTTTAATTCATCATAATTTTCATTTTCAATGAGGTTATAAAATTTTTTTATCATTTCTACTCTATTTTCCATAATATTTCCTCACTTAAAATTTATATTTATCTCCATCATCCGGTATAATAATTTGTGAATCAAAATTATTTTTTGCAGCGAATTGTTTTAAATCATTTCTTGATAAGTTCCAATGGTTAACAGCTTCCATGTGTACAACAATTATTCGTGAATCTGGCACTGTTTTGACAACATTATGAATATCCTCTTCATTCATAACTAAAGAACCACCTATATTAAATTGATTGTCCCCTCCATTAACAACAACAATTTCTGGTTGATACGTTTCTAAGGTTTTTTCAACTTCTTCATACCATACTGTATCGCCCGCAATATATAGTGTTTGTTCATTTTCATTTTGGAATATTAATCCACATACATTACCAGCCACTTGAAGAATTTCACCTCGACCATGTTGTGCAGGTGTTTTAATAATATTAATATTGCCAATGTGATTTGTTACTTTTAATGCTTCAACATTTGTAAATCCAACATTTTTCACTTCTTCTGCATCTTCATTATTTTGTGTATATATTTTGATATCTTTAGGCAACAATCTCTGTGCAGCTTCATCAAAGTGGTCTAAATGTAAATGTGTTAAAATCACGATATCTATATTTGATATAATGTCATTGATATCCATTGGCAGTTCAACTAATGGATTGTATTGATCATCTCTTGGTGCATCTGGGAATGGTGGAAATGATCCTTTTTCCCCTAACATAGGATCGATTAAAATTTTATTATTTGCATATTCAACTACTAAAGTTGCATTTCTTACATGAGTGATATTCATTATAAACCCTCCAATTTTGTGATACTGTAATTCTATTATTATTACTAAATTAAAAACATAATCTTTTGTAAAAGATTTTGGCTATTTATTTGATATTTGAAAAAGGTGGGATAATATGAATTTAGATGATACTGATAAATTAATCATCAAGGAGCTTCAAAATAATTCTAAAATTACAATGAAGTCTTTAGGAAGGAAAGTTAATTTAACTGGACAAGCTGTTAATACAAGAATTACTCGTTTAGAAAATGACGGGGTTATTCAAAACTATACAATTGTTGTTGATCAAAAGAGCTTAGATTGCAATGTTCATGCTTTTATTAATGTTTATATGCATAAAATTTCACATAAGCCCTATTTAGATTTTATAAATGAGCAAAGCATATATATATTAAATAGCTATAAAATTATTGGAGATGGTTGTTATTTATTGGAATGTAGATTTCCTAATAATAATCATCTTAATGATTTTCTAGAGACTTTAAATCAATTTGCTAATTACAAAATTTCAACTGTTTTATACTAGAATTTAAAAATCAGAGCATATGCTAATGGACGCTAATTAAGAGCCATCTATAATGAGCGTAATTTAGCAATGCTATTTATTGCTATGTCAGTAATAGAGAAACAACTATCTCTTTATATTCCACTATATTCTCGTATAGGTTTTGAGCATGAATTTGATAATCTAAGTAAAGAGGAAACGTGTCATATATGAGAATATAAATGAGTTAAATAAAATAAGTACAGAAGTTGTAGAAAAGCTTGAAATATTTTAGTCGTTAGATGTTCAACATATAGAAGGGCAACGCACACAAGTGAAATGTGCACTGCCCTTCTAATTCATTAAGTAAAATCATTGTCATATACCAATTAAAGTTTCGGCCCTTTAAATTTGTACAACAATCCCCCCTATTCAAGACACTTTAGCATGCGCATTTGTTTTCATTTATGTTTGTTACACCATCTGTGAATGCTTTTTCACGACTTAGGGACTTCCCAACACAATTGAGCGCAATTATATTAAAGTAAAGGTAACAAAACAAAGCGAGGTGAGTTACATGAGCTTTATCATTGATATCATCAAAAAAATCGTTGGTTTATTCACAGACAAATAATTTTTAAAAATTATTTAAGGATCTGATATTTATCAGGTCCTTTTTTTGTTCTTAATAACGATATGAGCCCTTATTATTTTCCCATTCATGCCTCAGTATCCCCATTTTAATTGCATCGTACCGTTCACCTTTTACTTGGCGTGCTTGCCTAATTCTTCCTTCCTCTGTCATTCCAACTTTGGTAGCTAAACTAATCATTCTATCATTTCCTGACCATGTCGAAATACCTAGTCTATGGACAAAGTTTTTTTCAAACAAATAATTTAGCCAAATCTTAAAAACCTCTGTACCAATGCCATCCTCCCAGTAGTCACTATCATAAATCACAATACCTATCTCTAACCAGTTTGTATTTTTATCTACCCAGTACGAACTAACTGTACCAATAAATTGATTATCTACCATAATAGCTAACGTACTTTCAACATTATTATGAATGTAACGTGCTTGTTTCATCTGTTCAATAAATTGGGCTTTGTCTATTTTAATCTCATTGATATACGGTGCATTCCATTTTTTTGCTGCTTGATGTGTCTCTTCAAATTTCCAATAATATATAGATTCTAATATTCTATCATTTATCGTCACTAGTTCACCTTTTGAAAATGGAATCATTGAAACACCTCCTAACTATTAATTCATATGTTACCTATAATGTTTTAATAAATATACTTTTATGCATAAAAAAGCTCTTCCAAAAAGTCTACACCTATTGCGTGTCTACTTTAAGAAAGAGCATTCGAAACCTAAACTCGATTATATTTAGCCATTGCCTAGATAAGTATCTTCATCAATGTTCAAAACATCTCGGCTTACTGACCACAGACTAAGCTATTTTATTAAAAGAATAATGCTTTAACTACTCGGAAGAAAGAACCTATTAAATCGAAAAAGTCGCCTGTCATTTTAATAACCTCCTTATGAACATTCGTTATTTAAATTGAATTATGCATCTAATTGTTCATTACGTACTAAATCTTCAGCTATACCATGCCAAAATTGTTGTAGTTCTTCTGTTGGATGATTACTATCTGTAGAATCCTGTCCAACGAAGTCGACGTGATCCCAACCATGTTTCGTTGGCGTAACTTGCCAAATTCCTTTTTGCACTTTATCAGTTGCTTCTGTATAAGCTTGGTTGAGTGGATGTTGTGATGAAATAGTAGAAATTAACCCATCATTTTCACGCCATTCTTTTTCTGCAGCTTTACCAATCAGATTACCTGTAACTGTAAATGGTAAAAACATATTAATATCTGATTTTTGTTTACCAAATAAAGTTGGTCTTGTTGACTCACCCGTATATGTTTTATAAACAATATTAGGATTTAATGATGTATTTTTATTTAATTTCGCAGCACCTTCACGTGTTAAATCATATAAACCGTTATCTTGTGTTTTCCATAGTTTACTATTTTCAACACGTTTTACATATTGAACATAGGATTCGCCTTCTCTTTGTTTCAGACCCCATTGTCCAAAACCAAAGTCAACTCTAGAATTTTTGTTTCCTTTGAATTTTGCATAATCAAACGCCAATTGTCTAATTAACGCTTCATTACCAAGTTCATCTGCTGCATGCGTACCATTATGTGCACCACCGAGTGTTGTTATAGAGGTAACCATATTATCGTTATTACCTTTTAGTAATGGAGATATGTCTCCCCCATGTTTTTGTTGGTAATCTCGTTCTTCTTGGCTACCGTTTCTTAACAACTCTTCTAATTGTCTTACTGTTTGAGCACCCATACTGTGCGCCACTAAGTGTACTTTTTGTCCTGGTTGCCAATCTTTATAGACACCTTCATATGTTTTACCATAACGTTCATGTCCATATTTCTCAGCATGCGCTGCACCATAATCAACTGTGCCACCT
Source organism: Staphylococcus sp. GSSP0090 (assembly GCF_013391405.1). Lineage (GTDB taxonomy): Bacteria > Bacillota > Bacilli > Staphylococcales > Staphylococcaceae > Staphylococcus. The sequence goes on from NZ_JACBFD010000006.1 coordinate 29,276, forward strand.
TTAATATAATAATAAAGTTCCACAGCACGATCATAGTTACTGCTTAATGCACCAACACTGGCTTCATAGGCTTCGTAACCATTACTTTCTAAGTCTTGGCGAATATTCAATTTATCTCCGCCCCAGTAATGAGCCAGTACTGCAGGATTATTATCATCCGTAAATCCATTAAAACCATGTACTAAAATAATCGGATCATGATTTTTATACTGTCCTTGTTTCGCTGTCTTGTTAGGTTGTTCAGCCGTTCTTTCTGCTGTTTGTTGCGTTTGATTTTTAGATGTTGCTACCGCATTTTCTTTTAGTGTTTTTAATGTTTTTTCGGAATCGTCTTTTCGATTATCATCTGAACCCGAATTTGTCGCATTTTCATCATTTAATTTATCAAAAGAGAGGTCCTCTTTTTCTGTAGTGGCATTACCCTCTTGATTTTGAAGCTCTGTGTTTTCAGTTACTTTATTTTTATCTGCTTGATTGTATTCCGGATCTACCGCTTCTTCCTCTTGTTTTGCTTTATCTTTCGCATTGTATTCCGGATCTACCACTTCTTCCTCTTGTTTTGCTTTATCTTTCGTATTGTATTCCGGATCTACTGCTTCTTCCTCTTGTTCTGCTTTATCCTTCGCATTGTATTCCGGATCTACTGCTTCTTGTTTTGCTTTATCTTTTGCATTGTATTCCGGATCTACTACTTCTTCCTCTTGTTTTGCTTTATCCTTCGCATTGTATTCCGGATCTACTGCTTCTTCTTGTTTTGCTTTATCCCTCGCATTGTATTCCGGATCTACTGCTTCTTCCTCTTGTTTTGCTTTATCTTTCGTATTGTATTCCGGATCTACTGCTTCTTCCTCTTGTTCAGCTTTATCTTTCGCGTTGTATTCCGGATCTACTGCTTCTTCCTCTTGTTTTGCTTTATCTTTCGCGTTATATTCCGGATCTACTACTTCTTCCTCTTGTTCTGCTTTATCTTTCGCATTGTATTCCGGATCTACCGTATTCGTATGATCATTTTCATTTTCTTGATTGGATTGTTGTTCGTTATGTAAGCTTGCATTATTCGTATTTTTTTCATTTTCCGTTTGTGTATTATCATTTTTAACCGATAGCTCTGAAGCTTCATCCACTAATTTTTCTTGTTCATTCCCCAATTGATTCCCATTCAATTGTTCTGATTTCGTTTCTGTTTGATTACTTTCTTCAGCTGCTTGGGCAGTTCCTACACCTAAAAATAGTAACGAACCTATTAGAATTGAAGAAGCGCCGAAAGTAAATTTACGTATACTGTACTTATTTTCTTTATTGTTCATATTCAACACCTCTTGGTTAATAATTTTTTACACATTTAAACTAGACCTATATGAAAAGATTAACGATAAAACGTGGTATTAGTTCAAAAAACTTACCAATTAAAGCTTTCATACGATTCAACCCCTTCTAACGAAAACGCTTACATCGTTTTCGAAAATTTTTATTTATCAAAAGAATAATCAAAGACATTCAATAAATACATTGTATCTAAAAAATTAAAACTTTTAATAAATAATTTAATTAGATTCTACTAAATAACCGGCATTAAGTCAATGACAGAGCACAACTTAATTTTACACAATAAAAAACTCGCCTCCTAAAAGACGAGTACTTTTTATATAAACTGCACTATAAATATTAAAATAATAACTACCGGTAAGATGAATTTCACTAAATAATACCATGGCATAAATAATTTAAATTTATCGTTACCGAAATGTGACCTTAAATCATCTTTATTAAGTAATTGTCCGACCACTAACGTTGTGCCTAAAGCACCTAATGGCATTAAAATATTGGATACTAAGAAATCCATATTATCGAATATGGTACCTGCCGCAAATTGAATGCCGCTTAAACTGCTGAATGATAAGGTCGCGGGTATACTAATAATAAATACTAATAAACTCGCATAAAAGGCAATCGCTTTACGTTTTGAATTATCATTTTTAGTAAAGTTTGACACGTTTAATTCAAGTAATGATATCGAAGACGTCAGTGCAGCAAATAAGAATAAAATAAGGAAAATCAAATAAAATCCGTGACCCATTGTCATTTGATCAAAAACTTTTGGTAATACTTTGAATAATAGCCCTGGTCCCTCAGTAGGGCTGTAACCAAACGCTGCAATCGCAGGGAATATGGCTAAACCTGCTAATACTGATACTAGAATATTCATAGCTACAATAGACACTGCAGATGTTTTAATCGTCATTTCTTTTGAAGCATAACTTGCATAAGTAATCATACCTGTCGTTCCTAGAGATAATGTAAAGAACGATTGCCCTAGTGCAAATAACACACCTTCCATCGTTATATCTCCTAAACGTGGTTGCAAGATAAACTTCAATCCTTCCATCGCACCTTCTAAAGTAAGTGACTTAATCACAATCACAATTAAAAAGATAAACAGTAATGGCATCATAAACTTGGATGCTTTCTCTAAGCCTTTTTCAACACCCATCATGACGATGACCATCGTTAGTAAAATAAAAATACCTTGCCCCGTAATCGTTAACCAAGGGTTTCCTATAATGTTTTCAAATTGTATACTTTCTAAACCTTTACTACTAAACGTTACGATTTGAAATGCTACGTTGATGATATATATAACGATCCAGCCACCAATAACACTATAAAAGCCAAATAGTATAAATACAGCTAAGTTACCATTCCACCCAATGACATTGAGCCATGGCTTCTTAGTTAATTTTTCATATATTTTAGTCGTGTAGGTTCTCCCCATTTTACCTACAGTAAATTCCATGATGAGTAGTGGTAAGCCTACAAATATAGTAAATGCTAAAAACATTAGTAAAAATGCGCCACCGCCATATATGCCTGCCATATATGGAAATTTCCACATAGCTCCTAGTCCGATTGCAGAGCCTGCACTTGCTAATATGAATCCTGTTGAGGATTTCCATTGTGATTGTTTGTTCATTCGTTTCATCCTTTATATTTTACAAAACTTTATTGCGTTAAAGCGTTTATGTAACATAGCATCTACTATAACATTTTTTTATGTCTGTCTCAATATTTTTTTACTTATAATGACATTATTAAATTGATTACAGCAGTCATCACTCGCTATAACAACAAATGACTGTTTCATGAACTTTTATGCGAACAATACTTTAAATATTATAAATTATCTGACATTTTATTGAATATATACTCAATTTATGATAAAGTAGCATGTGTTTTGTACAAGACAATCTCCTTGAAATCGAGGTATTAAGAATGAATAAACTCATACTAATTTCTGGTCTTATGTTATTTTCATTTTTCTTTGGGGCCGGAAATTTAATATTTCCACCTATGTTAGGCTATACAGCTCAAGAAAATATGTGGGTTTCTATGACTGGATTCGCGATTACAGGTATTTTACTTCCTTACTTAACTGTCATCGTTGTGGCATACATGAACGGCGGCGTTGAAAGTATTGGTAATAAAGTACATCCAATATTTGGTACCGTATTTGCTATCTGTATTTATTTATCTATCGGGGCGCTTTATGGTATTCCGAGGGCTGCTAACGTTGCCTATGAAATAGGAACTAACCATGTTTTACCGGTACATAATCAATTGACTTTGATTATTTTCTCTCTTATCTTTTTCCTAGTGGTTTATCTTATTGCACTTTATCCAAATCGCATTATTGATAATCTTGGGAAGTATTTAACGCCGATATTAATTATTATTATTGCAGCTTTATGTATATTAGTAATCATTAATCCAGAGGGTTCAATCGGACAAGCGAGTGGTAAATATGCGGAAACACCTATCGTATCAGGTATTTTAGAAGGCTATTTTACTATGGATTTAGTAGCAGCATTAGCTTTTTCTGTCGTCATCGTTCAAATGTTTAAAATAAGTGGTGTAAATGATCATAAGACACTCGTTAAAAATGTAATTAAATCTGGATTGATTTCAGCTATATTACTACTGATTATCTATTTTGCGCTTGCCTACGTTGGTGCAACTACAAGTCACGCAGGCTTTAAAGATGGAACAGATATTTTAACATTCAATTCTTTACGTGTCTTTGGTTCAATAGGAAACTTATTGTTTGGCATTATTGTTATTTTGGCATGTTTAACAACATGTATCGGCTTAGTGAATGCATGTGCCGCTTTTGCTATGAAAAAATTACCAAAAATATCTTATAAGATGTTCGTTCTAATTTTTTCTTTACTAGGCTTTTTAGTTTCAACATTAGGATTAGAACTGATTTTACAAATTGCTGTACCACTCTTAACATTTATTTATCCAACATCGATTGTATTAGTCCTTATATCATTGGTAAGTATTTTCATACCATTTGAAATGAAATATGCATTTATATTACCAACGTTGATCACATTAATCATTTCGTTGTTGCAAATATTTAATGATTTCAGCATATTCCAACCATTAATGAAGTTATACCAAATGTTCCCACTAGCGGATATCCAATTAAGTTGGTTGGTGCCTTTCATTATTCTACTTATAGTAGGATTAGCCATTGATTATTTCGTAAAAAATAAAACTGTGAGCACCTCTTAAAATGTGCATAATATCATTTTCAATAAATAGCGTATCCGTTATCTAAAGATGCATTTAGATATACGGATGCGTTTTTAGTTACTGGAAGATTTATGATATAACAATTTGTTATGATGGGTACATAGAACTACATGTAATGATTAAATGACTTATAAAACATATAGAATGGAGCATGATCATGGATACATTTAGCACATTTTTAGAAACAATGGATAACGATAACCATAAAGCCAAATTATCTGAAATTTTGAACTGGATTGCAGATACTTTTCCTAATCTAGAAACAACCATAAAATGGAACCAACCTATGTTCACAGATCACGGTACTTTTATCATTGGCTTTAGCGTTGCGAAACAACACTTTTCAATCGCACCTGAAACGAAAGCACTAAATGAATATACACAAAAAATCGAGGCTGCTGGTTATTCACAGACCAACAACCTCTTTCGTATAAAATGGAACCAAGACATAGACTACGCTTTATTAAAAGATATCATTCAATATAATATCAGTGATAAATCAGATTGTGATACCTTCTGGAGAACATAACACTACATCATAGTTCATACTATTGACACTGACTCAGAACAATCAGAATATCAACGCAACCACATCCAAAATCCCCCTTTCTCCATAAACGAGTAGGGGGATTTTTCTATTTTATTGATTCAGTGAACACACAACAACATAGGTAATTTAAATACTTTCCTGTCATTTTAACCATCATTAGAAATAATAATTAACAGTTAGATACAAATTGTAACTTTCATTTTTATATAAAAGTAATTATTCCAGATATGAAAAGTAATATGGCACATATTAAATAAATATATCCAAGTCTTTTCGATTGGTTCTTGAATATGAAGTAACCAAGCAACGCTATGGTTAGTGATAAAACAAGTGTAGAAACGCCCCTATGAACGTGAATGATATCAAACATAAGCAGGAAGTTGACGATGAAAAGCATGAGCGAAATCGCAAGTGCAAGTTTATCAGTTACATCAAGCTTTTTCTCTATTCGTTTCATTGTGACAGTCATCCTTTTTATTACATGATTTAATAATCTTCAAAAAATGCGATGATATCTTGTTCTACTTCGATATGACCTTCACCATATGTCATCAAATGTTTAGACGGTTTATAGCCTTTGATTTCTTTGTCTCCATGTTGTATACGATCGTATATATAATGCGCACTCGTTTCATATGCATCTTCATCTTGCTCTCCATATTTAATCGCAATCGGAGCAGTAATACGGTTTAAATTAGCCATAACCTCGTCGACCAACAACTGAAACTTATACAGTTCTGGACCGTACTGGTCAATTTTCCCAATCTGCTGATCAATCTCTGTTTGTTCAAGACCAACTAAACTGCCCATGCGTTGTCCATAATTCTCAAGTCTACCTGATAGACCTGCATCACTTTTTCTATAAGGTGTCGACATAATTGCTATCGAACTGATTTCTTTACTTTCAGCCAATTTCAATGACAAGATGCCTCCTAGAGAAATACCACACACGCTAATTTCTGAATACCCTTTATCTTTTAAAAATTGGTAACCAGCCGTTGCGTCTACTAACCAATCATCAACATCAAATGTCATTAATTCATCAAGCAGCAAGCCATGCCCTTTGTATGCCGGTACATAACATGTAAAACCCGCTTCATGTAATTTAGTTGCTAATAATTTCACATCTCGCACAGTCCCTGTAAAAGAATGTAGCAATAATATCGCCTTTTCAGCATTTTCCTGCTCCAAAAATATTGGATTGGGTGCCTTTACATTTATCATTATTCGTCACTCCAAATTTTAGTTTCCTTATGTATTGTAATTGAAAATCGTCTGCTTATGAAATGTTTTAATTCAATCATACAATGAAAAAACTTCCTTTGAAAAGGATAATCCGACGGATCACTTTAAAAGGAAGTATTAAAAATTCAATGCAGACACTTAATTCTTACTGAAAAACTGTAATTCATAAATGGATTCATCATTATAGACATTAAAGCTATCTATAATACCATTTAAATACAGTACCTGTGTTTTTCTACTTACATTATGTTTGTATGATATTTTTACATTTAAATCGGATTCATAGCCATTATTTTTGATTGTCTTTTCAATTTCATTAAAAACATCTCGATTAATTGGCAAGAGGTAACTTTCATTACTTGGGAGTATATTCACATATTTCTTTTGTAATACATCTTGCTCACCAATATAAATCTCAATTTCTATATTTTTAGCAGCTCCGCCACCTAGATTATATAATTTCAAATAATCTTGTTCAGAATCACTGTCAATACCGACATTTTTTAATTGTAACTGATCTTTATTGCGTTTAATTAAAATTTGATTAAAATCTAGTGCTGGTAAAAAACTGACCTTCATTTGATACAATTGAATACTGACTGACACAAAATAAAAAAGCGCCATAACAAATGTACCAATTGAGCCTATAGCAGATATAATATTTATCAATTTTCATTCCTCCTTTTACTTGCTATTCAATTTCTATTTATAATTGGAATATCTTCAACATTATTAACAACATCATGTGCATTTCCCTTTTACGTTTCAATCAAAACATCCACACATTTGCATTTGATTTGTATAAATATTTTATTTTTATTGCATAAAAGTGATAATATTATATTTATAAAATATTTAAACAAATTACAGGAGTAATATATGTCTTTTCAAAATAACAAGCTGTATTTATTCTTCAAAAGCTACAAACATGCCCTCTTTGTCATGACCATTCTGTTTATGTTGCTACTAACGCTTTCGTCAACACCTGTAAAGGCGGAAGATACGTATCAGTCCATGACTGAATTAATGAATCATACAAAAGAAACCACAGATTGGGAACTCAATTATCATGATACTAGCAGTAACACATTGATTGCTGCCATTCATGGAGGCAATATTGAAGCTGGCACTTCTGAAGTTACAAAGCTCACTGCTACTAAAGGCGCATTTAGTTATTATGCATTTGAAGGGATTCGACCTATAGATAATTCTGAACTTCACGTAACTTCTACAAATTTTGATGAACCCACCATTGAGGCAATGCAACAAGAAGTTTACAACTCTATAATGATTCACGGTGCTGAAGGTAGTGATGCGATAGTATATATTGGTGGTAAGGATGAGCCACTCAAAGCTTCCATAGAAAATGAGCTATCTGAAAATGGCTTTAATGTAGCAGTCACGCCTAGCCATCTTGAAGGCGAATCCAGTCAAAATATTGCCAATAAAAACGCTAAAGATGCAGGTGTCCAATTAGAATTGACTACAGGTTTACGACAATCATTCTTTAACAACCAAGACTTATCGTTAAACTCAAGATCAGACCAAAGTAATTGGAGTATAACCATGTATGATTTCGCACAAGCCGTTAAAGATGGGATTGATGCAAAATAAATATGAACCAAACGCAGTCACGCTAAATGTAACCCACTGTGTTTGATTCATATCTTTTTAAAAGTATTATATTTCTTCTTCAACCACTCTATTTTTAGCTGCTGATAATCCAAAAATTAAAATAAATACAGACATTATTATAAATACAATTATGACGATGTCCCAGCTGTCTGTAATATCATGAAGCAATCCAATTAAAAATGGTCCGAATGCTGCTATCAAATAGCCTACAGATTGTCCAAAGCCAGACAATGAAATACTACCATTACTTGTACGAGCACGTATTGAAAAGAAAGTCATGCACAGACTAAAACAAGCTCCCATACCTAAACCTACTGTAACCATGCCAATAATAAGCACTGGTAAGGATTGTGCAAAAAATAATCCAAATCCTATTAAAAAGAGCAATGTGACAATCATGACTAAACTGCGTTGATTTTTTAATTTCGCAGCGATTACCGGAAATATAAATGTCATAGGTACTTGTGCAAATTGGTTCAGCATCAATAAGTATCCCGCAGTATTAGGATCTATCCCTCTGTCCATCAAAATGGAAGGTACCCATGCGACCATCGTATAAAAAATCATAGACTGAAATCCCATTGTTAATGCAACCATCCATGCTATTTTGGATTTCATCATATTTAATTTTTTATTTACGTTTAATTCAGCATTTTCAATCGTTCTTGTTTCAAGACGCGATCCAGTGCGTACGATAAAAATCCAAAGTATAATAGCCGCAATACCTAATATTACCCAGAATACTAATGACAATCTGAATCCTAAATTGGTCATTTCAGATAAAGGGTGACTCAAACCGCCGCCCAATCCTGCCGTGAAATTCATCGTCCCACTATAAATGCCAGTCATAAGTCCAATCTGCATCGGAAAGTACCATTTTACATAGCTAGGTAAGACAACATTCCCAAATGCAATTGCGACTCCTAATAAAACTGTACCTATAATAAACAGATTGAAATCACCCAGAATACGTAATATTAGAGCTACAATTAACAATAACGTCGAGTAAAATAATGTATACGACATGGTTAAACGAGTTGTAACTTTAGATACTATCGGCGAAACGATTGCAAATATGATGAGTGGAATCGTTGTTAACACACCTGCGATACTATCATTAATTGACAGCGCTTCTTTAATTTCATTAATCACAGGTCCCACAGAAGTTAATGGAGCTCTTAAAGTTGATGCAATAAGAATGATCGCTATAACAACAATCCAATTTTTTTGAATTTTATGGTTCTGAGTCAATTCAGTCATGCTACACCAACTTTCTTGTATTGATTTTATAAGCCGATACTTATTCACTTCTGTAAGTATACAATAAATTTTTGACGTCGTTAATCACACAAGATTGATTAAAAAGACTACTGGCCTATTTATCTGAGCAAATGTACACTCGCTCACTCTAGTATAGATAACGTATATCTTACTTATAGTGTATGTGTGCGTTATCCGTATATCATTCATGCATTGTCACTTTTAGCTTATAAGAAAAATAAATATTTTGTTATTGTAAATACCATTCAAGTGCATCGCTTTCCATTTGTTTTACAAAAGCATCTTTGCCATCACAGTATGCCTCTATGTCATTAGGAAACTGTTCAGCTAACGCTACCTTTAATGCGGCATACTTTCGTGCCACTATGGTATGTGTTCTCAAATAATCTCTAACTGCCAAATGTCGGTTAATTTCATTATGATTTCCTTTTTCAAATACATGTACATGATGTGTGCGAGGGTTTTCGCCTTTTTTAAAAAAGCGCCTTCCTTTTATTCCATTTTCTCCTAATGCTTTATAACCCATATTTGCCATTACTGCATTAAAAGTATCAATCTTATTGATATCTTGTACAACAATCAAAATGTCTATAATGGGCTTTGCCTCTAATCCAGGGACTGAAGTACTGCCGATATGATATATTTCAACAAGTTCTTCACCCAATATTGAATTGAGTTTTTGCTTTTCACTTTCAAATTGCTTAGCCCACTGTTTTTGATGTGATTGAACGTCAACACGCATCATCGCACACTTCCTCACCTATTTTTTATAATATATGAACAACTATAATCATATCATGGTTATATTTCCCATCAGTTCCTTTTTATATGTTTTTAAATAAATTCCGAACAACATGATACTATACTTATTTTTTTGAAAATAATTACAAAAAATATTAGTTTTTTAAACCTAATGGTTTGCTTTGCTAACTTAAAAAGCATACAATCTATCGTTGGGATGTTATAAAAGGAGAGTAATCGTAATGTCGGAAATTACAATATCAAATAAAAAACGTAACACTATTATTTTAGTCATGCTCAGTAGTGCTTTCGTAGCGATGCTTAACCAAACATTGCTCAACACTGCCCTTCCTGCCATTATAACAGGACTTGAAATCACTGAAACCACTGCTCAATGGCTCATTACAGGGTTCATGCTCGTTAATGGAATAATGATTCCTATGACTGCATTCCTCATGGATAGATTTCATACAAGAACACTTTATATTTTTTCTATGAGTGCATTCTTACTCGGTTCCATTATAGCCGCCCTTTCGCCGTCATTTGGCTTACTTATGTTTGCACGTGTTATACAGGCTATCGGTGCCGGTATTTTACTACCATTAATGCAATTCACTGTATTCACCCTCTTCCCTTCTGAAAAACGAGGCTTTGCTATGGGGCTTACAGGAATTGTTGCGCAATCAGCACCGGCGATTGGCCCTACATTAACTGGATTTCTCATCGATACATTTAGTTGGAGAGCACCATTTATCGTAGTTGCAGCCATTGCTATCATTGCCTTTATTATTGGGATTATATTTGTAGAAAGTAATAATGAAACAAAACATACAGAATTAGATAAAACATCTGTTATGTATTCAACATTTGGTTTTGGGTTAATGCTTTACGGATTTAGTAGTGCAGGTAATTTAGGTTTCACTTCGCCTATTGTTATCATTTCATTAATACTTGGACTTATCATCGTAGGTATATTTGTTATAAGACAAATTAGAATTGATAATCCATTATTAAATATGCGTGTATTTGCAAATAGAACATTTTCATTATCTGCATTCGCATCCATGGTACTATTTATCGGTATCGTAGGGCCGGCTTTATTAATACCTATGTATATTCAAACTGGACTTGGTTTGTCAGCTATCTTATCCGGACTCGTCATCTTGCCTGGCGCCGTCGTCAATGCATTGATGTCCGTTTATACTGGCAAAATTTATGATAAATATGGTTTGAAAATATTAGCCGTACCTGGCTTTATCTTATTAATTATGATGACAATCTTACATTGTTTCTTAACTACAAGCACACCTTATTGGTATGTTGTCATTATTTATGCTATTAGAATGTTTGCAGTAGCATTAATTATCATGCCGTTAAATACAATTGGTATTAACGCATTGGAATCAAAAAACATTTCCCATGGCACTGCCATCATTAATTCTTTAAGAATCATCGCAGGTGCTATTGGTACAGCAGTTATGATTACTATATTAACGATAGTTAGATCTAATTATACTGAACATGCCAATGGGACTAAAACTGAAATCATGCAACATGCTACTGTCCTTGGCATAAATGCCGCATTTGGCTTCACAACTATTTTAATGATCATTGGTTTTATCTTAACTTTAATGATTCGCACTAAAAAAGAACACATTAACAGTCGTGAAATTTAATATTAAAAAATCCCCTCACTTTATCAAAATGTGAGGGGATTTTTGTTTATATGAGATACATTTAATGGCATACCTCTTTTGCTTTATCCAAAAATAACTGTGCCGCTTTTGAGAATGTATGATCTTTACGCCATACTAAGTTATGTTTTGAAATTAATTTGGGTTTTAGTGGAATAAACTTCAATTCACTCTCTTTAGACGTATTAATAATACTGTCCAATGTGATCGCATAGCCTAATCCACTCTTTACCATCCAACCAGCGTTATAGGCTAAGTTAAATGTACTGACAATATTTAAATCGTCAAACTGTGTACCAAACCATTCCGCAAAATCATTTTCATCCAACGTTGAATCTAATACTTGTCTCGAACATATTAATGGTTTATTCACTAAATCTTCTTTTGTGACATCATTTTTTTTCGATAATACATCATCTTTTTTAACGACCACACCCCAATAGTCTGAAGTCGATAAATATAACGACTCATATTTATTTAAATTAACAGGCTGTATCAGTATGCCAAAATCTAGCAACCCCTTATCAAGTCGACTTGCTATATCTTCTGCATTGCCGCTATATATATGAAAATGAATTTTCGGATAATCATTCTGAATATCATTAAAAATATTTGCGATGACTTCCATACCTTTTGTTTCACCACATCCAATATATACATTACCTTCAATATTTTTATCAATTACTTTGAATTCTTCCTGTATTTTATCAGACATTTCAAGTAAAGCTTCAGCTCTATTTTTCAGCAATAACCCCTCATCTGTTAGGTGAATATTATGATTACTTCTATTAAAAAGCTTCACACCTAATTCTTTTTCAAGATCTTTGATCTGTCTTGACAATGTAGGTTGTGTGATATGCAATGCGTTTGCAGCACGTGTGATACTTTCTTCTTTCGCTATTCTCACAAAATAATGTAAGGTCTTTAGTTCCACCAAATCACTCCTTTTTAGTTATTCATAATAAGTATAACTGATTATTAAAAATCGGTATTTGTCATATCTAATGTTACCCTCTAAACTAAAATTAATAAAGTTTGGAGGTCCTTATGATGAAACATAACAAATTAATCATACTCATATTAACTGTCGGTGTCTTCGGGATATTAAATACAGAAATGGGATTTATTGGCTTAATCCCTCAAATTTCTGAACATTTTAATGTAAGTACATCTACTGCTGGTTGGCTAGTTTCTGTCTTTGCTATAGGCATTGCTATATCAGGACCTATAATGCCTTTACTACTTTCAAAGGTAGAACGAAAAAAGGTCATGGTTACAGTGCTCTTAATCTTTATTATCAGTAATATTGTTTCAATGTTCACAACAAACTTTAGTGTACTGCTAATTGCAAGAGTCATACCAGCCATATTCCATCCTGTGTATATTGCTTTAGCATTTTCTGTCGCTTCAGATTCTGTTGATTCCAAAGATGGACCAAAAGCTGTTGCGAGAGTATTTATTGGTGTCTCTGCTGGTATGGTTGTAGGCGTACCCATCGTTAATTTCTTAGCTAATCATTTCAATTTGTATACTGCTTTAGCATTTTTTGCATTGGTTAATATTATCGTCTTAATACTTACAATAATCTTTATACCCAAAATGCCTGCCAAAGCAGCGATGACATATGGGGCACAATTACGCGTGCTCAAACGTCCTTTAACTTGGCTCTCCATTATAGTATCTGTCTTATTTAATGCTGCCATTTTTGGGGTGTATAGTTATCTAACTGATTTCTTAAATATGGTGACTAATGCACCAAGTAATATCATTTCTATCATTCTCTTTTTATATGGTGCTGCCAATATTTTAGGCAATGTCATTGCGGGAAAATTGCTAACCACAATACCACAAAAAGCGATTTTTTTACTCCCCTTTGCATTGATCATTATTTATATCGCGATGTTTGGTATAGGATCCTATTTAATACCTATGATCATTATTTCTGTACTTTGGGGAACGTTAGCAGGTATTTCGGCAAATATAACACAATACGTTATCACTTCGGTTGCCTCTGATGCACCCGATCTTTCAAATGGTATATTTCTATCCGCTGTAAACACTGGCACAACCATTGGTACATTTTTCGGTGGCTTATTTATCGCAAGTTTAGGTTCGAATTTTGTGATTTTTATTGGTGTATTCGCCTGTATAATCAATATCTGCTTGATATATTTTAGAAATAGCGCACTTAAACACTTTGAAACAACTTCATAATAAAAAATCCCCTCATGTATAGTCAATCACATGAGGGGATGCATTGTTTTGAGTATGCTTTTAAACATAAAAAAAAAGACGAGTTATACTCGTCTCTTAGTCGTTATTATAGTTTAACAACGTTAGCTGCTTGAGGACCGCGGTCGCCTTCAACGATTTCGAATTCAACAGCTTGTCCTTCTTCTAATGATTTGTAGCCTTCTTGAGCGATTGCTGAGAAGTGTACGAATACGTCGTTTCCACCTTCAACTTCGATGAAACCAAAACCTTTTTCTGCATTAAACCATTTAACTGTACCGTTATTCATATTAAATTCCTCCATATGTGCTTTTGCACGAATATTTGTAATCTGTCTTAAAAAATCAAAAGGAGTAAATTCAAAAGAATAAAACTACAAATCAATTTCACGAACTAAATTACTTAATACCTATTATAGCGTTTACTTTTGCTTTTGTACACCCCTAATTGAAAATAACTTTAATTATTTAATCTTTCTAGTCATTATATTGTCTTGGCCGACTTAATTTGCTAACCATTCATACATTGTCTTAGGACAATTTAAACATTAAAATAACGCGTACTATCTAGGCTTTGCTAAAAAATCAGAGCAATAAAAAAGAAAAGGTCTGGGACAAAAAATAAATGACTCAGACGCTTCCTCATTTAGGCAGTAGTTGTCTGAATTGAAAATACGCTTATATCAAGCTTTTTCAATCCTAGTGATCCTTGCTTTGATTCGTAGGTAGGACTACGAAATCTCTATTAGAAAATTTGATTTCTGTCCCACTCCCACTTTCTTTATTTTTATCTGTATCAGCAAAAAATCTATTTGTTGATTTTTGTATAATCTTGACCGTGCAACATCCAACGTACATTGTATTTATCCGTAAATGCGCCCATTTTACCACCCCAAAATTGTTCTTCTAGTGGCATTTCAACATCTACTGATTCTTTAACACGATCAAATAATGCCTCAACTTCTTTAGCATCGTCTTTATTATTAACATCATAATCAATTAATAACGAAATACCATTATTAATTTTTTCTGCTCTACCGAAAGAATCAGAAGCTAGAATTGTTGTTCCAGCAATATCAAATTGTGCATGCATCGTCGCTTGATCTGCATCTGCTTCGCTCATTTTAAAATTCGCTGCTTGTTCTTTACCCACTGGTAATCTTGTAATATTCGTTGCACCAAACACTTCTTCATAATACGCTAACGCTTCTTTTGTATTTTCAAAATTTAAATACGGAAATACTGCTGTCATGACTACACCCCATCGTTTAATTTATACTTACTCTGAACATTATTGCACAACATTCAAAAAAGTAGTATTTTAAACTCTAAATAACGCACTTTATTTTTCTCTATAACAATAGGACTGAACTACTACAGTTTCACACTTTTTTTCTTATGAAATTCATAATCTTACTAACGTATTTAGAATAGTCTTTTCCTTTTTTATCTTTAATTTTATCACTTACTTTATACAATCCTTGTTCTAATTTCCCGTTTTCTACATATTTAGTTAAACCATGCTTAAGTTTTTGTTTCACTGATTTGATCTCCTTATGTTTATTTCAGTTGGCTTCATTTTTCATCGTTGTTACATAAAGCATTTAGTACTCTCTTAAAACCATTGTGCGTCTAATTCAATAGTTCGGTTTCTTAATCTAAAAATATCCTCGTACTTATTAAAAATACGAGGACGTTTATTTTAACATTTTTTACTTTTAAAAGCCTTTCTTAGCTAACGATACCAGCAATGATGAGTAATACAATTGAAAGTGCAAAAGATGCCCACATCAACGGTGAAAGTTTATCAATCATTTGCTTATAAGCACGATCAGACGCGTTGTTTTGTTTTAATTTCATGAATTTCACTAATAAATATAATGCTTCTGCCATATTAACAATTAATACAATAATTAATAATGTAATAGCCATTTTGTTCCTCTCCTTTCTATATTGGACTGGCGGATTTACTCATTCGATATTTCCGTTTCCTTCATTATGAAATCATCACTTTAAGCAATCCAATAATCGCTCCAACTATAAATAAAATCCAAATCCAATGGTAACTCATTCCTCGTTTGTTAGATTCACCCTTTAAAACCTTTTTGGCAATCCATAAGTCTATGACTTTTATTAAAGCTAAGACCATGCCAGTAATTAATGGATAGAGGATGTAACTCAACATAAACATCTCCTTAATTCTCATTTATATTTTCATTTTTAAAATAGCATGTTATCTTATTTATAAATTAACACAATATAACTTTTAATAACATATATTATTTAAATCATTAAATTTTAAAGGAGTGTTGAGCATGCACTTACTATTAAAAATACTTTTCGGTATACTCTTCGTCACTATTTATTCTTGGAATAATACGATTTTAACACGCATAAAAGTTAATAAAAGAGCTCAAATGAACGATACTGAAGCTATGACAGGTAAACAGTTTCGTTTCATGCTTTTTCTAAATGTTGTTATAATTACTGCTTTTTACTTACTACTACTTAATTCTAATTTATAATTATCTGTAAAAATGATTTGATCGTACAAAATTGCCAATCTCACTGTTTTTACATCTAAAATAATCATGCTAATTACATCATGAACAAATATTTTTCGGAGTTTTGATTATAGAAGTCTCAACTTTTAACGTAATTCATATTATTTCATTATAACGAAGATCCTTTAATGCAAGCGATACGTTTACCATTTACTATTCTAAATTCACCTTTTTTCATTTCTTTCATTGCAAGTGCAACAACGTTATATTCAAAAATATTTGAATATAAAAAATGACCATGACATCATATGATGCCTTGGCCATTTTTATTAATATACATTCTTCGCTTTTGTTAAATCACTATTAAGTTAAATTGTTTTCAGATATTCTTCGCCTTGTTTTTTATCATAAACACCTTCAGTTTTAGCAATAAAGATTGTAGCTACTGAATTTCCTAGCACATTTACACATGTTCTAAGCATTTCTAGTATTCTATCTACACCAATAATTAATGCTAAACCTTGTGGATTTAATCCAACAGAGCCAAGCGTTGTTAATAATACTACGATTGATGCACCTGGTACACCAGCCATACCTTTAGACGTTAACATTAACGTAATCATAAGTAAGATTTGTTCTCCGATACTTAAATCAACACCGTACAATTGGGCAACGAATAACGCCGCAATGGATTGGTACATCGCTGCACCATCTAGGTTAAATGAGTATCCGGTCGGAAGTACGAAAGAGGCAATATCTCTCGGTACACCAAAACGTTCCATTTTTTTCATTACTGTTGGTAACACAGCTTCTGAACTTGCTGTTGAGAAAGCCAACATTAAATCGTTCTTCAATAATTTCATGATTTGCGTGATTTTTACACCACAGATTCTTGAAACAATGCCTAATACAATAAATATAAAGAATAGCATTGCAATAACTACAGTTAAACACAATTTGAACAATGGGATTAATGCAGATAATCCGAAAGTTATAATTGTTGTCGTAATAAATGCAAATACCGCTATTGGCGCTAATAATAATACTTTTCCGATCATCCAGAATACTGCTTCTAGCGCACCACCTAAAAAGTCTTTAACTGGTTGTGCTTTTTGACCAATGGCAGCTAACGCTAATCCAAAAAATACTGAAAAGAATATTACGGGTAATAATTCTCCTGAAGCAAACGCTTCAAATATGTTTGTTGGTATAATGTTTACAATTGTATCTATTAAATGGTTACCATATGTAGACTCTTCTGCCGCTTTTGCAGTCGATTCATATTTAGAAATATCTCCTTTTGGTAGTAAATCAGGATTTAGTCCAACACCTGGTTTGAATAAATTACCAAAAACCAAGCCCATAAATATCGCGAAACTCGTCATAATAACGAAGTATAATAATGTCTTACCACCGTAGCGTCCGATAGTTTTCGTGTCTCCTACATTTGAAATCGATAATGCTAAAGAACAGAATACGATAGGTACGACTAACATTTTAATTAAATTTATAAATACGTCACCAAAAGGTTGTATATAATTAATTACATCTTTATTTCCATGTAATATACTCCCTAAAATTACCCCTAGCACCAATGCTATGATAATTTGTGTCGGTAAGTTTATTCTTTTTATAACTTTCACTCTTGTTCATCCCCTTTTTCAACCTAACGTTGTCCAAACGCTAGTTTTCTACAAAATATATTTTATCATAAACAAAATTCCACTCATATATTAAATTTACATGATTTTAAAAAGATTTGTGATTTTTAATTTTATACAGACATTAAATCAAAATTTTATGAATTAATCTTCAAAAACAAAAACACTAACATGCCTTATAAATAAAGCGATTCATAAAGTTCTAGGTCAATAAAGATAACGCTTTCTCAATAAATAATCGACTCTCATTAAGTGTCATATTACACATAAAATTCGTGTGATATTACCCTTTTAGCTTTATTCCTGCCTATCATCACCTTTTATATGAAAAATAATCGAGAACAGTTTGGCATATTTTTTAAGCAATGAGGCAATTTATATTTTTTTCAAAACAACATGCGTTAGTTTAAAAATGAACCTCCCTTTATAAATTTAAAATATATGATAGGAGCTGTTAATTTGCTAGAGAACAAAGAAAGTTTTAGATTGCTGTATCAAGCCATCAGTGAACTTGCAACAGAAATGGGTGATAACCAATTTGAAACAAAGTCAATTAGTCTTGTATTCCTAGATATGGATATCGAACATGAACACTTTGATAAGCTATTTTTAGCATTTATTCAATATGTGAGCAGGCATAAAGGAGAGGCTATCGCATATAGGGATCTACTCGCTTTAATAGAAGATAGGATTCCACGAGACTTATCACTTCATATCAAGCATAAAATAATCATTGGCTTTGCTAATAACTATTTACCAGAACTAAAACCGATTGCGGATGATATAAAATCTGCACTCTATAGTCAAGTGAATAAAGAATTAGATCTTTAGTGATGCTTGTTGTACTTCATTATGATGCATTATAGTGCATTAGCACAGTTTGACAGTTTGTATATAATCAGTTAAATTTTATTTAAAAAATATTTAGGGGCATTTATATTGAAAACAGTACTATTTTTCATCTCAATATTAGTTTTTTCAATGTTATGGTCAATGATTATCATTAACTATTTACCAGGTGTAGCCACTGGTAACAAACGAGATAAGACACGTTACAGTGAAAAACAGCGTTTAATTATTTTAGAAACATTGTCCAGAACTTGCACTTGGTTTATTTATTTTTTAGTCCTTTCTATTTCTCACAAGGTATCTAGGGCCTTCAAACACAAATATTAATTTAATGGCGAATTACCCTCTACTCATGCTCTTAATTGTCGTGATTATACTTGGGATTTTAAATTATTTGTTTGTTAAGAAAAAATACAAGACCTTTGATTAAAGATGGTACTTTATGAATCAGAAAAAGCGCCTTTTCAATTTCGAAAAGACGCTTTTTAGTCATTCAATAAAATTATCAAGTATATCAATCCAATAAGTTAAATAATGTTGTTACAACTATTAAAACGGCTAAGTTGATTAGCATTGGTTTTTCATATCTTTGTTCATACTGTTCATAATCATTTTCGCTAATTTTCTTATTTTTCAATTTCCAAAATACAAAAATAAAATAGAGAGATTGGAACATTAAAATACAAAGCGTAATGATCCAGTCCCGCATATAATATCATTTTTAATATATTCATATAAAAACCCACTTACTATTATTTAATCACGCGCGTTGAATCAATCATATTAATGATTCCATTTTCTTGCTATGCATCATTTACATTTATACTTTTCCAAACAAAACTGTGTCATTCATCTGTAACGATTTTAAATCGAATCATTTTACCGATTAGGAGCCATTGTCAGAGACTTGTTTACCAATGCACTATTGATACACATTTTATCATTGTACACAATATAATTAAATGGCTTATTCACAAATAAAACAGACTAGTGAGAGAAAGTCCCGCTGGTACTGAACCCGTAAAGAGGGAATTTAATAAAAACACTATGTTCTAGGCTGCTAATTCTCTGAATTTTATAGGGGATAAGTAGCCTAGTTTTTGTTGAATTCGATTATTATTAT
>NZ_JACBFD010000007.1 GCF_013391405.1 Staphylococcus sp. GSSP0090
AGTTTGATTTATAAAATATAGATTATTCACTTTTAAACCGAGGTGATTTGTTTTATTATAAGCATATGGCACAGATATCTCTCCTTTAATTATGGTTTGGTCACTTATAATTATAGAGATATTTGTGCTCTTTTTGTATCTAAACATAAAAAATAACGATTGATGATTTTACTCACCAACCGTTAAAAGTATACAGCCTTCTATTTTTAAAAATTATATATCGAATATAGAACAACCCTTCGCATTAATTTGCAAAGGGTTGATCTACATTCTTTTTTTGATTTTTTATTTATTTTTTAAACTGAGCTAATGCATCCTCTACTGATTGATCACCGCTCACGACTTGAAATTCAGCATTTATATATTCATCTGTTGCTAATACCTCTTTAATGACTGTAGCAACATCTTCACGTGGAATGGAACCTTTATCATCGAAAAATGCAGCTGCTTCAAATTGATTTGTACCAGGGTCATTTAGCAATATACCAGGATGAACAATCGTATAGCCTACCTCAGCTTGTTTAAGATATTCATCTGCATAGTGTTTCGCAATCGTATATGGTTTCAAATCACCACTTGCATCAAAAGCTTCTCTTCTTGAATCATAAGTAGATACCATCACAAATTGTTTCACTTGGTTCGCTTCACTTGCCTTAATTGTTTTTATAGCACCGTCTAAATCTACGCTAATAGTCTTATCTGCACCAGTACTACCGCCTGATCCAACAGAAAACACAATTTTATCGAATCCTTGTAACTTCTGAGTTAACGTTTCAATATCATCTGCTTCAACGTCAATCAACGTGGCTTTCACACCATTATCTTCTAAAGATTGCACTTGTGCTTCTTTTCTCACACCTGCAACGAATGATTCGCCACTTTCTTTTAATTGATTCACTAAATATTGACCTACGCCACCGTTTGCACCTATAACTAATGTACTCATTATATAGCCTCCTTCAATAAAATCTTAAACTCATTCTACCACTTCTCCTCATTTTTAAAACTATTGTGCTTTGAACATTGACTTTTCAGGTTTTTTATATTAATATATGAACAAATATTCATATATTAATATGTTGATATAAAGAAATGAGGTTAGTAGCTATGTCAGAATCTATTGATGAACAAACAATAACCTACGTCACTGATATTTTTAAAGCTTTAAGTGAAGGTAATCGCCTACGTATCATGCACCTTTTAATCCAAAATGAGTGTAGTGTAGGCCATATTGCACACACTTTAAATTTAAGTCAATCCAACGTTTCACACCAATTGCGTATACTAAAACAAGCACATTTAGTAAAATCAAATCGCCATGGACAGTCTATGATCTATCAAATAGATGACACACATGTGACTACATTAATTAAACAGGCAATACATCATGCCTCACATAAATAATAATTGAAAGGTGGACATCCATATGTCAGAACATCATGAACACAATCATGCTCACGGCCATGTACACACTAATAACAAAAAGATATTACTTATCAGTTTTTTAATTATTGGAATCTTTATGATAATAGAAATCATTGGTGGTTTCATAGCAAATAGTTTAGCTTTACTTTCAGATGGATTACACATGTTTAGTGATACAATTTCCCTCGGTGTCGCTCTACTTGCTTTTATTTATGCTGAAAAACATGCAAATAAAAATAAAACCTTTGGTTATAAAAGATTTGAGATTTTAGCTGCACTATTTAATGGCGTTACACTTTTTGTCATTGGTATCATTATCATTATTGAGGCGATTCAACGATTCTTTAATCCAGTAGAAGTACAATCGACTGAAATGTTTATCATCAGTGTTACCGGTTTGATAGTTAATATCATTGTTGCTTTATTAATGTTTAGAGGTGGGGATACGTCCCACAACATTAATATGCGCGGTGCTTTCTTGCATGTGATGGGAGATCTTCTAGGTTCTGTTGGTGCCATTATTGCCGCAGTACTCATTTGGACTTTAAATTTAACGATAGCCGATCCGATAGCAAGTATCATAGTGTCACTTTTAATTATTAAAAGTAGCTGGGGTATTACAAAATCTTCTTTGAATATTTTAATGGAAGGTACACCTACGGATGTGAATATGTCTGAAGTCATAGCCACTATTAAAGAAGCAGATGCAATTCAAAGTGTACATGATTGTCACATTTGGACAATATCCAATGAATTAAATGCATTAAGTTGTCACGCCGTTGTACCAAATGAAATGTCAGTAGCTCAAGGTGAGCAACTTTTAAATGAAATTGAACATAAATTACAACATTTGAACATTCAGCACATGACAATTCAATTAGAAACTAAAGATCATCAACATGAAGATGAGACATTATGTTCGTCCATATATAAGACAACTTCTCATGAGCATGCTCATGAACATGCGTAAGTTTAATCAGTGATCAAATTAAAAATGCGAACGTACGAAATTCAAATTTAATTTCGCACGTTCGCTTCTTTAATGTAATGAAACACATATCAACATTTAATATTAATCAAGATGAGCAACCGCGTCATCGATTATTTATAACCTCTATACCATCTAAACGCTCAAATTAATTGTTTAGATAAACTTATCAAATATAAGCGCTTTAGCTGGAACTTGTTTCTCATCAAAACCTCTTAAAAATTCTTCATTGTCATATGGGACTTTTACGCGCTCAATTGAAAATTCATTTTCGTCAATTGTTATAATGCCATAAACTGCATATGCACCATTATTAAGCCCAACAGAACCTGGATTAAAATATACCGTAGATTGATCATCGTACAAATGTACAGTATGATTATGCCCAAATACGATTAAATCAGCTTGTTTATCTTCAAACAAAGCTTTTATATTTTCTTCACTAGGCTCCACAATTGGACTATACGGTTGTCCATCAATTGGCGTCGTTAATTGTTCATTCGGTATTTCATAATGAATGAACAGTACTTTTTTTTGATTAAATGTTTTTTCTATTACACGTGGTAATTCATTTAATCTATCGTAATAATCTTCATCTAAATGACTTTCAATCCACTGATGATGTTCGTAAAATTTGTCTTTTAAGTCTGCAGGATAAGGTGTGTCATTCACAATCGACATCACCGCTTCATCATGATTACCCGCGATGATTTCCATATCATCTCTGTCAAAAATTTCATCGAGTACTTTGTTCGTTTCGTGTCCAACCCCGATATTATCACCCAGGTTAAATATTTTATTGATATCTTCTCTTCTATCAATATCATCTAAAACAGTTTCTAATGCATCAAAATTTCCATGAACATCAGTAATTATTGCAAATTTCATGATGATATCTCCTTTCAACTTTTTCTCATTAGGACATTTTAACATTTTATTGCCATTTTGTTACCTATTAATTTTAAAATCATCAAATTTTTGATATCGTATGTTTATCACTAAAAAGGAGTGCTTAAAATTTGTTTAATTTTCATAAATTAGCATTACAAAATGCAAAACCACAAAATGCTAAAATTTTAATGTTCACAATTGTAAGTTTTATAATATTATTTGCTTTAACAGTACTAACATTTATGCCAGTGCAACCTGCTATTTATAAAATGTTAATGGCTATGGCTATGCAACAGCCTGTTGGCGGTGCCATATTTTCACTCGTACTTGCATTGCTCATACCATTAATCGTATTTATATTTATTGGTTACCCATTAATAGCTGGAACTATCTACACTATAGACAAAGCATTAAATAAAGACAAGGTAAATTTCAAAGATTTATTTTCTACGTTTAAAAAAGGTAAATATTTAAAAGGATTAAAATTATCTTTATTTACTTTAGTTTTTATTATTATCGCATTGTTACTTAATTTATTAGTTTCAAAAGTACTAAATTTAGGAGTCGTTCAACTATTTTCAGCATTACAAGGAACAATAAGCAGTTCTGATCATGCACTTGGATGCTCTCTTACTTACCAAATTATCGCAGCAGCAATTATATTATTTATTCAATCATTCATATACTGGTTCTTAGCTATTATCGCAATTAACTATACTTTAGCTTTTGTTAAAGAACCTAATAATGGCGCATGGACATCAGTAAAAAGAGGATTTAAAGGCATTAAAAATGGTAAAAAAACTTGGTTCAAATTCTACCTTGGTTTATTGTTACTCAATTTAATCGTCATCCTACTTGCTAATCCAATTAGTCAATTAGTTTCAATATTTACTGGTAGCATGTCTCAAACAGTAGCTATAGTCATAATTTACATTGTATCAGTTATTGTGATTATCATTAGATTAATCGTTTACTATACAAATATATTAGCAATTATTCAATATTATAATCGTAATGGTGACAAAATCGAATCGTCAAAATCGAAGAAAAATAAAAAGTCTCAACAAACTAAAGATAATGAATTAGAAAACAAGCAATCTAAAGCCAGCAATAGTGTGACGAATACAACAGAAAAGACAAAATCAAATATTACTGAGCAATCTGATAACTTGCAAAATCAAGCTAAAGATAAAGCATCAGATTTAAAAAACAACCTAAACAATACTGACAAGTAATATTAACGCAAAGTTCATCATGCAAATGCAAAAGTCCGAGCCATATAAAATATGGTTCGGACTTTTTAAATGGTCAATAAATGCCACTATTATTTTCTCATGCTTGTATTTTAATCTTGTAAAAAACGTGCTTTTAAGTAGCGTGCTGCACCATTTTCTTCATTATTATCTTCCGTCACTTCATTTGCTAAAGCTTGGATTTCAGGTCGCGCATTTTTCATAGCGACAGTATGATGACCAAATGCAAACATTGCTCTATCATTGTCACTGTCTCCAATCACTAATGTTTCTTCTTGTGCAATACCAAAATGCGCAATCATTTCTTTTATACCTGTTCCCTTATCAATACCATATGCCATCGTTTCCGCATTACAGCGTGAAGAATTTGAAACGCTAATTTGAAGATCTTGCTGTGCCGACTTTAATTGTTCTCTAAAATCAGTAATTTTATCGATATCTGGTGAGAATAAATATATTTTTGAAAATGAAGTATCAGGTATGGATGATTCCCAATCAACCTTATCTATCAGTGATGCTTTACGTGAAGACCACTCAGAATCACCGACATTTTCAGGAGGGTACTTTGCTTCAAATAATTCACGCGCCCACGATTCATCTTCTTTAAGTACAATACGATTGCTATCAAATGGAAATACTTCATAGTAAATTTCTTGTTGTTGTGCGCGTTCAACAATTTTTTCAACTGTATTAAAAGCCAAACTATGTTTAAAAAGCACTTCTTCCTGAAACATACCTAACGTGCCATTAGAACTAATAATACCGTCTACCTCAAACGAATCAGGTACAAGATAATGTATTTCATTATGTGCACGACCTGTTGCTAGAAAGACTTTGTATCCCTTATCTCTTAATTGTTGAATCACTTCTGCTGTTTCTATATCAACACGATTATCTTTATGTAAAATCGTGCCATCCATATCTAAAAATATTGCCTTAACATTATCCATTTTTATATAATCCTCCATCACATTTTATCATCTTAAATTATGGCATTATCTCTGCTAATGTGCAATCTACACATCTTTCATAAATAATGCGTAACGTTGGTTTTGATATAACACGCTGACACTTCTATCGAAAAAGTTACTCATAACATCACTATTTAATATATGTTCAATATTTCCTTGTTTATAATTTTTACCATTTTTTAATAAAAATCCTTTTTGTATATCTTGCGTAATCTCTTCAACAAAGTGCGTCACATATATAACAGCTAACTCTGGTTGTTGGTGGTACAATTTTCCAAGCGCTTGTAACAGATCTTCTCGTGCTATAAAATCCAACCCCGACGCCGGTTCATCTAAAATGAGTAACTTAGGGTTCCCCATCAACGCACGGGCAATAAGTACCTTCTGACGTTCTCCCGTAGAAAGATAACCATAATATTGCGACTCAAAATCAATCATGCCCATTTGTTTTAAATAATGTTGTGCCATTTCAATATGATGGGGTTGTATCGTTTTAAACACACCTATTGAATTAAATATGCCACTAACGACAACATCTCGCACCAATTCACCATCTTGAAAGCGATCCATTAAACTATTAGACACAAACCCTATGTAATCTCTGACTGTTTCAGCAGAATAGCCCACTTTACCTGGTTGCATACCAAATAATGTCATCGTTCCAGATGTATTGGGTTCGTATGCATTTAATATGTTTAGTAGTGTTGTCTTTCCTGCACCATTCAGACCGTAAAGCATCCATTTTTCACCTTCGTAAATTTGCCAGCTTACATTTTTTATTATTTCCTTACCTTGTTTTCTGCGTGATATATTTTTCAAGTCGACTAACATGATTTCCCCCTTTTCCCATATGCCTTCTAGCATAACCTATTGAATCGTTTCAAACCTTTATTTATTTTGTCTAAAGATTTTATCCAATGATTTACCTTTTGCCAATTCATCTATCATTTTATCTAAATATCTAATTTCTTTCATCACAGATGATTCCATATCCTCTACACGAATACCACAAATAACACCTGTTATTTTTGTTCTCTCTGGATTTAAGTTAGGCGCTTGATTAATAAAAGTCTCATAATCCGTCCCATCAGCTACTAAATTATCAAGTTCTGACTGTGTGTAACCCGTCATCCATCTTATAATTTCATCCGCTTCTTCTTTAGTTCTATTCTTTTTCTCTACTTTTTTAATTAATAGATCGTACACTTTTCCAAAAGCCATAGAATAAATCTTAGGTTTTGTCACTATATTCAACTCCATTTTAAAGTTTATTTCGTTATTGATGATAAGCATAATAAACACACACACATTTTAAAAATATTTTGCTTTCACTAACGTGGATTTTCACTTATAAATGCATTCACTTAAAATCCATTTTAGTTTGTAAACGTATATTGTTGTTTTATAGTTATTTTATCTACATGCAGTCCATTTAAAATGTGGCATGCTATAATCAATGTCTGTGCTGCAACAATGACCTTATACGATAGGGTTTACCCTACGTTGTATTGATATGATTGCTTACTGATATATAAAACAAAAATATCACTTTTATATTATGAAAAAAGAGCAGGAACGAAATCTAAAATATAAGTTTGATTTCGTTCTTGCTCTATTTATGTGATATGTGATTTTATCTGTTTAGATTAAAAGTAACAATGACTTTACTAATAAGCTGTGATCTTATTTTATTCAACTGTTACAGATTTAGCTAAGTTACGTGGTTTATCAACGTCTAAGTCTCTGTGTAATGCTGCATAGTATGAAATTAATTGTAATGCAACAACTGAAACTAATGGTGTTAATAATTCATGAACATGTGGAATAACGTATGAATCCCCTTCTTTGTTCAAGCCGTCCATTGAAATGATACATGGGTTTGCACCACGTGCAACCACTTCTTTAACGTTACCACGGATTGATAAGTTTACTCTTTCTTGTGTAGCAAGTGCAATAATTGGTGTACCTTCTTCAATTAAAGCAATCGTACCGTGTTTTAATTCACCACCAGCAAATCCTTCAGCTTGGATATATGAAATTTCTTTTAATTTTAATGCGCCTTCTAAACTCACATTATAGTCTCCTGTACGACCGATAAAGAACGCATTACGTGTTGTTCTTAAGAAATCTGTAGCAATTTGTTCCATAATATCTGCATCATCTACAATCGTTTCAATTGCAGTTGTTACTTTTGCTAATTCACGTAATAAACTTACATCAACCTCTTTACCATGCTCTTTAGCAACAATTTGAGACAAGATAGATAATACTGCAATTTGTGCAGTATATGCTTTAGTAGAAGCCACTGCGATTTCTGGACCTGCATGTAACAATAACGTATGATTTGATTCACGTGATAATGTTGAACCAGCTACATTAGTGATTGTTAATGATTTATGTCCTAAACGGTTCATTTCAACAAGCACTGCACGACTATCTGCTGTTTCTCCTGATTGAGAAATATAGATAAATAGTGGCTTCTCAGAAAGTAAAGGCGTATTATATACGAACTCAGAAGAAACATGAACTTCTGTAGGGACACCTGCCCATTTTTCAATAAATTCTTTACCTACTAAACCAGCATGGTAGCTTGTTCCAGCAGCAATAATATAAATACGGTCTGCTTCGGCAACATCTTTAACCACTTCTGGATCCATCTTCAAGTTACCTTCTTCATCTTGGTACTCTTGGATAATACGACGCATCACTGCAGGTTGTTCGTGAATTTCTTTTAACATATAGTGATCGTAAACGCCTTTTTCTGCGTCTGCTGCATCTATTTGTGCAGTATATGCTTCTCTTTCTTGAACTTGTCCTTCTTGATTCTTGATAATGACTTCATCACGTTTAACAATTACGATTTCGTGGTCATGAATTTCTTTATAACGATTTGTCACTTGTAACATTGCGATTGCATCTGATGCAATAACGTTAAAGTCATCACCTACACCGATTAATAATGGTGATTTATTTTTAGCTACATAAATTGTATCTTTATCTTCATTATCAATTAATCCTAAAGCGTATGAACCGTCTAATAGTGATACAACTTTTGTAAATGCTGCTTCTGTATCAAGGCCACTATTTGAGAAATATTCTACAAGTTGAACAATGACTTCTGTATCTGTTTCAGAAATAAATGATACATCTGATAAGTATTCGTTTCTTAATTCTTCATAATTTTCAATTACACCATTATGAACTAATGTAAAACGTTCCGTCGTTGATTGATGCGGATGTGAATTTTCATAATTTGGAACACCATGTGTAGCCCAACGTGTATGACCAATACCTACGTGACCATCAGTAGCTTCACTATCTGCAACTTTTCTTAATTCTGCAATACGACCTTTTGCTTTAAATACTGAAGTACCTTCTTCATTTACCACAGCTACACCAGCTGAGTCGTAACCTCTATATTCTAATTTTTCTAAACCTTTTAATAATAATTCTTTGGCATTATCTTGCCCGATATATCCAACAATTCCACACATTTTAAAATTTCCTCCAATTGAATGGTGAAGAGACGATTGAACTTCTAGCGAATTTGAACCAGTCCAATTTAATATAAACCAATGAAGGCAGACTTATCCCTATTTATTAAATAGAAATTTAAAATCCCCTGATAGCAATGGTTATCTCATTCACCGTATACTTTTATATTTAATTTTTGGCTATCTTATTAACTTTGTGCACCAGGTTACCCTAATGTTTTCCTTAATAAGTTAACGAATGAGCCACATCCGGGATAGCATCCGCCGATGGTTCGATAACTATCCTCCTCGTCTACAAGCTTCGATTATTATGTCTATTAAGATTTCTGTTATAAACCTTAAATCACAAACACACTACCTCTTCACTTGTACAGGCGCTTTAATTGAACTAACGCTTAAACTGTCCTCCTTCCTATCAATACTATTAATTGTACAATGTTCTTATTACTTAATGCAAATAATTTATTAACAATTCATTTACAAAATTAGTTTATCTATAATCAGTTATATTGAGTATGTATATTTCATCTTTATGAAGTCCAAGTTATATTCACAAACTTGTCAAAGATACTGTGACAAATTTGAAATTACTTTCTGTTGTTTATTCCCCTGCACGCCCATACAATTGAATTATAAATAAAAAGAGAAAACGAGGTGCAATTCTATGTCACAAACAGAAACGCAAGAAAACAAAGGCATTGGCCGTAAGGTACAAGCGTTTGGTTCATTTTTAAGTAGTATGATTATGCCGAATATCGGTGCTTTTATCGCATGGGGATTCATCGCTGCAATCTTTATTGATGGTGGTTGGTGGCCAAATAAAGATTTAAGTGAATTAGCTGGTCCTATGATTTCTTACTTAATTCCATTACTTATTGCATATAGTGGTGGTCGTTTAATTCATGAAATGCGTGGCGGTATTATTGCTGCTGTTGCAACGATGGGTGTTATCGTAGCATTACCTGATACGCCAATGTTACTTGGTGCCATGATTATGGGTCCACTTGTAGGTTGGTTAATGAAGAAAACAGATGAATTCATTCAGCCAAGAACACCACAAGGTTTTGAAATGTTATTCAATAATTTCTCAGCCGGTATCTTAGGTTTCATCATGACAATTGTTGGATTTAAAATTTTAGCTCCAATTATGGAATTCATTATGCATATACTATCACTTGCAGTTGAAGCATTGGTACATGCACATTTACTTCCACTAGTAAGTATTATCGTGGAACCTGCTAAGATTGTCTTCTTGAACAATGCAATTAACCATGGGGTTTTCACACCACTTGGCGCAGATCAAGCAGCATCTGCTGGACAATCTATCTTATATACAATTGAATCTAACCCTGGACCTGGTTTAGGTATTTTAGTTGCTTATATGATTTTTGGTAAAGGTACAGCAAAAGCAACATCATATGGTGCAGGTATTATCCACTTCTTAGGTGGTATTCATGAAATTTACTTCCCATATGTATTAATGCGTCCGTTATTATTTATCGCTGTAATCTTAGGTGGTATGACTGGTGTCGCAACTTATTCATTACTTGATTTCGGCTTCAAGAGTCCTGCCTCACCTGGTTCATTCATCGTTTATATGTTGAACGCACCTAAAGGTGAATTCTTACACATGGTGCTTGGTGTGTTATTAGCGGCAATCGTTTCATTTGTTGTTGCAGCACTTATTTTAAAATTCACAAAAGAACCGGAAGAAGACTTAGAAGCAGCTACTGAAAAAATGGAAGCTTCAAAAGGCAAAAAATCAAGTGTATCTTCTAAGCTAAAAGGGAAAGAAGATAATAATACTGCTTCAACAACTGGATCAGCCGCTGCTGGTGCAACTGCTTCATCTTCAGAAACTAAAGATGGACAATCAGAAGAAGCATTATTAGATAATTATGATACTGAAAATGTAGACGCTCATGATTATAGTAAAGTAAATCATGTCATCTTTGCTTGTGACGCTGGTATGGGATCTAGTGCCATGGGTGCAAGTATGTTACGAAATAAATTTAAAAAAGCAGGCATTCAAGATGTAGAAGTTACAAATACTGCAATCAACCAATTGCCTGGCGATGCACAACTTGTTATTACTCAGAAGAAACTTACTGATAGAGCAATTAAACAAGTACCAAATGCAATCCATATCTCTGTAGATAATTTCCTAAACTCTCCTAGATATGATGAATTACTTGAAAATCTTAAATAATAAATAATCACTATATAGAACAATACTGGAGGGTATGGCTATGTTTTTGAGTACACGTGAAAAAGAAATTATCGAAATGTTAATTAAATATCACGGTCAATATGTCACAATTTACGACATTGCTCAAAACTTAGCTGTATCCTCTCGTACTATTCATAGAGAATTAAAATCTATTGAATCTTTCTTATCAAATTTTGATATAGCATTAGAGCGTGTCACCAAAAAAGGCATACAACTTAATACAAGTGACGTCGCTCTATCTTCACTGAAACATGCTTTACTAAATGAAAACACAATTGATTTATCGCAGGAAGAGCAAAAAGTTATTATTTTATATGCATTGATACAAGCGGATACACCTATTAAACAATATGGCTTAGCACAAGAAATAGGTGTTTCAAATCAAACATTATCAAAACTTTTAGACGAACTCGATGTTGAACTTGATTTATACCAATTACGTTTACACAAAAAACGCGGAGAAGGTATTCAATTACACGGCCCTGAATCTAAAAAACGGGAATTATTAAGTCAATTAATGGTTAATAATCTTAATAGTACGAGTGTTTATTCAGTAATTGAAAACCACTTCGTTTATCAATCCATCAACCAATCTCAATTAGCTATGGTAGATATGGATAAAATTTTTCAAATAGAACGTATTTTAATGGATCATCTTGATCAACTGCCCTATTCATTAACAGAATCCAGTTATTTAACATTAACCGTCCACATTGTCTTAAGCATTGATAGAATGTTAAACGGTCAATATGTCGCATTAAATAAAGATATTTATCAAAGTGTCAAACATTCATTTGAACACGAAGTTGCGCAAGCACTAGCTTTACATCTGGAACATATATACGGCGTTCAGTTTAACCAGGCAGAAGTAACATTTATTACGATTCATCTCCGTGGTGCTAAACGTAAAGAATCTGCCGAAGTATTTAAAGACAATAAAGATGAAACTAAAATTGACAACTTTATACAGTCGGTAACACACTTTTCACAACAAACATTTAAAGAAACAGAAACATTAAGTGAAGGATTAAAATTGCATATCATTCCAGCTATCAATCGATTAAATGCTAATATTGAAACATATAATCCTTTAACCGAAATGATTAAACACAAATACCCTAGATTGTTTGAAAGTGTTCATCGAGCATTATTACAAACTTGGCCTGATTTCACATTTCCGGATAGTGAAATTGCTTTTATCGTTTTACATTTCGGCGGTGCAATACAAAGCCAAGGTGCGCATTTGTACAATGTACTTGTCGTTTGTAGCAGTGGTATAGGTACAAGTCGTTTGCTTGCTACGCGACTGCAACAAACATTTAGCGAAATCCAAAAAACAACACAAGCATCTGTAGGTGATTTAAAAGCAATGGATACATCGCAATTTGATGCAATTATTTCTACTGTAGATATCGATATAACAACACCTTACATTACAGTAAATCCCCTACTACCTGATGCAGATATTAATCATGTTGCAGCGTTCTTAAATACTCAGCAACAACAAGTTAATTATCCATCGCCTGAACCTGAAAATCTTAATATTATGAATCCTGAAGATAAGCTCAATTATATAAGAAAAGGGCTTGAGATTATAGATTCCGTAAATATTGATTATGCCTATGTTTCAGATTGGGCTAGTTATTTAACAACAATATTATTATCACATCAAGTTATTACAGATGGTCCGTCATTCGCTGAACTTATTAAGCAACACATGGATAGACAAGGTTTTGTTCTAGAACCTTACCCTATCGCCATACCTCATTTAAAAAATGAAATTATCAAGAAACCTTTCATACTTATAACCATATTAAATGAGCCAATCATGCTTAAAAGCAATCAAAATGACAAGCAATCTGTAAGATATTTATTGAATATGTTTGTCCCACCAGACGATACCATGTCACAACTTGTAAGTGATATATCTGGAAAATTGGTAGAACATCTCGATAATATCGATGGATTCATGGAAAGACCAGAACAACTTCAAGACTTATTGAAGCAAAGTTATCTGATACAATTACAAAATTTATTAAATATGGAGTGAAAACAATGAGTGAATTATTTAGCAATGAAAACATTTTTATCAACCAATCAATAAAGGATCAAAACGAAGCGATTGAAAAAGCAGGACATGCCTTAGTATCTAGTGGTGCCGTGACTGAAGATTACATTCAAGCTATGAAAGATCGTGAAGAAGTTGTATCTACATTTATGGGTAATGGCCTAGCTATTCCTCATGGTACTGATGAAGCAAAAACAAGTGTATTAAAATCTGGTTTAACTTTAATCCAAATTCCTGAAGGTGTTGATTGGGAAGGTGAAGAAGTTAAAGTTGTCGTAGGTATTGCCGGAAAAGATGGTGAACATTTAGATTTACTTTCTAAAATTGCGATTACTTTCAGTGAAGAAGAAAATGTTGAGCGTATTATTAATGCTTCATCTGCTGAAGAAATTAAACAAGTCTTTGAGGAGGCTGATGCATAATGAAAGCATTACACTTTGGCGCAGGTAATATTGGACGAGGATTTATCGGATATATACTTGCAGATAATGATGTGAAAGTCACTTTCGCAGATGTTAATGCAGATATTATCAACGCATTAGATAAAGAACATCAATATGATGTCATCTTAGCTGATGAAGCGAAAACAACGACACGCGTGCATAATGTTGATGCAATCAATTCAGGTGCCCCATCCGAAAGTCTTAAACAAGCTGTATTAGAAGCAGATTTAATTACAACTGCTGTAGGTGTCAACATCTTACCTATTATTGCAAAATCATTTGCACCTTATTTAAAGGAAAAAGAAACACCTGTTAATATTGTTGCATGTGAAAATGCAATAATGGCAACAAATACATTAAAAGAAGCGATTTTAGATATCACTGGTCCTTTAGCAGATCACATTCACTTTGCAAATTCTGCTGTCGACCGTATCGTTCCTTTACAAACGAATGACAATCTTTTAGATGTAGTCGTTGAACCATTTTATGAATGGGTAATCGAAAAGGATGCTTGGTTTGGTCCTGAATTAGATCATATTAAATATGTAGATGATTTAACACCATACATTGAACGTAAACTACTCACTGTTAACACGGGTCATGCTTATCTGGCTTATGCAGGAAGATTTTATGGCCAACCAACCATTTTAGATGCTGTTAATGATGACATGATTAGACATGATTTAGAAAATGTTCTAAAAGAAACAAGTCAATATATTACTAAACAATTTAATTTTACAGAAAGTGAACAAGCTCAATACGTTGATAAAATCATCGGTCGTTTCAAAAACCCTAATTTATCAGACGAAGTGACACGTGTTGGACGAGGCATTATACGTAAAATTGGACCACAAGATAGAATCATTAAGCCATTAAATTATTTATACCAAAATAATTTAAAACATGATGCACTCGTTAAGACAGCTGCATTATTATTAAAATATGATGATACGAATGATCAAGAAACAGTTGAAAAAAATGAGTATATCGAAAATCATGGTGTAGAAGCATTCTTGAAAGCATATGCTAAAACAGATGATCAATTGACTTCAGAAATTGTAAAAGAATACAACGTACTGTAAAAATCATTCAATAATATAAATAAAGCACTGATAAGCTTAAATTAGCCTATCAGTGCTTTATTTTTTAGAATTACCTTTTAAAACTACTTTTTAGAACTACTTTTTTAGAACTACTTTTAGAACTACTTTTAGAACTACTTTTTTGAACTACTTTCACATTTTATGTGAATTAGTAGTTCTATGCATGAGCTTTAGCTCAAGTAATCCTTTGTCATTCTAGTAGTTCTTATGCATGAGCATTTAACTCAGGCAATCCTTATGTCAACTTTAATCCAATAGTCATTTACGACATAATTGACAAAGAGACTGATACACCTAAGGATGTCCCAGTCTCTTTTATTAAATATATTATTTGTCTAAGCCCATTTTATCTTGAACTACTTCAGCAATCGTATTAGCATAACGTTGCGCATCTTCGTCAGTCGCAGCTTCAACCATAACACGGACAAGTGGCTCTGTTCCAGATGGTCTTACTAAGATACGACCCTCTCCGTTCATTTCCACTTCTACTTTTGTCATTATTTCCTGTACATCTATATTCTCTTCAACACGGTATTTATCAGTAACACGGACATTGACTAATGATTGAGGATATTTTTTCATTTGACTAGTGAGTTGACTTAAACTTTTTCCAGTCATTTTAATGATACTTGCAAGTTGTACCCCAGTTAACAATCCATCACCAGTCGTATTATAATCCATTAATACAATATGACCTGACTGCTCTCCACCAAGATTATAGTTACCACGTCTCATTTCCTCAACAACGTAACGGTCTCCAACTTTTGTTTTATTTGATTGAATACCTTCATTCTCAAGTGCTTTATAGAAACCTAAGTTACTCATAACTGTAGAAACAATCATATTATTATTTAATTCTTGATTTTTACTCATAGCTTGACCAATAATGAACATAATTTGATCACCGTCTACGATATTACCATTTTCATCGATTGCGATTAATCTATCGCCATCACCATCGAAGGCTAGTCCAAAGTCACATTCAGTTTCTACAACGACCTTAGCAAGTGCTTCCGGATGTGTTGAACCTACATCTTGATTAATATTATAACCGTTTGGATTACATCCAATTGTTTCTGTATCAGCTTCTAAGTCACCAAACAAGAACGGTGCAAGTGATGAAGTTGAACCATGTGCACCATCTAGTGCAATTTTCATACCTGCTAAATCAACATCTACCGTAGATTTTAAATAGCTTATATACTTTTGCGCACCCTCAAAATAGTCTGAGTAATGTACAATATCTTCACCAACTGGTCTTGGTAAGTCAGGATTTTCTTGATCTAATAAAAGTTCGATTTCTTGTTCTTGATCATCTGATAATTTAAATCCATCAGAACCAAAGAATTTAATACCGTTGTCTGGCACTGGGTTATGAGAAGCTGAAATCATTACACCAAGGTCAGCTTCCATTTCACGCGTCAAATAAGCCACACCAGGTGTTGAAATGACACCTAAACGCATAACTTCTGCACCAATAGAAATCAATCCAGCTATTAAAGCAGATTCTAACATTTCACCCGAAACGCGTGTATCTCTACCTACTAGTACTTTAGGATGCTTTTCGCCTTCATTATGTGCTAAAACATAGCCACCATAGCGCCCTAATTTAAACGCAAGTTCAGGCGTTAATTCTTTATTTGCAACGCCCCTTACGCCATCTGTACCAAAATATTTTGCCATTATATATATCTCCTTTATTGTAAAAATCTATTTAACTGTTATTTTTGCAGTCGTATCTTTTGGACTAACTTTTGTGACTTTGTCTGGAACTTGAAACTCTACTTTTTTCTCAGTTGTATCTGAAATACCATCTAAATTAACTTTTGCAGTAATTTCATCAATATCGTCTAAGTCGTCTTTATTACCATAGATTTCAACTTCATTATCATCTAATTTAATGTCTTTAACCTCTTGACCATCTGAAAGTGAGCCAACAGATTTCATTTTTACTTTTACTTTTTTGCTATAGTCTTCTACTTTAACACTTAAATTAACTTCGTTCGGGTCAATTGAAACATCAATTTTATTTAAGTTTCTATCAAATGCAATTATTTTTGCAACATCAGTGGTATCTTTTGAAACTTTACTTTTATTTTTATACGTTGCTTTTAAGTAAGCAATTTTATCAAGTTGCTTTTGTCCACCTGTAACTTTGACTGTATCCGGTGAAACGCTTTGTTCGCTTATTTTATATTTAGGATTCAAGTCATTGTTGCTTACATCTGGTTCAACTTTAAAGGTTTTACTTACTTTTTCTTCTAGTGACACTGTCGTTTCTTTTGGTTTTACTGTGTATTCAATATCTTTATTTAATCCATTAACTTTAAATTGTGCTGTATGCTTACCAGCTTTTTCACCACTAAGATCTAACACAGCTCTAATGTTTTCACCATTTTCTGCTTTTAAAACTTGTGATTGCGGTCCAGAAATCTCAACATCTACTTTATTAGGAACTTCACTTGCATAAAGTTCTTTATTATTGTATTTCACTTGAACTGGTACATCCTGAATCGTTTCAGATGATTTTTGACTTAAGTTATCTGCATCAAAAATATTCCCAAACATGTTATTAGCTGATAAGAAAAATAAAACAGCTAACATCAGTGCGATTAACCTTAAACCCCATTTACTTTCTAACATATTAATTCACACCTTTCTCATGAAAGTGTGTGCCAAACCAATGTTCAGCCAGTAATTCTTCAAACGCTTCGTTAGAAATATCTTTTCTTAATTTACCATCAAAAGTAACGGAAATTGAACCTGTTTCTTCAGACACAATTACAGTAAATGCATCTGATACTTCTGAGATACCAACCGCAGCTCTGTGTCTCGTACCTAAACTTTTTGCTATTTTTGCACTATCAGATAGCGGTAAATAACTGGCTGCACTCGCAATCTTATTTGCTTGAATAATCATTGCCCCATCGTGTAATGGTGTATTTGGTATAAAAACATTTGTTAATAACTCTTGTGATATTTCAGAATTCATTGCGATGCCAGTTTCAATATAATCCTGTAAGCCTGTTTCTTTTTCAAAAACAATCAATGCACCAATACGGCGTTTTGCCATATATTGTACAGCTTTAGATACAGAAGATATCAATTTATCTTCATCGCTATTTAAATTCGTAGAATATCGTTTAAATAAACTGCCTCGCCCAAGTTGTTCTAAGGCACGTCTAATTTCTGGCTGGAATATTACAATCAATGCTAATACACCCCATTGAATAACTAAATCAAATAATCGGGATGTTGCTGTTAAGTTAAGCATTTTACTCAATTGTTGACCAATCACTATTACTACAATACCTTTTAATAGTTGAATGGCTTTGGTACCTTTAAAAACTGTAATGAGAAGATAAAGTACATACCATACGATGAGTAAATCGAGCACACTAGCAATAATTTTTACTGTACTCCAGTCGTCAAAAAAGTTGGATAAATCCATAACATCTCCTCCGGTTATCTGTTCCCATGTTACCTATTATACCAATCATATCACTAACTGTCATATTTAGTATTTATTTTTTAGCTTAAAATAAACTAAAACGGATGTAGAAAACATCTACATCCGCTATACTTATTGTTTATAACAATGTTTCTCCAAAGAAACTGCCTACAAGTCCGACAGCTTGTTCTGCTGTGTCATTATTATGATCAATCAATGGATTGACTTCTACAAGATCCATTGATGTTACTAAATCAGAATTATGTAGTAATTCCAATGCAAAATGACTTTCTCGATAAGTTAATCCTCCTAAAACTCTAGTACCAGTACCAGGTGTTTCAACAGGATCTAATGCATCTACATCAAGAGACAAATGAATACCATCTGTTTTCTCTTTTAAGTAGTCTATGGTTTCTTCAATGACTTGTTTTATACCAAATCTATCTACTTCAGCCATCGTATATGTTTTAATATTATTATCTTTGATGTATTGTCTTTCGCCTTCATCTAAATCTCTCATTCCAATTAGAACAATGTTCTCCGGCTTTACTTTGGGTGCATAATTTGCAATGTTGACTAACTTATCATCACCATCACCTGCAAGTATGCGTAATGGCATACCATGAATATTTCCCGAAGGTGATTCTTCAGGTATATTTAAATCTCCATGTGCATCATACCAAATCACACCTAAGTTCTCATAGTGCTTACTCACACCAGAAATAGATCCTATTGCAATTGAATGATCACCACCCAAAATCAATGGGAAATGGTTATTTGATATGCTATTGGAAACAGACTGACTTAATGTTTCAGACGTTTTAATAATTTCTTCTAAATTTCGTAGACCTTGTTGTTCTGAATTGAATTTATTTAAATCCAGTTCAGGCACCTCTATATTACCAGAGTCCTTTACAGTTAATCCAATTGCTTCAATTCTTGCAACGATACCAGCAAATCGTATTGCATCTGGACCAAGGTTCACCCCTAATTTCCTTTGACCAAATGTAGATGGTGCACCTATGATTTCTACTGTTTTATTCATTTATAAAACCCCTTTGTTATTATCTTGTTATTAGAATAATCTAAAGTGTTTGAGTTTTCAACCTTGATTAATAGGCTATATTTAGCTATTTCATTTCTTTTTACATATAAAACCATTTTAATGATTTATCATTCAATAAAATGATTGCCAATACACTGTTTTTAGTATTTTCAAGCATAATAATGTATAAAAAGAAAATGGTGAATTTAATTGATTTTATAATAAATGAGACTGGTAAGAAAATAATTTTAATAGTTCAATTTAATATAGAGTCTTCCTTAGTTGAGAAATCTCATCTCCAGATTCAGGCAAGCACCTATTAATTTTGAATATAAAAAAAGTACTTCTCGTATGAGAAGTACTTAAGAGTGAGCCATAGTGGGCTCGAACCACTGACCCTCTGATTAAAAGTCAGATGCTCTACCAACTGAGCTAATGGCTCTAATGGCTGGGCTAGCTGGATTCGAACCAGCGCGTGATGGAGTCAAAGTCCATTGCCTTACCGCTTGGCTATAGCCCATTAATGGTGGAGGGGGGCAGATTCGAACTGCCGAACCCGAAGGAGCGGATTTACAGTCCGCCGCGTTTAGCCACTTCGCTACCCCTCCAGCTATTCATTTAAGAATGGTGGAGAATGACGGGTTCGAACCGCCGACCCTCTGCTTGTAAGGCAGATGCTCTCCCAGCTGAGCTAATTCTCCAAATATGTATGACCCCGACGGGACTCGAACCCGTGTTACCGCCGTGAAAGGGCGGTGTCTTAACCGCTTGACCACGGGGCCATAATGGCTCCACAGGTAGGACTCGAACCTACGACCGATCGGTTAACAGCCGATAGCTCTACCACTGAGCTACTGTGGAATAATTAAAATGGAGCGGGTGATGGGAATCGAACCCACAACATCAGCTTGGAAGGCTGAGGTTTTGCCATTAAACTACACCCGCACTTTAACGATTATGGGGCGGATGATGGGAATCGAACCCACGAGTGTCGGAACCACAATCCGATGCGTTAACCACTTCGCCACAACCGCCAAAGTATAAACTTAAAAGAATGGTTCAGGACAGAATCGAACTGCCGACACATGGAGCTTCAATCCATTGCTCTACCAACTGAGCTACTGAACCATAATAAATGGCGGTCCCGATGGGATTCGAACCCACGATCTCCTGCGTGACAGGCAGGCGTGTTAACCGCTACACTACGGGACCTTTTTAAAAATTGCGGGAGGCGGATTTGAACCACCGACCTTCGGGTTATGAGCCCGACGAGCTACCGAACTGCTCCATCCCGCGTTAATATTATTAATGACGCCTACCTATTTAATATATCACAAATATTTACTTAATGTCAATGTTTTTTAAAAATTAATTAACATCAGCTTAATTCAAAATTAAAATTTAAATGCGATAATTGACGTTTGCGCATCACCTATCAATCAAGACTTACTCAGTATATAAATTTTTCGTATGATAGTCAATGGGCTACAAGAATTATTTTGTGTAAAAATGGAATATAACTATAATATTTTATTTTTTGTTCCTTATTTATACAAAATTCTATTGCCCTTTGACCTATATATGTTTATGCAAAGCATTTGTCATATCACTTCGTCTTAGAGACAAATCATGTATAGATGACAAATAAATTCAAACTGTAGATTTATTGACTCATAATCCCTTGCATCTTACTTTGGAGTCTTGTAAATGTCGTAAATCCATCATCTTCCATAAAATGGCCGCCGAATTCTGTTACTTTACATATTCCTCCTAAGGTATCCATCAACCTCTTAGTTTCTTCATAGGATATGTGTGCATCGTTTTTTGCACATAATCCATAAAATGAATCTACTTTTTGTTTAACATTTTCATAATCTATTTGGACCGTTTCATAATGATCTTGTTCAACTAATGCTTGAGCATCCTCCATAAATCCTGAAATACTAAATAACCCCTGTATATGATTTATATCCATGTTTTCCAAGTATTTTAATGAAGCTAATGTACCAAATCCGTGTGTTACAAAAAATGTTTCATAAGTTTTTATAGAGATTTGTTTATTTAGTTTCGTGACCCATGCTTCAATTTGATCATTGTTATCAACGGGAATATGGCATAGTGTTACATTATAACCTTCCAATATGAGATTATTGGCTAACCATTCATACCAATGATTTGTAGAATCTCCTTGTTTTGAATGAACTATAATTATATCTGTCATTTAAATATCCCCCACTGAATTAATATTAAATTACGTCACTAATTGATTATTTTTATATTATCTCATAATTTTTAATCTAAGATAAATGATACAAGTTAAAAAACAACGAGCTAGAAATCAAATGTTTTAGTTGATTTCTAACTCGTCCTCTTATGTTTTATTGCAATAGAATCAGATCATAATACATATATTTTAAAATATATCATTAAACATTGCTGTTACATTTAAATTTTATAATTCGCTTAATAACTCTGATACTGCATTTTTACCCTGTAAAATACAGTCTGGTAGTCCGACTGCCTCAAATGAAGCACCGGCTATTCGTAATCTAGGATAATTTTGTCTAATATGTGTTTGTATTGCATGTATATTATCCATATGATGAACATGATATTGTGGCATGCTGTTTGGCAATCTATTCACAATACTAAAATCAGGCGCCCCTTTAAAGGTCATCATTTGATTTAAATCCCGCTTCACAATATCAACAAGTTGTTCATCTGAGTGATCATCTACGACAGTATCACCTGGCTTACCAACATAAGCACGTATTAATACTTTACCTTCGGGCGTAGTGAATGGCCATTTTTTACTTGTCCATGTGCACGCTGTTATATCGGTTTGACTCGTTCTAGCAATGACAAAACCTGTACCATCATAGGTGTTTTCAATATGCTTTTCGTCAAATGCTAGTACAACCGTTGCAACCGTCGTAGATTTCATTGTTTTAAAATAATCAAGCGCAGGATCATTACCAAACCATTTCATAAATGTTTGATGCGGGGTAGTAACAAGCACACTATCATAGATGTCTGTTTCTTTATCTACAACAACCTCATACGCCGTTTGTGAAATAACAATATCATCTATCGGTGTATTAAATTTAATTTTCACACCTTGTTCCACTACATAATCAGTTAAATTTTCAA
The DNA here is from genome assembly GCF_013391405.1 of Staphylococcus sp. GSSP0090. GTDB lineage: Bacteria > Bacillota > Bacilli > Staphylococcales > Staphylococcaceae > Staphylococcus. The sequence goes on from NZ_JACBFD010000007.1 coordinate 22,513, forward strand.
TAAAGGAAGTAAGGCCATGTCTAAATTGTTTGAATTGGCCTTTAGGTGCTCCTGGATATAATTGACGTTGCTTTTGACGTTGTTGTTTCTCATATCTCATACCTTTGATTAAACTACCAAACTGCTCTTCTCTTTCTTTAAACTCTGGAAATGTCGCCATCAAACTTAAATCATCTATATTTGTTCCATAGATGCCCCCCATTAATGGCTCAATTAAATTTTCTAAGACTTCATCTCCTAGACGTTCACGAAAGAATGTGCCGACAGAAATATCATTTTCCATTTGAATAGGCTTTTTAAATAAATCTAAACCGGCACGTAGTTTACCTTTCGGCGAAATCAATTTTGTTTTAATAAAAGGTTTCAAATTTGTTGGCACACCTAATATCGAACCACCTGGAATAGGAAACAATTTATTTTTGGCATAAATATATGATTGTCCTGTTTGATTTGTAATAAGATCATCTTGTAGTCCTATATCATTGGCTATATCAGTCATAATCTGTTTACGACCTAGATAAGATTCTGGACCTAATTCAATTGTATAACCATCTTTTCGATAGGTTTGAATCTTACCACCAGTCCGATTAGTTGCTTCATATATCGTTACATCTATATCTGGTCGTTGTTTTTTAATAAAATATGCACTTGATAAACCGGTAATACCAGCTCCAATAATAGCAATACGTTTAGTCAAAATAAGTCACGCTTCCTTTAATAAACATTTTTCACTTCGTCTACAATCGCTCCGATAAATAGCGCATCTGTATCAGGCATTTTAGGACGATGATAATTGACTCCTAATTCATCACAAATCACTTTACATTCATAATCGTTATCATACAGTACTTCTAAATGTTCACACACAAAACCTACAGGCGTGTAAATAAAATGCTGATATTTATGTTCATTATATAGCGCTCTCGTTAGGTCTTGCACATCAGGTCCCAACCAAGGTGTTCCTGTATTCCCTTCTGATTGCCAACCTTCAGCTACATGGATAATATTTGAATGTTTTTCTAATAATTGTGCTGTTTCATGTAATTCATTTGGATAAGGATCATTATTTTTCTCTATAAGTCCTTTAGGCAAGCTATGTGCAGATACAACAAGTACGGTAGCTTCATGCTCATCTTTTGGAATATCGGATAATGTTTCATTGATTTTCTCAGTCCAATATTGAATGAATTTAGGTTGTTGGTAGTAATGTTCGACATGTGTAAATGTGATGCCGTATTTATCTGCTTCTTTTTGTGCACGTGTGTTATAAGAACCAACTGAAAAACTAGAATAATGTGGTGCTAACACAACTGTAACTGCTTCATCAATACCATCTTCATGCATAGATTGCACAGCGTCTTCAATAAATGGATGAATGTGTTTTAAACCGATATATAGTTTGAATTCAACGTCATCATAGGCTTGATTGAGTGCATCACAAAGTGACGCTGCTTGTCTATTTGTAGTTCCTGCTAAAGGAGATAGGCCACCAATAAATTGATATCTATCTTTTAAATCTTGTAGTTCCGCTTCAGAAGGTTTTTTCCCATGTCTAATATCTGTATAATAAGCTTCTATATCACTTTCTTTATATGGTGTTCCATAAGCCATAACCAATAAGCCTATTGTTTTTGTCATTTTAAAATCATCCTTTTGTATCATAATTTTTAGATGCATATGACATAATTATTTGTAATTCTTGATAGTCAAAATTTATGTCGTACTATCTTTGTGTGTAGTCATGAACAAATGTAGTCACACGTCTTAATGTTTCAGGCTGTACTTCTGGAAATACGCCATGTCCCAAATTGAAAATGTGTTTCCCATGCGCGATTCCTTGATCTAATATTACTTTCAGCCTTTGTTCTATTACATCCCATGGTGCTAACAATAGAGATGGGTCTAAATTCCCTTGTAATGTCTTATCAATGTTCATTGCATTGGCTTCTTTAATAGAAAGTCTCCAATCTAACCCAAGTACATCAATAGGTAATGAATTCCATTCATCTGCTAAATGACTAGCACCAACCCCAAATAGAATAACAGGTACATTATACTTCGCCTTAATACCACTTATCAATTTATTCATCGCAGGTTTGATATAATAACGGTAATCTTGAACGTTCAACGCGCCTACCCACGAATCGAATACTTGAATAATTTGTGCACCAGCTTCTATTTGTGCAGCAGTATAGCTTATCGACATATCGACCAAGTGATCCATTAATGCAAACCATGTCGCTTCATCACGATACATCATTGCTTTTGTAAAATTATAGTTTTTAGAAGGTCCACCTTCAATCATATAACTCGCAAGTGTAAATGGTGCACCTGTAAATCCTATTAATGGCACATTTAGCTTTTCCTCAGTTAATAATTTAATCGTATCTAATACATACGGCACATCTCTTTTTGGATCAATGTGCCCTAATTTTTCAACATCCTGTATATTTTTAATTGGATTATGAATCACTGGACCTATACCAGATTTAATTTCTACATCTACACCTATCGGTTGTAAAGGTGTCATGATATCTTTATAAAGTACTGCGGCATCTGTATTATAGTTATCTACAGGTAAGTGCGTTACATAAGCACACAGTTCTGGTTGATGTGTAATTTCAAATAATGAATACTTTTCTTTTAATTTTCTATATTCAGGCTGAGACCTGCCTGCTTGACGCATAAACCATACTGGTGTGTGCGAAACTGACTCGCCTTTTATCATATTTAGGATCGTATTGTTTTTATTGAGCACCCTTAATCCTCCTAGATTATAATCATTCTTGTCTATAATACCATACTGCTAGAATACACGTATTTTAATGTTCTAAAATGTCATAAAAAAGACAAACAGTCTCATTTTAATAGCTTAATTATTTGACTATTGTTTTATAATAGAAATCAATTATAATGTTATCAAAGCCTATTTTATATTTATTTGAAAAAGTAGATATTTTTATAGTAAAGTGAAATAGCTATTTATACTTTCATATACCAAGCAAGGGGGACAATCTTATGAAAATTTATGCATCTTATGGGACGTTTGGTTACTTAAACCAGATTAGGCTAAATAATCCTGACCATAACTTATTACAATTTTCAGCGTCTGATTCTTCTGTGATTCTAGAAGAAACTGACCAAACATCCGTATTAAAACAACCTTTAGTCTATGATGTACTTAAATCTGAAGGTGATTTAAATGAGAATTATTTTTATTCGGTTATATTCGTACCTACATCAGAAGATCATGCTTACCAATTAGAAAAAAGGTTAGAAAATATTACTACTGATTTTAAACAATTTGCTGGTTACCGCAGCTATCGTTTCTTAAAACCCGACCAAGGTTTAACTTATAAGATTTACTTTGGCTTTGAAAGTAGAACGGCTTATGAAGACTTTAAAGCTTCTTCTGTTTTCAAAGATAATTTTGATAAATTAGCATTAAGTCAATTCTTTGGTTCTAACGGCCAACATTCTAGTTATTTCGAAAGATATCTATTCCCTATCGATGATAATTGATAAGGTGTAAAGAACTAAAAAACACTGTTTATGCCATGACAAACGGCATAAACAGTGTTTTTTAATCTCGTAATAATGTTTCTTGATACTTTAATTTTTTAATTACATTTCTAATTGTTAACCAACCTACTAAGAAAAAGAGTAAGCCGAAATAACTATATAGTGGAAAGGATATCGTATATACGATAACAAATAAAATAGCTATCATAAACATTAATCTATATAAAAATTGTTCATAACCTCTAATCACTTTAGACTCAGGAACTGGCCAAACTTGTGGCCATAAACCATATGCTTGTTGTGTATAAAATTGCGCCATTTGAAGCAAGATAATATACATAAACAAACTGCCGATGATTAAGGTAATTGCAGGTTGATGTAACCAAAACATAAGGATGAGCGCAATTATGACTAACCTTAATATGATATTGAATACATCTTTCCCTCTTGCAAAGCTTCTAACAAATAAAAATAAATACATATGATTTTCATTGAACTTCTTATACTTAGGTATGTTGAGTATTGGGTCCAAATAACTTCTCCGAACAGCAGTTTCTTTAAGATGTTTTACATCAGTGAACATATTTACAAATTTATAATAATTCATGTGATGTTGTTGTTCTGACTTAATCATTTTTTCCCAAGGAAACAGTTGGTACTTATTTTGATATTGCAGTAATATTGTTAACCCAATGATAACTAATACAGAAGTAATACTTGCAATTGACTTTGTATCTAATGCAACATAATAACCTGATGTATATATAATAAAAAGTAATATATGCAATGACCAACTTTCCAATTGATACTTATACCATTGCCATTTTAATAATAAACCTAAAAATGGCAAAATGAACATTAATATTGCAAATAAAATATAAAAACCAAACGACTGATGATTAATCACATAAAATAATGGAAATAAAATAATCACGATGATAATTTGTATCCAAATACGTGAAACATAACTATATATTAAACTCTGCTTAATATAATGACGCATATGGCTTTCAAATGGTAATAAAAACAACTTATCTGCATCTTTTAGTAATGTGCGTAATGGAAACATTGAAGTGATTGCAACAAAGATACTAACAATAATTGAATAATTAATATGCTTTGGTATTGATTTAAGCCAATCTCCATAGCCCAATATAAATGCACCTAGCATAATAACTAAAAACAAAGAAAAATGACCATTAAATATGAATTTATTATAATATTGTTTTTCTTTATTTATTTCACGTTTTCTAGTTTTAAATAATTGTTCTGCATCTCGTGTCATGAATTTTGGCCACCTTGCGTAACATGGATATAGATTTCATCTAATGTCTTACCTTGTAGTCCTGTTTGAGCTCGCAATTCGTCCAAGTTTCCAAAAGCAACTATTTCTCCTTCATCCATGATTAAAAATCTATCGCAATAGCGTTCTGCAGTTGCTAATATATGTGTGCTCATCAATACTGTACGTCCTTCTTGTTTTTTCTCTACCATTAAATCTAACATAGACTGAATACCTAATGGATCTAGACCAAGAAAAGGTTCATCAATAATATACAATTCAGGATCAACGATGAAAGCACATATAATCATCACTTTTTGTTTCATACCTTTAGAAAAATGACTAGGAAAAATATTTAATTCATCTTCTAAGCGAAACGTCTTTAATAATGGACGCGCACGTTCCATCGCCTCTTCTCTGCTTATATGATACGCCATTGCAGTCATATAAATATGTTCTTGTAAAGTTAATTCTTCATAAATGACTGGAGACTCTGGTATATACGATAACTTTCTTCTATATGTTTCAACATCTTGCTTAATATTTATATTGGAAATAGACAAGGTACCTTCCATTGGCGTTAACAAACCCAGCATATGCTTAATCGTTGTACTCTTACCAGCCCCGTTCAATCCTATAAGACCTACTATTTCACCTTGTGATAATTCAAAATTTATATTTTTAATTACAGGTCGTTTACCATAACCACCTGTTAAATGTTCTACTTTTACTGTCATATGGCACCTCCACAAAATATATTGTATCAAAAATCTTTGATTAGTCATAAATTTACTGCAAAAACTGACGTAAATAATACAGTAATGCTATAATAGGCAATAACCATCTTACAAGGAGTGAAGATTTTATGTCAGAAACAATCTTTAGTAAAATTATAGACGGTGAAATTCCAAGTCATAAAGTATATGAAGATGACTATGTCTATGCATTTTTAGATATATCGCAAGTTACAAAGGGTCATACACTTTTAATTCCCAAAAAGGCATCTGCTAATATTTTCGAAACTGACAGTGAAACAATGAAGCATATAGGTGTCGCACTACCAAAAGTAGCAAACGCGATTAAAACAGCCTTTAATCCAGATGGACTCAATATTATACAGAATAATGGTGAATTTGCCGATCAATCTGTCTTTCACCTTCATTTCCATTTATTACCAAGATATGAAAATGATGTCGACGGTTTTGGCTATAAATGGGAAACGCACGAAGAAAGTATCGATGACGAACAAAAGGCTCAAATCGCACAAGAAATAGCCGCTCAATTCGATTAATCATGCTTACCTTATTACATATGGGGTATATAAAAAATATTAACGGATGAGATACTACTAGAAATGAGGAGAATTCTTATGAAAACAGCTCAAATATTATTAGGACTAGGCGCGGGCGTTGCAACTGGTCTTGGTGTAGCTTTAATGAATCGCGATAAAAAAGATTCTAACCTAAATACTGCACGTGCCCAAAAACCAACAGGTGCGGAATCAGAGGTTGATAGAGAAATAAACACGATTAAACAAAGTGTGAATGACATAGCAAACTATATTTCACAAATCAAAACAGAAAGTACTGAATTTGGCAGTTCTATCGGTGATGAAGTAAAAACAATGATTGGTGATTTCAAATCAGATATTAATCCCAACATAGAAAACTTGCAATCACATATTGAAAATCTTCAAAATCGTGGTGAAGAAATTTCAAAAGCATTTGAAAAAGACGAAAAATAATCGCTATTTATATTATAAATTATTGAACTGTTATCTTTCATTTTGAATAATGATGGATAACAGTTTTTTTCAATTATAAATACTGTGTTATATGTGTTAAACGCCTCTAATAATAGGGCCAATATAGCTTGACGTTTCTCATTTTAAGATAGATAATACAAAAGCATATATAATAAATATGACTTTAGTTAAAAGAGGAGTGAATAAACAATGTATCTTTGCACTAGACAAATCGATATCAATGCGCGATTTGGATTACCTAGGATTGCATTTCTAAGTTTAGTCACAACCATTATTACATTTCTCATTGCTTATGAAATACTCTATTTTTTTTCTAACACAAAACTAACAGATCAATATTTTTTAATCTTTTTACTACTCGTGGTCATTTTATATCCTATACATAAAGCCATTCATCTTATCTTTTTTATCCCATATTATAAATCGTTTAAAAAATATAAGTTGTTACGGCAAAAAAGTATTCCATTTTATAATACGTACGTGAACACACCAGTAAATAAATATTATTTTTGTTTTGATTTAATCACACCAGTTATAATTATCACTACAATTTGCTCCTACCTTAGCACCCTATTTCCACAATATGGACATTATTTGATGTTTTTAATTGCATTAAATATGGGTTATTCCGTTATGGATTTCCTTTATTTAAAAATTATTTTATTTTCAAATGAAGGTGATTATATAGAAGAACATCAAACAGGTATCAACATTCTAAATAAAGTTAATACAACTTATGAAAAAAATAAGCGCATTGATTAATAATCATATACTTGAATCGCTTTTATAAACATACAGAGGTGAACGTGCGTTGTCTAACAATAGTTAAGCATGCCATGTCACCTCTTTTTTAATAAAACAAGCTAAAAATAACAAAAGACTAATACTATAGTCCTAGAAATTATGTTTCTAATTGGTGAATATTCAATAATATGTTATATTTACGGTGTTATTCTTACAAAAGGAGTTTCCAACTATGAAAACATTTAAAAAAGTTTTACTTCCTGTTACAGCTAGTGCATTACTACTAGGTGCATGTGGTAACAGTGCAACAGATTCAAAAGAAGATACAATTATTTCTTCTAAAGCTGGCGACGTTAAAGTCGAAGATGTTATGAATAAGATGGGCGATGAGCAAATAGCTAATACATCATTCTCAATCATGTTAAACAAATTGCTTGCTGATAAATATAAAGACGATGTAAATACAAAAGATATTGATAAAGAAGTAGAAAAAGAACAAAAGCAATATGGCGGTAAAGATCAATTTGAAAGTATGTTAAAACAGCAAAAAATGTCTATAGGCGACTATAAAGAACAGAAAAAATTACAAGCTTATCAAAAAGAACTACTTAATGATAAAGTAAGTATGTCTGACAAAGAAATTAAAGAAAATACTAAAAAAGGTTCTCATATCTTAATTAAAGTTAAAGAAAATAAAGATGATAAAGAAGGCTTATCTGATAAGGAAGCGAAAGCGAAAGCTGAAAAAATCCAAAAAGAAGTTGAAAAACAACCAGATAAATTTGGAGAAATTGCTAAAAAAGAATCAATGGATAAAGCATCTGCCAAGAAAGATGGTAGCTTAGGTTATGTAGTCAAAGGGCAAATGGAAGACAAATTTGAAAAAGCTTTATTTAAACTCAAAGAAGGTAAAGTATCTGACGTAGTTAAAACAGATTACGGTTATCATATTATCAAAGCAGATAAAGAAGATGACTTTGATAAAGAAAAAGGCAAATTAAAAGCGCAATTAATTCAAACTAAAATTCAAAAAGATCCTAAGCTGTTAACTGACGCTTATAAAGAATTATTAGATGAATATAAAGTTGATTATAAAGATAGAGATATTAAAAAAGCAATTGAAGATTCAATATTAGACCCAGAAAAAATCAAGCAACAGCAGCAACAACAACAGCAACAACAAGCAATGCAACAAAGCGGTGCTGGTATGTCAGCAGGACAATAATTCCATATATAAATCAAGCGGTCTAGATATCTAATGTTAATAAGATATCTAGGCCGCTTCTTTTTCAAAAATAATAAGCGTTCGAGAACATTCACAAATGACTCAAACGCTTATTATCAATATATCTAACAAAAAAGGCTCTATAGTAAACAGGACTGATATAAAAATCAGCCCTGTTTTTTGATACAAAAAAAGCGCAAAAATCTCTATAATTTAAATATCTGACCAAATAAATTAAGGAGAAATTATGCGCCTATGAATTATTTTATATCAAAAACACTTAGAATTGAAGACCCTAATATTATTTTCGACAATAAACTGGAAGAAATTGAATTTAAAGGAAAAAGATGCAAATACTTTTATGCGAAAGTTACATATACACCTGATTGTTGTGAAAATTGTGGTGTACTAAATAAAAACTATACTATTGTAAAAAATGGTTTTAAAATTTCTAGAATAACCATTCCGAAAGTATCTGAAATGAATGCCTTTCTAGTCCTTAAAAAGCAAAGATTCTATTGTAAGCATTGTTCTTCTTACTTTACAACTCAAACAAACATCGTTGATGTTGATTGTCATATTTCTAATAATACACGTTTAACAGTTTTGGATAAGGCAACTTCTATACGTTCTCAGAAATCAATAGCGAAGTCTTGTGGTGTATCTAATTCAACAGTGTCTCGTATTATTAATCATGCAGTACAAGGTATCAAACATATGCCATTTGCCTCATTACCAAAACATTTACTTATGGATGAATTTAAAAGTGTTGAACAAGTAGATAGTGCTATGAGTTTTATTTTTTGTGATGCGACATCGAATAAAATTATAGATATCGTAAGAATATAGAAAGCTATACTCCTTAAAAAATTATTTTTTCCGATTCCCTCTAACAGAAAGGAATAAAGTATTAACTGTTACGATTGATATGTATGAACCATATATGACTTTGATTAAAGAACTTTTTCCTAATGCTCAAATCATTATTGATAGATTTCATATTGTTCAAGCTCTGAATCGTACGCTTAACATGTCTAGAGTTAGTCTAATGAATACATTTAGAAGCAATAATAGACCTTTATATAATAAATACAAACGTTATTGGAAATTACTTTTAACCCCATCTGAAGATCTTAATGCAATTTCTTATCGTAAATTAAAGTTATTCAAGTCCTGGCAAACACCTAAAGGTGTTGTTGAGTATTTACTAAGTTTCGATGAAAAATTCCAATATAGCTATGAAGTAGTTAATAAATTAAGACAGAGTTTAAAACATAATAACTCAATAGATTTTATGACTACCTTAAATGAAATAGATTACAACAAAGTATGTTTCAAATTAAGAATCGCCATAAAAACTTTAAAGAAATACCAACTATATATTAATAACACACTAAAATATCCTAGTATAACCAATGGTCCAATAGAAGGTATAAATAATAAAATTAAGCTTATTAAAAGAATATCGTTTGGATATAGAGATTATGATAATTTGCGAAATCGTATCCTACTAACTTCACGGCTTTATGCTTCTCCAATAAAAAAAAGATTAAGCAACCTAAGGTTGCCTAATCTCTAAAAACGAATCAGTCCTCTTTGACAAAGAGCCGGCAGTCTTATGAGATTTCTCATGAGGGTGCTTTTTAAATTTATAGTAATAATCAATGATGTGATTATCATAATGTCGCTGACAACGAATGATATTCATTATAACCTAAAATAATAGCCTCCAAGCTTTTTTATTTCCTCGTCTGTTAATTGTATCTCTATACTGAGTATTTCCTGATTGATATCGTCAGATATCAATGCCTACATAAGCATTTAATTGTTTATTCTAGTTAAATTGAGTGATATCTCCTATTTCCTCAATAATCATAGCTGTTGTGAGCGCTCCAATTCCAGGAATGGAGTAAATAGCTTCTAAAAATCAAGTTGTTTAACTAATTGAATCATCTCTTCATCTAGTTGTTTCATTTGTTTTATAGATACCTTAAGTGTTGGATTAATATTTTCACTTTTTTTATTAGAAATGAATGTACTTCTATATTTGGATAACTTTCATTGGCGAGCGTAATTAATTTTTCTGCATATTTTTCTGCTTTTTCTATAGATAATCCTTTGTTAGTGGAATTAAAAATACTCTCAACAAGTATTCCTAAATCTTGTTTCTTTCACGATTTCAGGGTGCGAGAATTGATTAGCTATATTAAGCGCAATGATGGAATAACGATTTTTAAAAAGTTTTTTTAGTCCTGGAAAAGTCTGATGTAACGTCTCAACAATTTCTACTTTTACTCGCGTTTGTTCGCTTTCTATTTCAAGACGAAACTGAGCACGTTCTCTTAATTCAAAATAAATATCGTCAGATATATTTGAAGATTGATGATTCTCAATATTTGTAGTTAACATTGCAAGTTTATTTGCATCCGATTCATCTGTTTTTCAACACGGATTTAAAACCCATAAGTCTGAGCAATATAATCCTCTTTATAACTATAAAAAATAGCTATATTTAAAGTTATTTAAATAATGATCAAAATAATTTATTTCTTTAATAAATGTAATTTAAGCAATGGAATCATAGCAAAAAATATTAAACTAAATTATCCTTAAAACTTCATACTTTCACCCCCATAAATATCAATTTTAAATTCCATTTTTCAAAATGTATAGTGTTACTTATAAAAACCAATTTAATAATCTTAAATTTAAGATTTGCAAAATAAATATATCGAAAAAGTTGATTGAAGACTAAATAGTTATTCAAGGTAAATTTAAATCAAATTACTCTACTATTATATCATTTAAACCATAAAACAATTATTTGTTGGAAACAATTTAGGAAAGTTCATTTATATATAATAATTTTGTAAAATTTTAAAAATTACTATAGCTAACAAAAATATATTGTGTTACCATATAGTTGAGTAAGCGTTATCAATAAATGCTTTAACACAAATTTTGAGGAGGGTTCGATGAAATTAATCAATCGAAAAATTAAAGCCAGTGGCGCGGGAAAGCTTAGAGTTGTTAAAAATAACTTGTTTAGTAAGAGTGTAGAAGTAGAAGCTGAAATTAATTTAGAAACAGGAAATGTAAATTTATATATAGCAAATGAAAATTTAGAAAAACTTATAAGTGAATATCAAACTGAATCAAAAAAATAATTTTAGTGAATCTTATAAGGAAAGTAGTGGTAATTAATTGGATAAAATAATTAAAGAATATGATAACTCAAATAACTTAATATACATTGCTGATTTTGTTACTGGTAAAGGTTATAAAGTGAAAAATGAAGTGAAAAAAAATAGTGATACTGAACTTGAATTAGAGAAGCATATCAAAAAAATCAGAGGTGATAAACGTAGGCAAAACAATTTTTTTGGCATTTTAGTTAATAAATTATTGAACTTTAAAAAAAGTCTAGATGATATGAAACTTTTTAAGTGTTTAGGTTGGCTATATATTTTACTATTAATTGTTTTAATATATCAATTTACTAGCAATAATTATATATTAAATTCTTTACTTTCAATTCAAAATAATTATAGTTCTTGGGAATTTATCTTGGGAATCTTTCTATTTTTTATAGGTGTAATATGTATTCACGAATTCTCTCATATACTTATTGCAAGAATGTCTAATATTTTAGTTTTAAAGCTAGGTGCAAAATTTAAATATTATATATTTCCAATTATATATGTCAAGGCTATGCCTACTTCATTTAGGATGAAAAAAGTAAATATAGCATTTGCAGGTTTAATTGCAGATTTATTAATTATAAATATTTACATATTTTTATATTTAACTTTAGAGAACTACTTTTTTTTAATAGCTTTAAAATTCCATTTTTTATTATTTATATTTAACTATAACATTTTATTACCAACTGACTTTACTCAAGCATTTTTGAACTTAATACATAAAGAAAAATTTAGAGACACGGCTTTTAAGAACTTTAAAACGCTTGTTTTAAATAGTAACTCTGATATTAATGTTAACAAAACTCAAAAATATATTTATGTTTTGTATAGTCTATTATTTGTAGTGTTTTGGCTTTTTATTTTAATGAATATAATATTAACTTTTATTAACGCTTTATCATAGGAGGGTACAATGTTCCATTTTTATAGAGAAGCATTATTTGAATATAAAAGCTATATATATTTAGATAATATTAATTTTGAGATAATAGAAAACTATTTAAATTCGAAAAACAAGTCTTGTAATTTACAAAATCAAATTTTAAATGAATTAGAAAAAACTTCTTATTTTTTGTATAAAAACAAGCAAAATGAACATTTAAAAAAAATAATGAAGATAAAATCTAGCCTTAAAAAAAATAATTTGACTAAAAATTCAATAGAAAATATAAAGTTACAATTTCCTTATTTATTTAAAATCATACAAAAATATTTTTTAGAAATTGAAAAAACAAAGAATTTATTTAACAACATAAAGCATACCGTTTTTAATTCAAATTCACAATATGAATATTTTTTAAAAAACAATTACTTCCAAAAAACTATATATGAAACTAATTTTAAAGCTTATGAACATATAATTAATGAGAATAAATACACTAAAAGATCATTTCAAAAGAATAGGTATTCATATATACAAAGAAATATATTGAAAACAAATTCCCTTAGCTATTCAGGTATTAGTAATTTTGATAAATATAGTTACGAAGAATCGAAGTTAAATAGTAAATTAATTCTTAATATGTATTTTATCAATGCACTTTTAAAGCTATTATTTACTCATCCTACGTATAGAAATGATATACATTTTACTTTTTCTCCAAGAATTTATAGGGATAGTATAAAAACTTATTTACAAAGAGAAAGCTACATTATACCAAAATATAAATCTTTTCACATTAGAGAAAATTTACTTTTTGATAAGTTCATTAATAAAATTTTAGATCAAATAAATGAAATAGATAACTTGAAAGAAATAGAAAATTTAATGGGCAAAAACCAAGTTAACTTTTTTATAAAAATGAATATCATCAACATTGACTTTAAATATTACAATATTGAAAATCTTTTGAAATTACTTAATAAATTTCCCGAATTAGATTTTATAAAAAGAAAGTTGGAGTATAATACAAAATCAATTTCATATAATAAATCATTATTATATGAAATTTTAGAACCTTCTATTGTTGAAAATAAAAATTATTTGATCAAAGTATTACTAAATGAACCTGCTTACGTAAATTACTTATCAAATCATATTAAATTCAAAGATTATGAGATTATGAATCACATAAAACAATTTGATAAAGATAAAATTAGTGATTTTATTATTGAAAACCCCAAATATAAATTGTATATAAATATACTTTTGAATTTGAAGAAACAAAATGATAAAAAAAAATTATTAGATTTACTTTTTGATTTAGAAGCCAAAATAATATATCAAGAAGATTATTGGTATGAGAATAACGACTTTGAAGAGTATAATCTTAAATTACCAATCCCTAAATCATTTGCACTCTTTTATAATTTAAACGATAACAATGAAATGTATTTAAATAATATATTTCCCGGTGATGGTTTTTTATTAGGAAGAGAATTTAATAAAATGACACAGAAAGCTATAGATGATCTTGACACTTATTTAAAAGAAGTTCACGGAGATAATGAAGAAATATACGAATTAGTTATAGACTATGAAAATTCTAGCGCCATGAATACAGGACATTCTCCATATAAAAAGTTATATTGGCCAGAAGACTTGAAAAATATTGACATAATAAATGAAAACGATTTATTAAAATTCAAATATCATGGTAAAAGTATTAAAATAATATATTTTGGAAGCATGCCATCGCACTTATTTTCTGGTGTTAAGGGATTGATGTTGCAAATAATTACTCCATGGATAATGACACCGAATATTAAAGAAAAAATTGAAATTTTAAACAAAAGGGAAACTTATGAATTGAATAGTAATGAAATAAAACACTTATTATCTAAAAATGAAATTCATAATTTTATAAATATAATTAAATATTTTAACGATAATGATTTACCCTTAAAATTTTTTCTTCATATAAAAAACAAACCATACAAAAAACCTATCTTTATTACATTATTAAATAAAGATGCTTCAAATATTTTCGTAGATATTATTAAAAATAATGAAATTATTTTAAAAGAGCTAACACCTAATATTACTAATTTGAAAAATCAAAAAAGATTAAAAGAATTCATTACATTAGTTTCCTGGGAGGAATATAACGATGTGGATTAGCTTACATATATATAATTATAGTTATATAAATTTCATAAAAAAAGTAGAAGAACTAATACCTATATTTGAAGATGAAAATTGTTTGTTTTTTTACACAGTGTATTCAGATATTAACGGACCTCATTTTCGACTGAGGATTAAAATTTCAAAAAGTAATAAGCGTGTTTTCAATTCAGTGTTTTCAAAATTTGACAAAAAAAATATAAAAGAGAAAATATATGATAGAGAAATTATTAAATATAGGGATAATATAGATTTATATGAAGAAATATCTTCTTCTTTTTGCAAATATATAATTAAAAATATAGCTCTAATAGAAAATCAGAAAACGATTTTTTGTTTAAGTACAATTGTGTTTTTTACTAAATTTTTTAAAATAGATGAGACAGAGTATTATTTTAAAGCTATGAATTTTTGGGCAAATAGTTTTAAATATTTCAATCGTTCAATTGAACCAACGATTGATATTTATAATTCAATACAAATTGTTTATGAAAACCATTTCGAGTATTTTAATCAGTTAGAAGAATTATTAAGAAAATTAACAATAACTTCAGACGATATGAAAAAAGAACTAGCATTTCATTTTAGTCATATGATAATAAATCGTTTGAATTTATCTCCTAAAGATGAAGTGTTGCTTTATGCTATGTTAATTAATGAAAAGGAGCCTTTGAAATGATAAATAATATTTTAGTGCCACCACCTGGTATTCAAGAATGCTATATATCTATTACAAGGATAGGTGATATAAAAAAGCTCTATAATATAGGGCAAGAAAAATCTCTTAAAGAATTATATGGAGCTGGTACAGGAACAACAAAAGATGAAGCAATTAGGTTTGCCAATTATGAAGCTACCGAGAGAATAGCTAATTCTATAAACTGTCAAAATACTATTATTGAAAATTATAATAATTTAACACAAAAAGCAGTTGATATGAACAAATTTCCAGAAAATGATATTTTAGAACACTCATTTAATCCTTCATTTGATAGAAATCAAGTTACAACGTGGGTTGAAACTGTTGACTTAATTAATAAAAAAATTAAGTTAATTCCTGAAAATTATATATATTTATTTAATAACGGTAATTATTATGGTGACAGAGTAACCAATCCTATTTCAACTGGTGCAGCAATTCACAAAAATTTCGTTAAAGCTTTAATAAATGGAATTTATGAAGTAATTGAAAGAGATGGTATTGCTATATCTTGGTTGCTAAGAAGAATTAACGGTAATATCACTCATCTATTTTCTGAACAAGATGATAAAGTTTTTAATTCATCTTTTTTAGGTAACGTAGAATTTTACGATGTAAGTACAGTAAAAAATGTTATAACAGTGTGTGCACATGCTAAATCTAATCACTCTAAAAAGGCTAAAAATGTTTTAATGTTCGCTACAGATATTAATTTTGAAAATATAAAATACAAATTAAAAAAAGAATTAATTTCTGTGATGTTTAGTTTTACGCAAGAAGAAATGATGCCAGAAAATTCAAACATAACATTCTTTACAAATGTGGATCAAGGAGGTCGTTTCATGGCGCACTATTTTAATGACGATGCATTTGAGTTTTTTAATACTATAAATAAAACAGAGAAGTTAAATTACGAAAAACAAAATTTTCTAACTGATGAAGATGAGTTAAAATATTTATTAAAAATTTTAAAAGAAAATAAGTTTACTGTTTTAGCCTCTGATATAAGTTGTCGTGAAGTTGAAGAAGAAAATTTTAAAGCTGTTAAAGTAGTTATACCTGAAATGCAACCAATTTCGTTTGTATATAAAAGTCGCTTTTTAGCAACTAAAAGGTTAAAGGAATTCGCTATTCCTATTTATGGAGAGAATTACATTAGTAAAATTAATCATTTTCCATTAGCCTTTTCATAAATAATTAGGAGGTCTATCCATGATTACAGTAACTGGAATTGGAAATATCAAAGAAATAGTTGCGAAAAAGTTAAAAGAAAATAATATTAATACTTCGGTAAAAGATTATGATTTAAATAAGATAATAAATGATAAAAAAGAAATGTATTTTGTAATATATGACGGATTATATATAGCTAAATACTGGGATGACTTTTCTGCATTGAAAAATATAAATCACATCCCTATTTTTGTAACAACTTATAATATTTATGTTTTCGGAATCAATAAATTAAATCATAAAAAATATACATGCCCTTATTGTATTAGTAAAAGGATAACAATTCGAGATTTTAATTTAAAATTATATGATAATCTTCTTAAACGTATTGATTTTAAAACTATCTCATTTGATGAAAAATCAATTGAATTAGATCACTTTGTTCAAATCTTACTTGAATTAATAGATAATAGCATTTTAGATAGTAATTATTTTCACTATGATTTATTAAATAACTTCTATTTTACTGAAAAAGTTCAAGGTTTATCTAATTGTCCTAATTGTGATTATAGAAAATATGATCAAAACAATCTATTGACTACAATAAAAGAGGTGCTAAAAGATGAATAATATGTTATCGGACCCGATGATTATTTGGCCCGAAACTCCAACTATACCAAAAGAACTTCAATATTTTATAGATGAGGGAATTACTATATATGGAGGGACTAAAGGTCCTTTTAAATTAAATGGAGAAAAATCTGTATCCACAGTTATAAGATTAATAGAATTATTAAAATTTAATACAGATAATAAGGTTGATTTTATAAATAAACTCTATGAAGAAGAAGATGGGCAATATTTAATATATTTATTTACAATATTAAATAAAAATGGATGTATTGAAATTCAAAATGAAAATATATTCAGAAGTATTAATGTTAATAAATTAAATAGTTTTGTTAACAATTATAAGAGCGAAAAAGAGATTAAAGATAAATTCAAAAATACATCTTTAAAACTTACTACTAACAACCAAGAACTACTTAACACTTTTCAAAACAGTTTTTTCTGTATTAATAGTGTTAATAGTAAAAACAATACAAATTGGGAATTACGTGAAATTAATAATATTTCTGATATAGAACAAGTTGATGATAGTCTCACAACGTTAATATTTGCTAATACAAATAAAGGTCTTATAGTGGGACCAATTTTATCTAGGGATGCTTTAGATAAAAGTAGTGCCATAAAATACTATTCTCAATTTCAAGGAAAATTTAAATCATTATCATCAACTCAAGTATCTCTTGTACATTTAATAACTACAAAAGTAATATCTAAGTTGGGTGAATATAATTTAGATAAAGGTCTTTATACATTTTTTAACTATAAAACTGAATTTGTAAGTAAATTGGATATTTATGAGGATGATAATTTAGATATATTAGAGAAATTTGACATAGCAACAAGTTTTTCAAGTGTAAGATATTCTAACAAAAATAATCATTTCGCTCATTATAAGAACTCAAATAATTTATTATCTAGAGAAAGTATAAACACTGAATTTTTCAAAGAATATAAAGGTAAAATTCCAAATTATCTGAAAAATGTAATTAAGTATTTAAATGATTTTAAAAATGATATTCCAAATAAAAAATATACTCCGACAGGAGGTAATATTAATTCTAATATAATTTTTTATTTGAATTATGATTCTTCTGAATTATATGGTGAAGGAATATATATTTATAACAATATAAAAAAACAAATGTTTCAAATTTCTGACGATACTCAATGGTCTATGAACTGTATCAAACACGAGCCACAAGGTTATTCTGGTTTAATTTTAATAGGAAGCGACATAGATTTAATTGCTCAAAAATACAATGACTTTGGTTTTAAAATTGGTAGTTTAAATACAGGTATATTATTAGCTACATTTTTAGCATTAAAAGATACAGCATTTAGTGAAAGAAAGTATGAATTTATTGAAAAATTTGAGGAAAAAGTAATTATTGAAAAATTAGGAATGTCACTTAAAAACTTAGTAATAAATTTAATTATAGGAGTTAAAAAAATTGATACAAGAAATATGTAATTTCACTAAAAATAATATTAATAGTAGTCATCTTATAAAATATAATGAACTTATAAATTTAGATTTAAGTAATTATTTATATAATGAGGAAATTCAAACTAGAACTTCTTTTAGAAATTTTAAAAAAAATACTAGAACTGACAAAACTAAAATAAAGAATATTCTTAGTGATTTAAATAATATAAAGAATAAAATTCTAAATATTTCAAATTGTGTTGATATTGGATTTCTAGATAATAAGAAAACACTTTCTGAAACAAATGAGTCACCAATATATATATTTATAGATGGAGAGTTTGAAAATATACCTTTAGCAAGTAAATTTTCAAGAGAAAATTTATTTATACAATCAGAGATGCATGATGCTGATGGTGTTGTATTTTTCCTTTGGAACTTAGATAAATTTAATAATATTTTAAGTAAACCTAATTTTATATATAGAGAAATGATCATGATAAGTGCTTTATTAGGGCAATTAACAAGTATTATCGCTATTCATAACGAACTCATCGGAACACCTTTTGCCGGTATTATTCAATCAGAGTGGGAGAGTTTAATATCTTCTCATAAAAATAAAAGGCCTTTGTTTGCATACGCTTTCACTAGCAATAAAGGAGGTGATTAAAATGAAAGAAACTAATATTGAAATGGAAGAGATTGAAAATACTTTGAATTCTCTTTTTATTGAAGAGGAAGAGGCATCTGTAGAAGTTGCAGCTAGCTTAGCAACTTTATCAACATTAGGCACTGCATCAGGATGTGCTTCAAGTGCTGGTACAGTATCATGTTATGGTTAATTAAAAATTAGTTTATTTGTAAAAGGAGTAGATTGTATGAAAAATGATGAATTTAATTTTGAAGAGATTGAGCCTTATTTAAATCAGTATTTACACCTAGAAGAAGAAGAAGACAGCTCCTTTGAGATAACAGGTACATGGGGATCCGCGGGAACTTTTGCTAGTACTGTTGGGGGATGTGCATCCACTGCTGGTTCTGCGTCATCATTTTCTTAATATCCATCATAAGTGAACTAAGGAGGTGTAAATATGAAAAAAGATGAATTTAATTTTGAAGATTTAGATCTCCAAATTAATGATTTTTTAGAAGTAGAGGAAGAAGAAGAAATGGATTTCCACGGTTTTACTACAGCTGGCAGTTTTGCATGTGCTGCTTCTTGGGGTTCATCAGCGTCTAGTGGAAGCTCTTTTTCATCAGCTGGCAGTTGATTTAAATAAAAACTAGAGGGAGTGATTATGTGGATGAATTTAATTTTGATACAGAAGAATTTTTAGAAGAACAATTTAATAATTATGTGAACATTGAAGAAGAAGAAATTGCTAATGAATATCCGGTAAAATATTCAACTGCATCAACTTCAAGTTGTATGGGCGGATGCGCAGCTTGTGCAGCAACTTTAGCCTGCTTTTAGTTAATTAAATATGCGAAAAACAGGAAATATATTTCCTGTTTTTCGTAATCATATATATAACATAGGAGTTTTTTTATGACATTAATATTACAAAATGTCTCAAAAATGTTTGGAACACATACAGCAGTAGATAATTTAAATATTACAATTCCAAAAGGAAGTATGTTTGGATTTCTTGGTGCAAACGGCGCTGGTAAAACTACAATCTTTAGAATGATATTAGGTTTACTTCCTATATCAAAGGGATCTATAACATTTAATGGTACTAGTTTGGATTATAAAAATTCGGATTGTATTGGCTATTTACCTGAAGAAAGGGGTCTACATCCAACACTTACTGTAAAAGAAGAGATTCTTTACTTAGCAAAATTAAAAAATATGTCAAAGAAAAACATTGAAAATGAATTGGATTATTGGTTAGAGAGATTTAAAATAAAAAAAAATAAAGATTTAAAAATTGATTCACTGTCTAAAGGGAATCAACAAAAAATACAGTTAATAGCTTCTATAATACACAATCCTCAATTATTAATTCTTGATGAACCTTTCAGTGGGTTAGACCCAGTCAATGTTAGTTTATTGAAAAATGCAATTCTTGAACTAAAAAGTAAAGGTGTAACTATAATTTTTAGTTCTCATAGAATGGAGCATGTTGAAGAGTTATGCGACCAAATATGTATTATGAAAGATGGGAAAAATGTAAAATCTGGAACTATATTTGATATTAAAAAAAATTTTACAAGAAAAAATGTAATAATTAAAGGAAAGTATGATTTTAATTTTTTGAAAAATTATGAAGGTGTCATAGGTTTTAAAAAACTTGCAAATGGCGTGTCTATTACATTATCAGATGAAAAATTTGCAGAAAATATTTTTGAAAAATCTATAAAACTTGGATATCTAAAAAAATTCGAAGTAAAAGAACCTTCATTAAATGAAATCTTTATTGAACTAGTAGGTGAAAAAGTTGAATAAGTTTATCACTATATTTAAGCATACATATTCAAATAAAATTAGAAGTAAGTCCTTTATTATAATTACAATTTTACTTGTGATTTCTATCATATTACTTAGCAATTTTGACAAGCTCCAAAATTATTTTGATTCAAATGATAAAGATATAGCAATAACAACTGATAATAATGAAATTTATAAAATTTTAAAAAAATCATATGTCAATCAAGAAATGGCTGACAAAGTAACACGCGTGTCGCTAGAAAAAGGAAAAAACGATGTTAAAAATGAAAACATTAATTATCTACTTGAAATTAATTTAAATCAAGGTGAAATAAATAGTAAAATTTATGCTACTAAAAATATTGACTCTAAAGAAAAAAATTATATTAAATCAAATATTTCTCAATTACAATTTATAATGATTGCTCAAAAATCTAATATGAATTTAGAACATATTAATAAAAAAACTATAGATGAGAATTTCAATTTTCAAAAATTGAAATCAGAAAATAATATAGCAAATATTAGTGAAAGTACTCAAAACTTGAATAAACTTATTGTATTAATAATAATATCAATAAGTTTCTATATTATTTTAAACTATTCTAATCAAATAGCTTTTGATGTAGCTACAGAGAAGACATCTAGAATTTCAGAGTTATTAATAACGAGTGTCAAACCATCAATTCATATTGCAAGTAAAATATTGGCAATACTGTCAGTAGCTTTTACACAAATATTAATAATGGGATTAACGATAATTCTTTGTTATTTTATATTTGATTTGTCTTCCTTATTAAATAATTTTGATTTGCAATATGGTAATTCTTCAACAAAAATCATTATTTACAGTATTATTTTTATGGTCTTAGGTTTAATTTCTTATATTAGTTTAGCAAGCTTGTTAGGATCAATAACTACTAGAATGGAAAATATTGGTCAATCTCTAATGCCAATTACTACATTAAATATGATAGCCTTTTATATTGCAATGTTTAGTATGAGTAATATTGATACATTACTTGTGAAAATCACAAGTTTCATTCCATTACTTACACCAATTATAATGCCTATACGAATATTGTCGACTAACACTCCAGAATATCAGATAATTATCGGGTTAACTTTATCTTTAATTTTATCTTTATATTTATTTAGAATCGCAATAATATCTTATAAAAAAAACATTCTTTCTAATAAAAAAAAGAATCTTATTAAGAAGATTGGAGGAAAAAAATGAATATAGGACTTTTTTTGATTATAACTATTTGTTGTATTCTTCTACCTGTAATTATAACTTATAATGAAAAAAAGAAAAAATAATTACTTTAATTAACACTTAAGAGATTGGACTATTATACCTCATACTTTGTAAAAGAGAAAAAAGCTTCTTAATGTAATTGTGGTATACACCCTTCAAAATAGACAAATAAAAAATTTGGCTCTTTTTCAATAACGATTGGTCTATAAAAAATAAATATATTTCGATACATCAAGCAACTCGATTTTGTTGCTTGATGTATTTTTTATGTTCTGAGACAAATAACCTAGAAATTATAAGGATTCTATTCCTAAAGTTAATGAAATTGCGATAGCCGTAGGCATTTCTCTTTATCAATTTGATTTTGTTAATGATGCCTTCAATAGGTCTGTTTGTAAAATTCGGATGATCCATAGTGTTTTCAATATACGGTAAATACTCAATAGATGTTTTAATAATACGTTTGAGACCTTCGAAAATAGCTTCGCTTTTGCTTTGTTTAAAAATTCTTTAAAGTGTTTTGGATTGTTCATTCTTAGTGCGTTTAGCATTTTATGCACCATACGGTATGTTGCTTCTTATTTATCATCTAAAGTAAGTAAATACTGTAATGCACTATAAGTACTTTGTCAACTTTTAAAAAGTCGAAATGGATGATAATGCGTAGCAGGATTCTATATAAACAAACGCCAATAACGCTTTAATTTATTATATTCAGGTCTGTTTTTCCTATGTTTTTGATTCATTACAGATACACGACAGCGATTAATTTCTCTATTTATTGCTTATACAATATGAAAACGATCGATAATTATTTTAGCATTCGGAAATAACTTTTTAATCAAGTCTATATAAGTTTTATACATATCAACAGATATTGTTTTAACACGTTCCCGTGTTTTAAGTAAAAATTGATTAAAATAAGCTTCAAGGGTGCTTTTTCGTCGATCAGGTAAAACATCTAAATTTCATGAGTTTCACCATCACAGTAAATAAAACTCATCACCCCTTCACATCTTTAGTAGTATTAAACTCATCAAAAGACAAATGGTTTGGCAATGTATCTGATAACTTGGGTTTAACCTGTTGAGCAATGAGTTTTATTTGTCGATGTACAGTGGAAGGTGAGATTAATAAGTCATGAGCTATCGCTTTCTCCGAACGTGCTTCCAAAACTTTTTCAGCAAAAGCTAGCTTTACTGAATTTGAAATCGTAGATTTCGGTTGAAAAAAAGGTGTCTTAGCTGTGGACGTTTCACCACAAACTTTATAGTAAACTCTCTGTTTATATAGTCCAAATAAGCAGATTTATAAATAACCTCTCGCATATAAATCAATGTCATACGTTTTCCATTTTTTATTATGTTGTGATTTTCATTCTTAATACCACAACATTCACAGGCAATCGCAGCATAGGTTATAACAGCGCTATAAAACAATGTTTTTATACACTTATAGTACATCTCTTTAGGTGTTTGATTTATAAAATGTAAATTATTCATTTTTAAACCGAGGTAATTTGTTTTATTATAAGTATATGGCACAGATATCTCTCCTTTAATTATGGTTTCGTTGCTTATAATTATAGAGATATTTTTGCTCTTTTTGTATCTAAACATAAAAAATAACGATTGATGATTTTACTCACCAACCGTTAAAAGTGTACAGGCAAAAAAACCCGGTAGCCATATGAAATGGCATACCGGGTATAAAGTGCAGTTGAGTGTATTAACGTGCAGCACTTTGTTGGTTACTTGTGTTATTTGTATTACTTGTTGAATTGTTATTGCTTGAATTAGAAGATGATGAATTGTTACTGCTACCACCTTGACCCTGTGGTTTATTACTAGTTGTGTTATCATCTGGATTACCTTTGACAGATAAATCATCTTTTTCATCACCAGAAACTGAATCTGGTTTAGAGAAATCTTTTCCATCTCTTGGTGAAATACTATCCATTACATCTTCTAACAAGTATTGTGGATATTCTTGCTCTTCATGACCTACAAATGAATTTGTTCCACCTTGTTTAACTTCATTGAAGCCCATCCATACTGACATACTATATTTAGGCGTAAATCCATTAATCCAAACATCTTTTGCTGCGTTGTCTGGTAAATTATATTGTTGGTAAGTTTGTTCACCATACGTACCAGTACCAGTTTTAGCTGCTAGATTAACACCAGATACACCATGACCGTATGCAGAACCATAAGCTTCAAATGTACCTTTGAGTACTTCTGCTAACATATATGACGTAGAGTCTTTCATAGCTTTCTTACTCGTATGATCGTATTCTATCGTTTCGCCATCTTGTTTGACAACTTTCTTAATTGAGTGGGCGTTGTTATACTCACCACCATTAGCAATTGCAGCAAATGCTGAAGCTAATTGAGTAGGAGAGAATTCTGATGCTGAACCACCTAATACTTCAGATGGGCCAATATCTCCTTCATAATCTAAGCCTACTTTTTCAGCAAAATCTTTTGGTGCATCATTTCCGGCATTTTCTTTAGTTGACTGCCATGCTTTAAGTGCTGGAATGTTAAAACTTTGACGCAAGGCATCATAAAGTTTTACAGTGCCGTGACTCTTAGTATCATAGTTTCTAAATGTAACACCATCTACTTGATATGATTCTTCATCTTGAATAGCATGATTTGTTGCCCATGACATATTTTCAATTGCTGGACCATACGCTAAGAATGGTTTTAGTGAAGAACCAGTAGGGTGTGCATCTGTTGCTAAGTTTCTATCTACAACATCTTTATAATTTCTACCACCAGATATTGCGACAAGACCACCATTTTCGCTATCTACAATAGAAGAACCGACTTGTTGGTCTTCATTTTTATAATAGCTACCATTATTTACTCGATCTTGTAGTGTTTGTTGAACATCTTTGTCCATATTCGTATAAATCTTAACACCGCTATTTAATACAGAACCTAAATCTTCATCTTTAAATTCTTTATTATTCATAAGTTCGGATTTCACAAAGTTTACATATGAATCATATGCTTCATTTGAATCATCTTCACTTACTTCACGGTCTTCAGATGAACGTTGGACTAGATTGTCTTGTAAAGAAGTTTTTTGAGCTTCTTCTTTCTGTGCCTTAGTAATTCTATTATGATATTCCATTAAGTAAAGTACTGTGTCTTTACGAGACTCAGCTTCTTTAGGATGATCATAAATATTATAAGTATTTGGTACCTGTGGTAAACCAGCAAGATAAGCGGATTCTGCTAAATTCAAGTCTTTTAAATCTTTATCAAAATAGTATTTAGCAGCAGCTTTTACGCCATACACGCCATCAGAGTAGTAAATTTTGTTTAAGTACATTTCGAAAATTTCATCTTTACTGTACTCTTGTTCTAATCTGTAAGACAAGTATGCTTCTTGTGCTTTACGAGCAATTGATTTTTGATCTGTTAAGAATGAACGTTTAACTACTTGTTGTGTTAATGTTGATGCACCTTGTGAACCAAAGCCACCAGTAACGTTCTTCGCTACAGCACCAAATAGTCGTTTGTAATCAAGTGCGCCGTGGTCATAAAATCGATTATCCTCGGTAGCCAAGACTGCTTCTTTCATTGTCTTAGGCACTTCATCTAGATCGACATGTTCTCGTCGTTGACCATTATCGATTGTTTTAACTAAATCGCCATCTTTATCATAAATCTTAGCTGGCATTGGATCTTTTAACTTTGCTTCATCAAATGCAGGGGATTTCCATGCATAATAGGCAAATAACAAGATTCCTATTAAAGCTAGAACGATAAAGGCTATAATGAGAAAACCAAATATCTTAATAATCGTTCGTTTTATATTCCTATTCTTTTTTTGCTCGGACTTTCCATTCTTATTATTAGATTGAGAAGTCCTCTTTTTCTCCGTCATACGCGGTCCTCACTTTCATCTAATATCAACTTATCAACTGTTTTGAGATAATTCAATCGTGGTTGATACTGATAAGGAATATAGTAACCATTTTTTCTTATTTCTTCAACCGTTATCGACTTTTTAATCTCTTGAATGTGTCTTTCCCAAAACTTTTTAAAGTTTGCGTAGGGAAGTAAATACACTTCATCGAGCGATTTAAAGCGAATTAATAAAAACACAATACCTTGTTGTTTATAACATGCTTCCATATGACTAACTTGATGTTCATGCATGTTATTTAAAGGAAATGATGTTTTATTTTTTGTTTCTTTTGCTTCAAAATCTAAATAGCGGCCATGATAAATACCGTTATAATCCGTTGTCGACGGCGTTCTAAAATAAGCCTCATTTATTACTGCCTTACTTCTCATAGGATAATGGACATTCACTATCTGTATCGGGGTCGGCTTCTTATGTATTACAGCAATACCTCGATTCAAATAATAATCATTCGACAGTTCAATATCTTTTTCAAGTGACATACCTCTGCCACCATAGTCAATTTTACTCGTTTGTCCCTTATGAGTTCGTCCGACTTGAGACTTATTTCTATTAAATGGTTTTCCATTTGGATAATTCATTTATTTTCACCACTTTAGTTTGGTCATCCAAAACCTGTTTCATTATACATGACTTTGGCAAATTTTTCCAAACTATGAAATATGAACCAATGTATTTATAAATACATCACATACATTTTAACGTGCTTTGCTCAATTAAACAATATTTGAAACAAAATAAAATAGTTAATCATATAAATGTCAAACGACACTTTACAAATGACGAAGCCGACCTTTTATGGTAAATTTGAAAAGTAGGGGGAATCCTCATGCAACAACTATTAACACAATTATTAAATGATATTTTAAAAATGTTAGAAAAATATGAAACCGTCAAATCAACTGGTGAAGATTTTGATTTTTATGTCGACGTTGTACCATTCACAAAACATATTGATCAACAACTTAAAAAACTCGTTACATATGAGCACCAAGTTGTTCAATTACAATATATGAACAAACAAAAATTCGATTTACTAATATCAAATATTGAATCTTTATCTGTTGAATGCCATTTTAAACGTACAAGTAGGAAATTGTTTAATGAAAAAGTAAAGGCCGTTCAATATGATTTAAGCTATATTCAAAGAAACGAGCAATTTTTATGATTAAAACGGTATACGTTACTGGATATAAGTCCTTTGAACTTAATATTTTCAAAGACGATGCGCCTGAAGTTTCCTATTTAAAAAAATTTATTGAACATAAATTAATACAGTTGATTGAAGAAGGTTTAGAATGGGTATTGATACAAGGACAGATGGGTATAGAGCTATGGACGGCAGAGGTCGTGTTAGCGTTAAAATCGACCTATCCTGAGTTGAAATTAGGAATTATCACACCCTTTTATGGTCATATTGATAGATGGAACGAGCAGAATCAAGCAAAATATAATCATATTGCACATCATGCTGATTTTGTTGATAGCGTATTCCATACATCATATGAAGGTCCTCATCAATTTAAACAGACAGACCAATTTATGTTGTCACACTCTGATACAACACTTTTAATATATGATGAGGAACAAGAAGCTAGTCCAAAGTTCTTTAAGCAGATGTTAGTTGATTTTATGGAAAAAACAAATTATACTTGTGATATTGTGACGTTTGATGAATTAACTGAGTTCATCAACGACTTGCAGTGGTCTCAAGAACAAAGTTTCGAATGAGGTGGAGAAAATGTCAGAAGTTTCATTAAAATTATCAGCAAAAGATATTTATGAAAAAGATTTTGAAAAAACTATGACGCGTGGTTATAGAAGGGAAGAAGTTGATGCTTTCTTAGACGACATCATAGCAGATTATCAAAAAATGGCAGATTTAGATAATGAAGTAGTTAAACTTTCAGAAGAAAACAACAAATTAAAAAAAAAACTTGAAGAGTTAAGATTACGTGTAGCAACATCGAGACCACAAGAAAATAAAAACTTCTCTTCAAACAATAGTGCTACAACTAAGAATAATGGTAGTAACAACAATGTAGATATATTGAAAAGAATATCTAACTTAGAAAAAGCTGTTTTCGGTAAATAATCAACTATCATTCAATATGGTATGTTGCAATTGACTTAGTTTTAGTAACAGCTACATAAAGATAAGTTTTGAATCCGTTCAAAACTTATCTTATTTTTTATTTGTTTAGGTCATAAAATAATGATATACTTCTAAAGATGGTGTTTCGGGTAATCGCTATAGCGATATAGAGGAAAGTCCATGCTCACACAATCTGAGATGATTGTAGTGTTCGTGCTTGATGAAACAATAAGTCAAGGCATTAAGTTGACGGCAACGAAATAACCTAAGTCATATGATATGGTTAGATTAGTTTGAAAGTGCCACAGTGACGGAGCTTTTACAGAAATGTAAAAGGTGGAACGCGGTAAACCCCTCGAGTGAGCAATCCAAATTAGGTAGGAGCACTTATTTAACGGAATTCAACGTATATATAAGACATACATTTAATTGTATGTAGACAGATGGTTACCACCTGCGTACGAGTGTTTCTAGTACACGTTAGCAGTACAATGGTACAAAACATGGCTTACAGAAATATCATCACTAGACCCAAGCTCTCCCAATTCGGAGAGCTTTTTTAATTGCTTAAACGTATCAATAAACTTGCGTTACATATGCATCTTTAGGCAATGTCATATCTATTTAAAATAACTTTTGATAAAATGAAATCAAATCATTATAAAGAAGGAGCAAAACAATGTATCAATTATTAGCAGTATGCCCAATGGGATTAGAAGCAGTTGTAGCTAAAGAAATTCAAGAACTAGGTTACGACACGACTGTTGAAAATGGTAGAATCTTTTTTGAAGGCGATGAAAGTGCCATTGTTAAATGTAATTTATGGTTACGAACGGCAGATAGAATCAAAATTGTTGTTGGACAATTTAAAGCTACAACGTTTGATGAATTATTTGAAAAAACAAAGGCACTACCTTGGGAAACGCTCATTGAACAAGAAGGTAATTTCCCAGTGCAAGGTAGAAGTGTTAAATCTACTTTATTCAGTGTGCCTGATTGCCAAGCCATCGTAAAAAAAGCAATCGTTGAACGATTGAGAAATGCATACAAAACACGTGGTTGGTTAAATGAAACAGGTGCGAAATATCCAGTAGAAGTTGCCATTTTAAAAGATAATGCACTTTTAACCATAGATACATCTGGATCAGGTTTAAACAAACGTGGCTATCGTTTAGCACAAGGGGAAGCACCAATTAAAGAAACGCTTGCAGCAAGTCTTATTCGTTTAGCAAATTGGACAGGGGATACACCTTTAATTGATCCATTTTGTGGTTCTGGTACGATTGCAATTGAAGCGTGTTTAATTGCACAAAACATTGCACCTGGATTTAACCGTGATTTTGTTTCTGAAGATTGGGATATTATGCCTGATCGTTTATATGACGAAATGAGAGATGAAGCTGATCAACAAGCAAATTATGATCGTAAACTAGAAATTTATGCCTCTGATATCGATCCTGAAATGGTAGAGATAGCACGAAGAAATGCAGAAGAAGTTGGTTTGGCCGACATCATACAATTTAGTGTCAAAGATGTTAATACACTTACCATTGATGAAGATAAACCTATGGCTTTAATCGGCAATCCACCTTATGGTGAGCGTATTGGCGATAGAGATAAAGTAGAGGAAATGTACCGCTACATCGGTTCACTTATGCAACAGCATCCACAATTGTCTACATACATTCTTACAAGTAGTACAGAATTTGAATTTTTAGTAAATAAAAAAGCGACTAAACGTAGAAAATTATTTAATGGTTATATTGAATGTACTTATTACCAATATTGGGGTGAGAAACAACCCCGTTCTTAATTTTGCGTAATTCGTATTTTAGAAAGCGGTGACTCAATTGAATACAGAATTTAAAAAAGGCATTTTCTTTGCGTTCGGAGCATATATTCTATGGGGTATACTTCCAATTTATTGGGACTTGATCAGTGATATCGGGGCATTTGAAATATTAGCATTTAGAATTGTATTATCAATGGTATTTATGCTATTGCTTTTAATCATCACGAAAAATACCGATCCATTTAAACGTGATGTTAAACAACTTTTTGCCAATCCCATTCAGCTCGTAGCGATTATTGCAGCTGGTTATGTGATTACAATTAATTGGGGTACTTTTATATGGGCAGTTACAAATGGACATGTACTTCAATCAAGCTTAGGTTATTATATCAATCCACTCGTTAGCATTTTGTTGGCGCTTATATTTTTAAAAGAACGTTTTAATAAATTAGAGTGGATTGCAATTGGACTAGCAGTTATCGGCGTACTTTATATGACGTTAAAAATGGGCGTATTTCCAGGCATATCATTGTTACTTGCAGGTTCTTTTGGTATCTATGGATTGATTAAAAAGATAGTCCCAATCGATGCAATCAGTAGTATTACAATTGAATGTATTGTTACTGCTCCAGCTGGTTTCATTTATTTATGGTATATTTGGCAGAATGGTGGTTTATCCTTTGGAATGAATAGTTCCTCATTTTGGTTAATCTTTTCTGGTGCAGTAACAGCTATCCCACTTATTTTATTCTCAGCAGGTGCAAGACGCATACCGTTATCTTTAACTGGCTTTATTCAATACATTGGGCCAACATTGATGTTTGTATTAGGTATCTTTTTATTCAAAGAGCCTTTTGATGTCGACCAATTAATCACATTCATATTTATATGGATCGGGATTATTATATATAGTATTTCACAATACTTTAAAATTAAAAAAGATAAAAATCCTATCATTCATTAGTTATACTAAAAAGCCCGTTATTCGTCGTCACGAATGACGGGCTTTGATAATATGTATATCCCTAAAATTATAAATTTGAATTGATCGCTTACGTTTAAGTCGTGAGAAATAGGATAACTATAATATTGTGAGTACTGTAAAGTGATGTTAAACAGAAAATGTGACCTTTTAAGCATTTATAATTATAATATAAGCAAAACTAAAATAATCTTCTAAACGAGATATGTAATATATTTCTCATTACACTAAAAAGAATTGGAGTGATTAAATGACTAAAGTATTAATATTGGGAGCTAATGGTGCGGTTGCTAAAGCGGCAATCAACTCATTTTTAGAAAACACCTCTTATACTTTGCGTTTATTTTTAAGAGATGCTAATCGATTACCTGATTATGCATCAGATCGTATACGCGTTAGAGAAGGTGACGCAACAAACTTTGACGATGTAAATCGTGCTATGGAAGATGTTGATATTGTGTTAGCTTCATTATCAGGTGAATTAGATAAAGAAGCACAAACCATTGTAGATGCGATGAATGCTAATGGTGTTAAAAGACTTATTTTCGTTACTTCAATTGGTATCTATAACGAAGTGCCAGGAAACTTCGGAACGTGGGTTCAAGAACAAATTAGTGATTACTTACCAATATATAGAAAAGCTGCAGACATTATTGAACAATCTGCTTTGGATTACACTATTTTCAGACCCGCATGGTTAACGCACACAAACGAAATTGATTATGAAATTACAAAAAAAGATGAACCTTTTAAAGGAACAGAAGTTTCTAGAAAGAGTGTAGCCGCAATCGCAGTACAAATTGCTAAAGAGCCAGCACTTTATTCAAGAGATAATATAGGGATTAATAAACCAAATACTGATTTTGATAAACCTAGATGGAAATAACGCTTATCTAAACCGAGACATATATTCATGTCTCGGTTTATTTTATGTATATCAGCTGCTTACTAGAAAGTTTTACATAATAACCATTATTGTAATGCGTGCTCATGCTATATTTCACAAAAACTTTTAAAATTTCTAAATCTTTACATTCCACTATGTAAGTGCTTCATTGGCATGATATTACTCAAAGATGTCATAAGCAATGGACAAAACGCGTTACCCAAAATCTCTTTAGTTTCATGAACCTCAATCTATACTATTTAATTCTAACTGTCCGATGATTATCTTAAAATTTCATATCGAATCAATTTAATTTCAAATACTTACTTTAGACATACAACCATTTGTTATACAATAAGTATTAATTACATATAAGTAATAAAGGGGATACGAAAGATGTCTAATACGAAGCAACTCGATATTTTATATAAATTAAAAAAAGAAGTAGAAAAATCTAAAAACGATAGACTTGTTCATATTATCAACCAAGTTATTAAAAAAGTATTTCTTGAACAATACACAGCCACGTTTGTTGGCCATTTCTCAGCGGGTAAATCCACTTTAATCAATTTACTATTGGAAGAAAGTATTTTACCAAGTTCACCTGTACCGACTACTAGTAATACTGCTATTGTATCTGTTGCTGAACAACCTGGTATTATTGCCAATTTAAGCGGTCAACAATACACAAACTTAAATAACTACGATGAAGTGAAACAAATGAATCGTGAAAATATTGATGTCGAATCTGTTGAAATTAAGTTTCCATCAACGAAATTTAATAAGGGATTCACATTACAAGATACACCTGGCGTTGATTCAAATGTTGCAACGCACCAATCTAGCACTGAAGAATTTATGTATACAAGTAATATATTATTTTATACTGTAGATTATAATCACGTACAATCAGCATTAAACTTTCAATTTATGAAACAGCTGAATCAAGCAGGTGTACCAGTAGTTTTTGTAATAAATCAGATAGATAAACACAACGAGGCAGAAATTAGCTTCGAGACATTCAAAGAACGCGTAGAAAAATCTATCAATGAGTGGGAAATTGATCTTGATCAAACATTTTATGTTTCAAAATATGAACACGAACACAATGAAATCACATCGCTTTCTAATTATTTAATCGATAAAGATACGCATCGTGAATCTATAGAAGCTTATGTAGAACGCATCGTTAAATTTATTACTAACGAACAATTATCTTATGTACAATATGAGATTCAGGATTTGCTTGATAGATTAGATATTGATGAAGCGGATTTTGATCAGGCTTATCTGAATTTTAAACAACACCAAGAAGTGAGTGAAGAAGCCAAACTGCTTAATAATCCAGAAGCATTATATGAATTTTTAAAACAAAAGAGAAAAGCAATCATTGATAATGCTTATATCATGACGCATGACACTAGAGAAAAAATCAGAATATACTTGGAAAGTCGTACAAAAGATTTTAGTGTAGGCGGATTATTTAATAAAAAGAAAAAAACAGAAGAAGAACAACAAAGAAGATTATCAGCAGTCTTAACACAACTACAAGATAAAGTTAACCAAGAAATAAGACAACCTTTAAGAGAAGACATGTCATTTTTAACGAGATTCATCAATGATTCTGATATAAATGATGAAATTTTAAATCAACATTACACGATTCCTTCATCACTGATTGACGATTTGTATCAAATGCAAATAACGATTAGTAATCAGTATGTACTAACTTTCTGTGACGATTTGATGAAAGCTCTTAAACAACATATTGCTAAAGCGTCAGATCCATTGTTTAAAAAAGCGATAAACCATGCACAAGCGAACGATATAGGCACTGAACAATCTGATGATTACAATGATTACGAGAAATTTATAGAAATGCGTAGCTTGAGAGAATCATTAGAAACACAAAATTATATGCATTACTATATTCACATGGATGATTCTCTTGATAAATTAATAGATAGAAAAGAAATTACTTTCATACCAAAAACAAACCAAACTACTATAAAGAAACAAACTAAATCTGATGTTCCTGAACAGCAAATTCATTCGAATCAAACACACAACATAAAAAAAGCGCTAGACGTCATCAAAGATGTACCATTATTCGAACAAACTAAATTAGATATAGAAGATACATTAAAAAGATTAGATAAAAAAATTGTAAAAATTGGTGTTTTTGGTACATTTAGCGCAGGTAAAAGTAGTTTAATCAATGCACTCTTAGGAGATGCATATTTAGTTAGTTCACCTAATCCAACAACAGCTGCAATGACAGAATTAACTTATGGTCACGAAAGTCAAATTACCTTAAAAACTGCTAACCAACTGTTAGAAGAATTAAATCATGTTTTTGAAGTTGAAAACAAAACATTTAATAGTATTGAGGAGTTTCTATCCAAAAACACTAGCAAATTGAAAGCAACATTAGAGAAAAATAAATTGGCTTTTGTGAACGCTGTTGAAAAACATTATGACATGTATCAAGACATGCTAAAAGAAGGACAAACACATACAATTGCGCAAGATGATATTAAGAAATGGAGTGCAGAGGACGAATATGCAACATTTGTTAATACAGTTCATTTAAATTTACCTTTAGAATGGTTAAAAGATAAAATAATAGTAGATTCATTAGGTTTGCACTCAAATAACCAGCGCCATACTAATGAAACGGAAAAGGTACTAACTTCTTCTGACTTAATACTTTATGTAAGTTATTTTAATCATTCATTTACAGAAAATGACAAGCGCTTTATCGAACATATGAAAGAAATGAATCAACTAAATGAAAATCAAGCTTTTAAAATGATTATCAATGCTACTGATTTAGCAGAAACGGAAGAAGATTTAAATGCTGTTATTGAATATGTTGGCGATGCCTTAAGTCAAGTCAATATGGATTCAGACATTTTTGCAGTATCAAGTCGAGAAGCGCTTAAATCTGGTGATGACGGTGTCAAACGTCTTCAGGAGAGCATCCAACACTTTACACAAATTGAATCTAAAGATATCTTACAAAAGCAAATGTTAAACCAATTAGAAAATATTTCTGAAGCCTATGTACAGATGATTGAAGAATTCAATCATAATAAAAAACAAATTGAACAAAGAAAACAAAAGCTAATAGAATATAAAAAATCTACAATTTTCAACAATAATATATTACAAATTGCTGAACAACGCACATCAAATGAAGTAGAAGATCAGCTATATCATTTAAATGAGCGTTTAAAAATACAATTACAAGATGAAGTTAAATCTATATATAATGGTCAAATGACAAAAAACAGTAATTTTAATGATGAAAAACGTCAATCTACAAAAACATACTTAGACCAGATTCATCAACGTTTATATTTAGAGCAATCTCTTTTAGTAGAGCGTATCAAGAAGTATTATCATGAACAATTGCATGAAGAAATCGCACCTTTAAAACAAAAACTCGAACAACTACATGTATTTATTCAACCTGAATTTAATCCACAAACGGTTGAACTTGATGAACCTTATTTAAAAATCGATTTAGAAACAATGGTTCATGCATTACCAAAAGGCTTAACTAAGAAAACAATTTTACAACCTAAATCTCAAAGTACAATTCAAGAACAAATCACTTACGAAACAATTACACTTTTAGCGCCTTGTATTGCAAACCTAAGACAAGCAATGAATGATATTGTCTCTACAATGGACAACAATGCTGAATCTAAATTCACTGTATTGGAAAAAGAAGCGCATCATCAAATTCAAGAATTATTAGCGTTTGAAATAGACGATGCCCTTATTAAGCAGTTACAAGAAACAAATGAAAAATTAATAGCATTATTGTAAAAATAGAAAGAGGTCAACAATATGTCCAAAAAAATATTACTAATAGATGGTATGGCTTTATTATTCCGCCATTTCTTTGCAACAAGTTTGCATAAACAATTTATGAGAAATTCATCAGGTACCCCTACAAACGGTGTACAAGGCTTTGTCCGTCATGTTTTTACTGCAATCAACGAAATACAGCCTTCTCATGTCGCAGTGTGTTGGGATATGGGTAAATCAACTTTTAGAAATGATATGTTTGACGGATACAAACAAAATAGACCTGCACCACCAGATGAATTGATACCACAATTTGATTATGTCAAAGAAGTTTCTGACCAATTTGGCTTTGTAAATATTGGTGTTCAAAATTATGAAGCCGATGATGTTATCGGTACACTTGCGCAACAATATTCTGATCAAAATCAAGTTTATGTCGTAACAGGTGATAAAGATATTTTGCAATGTATTAATCCCAATGTAGAGATATGGCTAACTAAAAAAGGTTTCAATATTTATAATCGCTATACATTAGATCGCTTTCAAAGTGAATATGGATTAAATCCGTTGCAACTCATTGATGTGAAAGCATTCATGGGAGATACTGCTGATGGTTATCCAGGGGTAAAGGGTATAGGTGAAAAAACAGCAATCAAACTCATTCAAAATCACGGTTCAGTCGAATCCGTTTTAAATTCATTAGACCAATTAACACCAGGCCAAAGAACTAAGATTGAAGCCAATATAGATAACCTAAAACTATCAAAAACATTAGCTGAAATCCATACTAAAGTGCCTTTAAATACAAACGAATTATTAGATAAGATGCGCTTTGGAACTGAGCTCACTAAAATACTCAATATATGTAATGAACATGAGTTATATGTGTCTGGTAAGTATCTATCCACACATTTTAGCTAATTTTATGAACTGATTATTGTAAAAACATATAATAAATAAAGTGAGTTAATGCATTAATTGATCTGATTTGAAAATATTTTGTGATATTAAAACATCAAGGTAATTTTATTTAAAAATTAACAAGCAATATATATTTGCTTGAAGTAAAAAGCAAATGCTCAGTCTAGGTTTTTAAAACAACAAGAATGTATCGTCATTTATCCTATATAATAATTTTGTAACATGCTGACGCCTAGGGGAATAGTATGAGTGAGAGACTACAGGCTCGAACTATACCCCAGGTAAGCATGTACGGTCAAAATCGTAAGGATTTAAATACAAAGAGGGCCAATCCATATTAAGGATTGACCCTCTTATTTTAAGATTAGGGATTTATGTCCCAGATTCATTATTTTTTGCTTTGTTTGGTTAATTGGTATAAAGTTTGCTTAGCATGGTGATTCGCTTCTTTATTTTGATTTCTCGGTATCCAACGAACAAAAAGTAATTCGAAATTTTGTTCCAATTTTAGAACTTCATTATAATAAACTTTAAATTTCTCATTTTTTACATTGCCTCTATTGATGCTATCTTCGATAAGTTTAGAATCAGTATAAACGAGACAGGTTGCTATATGATGTTTTACAGCACATTCTAACGCGAATTGAAATGATGCCCATTCGGCACTGTGATTGTCCATTTGACCTAATGGTTTCGTATAATGAAAACGTTCTTCATCTGTGATAATGACAACTGCACAAGCACTTTCACCTGGGTTGCCAGCCGTTGCAGCATCAAAATAAATTTTCGCCATTTATACCACCCTTATAACTATATTTACATTTATACTATCAAAGAAATCGGATTTATTCTACATCAGTCGAACGTCTATAATTTGATATTTAGACATTTCAACAGAATATGATGTATAATATCAATATCATACTTAAAAGGTCGGATTTAAAAGGAGAGTCCTAAATTGAAAAATATGTTCATTATACATGGTTACCAAGCTCACACGGATAGTCACTGGTTTGAATGGTTGGCAACACAGATGAAATCATATGATTATCATACTGAAATCGTATATTTACCAAATACCAACAATCCAAATTTAAAAGCTTGGGATAAAGCAATTCAAAATAGTTTAAAAAATAAACTCGATCAAGACACTATCATTGTAGCGCATAGTTTAGGCGTTATTTCTGTTTTGAATTATTTATCAAAAGAAGATGTATTTACTAATATTAAAGGGCTGTTTTTAATTTCCGGATTCAGTGAACCTTTAGATAATCTTCCAGAATTAAATCATTTTATCAATCAAACAAAAGTAGAATTTGAAAATATTAATGCACAACATATAGTTACCATAGGTGGAGACAATGACCCGGTTGTTGACATAAATGCAACTCATCGATTATCTCATCTGTTAAATACAGAAACGGTATCACTGCACCATGACGGACATTTCCAAGATTCAGATGGTTATTTTACGTTTGAATTCCTTAAAAATCAAATCACAACTATATTAAGTAATAAAGACTCTGAAATTGGCATCTAACCAATTTCAGAGTCTTTTTAATAACCTTCATCTAATTTATTAATTTTTCCTTTACGATACATGGATTTTGCCCAGTACCCAAATGGCACATTAAATATCGTTGAGATTACTTTCAATAAATACGTAGTAATAAATATTTCGAATACAGCTGCATTTGGCATAGAACCATAAAATGCAATTGTCACAAATAGCGCAGTATCTATAATGTTACTAATGATTGTACTACCATAGGCTCTAATAATAAATGTTTTATCTGAACTAAACACTTTTTTTATTAAACTGAAGAGCAATACATCTAAATGTTGTCCAATTATATATGCAACTACTGATCCTAATGCAATTCTCGGCACAAGATTAAATATTGATTCCAAAGCATCCTGCGATGTATCAATTGACGCCGGTGTAAAATGTAAAGACATTTGCATCACGATAATCATGACAAGTGTCGAACTAAACCCAATCCAAACTGCACGTTTTGCAACTTTTCTACCATAAATATCATTTAAAATATCCGTTGCAAGATATATAGAAGCAAACATCACATTACCTAACGTGGCAGAGATAGTAAATATATCAATTGTTTTAAGAACTTGTATATTCGCAAGTACAGTTCCAATTGCAATCCACGCGATTAATCCATGTTTCCCAAATAAGCGATACATAGTTACTAATAATAAAAAGGTAACTAAAAATGTTAGTACACCAAATATTTCATTAAACAATTTAAATTCCTCCTAAATTTTGATAATGCGGGAGTTTAGAAACCGCAAAATAAACAACTAAGTAATTTTATCAGAAAAAATTAAAAATACAAGTGCGTTTACCAATATCGCACATATAAAATAAAATATTAATTTCCACAAATTTAAAGATTAAACAATCGTAGTTACAAATGATATAATGTTTTCAAGTGTCAAAACAATATAATATAAATGAAGCAATAGAAATATGTTATTTTTAGTAGTATAGGAGCGTGACAAACATTCTTACTTATTCTGAAAAGGAAGCAATGGCTTCAATAGATGAGTTAATGAACACTTATTGCAAATCATGTTTGCTCAAGCATCATATAAGAAAGTCAGAAGGTAAAACACAAGCACATCATTTTTGTATCAATGAATGTTCAATCGGCAAAGAAATTAAACAATTAGGAAATGAGTTACAATAAATAGGAGGCATTTTATATGGAAATATTAGAAGTTGCACAAACACCAAACCCAAATACAATGAAAATCGTTTTACAATTGTCAGGTGAAGATTACAAACCCAATACATTTACTACAGTAAAAGACAATCAACCTGAATTTATTAACAACATCTTACAAATTGAAGGAATCAAATCGATTTTCCAAGCGATGAATTTTATTTCTGTAGATAAAAAGGCGGACTATGAGTGGGATACACTATTACCGGAAGTAACTAAAACCTTAGAAGAAATATAAAAAGGAGTTTTCTTAATGGAAATTGTACGTGTCGAACCAACGCCTAGTCCCAATACAATGAAAATTGTATTGAATGAGAAAAGAAAAGATAATAAATCAAATACGTATACAACGATTCTCGATAATCAACCTAAGTTTATAAATGATGTACTAGCAGTAGAAGGTGTGAAATCCATATTTTATGTTATGGATTTTTTAGCAGTAGATAAAAAACCTAAATATGATTGGGAAGATTTATTGCCAAAAGTAACTGCAACCTTAAGCGATGAAACTGAAACCATAGATACACCTCCGCCAGATGATCACTTCGGCGAGGTAAAAGCTGAAGTACTCCAATTCAAGGGTATCCCATACCAAGTTAAACTCACATCTCGCACTGAAGAACAACGCAAGCAATTACCTGAAGTGTATATTGATAGTATGCTTGCAGCACAAAAAGACGATGACAATATTGTATTCCAACGAAAATGGGAAGACTTAGGTATACGTTATGGCGAATTAGATGATATTATGGCTGAAGTCACTGAAGAAATCTTAGCACTTTATCCTGAAAAAAATTTAAAAGATCTTGTGGAACACGCTTTAAATACTGATGTCGTTATTCCTGAAAAAAAATACAATCACGTAACACTAGAAACGTATCAAGCAACGGATGATTGGAAAGAACGCTTAAGAATGTTAAAGTCATTCCCAACACCAACAGAGAGAGATTTTCCTTTATTAGGTGATGCTGTCAGCGAAGAAGAAAAAACACCATTAAGACGTGAAGCAATCGTGTTACTCGGTATGATAGAGGATACAGCTGTATTACCTTACTTATTTAAAGGCTTGCATGATAAAAGCCCAGCAGTCAGAAGAACGGCCGGTGACTGTCTAAGTGATTTGGGATTCAAACAAGCTTTACCAGAAATGGAAAAAGCATTAGATGATCCTCATAAAATAGTAAGATGGAGAGCAGCTATGTTTATATTTGACGAAGGCGGTCCTGAACAACTTGATGCACTTCGCGCACATGAAAATGACCCAGCATACGAAGTTAAACTTCAAATAGAAATGGCGATAGCAAGAATAGAAAATGGCGATCAAGCATTAGGTTCTGTATGGAAACAAATTGCAAATAGAAACAAATCATAATACGTTGATATAATGATTAATTAAAGGAGTGTTTTAAATGAACGCATATGAAGCATATATGAATGAACTTGCTACGCAAATGCGCAGTGAATTAACTGGACGTGATTTTAAAAGTTTAGAAACGGCAGATGAAGTGACTAACTTTATGGCTAATGTAGATAATGAAGATACAACATTTGTTGTGATTAATTCAACATGTGGTTGTGCAGCTGGTTTAGCAAGACCTGCAGCTGTTACAGTTGTAGAACAAAACGATAAAAAACCAACAAATAAAGTTACAGTATTTGCAGGTCAAGATAAAGAAGCTACAGAAACAATGCGTAACTATATACAACAAGTACCGTCTAGTCCATCCTATGCACTTTTTAAAGGACAAGAATTGAAGCATTTTATACCGCGTGAACACATTGAAGGTAGAGATATTCAAGATATTTGCATGGACATTAAAGACGCATTTGATGATTACTGCTAAATGATACGGTTAATTATATAAATAGCGTTGCTAAATTGAAATGAATAGAATATTGTAATTATCCATTTAATGGTTATTATGCCAATTTACTGTGTCTAAAAAAGTCAATAAGATATAGTAGGTTGGCATTTATTTTATACAAATAAAACCATACGCATATAACCTTTACATAAAATGATGTATAATTTACTCAAAGTACATTATTTTTACATGATTAATGTTAAATCCTTTAACTTATAGCAATTATCAAATAAGATTAAAATAAAATAAATTTGGGAAGGAGTGGGTTAGATGTTAAATTCTTTTGACCAA
Source organism: Staphylococcus sp. GSSP0090 (assembly GCF_013391405.1). GTDB lineage: Bacteria > Bacillota > Bacilli > Staphylococcales > Staphylococcaceae > Staphylococcus. The sequence goes on from NZ_JACBFD010000007.1 coordinate 64,279, forward strand.
GCGTATCATCAATTATGCGAAGAAATTTTAGAAATCGGTAAACAAAAGAACGACCGTACCAATACTGGCACAATTTCAAAATTTGGTCACCAGCTACGTTTTGATTTATCAGAAGGGTTTCCTTTGCTGACAACTAAAAAAGTATCATTTAAATTAATTGCTACAGAACTTTTATGGTTTATAAAAGGAGATACAAATATAAAGTATTTACTTCAATATAAAAATAATATTTGGAATGAGTGGGCTTTCGAAAAATTTGTTCAATCCAAAGATTATCATGGGCCTGATATGACTAATTTTGGACATAGAGCACAGGAAGACGCATCCTTTAACCTAATATACAAAGAGGAAATGAATAAATTTAAAGAACGTATTTTAAATGATGAGGATTTCGCTAAAAAATATGGTGATTTAGGTAATGTTTACGGCAAACAATGGCGCGATTGGGAAGATAAAGAAGGCAATCATTATGATCAATTAAAAACGGTGATTGAACAGATAAAAACTAACCCTAATTCAAGACGTCATATTGTATCTGCATGGAATCCTACAGAAATTGATACAATGGCGTTACCGCCTTGTCATACAATGTTTCAATTTTATGTGCAAGATGGCAAATTAAGTTGTCAATTATATCAAAGAAGTGCAGATATCTTTTTAGGTGTTCCTTTCAATATCGCAAGTTATAGTTTATTAACTCACTTAATCGCAAAAGAATGTGGACTAGAAGTAGGAGAATTTGTACACACCTTTGGCGATGCACATATTTATTCAAATCATATAGAAGCGATTGAAACACAATTAGCACGAGATAGTTATAATCCACCAACACTTAATATCAATTCTGATGAATCTATTTTTGATATTAATTATGAAGATTTAGAAATTATCGATTATGAGTCACATCCAGCGATTAAAGCGCCAATCGCAGTTTAAATCGCAAATGATTTAAAAATATCAATCATTTATTTTATAATGCTTTATGTGCTTCATTGTCAAACTACACTCATTTCAATATTAGGAGGAACATTATGACACTTTCAATACTTGTAGCTCATGATCAACAACGCGTTATCGGGGTAAATAATCAATTACCTTGGCATTTACCTAGTGATTTAAAGCATGTTAAATCATTAACGACTGGCAATACTCTTGTAATGGGTCGAGCAACATTTGAATCTATCGGGAAACCGCTTCCTAATAGAAGAAATGTCGTGTTAACCAGAAATAAATCATTTCAACCAGAAGGTGTGGACGTTATCCATTCTTTCGAAGAAATTTATGACTTGCCTGGTCATGTCTTTATATTTGGCGGTCAATCCTTATTTGAAGAAATGATAGATAAAGTTGATGATATGTATATTACAGTAATTGAAGATAAATATAACGGCGATACTTTCTTTCCACCTTATACATTTGAAAATTGGGAAGTCGCATCATCAAATAAAGGCGTATTGGATGAAAAGAATACGATTCCTCACACCTTTTTACATTTAATTCGTAAGGAAACTTCATAGGAGGACATTTATGATGAAAAAGAAAATTGTAACTGATTCAACATCTGATTTATCACATAATTATTTAAATGAAAATAATGTACATGTAATATCCCTTAACCTAACTATTGATGGTGAATCCTATGTAGACCAAGTTGACATATCATCAGAAGATTATATTCGAAAACTGGAAGAAAATGCAGATACAAAAACAAGCCAACCTGCAATCGGCAAGTTTATTGAATTATATGATGAACTCGGTGCAGATGGTTCTGAAATCATAAGCATTCATATGACTTCTGGTTTGAGCGGAACTTATCAGACTGCACTTCAAGCTAGTGAAATGACTGATAGCAAAGTGACTGTCATAGATTCCAAATCTATTTCATTTGGTTTAGGTTATCAAGTACAACACATTGTTGATTGGAATAATGATGGATTATCAACAGATGAAATCATTACTAAAATTACTGAACTACAAAAAAACATTAAGCTTTATGTCGTTATAGGCCAATTAAATCAATTAATTAAAGGCGGACGCATTAGCAAAACGAAAGGCTTAATTGGTAATATGATGAAAATCAAACCAATCGGCACACTTGAAGATGGAAAGATTGAACTGATTCATAATTCTCGTACCCAAAATGCGAGTGTTCAGTTCCTTAAGAAAGAAGTAAGTGCTTTTATCGGAGATAAAAATATTAAATCCATCGGTATTGCACATGCAAATATTATTGAATTCGTAGACAAAGTTAAAAAACATTTTTCAGAAGAGTTCAATATTACAAAGTTTGACACGAACGTTACGACACCTATCATTTCAACACATACAGGGCAAGGTGCGATTGGTTTAGTCGTGTTAAGATCATAGGTTATTATTTCAAAGTGCGCTATGACTATACTCAAAATGTAATTTGTCTTACTTAATATATAAACAATTTCATAGCAAATCGCTTAAAATAATGGTAACTTTATGACAAAATAGATATAGGAGGTATATTATGGCGTATGCGACATTAGCAGGAGGATGTTTTTGGTGCTTAGTTAAACCATTCACTTCATATCCTGGTATCGAAAATGTTGTTTCTGGTTATAGTGGTGGACATACAGATAACCCAACTTATGAAAGTGTAAGTACAAATCAAACTGGGCATGTAGAGGCAGTCCAAATTACTTATAACACAGAAATTACTTCCTTCGAAAATATATTAGATGTTTATTTCAAAACATTTGATCCAACCGATAACGGCGGTCAATTTTTTGATCGTGGAGCACATTATGAGCCTGCTATTTTTTATCATGATGAACATCAAAAAAAAGCAGCCGAAGCTAAAATTCAGCAATTAAATGAACAAGGTATCTTTAACAAACCTGTTATTACACCCATTAAACCATATAAAAACTTTTATCCAGCTGAAACATATCATCAGGATTATTATAAAAAAAATCCATTGCATTACGAACAGTATCAACGTGGATCAGGACGAAAAGATTTTATAGAAAAACATTGGGGGTCACAAAATGATTAAAAAAAACAAAAATGATTTAAATGAAATGGAGTATTTAGTTACACAAGAAAATGGTACAGAACCTCCATTCCAAAACGAATACTGGAACCATTTCGATAAAGGTATTTATGTAGATAAAATTTCAGGTAAACCATTATTTACTTCTGAAGAAAAATTTGAATCAGATTGTGGTTGGCCAAGTTTTTCTAAAGCATTGGATGATGAAGAAATCGTTGAACTCGTAGACAAAACATTTGGCATGGTACGTACTGAAGTACGTTCTGAAGACGCAAATAGCCATTTAGGTCATGTGTTCAATGATGGACCAAAAGAAAGCGGCGGTCTGAGATATTGTATCAACTCAGCAGCTGTACAATTTATACCATATGAAAAATTAGAAGAATTGGGTTATGAAGATTTAATACCACATTTTGAAAAATAAGGAGCGAACCTATTATGTTTAAAAAATTATTTGGTAAAGGCAAAGAGGTAAATAAAGAAAGTGCAATTTATGCACCAATCACTGGAGAATATGTAAAAATTGAAGATATACCCGATCCAGTTTTTGCTCAAAAAATGATGGGTGAAGGCTTTGGTATAAACCCTACTGAAGGCGAAGTTGTTTCACCGATTGAAGGTAAAGTGGACAATGTATTCCCAACAAAACATGCGATTGGATTAAAAGCTGAAAATGGCTTAGAATTACTTGTTCATATTGGTTTAGATACCGTGCAATTAGATGGAGAAGGTTTCGATATTTTAGTTGAAAGTGGCGACGTTGTTAAGGTTGGAGATCCATTATTAAAATTTGATTTAGACTATATCAAAGAAAATGCAAAATCAGTCGTTTCACCTATTATCATCACAAATTCTGACAATACTGCGTCTATTTCACTTAATGATGTAACAACTGTAACTAAAGGTGAAACTAAAATTGTTGATGTGACAATGAACTAATGAAAGATCACTCATTTTATCATTTTGCCCTTACAGCACGAGGGCGTAAAGATGAAAAAGGTGAATTAGCAGAAGAAATATTTGATGATTTATCTTTTCCAAAACATGAAAAAGACTTTCATATACTGTCAGATTATATAGAAACTCAAGGGAATTATTCAATTTCATTATCTGTTTTTGATGATTTATATGAAGAATATACCGAATGGCTAAAATTTTAATTACGTTAACATTTGAGTAGTGTGATTAAAATATATTAAAATAATAAGGTATCATTTGTTGCTGGGATTAATCTAAATGATTCAATCCCAGCTCATTTTATTTGTAATGATTTAGTAGAATATTAATTTTTTTACATACGTATTGGAAGTGATTAAATGTCAGAAAGTAAAGGCACTACAGAAGAAAATAAACAAGTTAACGAAAATTCAGCATCTCCATCAACCAATAAGCAAATTAATTTTAAACGTAGTCACTTTTTTATCATATTAATAGTCACTATACTAATAACAGCCATGATTGCAGTATTTGCAACGATTGGCATTAGTCATTGGACAAGTGGATTAAATAGTGAGCAACGTGCTGAAATGAAAAAAGTAGAAAAAATTTATCAAACCTTAGATGATGAATATTATAAAGATATCAATTCAGAAGAATTAGGTACAGCAGCAATCGACGGTATGGTTAAAAAATTGGATGACCCTTATTCAGACTATATGACGAAAAAAGAAACGAAATCATTTAATGAAGATGTATCTGGTGATTTTGTAGGCATTGGTGCTGAAATGCAAAAAAAAGGGAACAAAATTGAAATCACAAGTCCTATGAAACAATCTCCTGCTGAAAAAGCTGGAATTCAGCCTAAAGATGTCGTAACTAAAGTAAACGGTAAATCGGTCAAAGGACAACCTTTAGAAGCAATTGTTAAAAAAGTTAGAGGTAAACAAGGTACTAAAGTAACATTAACGATTGAACGTGGGGGACAAGCTCACGATATCACTATAAAACGAGATAAAATTCACGTAAAAAGTGTTGAATATCAAAAACATGGTGATGTCGGTGTATTTACAATAAACAAATTCCAAAATAGTACATCAGGCGAATTAAAATCTTCAATTATTAAAGCACATAAAGATGGCGTGCGTAAAATTGTATTAGATTTACGTAATAATCCTGGTGGTTTATTAGATGAAGCTGTTAAGATGGCAAACATTTTCATTGATAAAGATGAAACAGTCGTTCAATTAGAAAAAGGTAAACATAAAGAAGCTATTAAGGCATCAAATGATGCTTCCAAAGAAGCACAAGATATGGATGTTTCTATATTAGTGAATAAAGGTTCAGCTAGTGCCTCAGAAGTTTTTACAGGAGCTATGAAAGACTATAACAAAGCCAAAGTTTATGGTTCAAAAACATTTGGTAAAGGGATTGTACAAACTACTCATGAATTTGATGATGGTTCCTTATTAAAATTCACTAATATGAAATGGTTAACGCCAAAATCTCATTATATTCACGGTAAAGGGATTACTCCTGATAAGAAAATAGAAGAACCTGCATATCAATCATTAAATGTTATCCCAAGCGATAAAACATATCAGTTGGGTGATGATGATAAAAATGTTAAAACAATGAAGGTGGGATTAAATGCATTAGATTATCATGTCGATAATCAGTCTTCGAAATTTGATAGTGAACTTGAAGATGCACTTAAATCCTTCCAAAAGAAAAATAATTTAGAAGTAGATGGCACATTTAACAAAGCAACGAATGAAAAATTCACTCAGCAACTTGTAGAAAAAGCCAACAAAGAAGACACCGTTTTAAATGAGCTTTTAAAATTACTAAATTAATTGTAGAGGAGTAATCTGTTTATGATTAGAAAATCAACTAAAAATGATCTATCTAGTATTTTAAGCATTGTAGAAGAAGCTAAAGCGATTATGAAACAAGACAACAATAATCAATGGGACGAACATTATCCTTTAGAACAACATTTTGAAGAAGATATTGAAAAGGGTTCACTTTATGTTCTAGAAGAAAATTCTATTATTTATGCTTTTGTAGTTGTCGACCAACAGCAATCAGAATGGTATGATGAATTAGACTGGCCAATTGACAGAAAAGGTGCCTATGTTATTCATAGATTAGCAGGATCATCTAAATATAAAGGTGCTGCAACACAACTATTTGATTTTGTAGTTAACTTAGCAATGGATCATAATATTCATGTGTTAATAACCGATACATTCGCTTTAAACAAGCGCGCACAAGGACTGTTTACTAAATTTGGCTTTAACAAAGTAGGCGAAGCAAAAATTGATTATCATCCATTTAATAAAGGTGAACCATTTTATGCCTATTATAAAAATTTAGAAGAATAGAGGTTATATTATGACGAAAATCGCATTCACCGGTGGAGGTACAGTTGGACACGTTTCCGTAAACCTAAGTTTGATTCCCACTGCTATTGAAGAAGGATACGATGCCTTTTATATAGGATCAAAAAAGGGTATTGAGCGTGAAATGATCGAATCTCAAATACCTTCAATTAAGTATCACTCAATATCTAGCGGTAAATTAAGAAGATATATTTCTTGGGATAATATTAAAGATATATTTAAAGTGTTAAAAGGTATATTAGATGCTAGACGCGTTCTAAAAAAAGAAAAACCTGATTTACTATTTTCTAAAGGTGGTTTCGTTTCAGTACCAGTCGTTATCGCTGCTAAATCATTGAAAATACCTACAATCATCCATGAATCTGATTTAACGCCTGGTTTAGCAAATAAAATTTCTTTGAAATTTGCTAAAAAGATTTATACAACCTTTGAAGATACATTAAATTATTTACCTAAAGATAAAGCGGATTTTGTTGGTGCTACAGTAAGAGAAGATCTAAAAACTGGAGATAAACATAGAGGTTACCAACTGACAGAATTTAATAATGATAAAAAAGTATTATTAGTTATGGGCGGAAGTCTAGGAAGTAAAAAATTAAATGACATTATAAGGCAAAATCTTGAAACACTTCAAGCGTCTTATCAAGTCATTCATTTAACTGGTAAAGGCCTATTAGATGATTCATATATTGGCACAAAAGATTATATTCAATTTGAATTTGTTAAAGATGATTTAACTGATTTACTGGCTATTACGGATACCGTGATCAGTCGTGCTGGTTCTAACGCAATCTATGAATTTTTAGCACTGCGTATCCCAATGTTATTAATTCCATTAGGATTAGATCAATCACGTGGTGACCAAATTGATAATGCTAAATATTTTGAAACAAAAGGCTTTGGAAAAACGATTCTCGAAGATCAACTCACTGAAGACGAATTAAAAACACAATTGCGCGACATTGAAAACAATCGCGAAGATATCATTACACAAATGCAGACATATAAAGAAAGCTTTACGCGTCAAGATTTATTCAAAAAAATTATTGACGATGCATTAAACTAATTGGAGGTACATGCAATGAGTCGTTGGAAAAGAATATCATTACTCATTATTTTTACGTTAATATTTGGCATCATTGCATTCTTCCATGAATCGAGATTAGGAAAATGGATTGATAATGAAGTATATGAATTCATATATTCTTCTGAAAGTTTTATTACCACTACGATATTTCTTGGTGTAACTAAAATTGGAGAAGTTTGGGCAATGGTTTGTTTATCCCTCTTACTAGTTGCTTATTTAATGTTAAAACGTTTAAATATTGAGGCTTTATTTTTTGCAATTACAATGAGTTTATCAAGTACTTTAAACCCATTACTCAAAAATATATTTGATAGAGAACGCCCAACGTTACTTCGACTTATAGATATCTCAGGATTTAGTTTCCCAAGTGGACATGCCATGGGCGCCACAGCGTTCTTTGGAAGTACGATATATATCGCCAATAGAGTAATGAAAGGGAAATCAAAAGCCCTTATGATTGGCCTCTCAGCTTTATTTATCATTATGATATCCTCATCAAGAGTTTATCTCGGTGTACATTACCCTACAGATATTATTGCTGGTATTATTGGGGGCGCATTCTGTGTCGTTTTATCAACATTGATATTAAGACATAAATTGCAAGTTTAAATTTTGCTATTCGGTTTAAATGAAAAGTCTTTGACATGCTTAATAACTTATTAAAAAAAGCAGTTAGATGAATAAATTCATCTAGCTGCTTTTTTGTGTCAAAATTTATTATAAAAACCGATTTTACAATGTAAAACCGGTTTTTATATTCACGTTGTCTCGCAACGTTAGTCTTTTACGGGCATATAAAAGGGGATATTTTTGAAAATGATCAATCCAAATAAGAACGAAATATGTGTGGGGGGAATGTCTTATTTTTGGTATTGATAATCATTTTCAATTACATTATACAACACTGAGAATGATTGTCAATTAAATTTGGATAATTTTTTCAAAATTTATGAAATACCTATATATTAAAATAGTAGTGATTCGTATGATGAAGTATTTTAAAAACATTTGGAAATTTTTATGTAATAACTTTCTACAAACAATCATTTATTATAATATATAGTTTGAGGTGCTACATATGACAAAAATCTTAATAGTAGAAGACGAGCAAAATCTTGCACGTTTTATAGAACTTGAACTAGAACATGAAAATTATGACGTAGATATTGAATATGATGGAAAACCAGGTTTAGAAAAAGCATTATCAAATACTTATGATTTAATCCTTTTAGACTTAATGCTTCCAAATATTAATGGATTAGAAATTTGTCGTCAAATACGTCAAAATCAATCCACACCTATCATTATCATAACTGCGAAAAGTGATACATATGATAAAGTCGCTGGTTTAGATTATGGTGCAGATGATTATATTGTTAAACCATTTGATATAGAAGAATTATTGGCACGAATTAGAGCAATGTTACGAAGACAACCACAAAAAAACTTAATCGATATTAAGGGAATTATTATAGATAAAGATGCCTTTAAAGTCACAGTAGAAGGTCAGCCACTTGATTTAACCAAAACAGAATATGATTTGTTATATTTACTAGCAGAAAATAGAAATCACGTCCTTCAAAGAGAACAAATCATTACTGATGTATGGGGATATGATACAGAAGTAGAAACAAATGTCGTAGATGTATACATTCGATATTTAAGAAATAAATTGAAACCGTTTGGTAAAGATAAATGTATTGAAACTGTCCGTGGTGTTGGGTATGTGGTAAGACAATGAAACAACGCAAACTTAAAACAAAATGGATGTTAATTACTACGACCATTACATTTTTAACCATTTTTCTTTTTAGTATCATTATCATCTTCTTTTTGAGTAACTCTTTGAGACATAATGAAGTGGACGAGGCCGAACGTAGTTCCGAAGATATTGTTAAATTATTTGAATCTAAACCCATTGAACATATAACACCACTTGATTTAAATGCATCATTAGGTAATTTTCAAAAAGTAATGTTATTCAATGAAGATGGTAATAAAATAATGGAAACATCAAATGATAATGCAATTTCATTTTCTCCGAATATCGTACCGACAAATGTAAATCATGTAGCAGTTAAAAGTAATCACAACACAGATTATCTCATTATCACAGAACATATTGAATCACCAAAATTTAATGGTTACAGTGTCATCGTGCATTCATTAGAGGATTATAAAGCACTTGTCAGCTCTTTATATTTTATCGCGCTTATTTTTGGTGTGATTGCGACATTTATAACTGCAATTATTAGTTATTTCTTTTCTTCACAAATTACGAAACCATTAATATTAATGTCTAATAAGATGCAACAAATTCGAAGAGATGGTTTCCAAGAAAAAGTAGACTTAACAACTAATTATGAAGAAACAGACAATTTAATCGTGACATTTAACGAGATGATGCTGCAATTAGAGGAATCGTTTAATCAACAGAGACAATTTGTAGAAGATGCCTCACATGAGTTACGTACGCCGTTACAGATTATCCAAGGCCATCTTAACCTAATCAATCGCTGGGGAAAAAAAGATGCCGCCATATTAGAAGAGTCATTAGATATTTCATTAGAAGAAATGACCAGAATTACAAAACTTGTTGAAGAACTCCTTTTACTTACAAAAGACAATAACAACAGTAGAGATGGTGAAATTGAAAATGTGGAGATAAATCAAGAGATTGCTTCCCGAATTAAATCATTAACGCAATTGCACAGTGATTATACATTTGAATTCGACGCGTATCCGAAACCTTTGAACATAAAAATCGACCGTTATCAATTTGAACAAATGCTCATCATCTTTATTGATAACGCTATGAAATATGATCAAACAAATAAATACATTCATATACAAACTAAACTAAGAAACAAGCAGATTTCTATTGAAATTACCGATCACGGAGTAGGGATTCCTAAAGAAGATATAGAATTTATTTTTGATAGATTTTACAGAGTGGATAAATCACGTTCTCGCAAATTAGGTGGTAATGGATTAGGATTATCGATTGCTAAAAAAATCATAGAACTTAATCATGGTACAATCAATGTTGAAAGTGAAGTCGGTGAATATACAACGTTTAAGATTACCTTTTAACGTTTAAAAAAGCATGGATTCAATATGAAATTTTAAACAACATAAACGTTAACCAATAATTTATAAAACACATTAGCAGAACCAAAGTAAAAAAAGGTTCTGCTTTTTAATAATAAGTGGGTTATTGGTACTTTAATTTGTATATAATAAGTGCTATTATTGATTTGTAAGCGTTTCAACTATTTTGTGGAGGGTGTAATATGAGCAACGAAAGTCAGGTTACCGAGGCACCTGTAAATTTCGGAGCAAATCTTGGATATGTTTTAGACTTATATGATATATATCTAAACGATCCTAGTGCAGTTCCAGAAGATTTACAAGTCCTATTTAGTACAATCAAAAACGGTGAAGCAAACATCACAACAAATACTGAAGGTCAATCAAATGTGACTAAAGGTGATAGCACAATTAAACGTGTTATGCGCCTAATCGATAACATTCGTCAATATGGGCATTTATTGGCAGATATTTATCCTGTAAACCGACCTCAAAGAGAAAACGTACCGAAATTAAACATCGAAGACTTTAACTTAGATAGAGAAACTCTAGAATCCATTTCAGCAGGTATTGTGTCTGAGCATTTTAAAGACATATACGATAATGCTTATGAAGCGATTGTGCGTATGGAAAAACGTTACAAAGGCCCTATTGCCTTTGAATATACACATATTAATAATAATCGTGAACGTGTATGGTTAAAACGTAGAATTGAAACACCATACAAAGCAACATTAAATGATAATCAAAAAATAGAATTATTTAAAAATTTAGCTCATGTTGAAGGTTTTGAAAAGTATCTACATAAAAACTTTGTCGGCGCAAAACGTTTTTCAATTGAAGGTGTAGATACGCTAGTACCGATGCTTCAACAGACATTAAGAATTGCGAGCGATGAAGGCATACAAAATATCCAAATAGGTATGGCACACCGCGGTAGATTAAATGTATTAACCCACGTATTAGAAAAACCTTATGAAATGATGATTTCTGAATTCATGCATACAGATCCTATGAAATTCTTACCAGAAGATGGTAGTTTACAATTAACTTCAGGATGGACTGGAGACGTTAAATATCATCTTGGTGGTGTTAAAACGACACAATCATATGGTAGTGAACAACGTATTTCATTAGCAAATAATCCAAGTCACTTAGAAATCGTCGCACCTGTAGTATTAGGTAAAACACGAGCGAACCAAGATACAACAGATAAACCAGGTGCCGTTACTACTGAATTTAAAAAATCAATGCCAATTTTAATACATGGTGATGCGGCCTACCCAGGTCAAGGTATTAACTTTGAAGCAATGAACTTAGGTAATCTAGAAGGTTATTCAACTGGTGGGTCACTTCACATTATCACTAATAATCGTATTGGTTTTACGACTGAACCTGAAGATGGCCGTTCAACAACTTATTCTTCAGATGTCGCTAAAGGTTACGATGTACCAATCATGCACGTCAATGCTGATAATGTTGAAGCTACAATTGAAGCTATTGAGATTGCAATGGCCTTTAGAAAAGAATTTAACAAAGATGTCGTTATTGACTTAGTCGGCTATCGTCGCTATGGTCATAACGAAATGGACGAACCATCTATCACAAACCCACTACAATATCATGAAATACGCAAACATGAGTCAGTTGATATCTTATACGGTAAACAACTCGTAAATGAAAACATTATTTCTGAAGATCAAATGAATCAAATCTTCGATGATGTTCAAAGCACATTACGTGCTGCTCATGATAAAATTGATAAAAATGATAAAATGGATAATCCAGATATGCAAAAACCAGATAGCTTAGCAGAACCCATCCAAACAAAAGATGAAGAAGTTAGCTATGAGCAACTTAAAGAAATCAATGATGCAATGCTATCATACCCATCAGATTTCAATGTACTGAAAAAACTAAATAAAGTACTTGAAAAACGTAGAGAACCATTTGAAAGCGAAGATGGATTAGTTGACTGGGCTCAAGCAGAACAATTAGCCTTTGCTACGATAACTCAAAATGGCACACCTATACGCCTAACTGGTCAAGACAGTGAACGTGGTACATTTAGTCATCGTCACGCTGTGTTACATGACCCTGATACAGGTGCACAATATGTCCCATTACACAATGTACCTGATCAAAAAGCAACATTTGAAGTACGTAATTCACCGCTATCTGAAGCTGCAGTAGTCGGTTTTGAATATGGTTATAATGTACAAAACAAATCATGTATGACAATTTGGGAAGCGCAATATGGTGACTTCTCAAATATGGCTCAAATGATTTTTGATAATTTCTTATTCAGTGCTCGTGCCAAGTGGGGTGAACGTTCTGGATTAACATTATTCTTGCCTCATTCATTTGAAGGACAAGGCCCAGAACATTCATCAGCACGACTAGAGAGATTTTTACAACTTGCTGGTGAAAACAATTCAACAATTGTCAATTTATCTAGCTCTAGTAACTATTTCCATTTATTACGTGCACAGGCTGCTAACCTAGGGACACAAGCCATGAGACCTTTAGTAGTTATGTCACCTAAGAGTCTATTACGTAATAAAACAGTTGCTGATCCTATCAGTAAATTCACATCTGGTAAATTCGAACCTATTTTACCAGAAGAACACGATAAAGCTTCTGTTAAAAAAGTTATTTTAGCTTCAGGAAAAATGTTTATTGATTTAAAAGAGTATCTGACAAAAAATCCAAATGAGTCCATTTTACTTGTAGCAGTTGAAAGATTATATCCTTTCCCTGCAGATGAAATCGCTACATTGTTAAATGCGTTACCTAATTTAGAACATGTAGCTTGGGTACAAGAAGAACCTAAAAATCAAGGGGCTTGGTCATTCGTATATCCTTATGTAAAAGAGTTAACGACAGACAAATACGATTTGAGTTATCATGGTCGTATACAACGTTCAGCTCCAGCTGAAGGTGATGGTGAAATTCACAAACTCGTTCAAAATATGATAATAGAACAAAGTACAAACATTAACTAGGGGGAAGTTAAGCATGCCAGAGGTAAAAGTTCCAGAATTAGCAGAATCCATTACAGAAGGTACCATTGCAGAATGGTTAAAACAAGTCGGTGATAGCGTTGATAAAGGTGAAGCTATTGTTGAATTAGAAACAGACAAGGTTAACGTCGAAGTCGTTTCAGAAGAAGCTGGTGTACTTCAAGAATTATTAGCAAATGAAGGCGACACTGTTGAAGTAGGTCAAGCTATCGCTGTCGTAGGTGAAGGTAGCGGTAATAATGCTTCTGAATCACCTGCGAAACAAGATACACCTAAGCAAGAAACTGAAGCATCTACAGACAACAAGCCAACACCATCAACTGAATCAACGAGCAGCGATGCTGACGATAAATCTCAAGACAACAACCAGCGTGTTAACGCAACACCATCTGCACGTAAATACGCGCGTGAAAAGGGTATTGATTTATCTGAAATAGCTTCAGCTTCAAATGATGTAGTTAGAAAAGAACATGTTGATCAAAGCCAAAATCAAGCAAATAGTCAACAACCATCACAACCGGCTGCTAAAGAAGAAACTAAAAAACCAGCACAACAAAATCCATCAAAACCAGTTATCAGAGAAAAAATGTCTCGTCGTAAGAAGACAGCAGCTAAAAAGTTATTAGAAGTTTCTAATAACACAGCGATGTTAACAACATTTAATGAAATTGACATGACTAATGTTATGGACTTACGTAAACGTAAAAAAGAACAGTTTATTAAAGATCACGACGGTACTAAACTTGGTTTCATGTCATTCTTCACAAAAGCTGCAGTTGCAGCATTGAAGAAATATCCTGAGGTCAATGCTGAAATTGATGGCGAAGATATGATTACTAAGCAATATTACGATATCGGTGTTGCTGTATCTACAGAGGATGGCTTACTTGTTCCTTTCGTTAGAGATTGTGACAAGAAAAACTTTGCCGAAATCGAAGATGAAATTGGTAACTTAGCTAAAAAAGCTCGCGATAAAAAACTTGGTTTAGATGATATGGTCAATGGATCATTCACGATTACAAACGGCGGTATCTTTGGTTCAATGATGTCTACACCTATAATTAATGGTAGCCAAGCTGCAATTCTAGGTATGCATTCAATTATTACACGTCCAATTGCAATCGATGCAGATACAATTGAAAACCGTCCAATGATGTACATTGCGTTAAGCTATGATCATAGAATTATTGATGGTAAAGAAGCAGTAGGATTCTTAAAAACAATTAAAGAATTAATTGAAAATCCAGAAGATTTACTATTAGAATCTTAATCCACAACACAAAATAGTTTACTAACCCTAATACAACGGCGTTTAACGTCGTTGTATTTTTATGTATTTATACATTTGTGAGAATTTGCCCCAAAGTATGTCTATTTTTTACTATAATGATTTAGTAGTTTTTTAACATACGCAAATATTAGGGATTAATCAAAAATCATAATTAATATGCTCAAAAGAAAACAAGATAGAGACACATTGTATCTAATATGCTTTAATTAAAGTTAATATTATAGGGAGGGTATAAGAATGATAAAAATAATAATTACAATCGTTGTTATATTAATAATTTCAGTTGTTGGAATTGGTTTGTTATTTTCTTCAAAGGAAATTGAAAGTTATTTAAGTAATTATCCTCACACATTACAAGCTTTAATAGCGCTATTTACCTTTTTAACTTCTACATTAAGTATTGGTGTAGCATATGCAACTTATTCAAAAAATATCAAGCAACAAAAGAAAGTCGAAGATGAAAAACAACGTCAATTCCAAGAAAATAGCAATCGTCTAATAGAAAATATTAGAGATGAGTTAAGAAATGACACAAGAAAATTAACCGAGTTTATATTAATAGTTGACATGTACAATTTAGATTTAAATAAAGCAATTATCGAAAGTGATATTATAACGATACTTTCAAAAATGGAAGAGAATATTTTAAAAGAGAAAAAAGAGCATACCACTTTATTAACTGGCAATGATATAAACTATATGAATAATTTGTATCAACTATGCGGTAATTCTCGAAGTATGATTGATATATATACAAACACATATGTAAAATCAACAAAAGAGGAAAATATAAGTTTTCAGAGAAAAATTGTAGATGAATTAATTGAATTAAGAGAAACTATTTTTAATAATAATCTTCCATGATTTATCCAAAAAATTTCGAATGTAAAATTTATGCATAAACATTGTAAACTTGTTACAAATCACTAACAAACTATTGGTATGACAGTGTTAATATGAAAATAGCCAAAGTGAAATTTTCTTACTTATGAATCTAAAAGTTCCTTTTTTATATTAGGAAAAGAAAATATGAAAAAGAAGTGATCTTTAGTAGTTTAATAAATTAAATAGTAGCATGATAAACAAATTAATGTGATAACCTAACCAGTAATCCTGATAAACTATTTCTATATACTATAAAACAAAGGCATCGATACCACATTTTAGTGGCGTCGATGCCTTTGTTGTTAATAATGTATAACCATATTAAACCGAATCGTTGCATCATGGTTATTGGCATAATTGTGAAACATATTCGCATTAAATTTTATTGATTCATTTTCTTTAATGATGAATTGCTCATCCGATAATGTAAGCGTCAATACACCATCAAATACAGTTATGTATTCTATAGTGCCAGATCCATGTGGTTCGCCGCTCATAGTGCCTCCTGGCTCAATCATTACCATATAGCTTTCAAATTTTTTCTCTATATCAAATTTAAAGTATGGATAAATTCGGTATTTGTTGTCATCTGAAGCTAAAGGTTGAATATCATTTAAAGTAATCTTTCTAATGATTTCATTATTTTCTTGAGTAAGCTCAGTAAATGAAACTTTGAGACCATTAGCTATTTTCCAAAGTGTCGTAATAGACGGTATAGATTCTTTACGTTCAATTTGACCTAACATCGTCTTACTTACTTCAGTTAGATATGATAAATGTTCAAGAGAATAACCATTTTGTTTTCTATAAAGTTTTAAATTTTCAGCAATAATATCATTGATTTCTTTCATTTTAAAAGCACCTCTATTTACAATATAACGTACATAAAGTAAACTTTAAAGCATAAATGTTATAACGTCTTTCTAGACTTTATAGCGGCTTCGTTGGTAGGGGGGAGTAATTTGATTTTATTAAATATGCTGATTTACGCTGTCGTGGCAAGCTTTACACCAGGGCCAAATAATATTATGGCATTATTTTTTTCTCAGAATCTAACTTTTAAAAAAGCCTTACGTTTTTCATTCGGTGTTGGTCTAGGATTTTTAGCTTTACTATTTCTGTCAAATATTTTTAATGAATCACATAATACATTTTTTCCTAAAATCGAAATTTTCATGAAAGTATTTGCTTTTATCTATCTTATATATTTAGCGTATAAAGTATTAATGAGTTCTATTGGAGGACCCAAAAAATCATTTAATGAAAATTATAGTAATATAACCTATGCTATGATACTTCAATTTATTAATCCAAAAGGTGTCATTTATGCATTAACTGTGATATCCACTTTTGTTACACCAAATTACTCAAACTGGATAACCCAATTGAATCTCGTGATATTATTAGCTTTTATTGGCTTTCTAGGTACTTTAAGCTGGGCTATCTTAGGTACAATCTTAAAAGTATGGATTGCTAACCACGAATTACCATTTAATATCATTATGTCATGCCTATTAATTTATGTAGCATTTAGCATTGTTCTACATTAATTAACAAAAAGCAAAGTCTATGATGTTGTTGCCTTGATAGCATGGATAATTTAAATCGTTGATTTTTAGGATTTTCACTATAGATTGATTCATTACAATCATCTCAATGCTGACGTAGGTTGAATGATTGTGTCCTTTGCTTTCAAAGTATTTTTACGATAAATGTTGCTTATAATAACTTCTAGGACTACAGCCATAAGATGTTTTGAATCTTCTGTAAAAATTAGAATAATCACTAAATCCGCATTTTATGGCTACTTGTTGCGGACTATGACCCTTTTTTAACATTCTTTGGGCATTTTGTAGTCTCTTATTTAGTAAATATCGATAAGGTGGATAGCCGACCAAACGGGTAAAATGGTGCGTTATTTTATAACGACTAACAAAAAATTTCTTTTCTAGATCTTCTAATGAAATTTGATCAGCATAGTGTAATTCCATGTAGTCTAATACTTGTCGAACAAGTTCTGCTTCTGGATCATCGTTATGAGTCGATGAGTCGTTTTCTATGATGACTCTATTGAGCAGTACAAAAAATTGAGTCAATATCGCTTCTTCTGCCAATGCTTTCCCAAATTTTTGAGTATCTTGTTCATTAATCAATCCTTGTAATAAATAATATAATTCTCTTTTTTGTGACTCATTTAATTGTAGTAAATTTTGAAATTGAGATGATTGCAAGTTAAAACATTGCGTCAAATCAACGGAATCACTAGACAGTTTTTCTAATAATTGGGCATCAAAACGCAGACCAATACGCTCCGCATGTCCGTCTACTTGTTCATCTAATTGATGGAATTCATAGGGGGTAATGATAAGCATTGAGCCAACATCTAATTTATATTTTCTACCTTCTATGGTGTACAGTAAGTTTCCAGATAATGAAAAAAATATTTCGTAATGATCGTGATAATGTAGTTCATTTCCAAAATGACCATCACTGATTTTATGCCATGCTGCGTATTCACCTTCATACGGTAATGAAATTGAGTCAAATTTAAATTTCATTGCTTTATCTCCATTCACTTAAATCCTCCTCTCAAATAACAATCTTTTTCGACGTTTTTACAATGTTGATAATTTTCACATAACTTATAATGACATTATAGCATTTAAAAATATTAAATTATGAAAGGATGAACTGAATTGACTAAACCTCAAATTGGTGTACAAATGATGATGCTTAAGCAGAAGGTAGAAAAAGAGGGCATCTATACGGTATTACAAAAACTAAGCAACCTTGGATACAATGCAGTAGAAGTTTCACAAATTGAAATGACAGAACATAACATTTCTGAAATGCAACGTGCAATTAAAGATTATGGCATCAATATTGCTGCCATGTCTTGTGGTGTTGAAGATATATCAGATGACCAAAAATATCCCGGCGATACATTGCAAAATGATTTCGATAAAATTGTTGCAGATTGTAAAGCTGTAGATTGTACGATATTAAGAATAGGTATGTTGCCAATGAATTACATGGGATCAAAAGAGAGTACGTTAAATTTTGCCAAAATCTGTGATGAATATGCAACGCGTTTAAAAGAAGAGGGCATTGATTTATATTATCATGCACATAATATAGAATTTGTACGTTATGACGGACAATTTATGCTTGATTTAATGCGTGACCATACAAAATATTTAGGTTTTGAATTAGATGTACATTGGATTTGGCGTGCAGGTTTAAATCCTATTGAGGTCATACCGAATTACGCAAATAGAATTCGTGCAATTCATTTAAAAGACTATCGCATTGGTGAAATTGATATGTCTCAATATCCTGGTGAAGGTCAAGAAAAAATTTATTACATGCTACATATGATTACACAATTTGCAGAACTTGGCGAAGGCACTTTACCTTTAAAAGAAATCATCGAAGTAGGCCTTGAAAGTGGCAGCGAATATTTCTTTGTAGAACAAGATGAATTATATGGCGCCGACCCTTATGACTGTCTTGTTACAAGTCGAGATCACTTATTAGCATTGGGATATCAAAACTGGTTCTGATTAAGTAAATCTATCAACCAAAATTCGAATTAATTTATACATCGTTTTGAAACCGATTACAAATACTTTTGATTAAAGGGGGATTCGTGCTTATGTTAAAAAATATAGCAATATCCGGTTTTTCTGATGAAATATCATCTGACCTAGAAACACAATTACAAAAAGTTAATGAATTAGGCATGAACTATATTTCATTACGTGGTATTGATGGCGAAAACATTGGTCAATTCACAGTTGAAAAAATAAAAACTTCCGTTTTACCCAAATTAAAAAAATGGAATATTGGTGTGTCATCTATCGGTTCGCCAATCGGTAAAATATATATTGAAGATGATGCAGCTTTCCAAGAACAACTAACTGTATTAAAAACAATGTGCGAAATTGCAAATGAACTAAATTGTCAGTATATACGCATTTTTAGTTTTTATATACCAAAAGAAGCTAATTTTGATGATTACGAATCACAGGTTATTTCTAAATTAAAACAATTTGCCGAAATTGCTGCGCAACACAATGTTATTTTGTTGCACGAAAATGAAAAAGATATCTTTGGCGATATCGCACGTCGTTGTAAAGTCATCCTTGATAAAGTTGGTTCAACGCATTTTAAAGCCATTTTTGACTTTGCTAATTTTGTACAATGTGGTGAAGATACACAAGCATGTTATGAGCTCTTATCACAACATATCGAATATATACACATTAAAGATGCTGTTTATGAAGATAGTGTCAATGTGGTATGTGGTACAGGCGATGGTCAAATTGCCTCTATCCTTGAACAAGCTATCGATGCTGGTTATCAGGGCTTCTTAACTTTAGAACCGCATCTCGTCGTTTTTGATGCCATTAAAGATTTAGAATTAGAACATTCTACAGAAACAATACAGAATACCGCAGCAAAAGATGGCGCGGAAGGATATCAAATGCAATATGAAGCACTTTTAGATATTTTAAAAATTATTGAATTTAAGGAGAATGCATAATGGATAAAGTTCGTTTAGGTATTGTTGGATTAGGCGCACAAGGTGGTACATACGCAGGTTTTATCAATGATAATAAAATAACAAACTTAGAACTCGGTGCAATATGTGATATTGACCCAGATAAAAAAGCACTAGCTGCAGAAAAATATCCCGATGTACCATTCTATGAGAATTATATCGAAATGTTAGAAAGTGGAGATGTAGATGCTATTGTAACGACAGTGCCGCACTATTTGCATACAGAAATTGGAAAAGAAGCATTATCACGAGATATTCATGCATTGCTAGAAAAACCAGGAGACATTTACGCAGAAAAAGTAAAAGAAATAAGTGATTTGGCCGCTTCGAAACCCAATTTAACATTTGGAATCTTTTTCAACCAAAGAACAAATCCGCTTTATCAAAAAGTAAAATCTTTAATTGATAACGGGGCAATTGGTGAAATTCGCCGAACAAATTGGATTATCACGACATGGTGGCGTCCACAAGCTTATTATGATCAAAGTTCATGGAGAGCAACGTGGTCTGGTGAAGGTGGCGGTGTGCTAGTAAACCAAGCGCCGCACCAAATTGATTTATTACAATGGTTATGTGGTTTACCAGAGAAAGTTTACGCTAATGTAAAATACGGTTATCAAAGAGATTTAAATGTAGATGATGATGTAACAACCGTATTAGACTACGGTAATGGAGCAACTGGTGTATTCATCACATGTACGCATGACATTATCGGTACGGACCGTTTAGAAATCACTGGTGATAAAGGGAAGATTTTAGTAGAAGACAGTAAAAAAATCACATTGAAACGCTTGAATCAATCGGAAACAAAAATGAACCAAACAATGACTTGGGAACAAGTGGCAGAGCTTTTCAAAGGTAACGATATGGGCGATAATTATGAAGAAGAAACGTTTGAATTTGAAAGCGTTTGGGGTCAACAGCATATTAGTGTGTTAGAGAACTTTACTGCAAACATCTTGGATGGCACACCGCTAATTGCACCGGGTAGTGATGGTATCCATGGTGTAAACTTTGTCAATGCCATGTACTTGTCTAGCTGGTTAGGTAAGGAAGTATCACTACCAGTGGATCCGAATGAGTTTAAAAATGCATTACAAGAAAAAATCAATTCAGAGCAATAATTTGTCACAACTTATAATCAATGGAGATGGTCAGATGCTTAAAGTAGCTGTTGTTGGTCTTGGAGATATCTCTCATGTCCATATACACGCAATACAAAATAGTACTAAAGCACAATTAGTCGCTGTTTGTGATGAAAAAGAAAAATTGAGACAGCATGTACCACATGTGAATTATTATAATGATTTACAAACAATGATAGATTCTGAAACGTTAGACTGTGTTCATATTTGTTTACCACATTATTTGCATGTTTCAGCTACCACAACATGCGTAGAAAACGGCATCCATGTGCTACAAGAGAAACCATTAGCTGTAAACGCTAAAGAGGGTCTTAAACTTGTAAAGCTTCAACGAAAGTATCCGAATATTAAAATTGGCATATGTTTCCAAAATCGATATAATACTACTTTCCAAGCATTACAAGACATTGTTGAAAGCAAATCGTATGGAGATGTAATTGGTGTAAAAGGGTTAGTTACGTGGTTTAGACCTGAATCTTACTACACAGATAAGCCTTGGCGTGGTCAGATGGGTACTGCAGGTGGTGGTGTACTTATTAATCAATCCATTCACACATTAGATTTAATGCAACTTTTATGTGGACAAATTGCATCAATCAAAGGCTCTGTGTCTCAGCTGCTGGACTATGATATTGAAGTGGAAGATACTGCATCTGCACATATCAAGTTTAAAAATGAAGCAAATGGCATGTTCTTTGCTACTAATGCAAACTTTGGAAATTCAAGCGTCGAATTACAGATTATCTTTGAAAATGAAAAATTCACAATTAAAGATAATATTCTTACACGAGTAAATGAAAACGGCGAAAAAATTAAGATTGCTGAAGACGAAAAAATGTCTGGTAACAAAACATATTATGGCCCAAGTCACGGAAAATTAATTAATGCGTTTTACGATTCAATCAATAATGATGACGAAAACTTTATTCACCCTCAGGATGCTTTAACTTCTATAGCCATGATTGATGCCATACAGAAATCATCAGAATCACTTAAAACCGTACAATTCGACAGTATTTAATATATCAAAATTTTCTATGGTAGTATCGTCCTTACATGATGGTACTACCAATTTTTATTCATTGATGTTAGTTTAATATATTTTAAGCGTTGCAATTAAATGTACACACTTTAATTGATATTTGAACAGCACTTCCATTACACTTGATATAATCTTATCGAAATGAAGGTGTTCACATGAATAACAACTCCAAAATCATATTAGATTTAGCTGTTACTTTAGACGGTTTTATTGAAGGTCCAAACGGAGAAATCGATTGGTGTATTATGGACCCTGAGATGAATTTCACTACATTTTTAAAACAAATTGATGCAATCATTTACGGTCGTAAAAGTTATGATTTATGGGGAACGTATATACCTGATAACCAAGAAAATGATGAAGCATTCATGTGGCAATTAATTCATAACAAAAAGAAATATGTATTTTCAAGTCAATTACGTTCAAATGATGATTTTACACAATTTATTAATCCTAAAAATATGAACACCACTGTAAATGAAATTAAATCACAACACCAAAAGGATATCTGGTTATATGGTGGTTCTAGCCTTATTAATTCATTCATTAAACATGATCTTATAGATGAATATCGATTATCCATTCATCCTGTAGTTTTAGGTACAGGTAAACCACTTTTTGAAAATATTTCCAAACGTCTTAATTTGTTACATGTACAAACAAACACATATCAAAGTGGCGTGGTTCAGTTAATTTATAGCAAGCATTGATACTAAGTATTTAAACTCAAAAATATCCCATCGATCACTTAAATAAGTAATCGGTGGGATATCTTCATGCTTAATCATTTTCATAAAGCTAAACATTAATGCCAACAATATGAAATTTAAATATTTACGCTATATAAACAAACAATTCTATAACAGCAAGAATTAAAAAGACTAAAAACACTATGCCATATATGTTATTCTTCTTAGCGCTTTTATCGTTAGTATGCTTTTGTTTGGCTTTACTATTTAAATTAGAAAAGAAAGTGATGCCAGAATAAACAGCAATCAATATAGTTATTGCAAAAACAAACCATATACCAGTCATATTGCTACCTCCTATATATCATTTTACCTCTATTTTTTAATTTTCATTAAAAATGTTAAATATGCTATATGTCTATATTAATACATATTTTCAAAACGTCCAATGCATAATCTTAAAAATTCATAAAACGTTCTTTACTCACAAACATCATCATATTAATCATATTAAAAATACGTTATAATAAATTGAAAAGTGATAAATAAAGGGGTTAATATAATGAATGGTCTAAGAAGTGTAACAACAGGGACAGATAATTTAGAAAAAACTAAAACTTTATTTAAAGATATACTTGGATTAAATGTTACTGATAAAGGTAACGCCTTACGCTTTGGAGATGCTGAACTCAATTCTGGTACACGTCTTCATTTTGTAGAAATTCCAAATTATCAAAATAGTGATAATCATATAGAAAACATTGGCCTAAGGATTCCAAGTGATGAAGGTCTAGATGAATATAAAACCATTTTAGATCAACATGATATCAAACATAGTGAAATAACAGATTTAAATGGACATCAGTATTTTGAGTTTAAGGATCAAAATAAGCAGTCTTTTAATATTTATTCAAATGAACATAATATAGGGGCGCCATTAGGTATGCCTACATTTGATAGTACTGTTAACCCACTACATCAAATTCAAGGATTAGGTCCTGTTTTACTTAAGGTCAATGAATTATTATTAACTCAATCCATTTTAGATAAAGTATTCGGTTTAACACACTTTGCCGAATACGCACCACATCCAGATGCAGATTATAAAGTCCAAGTATTTCGTATAGGGGATGGTGGTCTAGGCGGGGAGTTGCATTTATATGCTGCTTCCAAAGAAATTAAAATGCCTGAACATGGTATCGTTGAACAAATTGAATTTGCAACTGAATCTAAATCACAATTCCAGAATGCATTACAACAACTAGAATCCATAGGCATTCCTTATCAATCATTAGACCAAGATGGCGAAAAGTCTCTTAGAATTAGTGAGAAAAGTGGTATCACTTTCATATTAACTTTAGAAATCAAAGAATAAGCGAGGTATAAATATGTTACATGAAACTTGGAAAAATAACACACCTAAAAAGAAAGTAGAAGTTGTACATACAGATGCACAAAAATTCACTGTTTCAGATATGTTAACGATTGGTAAACAATACGATGTTATCAATGAAACTGAAGAGTATTATCAAATTATAGATAACTCTGGACTTGTCGGCGGTTATTATAAAGATTATTTTAAAGAGGTTTAAACTGAGTACAGTACGCGGAAGACTGTTTGCGTATTTTATAATACTTTTCTAATAGGACTAGGGCATATGAATGATAAGCAATTCATGCCCCAGTCTATTTTTAGTGATTGAAAAGCTTACACTGTTATACATTTCAAAAGGAGATTATGAGAAAATGGCAAATACCAATTATATCAATAGAGATGAAACTGTATTTAATGATGCACAGTCATTAATGGAACTCAATAAAAATATATTACTAAAAGGTCCTACTGGATCAGGAAAAACAAAATTGGCTGAAACACTAAGCGAGACTATGCATAGACCCATGCACCAAATTAATTGTTCTGTTGATTTAGATGCAGAAAGTCTACTTGGGTTTAAAACGATACAAACAAACGAAAATGGAACTCAAGAAATTGTATTTATTGATGGCCCAGTCATTAAAGCTATGAAAGAAGGACATATCCTTTATATAGATGAAATTAATATGGCCAAGCCAGAAACGTTACCTATATTGAATGGTGTGTTAGATTATCGTAGAAAATTAACGAATCCATTTACAGGAGAAGTGGTTAACGCAGCACCAGGGTTTAACGTAATTGCAGCTATCAACGTAGGTTATATTGGTACATTACCAATGAACGAAGCATTAAAAAACCGTTTCGTAGTTATTCAAGTTGATTATATTGATGGAGATATTTTAAGTGATGTGATCAAACAACAAAGCCAACTCAGTGATGACACAATGATCCAAAAGATAATTAAATTCAATGAAGATCTACGTACAATGACGAAACAAGGGCAAATTTCTGAAGAAGCGGCAAGTATAAGAGCGTTAATAGATCTAAGTGATTTAGCTACAATTATGCCAATCGAGCGTGCGATTCAACGTACAATCATTGACAAACTTGAGGATGAACGTGAGCAACAAGCTATTTTAAATGCAGTAGAATTAAATTTTTAGTGAGGGATAAGCATGAGTGATCGTTTTATAAAATTTAATGACGAACAATTAGACGCTAAGCAAGTCATGATGCTCCAAGATTTAGCTCGACTTTTATTAAAAAATGATCAAACACAAGTAAAAATACAAAAGTTTCCATACTATGACCCAATAAATAATACCCTAATTACTAGTTCATTTTGGTCTCATAGAGATACAGCTATAGAAACTACAGGATTGAAGACCGATGTGATGCTTGCTGCTTATGGTTATCATATGATGGATGAACAAATCGTCAATGAAGTCATTCATAATACAACATTTCAACATCCTAAGTTTTTCCAGCAATTATTTAAGTTACTCGAAGATCAACGCATTTTAAACACAATTGCAAGACAACGTCCATCGACACAGCCTGCTATACAAATGCGTAAAGACGTACGCTTAAATTATACGAAAACACAAATCAAAGTCTATAAAACCAAAACTACTTTCACTGACTTACTATTTTTACATTTAGAAGCATCTTTTATAACAGAAAATTTTTATGATATTCCTCAAATACATCCACATATTGATGATATTTTAAACAATATGTATATGTATTTACCTAATTTTTTCTATAATCAATCGTCCGAAGACAATATGTACTTAGCCGAAAGAATCATGTACCAAATTGACGACATATTAAAAGAAGATATGTTAAATGAGTATTATCACTTACCTAAAAAAGTATATGAAGCTATTGAAGCACTTAAATTCGAAGACTTGACAAGAACTGATGCAAGCAACTCAGATGGTAAATCAGAAGAACAAAATGATGAAAGTACAGTTAGTGAAGACATGGAATCTAATAACCAAGATAGTGCTTCACAAGGTGGCGCCTATTTAGAAATGGAACTGCATGAAGGCGAAAATAGTGACGTAATGGGAGACAATGATAACGCACGCGAAGGTGATGCGAGTGATGACATGACTGATATGCAAACCAAAAAAGGAAAAGGACTAACCAATAATCAAACAGACGATGATGAAGGTGGTTCAGTTGGACATAATCAAGCTTTTGCATTAAAAGGGATTAATGAACATGTTGAAATTAAATGGAATGTACCCGCTATTGAACCACAATTTGTACAAGCATATAAAAATGTGGAATCAGATGTTCAATTTGAAATAAAAGATTTAATACAAATCATTCAAAAAACAATAGATAGAGAGCATGTTGATGAACGTCATAATTTAACTAAAGGCAGACTACAAAAGAATTTATTAAATTGGTTTATTGATGATCAATACAAACTATTCTATAAAAAACAAGATTTAAGTCAATCTTTTGATGCAACCTTCACACTACTCGTAGATGCTTCAGCAAGTATGCAAGATAAAATGGAGGAAACAATCAAAGGTGTAGTCCTTTTTCATGAAACTTTGAAATCTTTAAATGTCAAACATGAGATTTTAGCTTTTAATGAAGATGCCTTTGATGCGGATGATGCTAACCAACCAAACATTATTGATGAAATTATCTCTTATGATCACTCAACATTAGAAAAAGACGGGCCGAGGATTATGGCACTTGAACCCCAAGATGATAATAGAGATGGCGTAGCAATTAGAGTTGGAAGCGAACGCCTGATGCGTCGCTCACATAACCAAAGGTTTCTGATTGTTTTTTCTGACGGTGAACCTTCTGCATATAACTATAGTCAAGATGGTATCTTAGATACTTATGAAGCGGTTGAGATGTCTCGCAAAATGGGTATTGAAGTGTTTAATGTGTTCCTTAGTCAAGAACCTATTACAGAAGATATTGAACAAACGATTCATAATATCTATGGTCAATATGCATTATTCGTTGAAGGCGTTGAAAATTTACCTGCACAATTGTCACCATTGTTAAAAAAACTGTTGCTAAAGTCCTTTTAATTAAACAAAAAGTTATAAATCGCTTTTATATTTTTAAATATTCTGAAATTTATATGGACGTTATCTAATCAATCATGATAGAATAGATAATATTATTTTATTGGTTAGAAGGAGAACGACATATGAATAAAAATACATGGATTATTGGTTTCACATTATTTGCAATGTTTTTTGGTGCAGGGAACCTAATTTTTCCACCAAACTTAGGCTTGGACAGTGGGCAATATTTCTGGCCATCCATTCTCGCATTTGCATTAACTGGTATTGGCTTACCTCTATTAGGTGTTATTGTAGGTGCATTAGATAAACAAGGTTATATTGGATCATTAAATAAAATTTCGCCAAAATTTTCAATTATATTCTTAATCATTATATATCTTACAATTGGGCCACTATTTGCAATTCCACGTACTGCGTCTACTTCATTCGAAATGACTGTGACGCCAATTGTAAATACAAATAGTAATTGGGCTTTATTGATTTTCACAATTATTTATTTCTTGATAGTGTTATATTTATGTATTAATCCTGGTAGAATGGTTGATCGAATCGGTTCATTGTTAACGCCGTTACTATTAATTACCATTTTAGCAATGATTGTCAAAGGCTTCGTTGATTATGGTTGTAATTCTCATAGCCAAGCAACAGACGCTTTCACATCAAACTTTAGTGGTTTTTCACAAGGATTTACAAATGGATATTTAACGATGGATGCTATCGCTGCGATTGCGTTTTCAATGATTGTTGTAAATGCAGTAAAAGCAACCGGTATCACACATGCAAATAAAATATTTAAACAGACATTGATGGCTGGTATCATTGCAGCCGTAGCACTCATGTTTATATATATTTCTTTAGGCTTTATAGGAAATCATATGGCCGTGTCGCAAGATAAAATTGCAAGTCTAACGGCAAACGATCAAAATATCGGAACATACTTGTTAACTACAATGGCTAGTACTGGATATGGTGTTTTCGGTAAATATTTATTAGGTATTATTGTCGCACTTGCTTGTCTCACAACAGCTTGTGGATTAATCGTTTCTGTATCACAATACTTCCACAGTATTTTCCCGAAAATTTCATACAAAGTATATGCAATTATCTTCACTGTTATTAGCTTTATCTTAGCTAACCAAGGATTAAACTCAGTTATTACAATGTCTGTGCCAGTATTAAGTATTGTTTATCCTATAGCGATTACATCTGTGCTATTGATTTTATTAGCGCGCTTTGTACCAACAAAACCGATTGCACAACAAATTCCTGTAGCTATCGTTACTATTGTATCACTCCTTAGTGTGATTCATACACAAGGTTGGGTAAAAATGAGCTTTATCGATCATTTACCGTTAAAAACATATTCATTAGAGTGGTTCCCAATCGCGGTTGTAACTACAATTATTGGATATATTATAGCGACAATGGTTAAAAATCAAAAACCAATTGTGTATGAAAAAGAATAACTATAAACATTATGAAAATAAAATATATTTTTAAAAGAAGGTTCCAAAAAATTGGAGCCTTCTTTTACGATTATAAAGCTATTTTTCAATATATTTATCTATAAAGAAACAAATTATTATAAATGTCTAATTGATTCCTCTTCAAAAGTAAGCTATACTCTTTACTTCAAGTGTTTCGTCATAATTGAACTTTTTTAAAATACTTGTAAAAAGTAATTTAAACCGTTTGAAAAATGAAAACACGTAACATAGAGGAGTCGAATCATATTAAATATTCTCATTGGAAAGAAAAATTAGATTGGCCCGTATTTTTAATTAGTGGTGGCATACTCGTAATCTTTGTACTGATGTCATCGATATTCACAAAAACAACTTCAACTTTAGTTCAAAAAGGATTTCAACTTTCTATTACATACTTTGGAGCCTTTTGGCAAGTCTTACTATTGGCTACATTTGCTGTTGGTGCATTTTTAGCTTTTTCCAAATATGGACGTGTAAGATTAGGTAACGCTTCTAAACCTGAAATGGGTTATTTCAGGTGGGCTGCTATTGTAATAACTTCAGGATTAGGTGCTGGTGCAATTTTTTGGGCAGCAGCCGAGCCGATGTATTACTTTATAGATGTACCACCAACAATGGATCCAAATATAAAAAATAGCAGTACTCAAGCCATACCCGCTGCAATGGCACAAAGTTTTACATCATGGGGATTCACAGCTTGGGCGGTTTATGGTGCAGTTAGTGGCATTATTATCATGTATGCACATTACAATAAAAACATGAAAATGCGTCCCCGTACGCTGTTATATCCAATCTTTGGTAGTAAGATTGAAAAGAATAAAATCGGATGGATTATCGATGTGTTCTGTATTTTAGGTGCTGTTGCAGGTACGATTGGTACGATTGGTTTCTTCGGTTTCCAATTTAGTTATTGGTTGCACAGTATTTTCGGCATTCCAGATAATATTATTACACAAATTTTATCAGTAGTCGGTTTAATGGCTATCGTTACAATATCTGCTACAACAGGTATTGATAAGGGTATACAGTTTTTAAGTAAACTAAATGTTTGGCTCGCGTTAGCACTGGCTGCATTTATTTTATTAATAGGTCCTGGCCGTTTCATCATTGATACATTTATTTCTTCTTACGGCGTATATCTTACACATTTCTTAGAAATTAGTACTTTTAGAGGTGATGATCAATGGGCTGGCGCATGGATGTTATTCTTCTTTGGTTGGTTTATTGGGTACGGGCCTTTAATGGGTATGTTAGTCGCACGTGTTTCCAAAGGACGTACAATCAGAGAGATATTTTTACTTGTTTCTATAGTAGCAGCTGTTGTATCTCATTTATGGTTCTCCATACTTGGCGGTAGTGGGCTTTTTTATGAGACCAAGGATAGCGGCTCAATTAGTAATCCATTAGCTGACAATGGACTTCCAGCTGCAGTGATATCAATCGCTTCACATCTGCCATTAGGTACTGTACTTGTCATTGTGATACTATTATTAACTTTAATCTTTGTAATCACAACTGCTGATACGATGTCATTCTCAATTTCTATGTCAGTAACAGGTGAGGGTGATCCACCTAAAATGATTAGACTTTTCTGGGTAGTCATTATGGGGGTCATTTCTATTATTTTGATAAATATTGGTGAAGGTAGCATTAACGCAATTCAATCATTTATCATCATTACAGCTGTCCCTATATCAATTATTATGCTCCCCGCAATTTGGACAGCTCCGAAAATTGCACATAAGTTAGCTGTTGAACAAAAAATCACTACTGAACATAAAAAAGATCACACAAAGGATAATATCTTAGAAGAAAGATCTTCAGATAATAATCACTAAAAAAACACGGAATTACTGTGATAAGTAATTCCGTGTTTTTTATATCAAGTTACTTTTTCTCTTTCATATCTAGCAATTGATTTTGTAATTCTGTTTCAAGTTCGTTTAATTCTGACTCAGCTTGTTTGCGTTTTGTACGGCCTTGTTCTTGAATTTGTAAGGTTTGTTCAATTGTTTCAATGATATCTTTTTGTGTTGTTTTCAATGTTTCAATGTCCACAACACCGCGTTCATTTTCTGTAGCAGTAGCTAAAGCATTTTGTTTCAACAACTCAGAATTTTTCAGCAATAAATCATTAGTTGTATCTGTAACTGCTTTTTGAGCAGAAACCGCATTGCGTTGTCTCATTAATGTAAGTGCGATTGACATTTGATTCTTCCAAAGCGGAATACTCGTTAATATTGAGCTTTGAATCTTTTCTGCAAGTGCTTGATTTACATTTTGTATCATGCGTATTTGTGGGGCAGTTTGTATTGCAATTTGTCTTGATAATTGTAAATCATAAATACGTTTGTCTAAACGATCAATAAATTGTTCCATATCAGAGGCAGCTTGCACATCCATTTGATTACCAGTCGACTTCGCACGTTCTCTCAATTTCGGAATTTCATCTTGTTGCAAAGCGAGTTGTTTGTGTTTAGCTGCTTCTATATATAATGATAATTCATCAAAATAGTCTTTATTCATATCATAAAGTTCATCCAACATGTCTATATCTTTTTTCAAATTGTTTTTGTGTTTATCTAGCTCAATTGAAATACGATCAATTTGTGAACCGACAGATTGCATTTTTGAAAATATTTCATTAACGGATGCCTTTGTTCGTTTAAAAATACGTTTAAGCTTGGATTGATTTTCAGGATTTAATTCTTCAGGATTAACAGATTTTAATTTACTCATTAATCCATTTAAAGAATCACCTACAGGTCCCACATCTGTCGTTTTAACTTCATTCAAAATTCGGTGTGAGAATTGTGACATATTAGATTGTGCTTCAGTCCCATAATTTAGCAAACCATCATTATCCATTGGCTTAATTTGTTCACTCAATTTATTTATTTTTTGTTGATCTTCATGAGAAAATTGAGTTGTACTTTTTATAATTTCAGACTCATTTGCTGAATTTTCATCAATATACTTATCCAATGGATGCGAATTAATTGAGTCCTGTTCTCTCGCCATAAAATTCCACTCCATTCTACCTTTAATTGTTTCTTTATTTGTTACGTTTCTGCTCAATTTTATTCAATTCCATCTCAATATCTAGCTGACTATAATCTTCGTCATTTATTCTCCTTAAATCAGCAACTAAAGTGCGTTTTACTTCATCTAATGTGATGCGTGTTTGTTCTAATTTTTGTTTTTCTTCTTTAGATTTTTTAGGTGATTTAGATAATCTCGTATAAGCTTCAATTAAATTCAAAGCATTATCTATATGAGAGTAAAAGAAACTCTCCACTTTAAAAAATGATCCTGGTTGCTGTTTAACTGCGAAATATATTGCACGAGATATACGGTATATCTCATTGACTTGTTTGAAATCCTTTATCGATCTTACATTCACAAATGATTTAAATATTCTTCTAATCTTATCTTGCGCATTATTTAATTGACCATTTACAAAATGATAATCTCGACGAGACAAACCAATTTCTCTTAAATACTTTCTAGAAGTTAGACGTTGGGTAGGAAAGTAAAATACCACAAATGTCGCAGCAGATACTAATACATCAAAAATAAAATATATATCTAATGCAAAGATACTGACAAACCATGCAATAACTGCTGCTGGTAAAGCAATAATTGTCCCAAAAATACGAGAAATATTATATCTCAAAATTCATCTTCCTTTATATCGTTCTAAATTTTTTCAATGATTGATCATAATCTAATGCTTCTATTGTATAATCTTCAACATGTGACGCTGGAGAAGCGCCTTCTGTAACAGCGTTAATAAATTCAGTTAATGATGGCTCATTCCCTTGAGCATAAATATCAACATAATTATCAATATTTTCAACTGTACCAACTATATTGTGTTTTTGTGCTATTTTTTCTGTATAATAACGGAAACCTACACCTTGTACCATTCCAAATACTTTAATGTGTTTACGTTGCATAAAATCACCTCTTAATAACATTATACGAAATTTCACTCTACAAAACTAATATTTACGTTTATAATTCAATTGTATATAGGCCAAAAGTATGAGACGGATAACTTGATTTTGTCGCTTAACTCGTTAGAATATTACACATAGGCAAAATTGTACGTCTCTGAATTTAAATAAAGAATGCTGTATTTAGTCTTATTCATATTCTATATATAAACATGGGGGATTTTGATTTAGAGTGAATGTATCATACAACATACATATGTATATCCAATTTGCACTATAAGTCTAACTGGTATCTATAATAGTACCAAAAATTCATTTTAGGCTAATTGTGAAAGGGTGAAATAAAATGTGGACAGTTGCAAAAATTCGAGCTGATTATGAAGGCTGGTGGTTATTTAGTGACTGGACCGATCAAATCGTGGAACAATATCATTTTGAGACTTATGAAGCAATGATGAATTTTTATAATTCATTAATTTTAAAAAGCAAAGATTACTATGATAATTACTTAGTAGGTAAATATAATATACATGCATTTTATAATAATTGTGAATTAGGATTTTGTGAAGATTGTGATGAAGATTTACAAATATTCTATAGTTATATTGTTTTAAATAATAATGAAGTTTATTATAATTTACCTAATATTGAATAAACAGTTTATTCATATATGCCTTGCAATTTACTAAAAAATGCTTTATAATCTTAGTCAAGCAATTGTTTTATTCCATATTGCAAAGAATATTGTACGCGTACTTTTTTATACTACTGTGTCATTGTATTTTTTGTAATATGCGAATAACGCATATTGAATGAATATTAGTCTTGGAGGTTTCACATTTATGAAACAAGGTACAGTAAAATGGTTTAACGCTGAAAAAGGATTTGGTTTTATCGAAGTTGAAGGAGAAAACGACGTATTCGTACACTTCTCAGCAATTAACCAAGAAGGTTACAAATCATTAGAAGAAGGTCAATCAGTTGAATTTGAAGTAGTTGAAGGCGACCGCGGTCCTCAAGCTGCAAACGTTGTAAAACTATAATATAGATGCAATATTGACTTATCTAAAGAACCTTGTTAAAGGTTCTTTTTTTTATAGAGGGAGTGGGACAGAAATCAATTTTTCTAATAGAGATTTCGTAGTCCCACCCCGGCAAGGATGACTAGGATGGAAAAAAGCTTGATATAAGCGTATTTTCAATTCAGTCATCTACTGCCTAAATGATAAAGAGCCTTAGGCATCTATTTTTGTCTCAGGGGCTCTTAATGCATGCGTCTTCGCATTTATTCCTATTTATTACTTGTTTCTATAAGGTTAAGGGAACTTAATGCATGCCTAATACTCCTTTACCATACATTTTTACGTCAAATTGAGACATAAAACAAGGTGGCTGTGAATCCATTCAGAAACACAGCCACCATGTAATGTATTTATTTCGTATCATTGATAATTAATTGACGTAATGATTGACGTTTAATTACTTCTCTTGCTTTACCATCTTTTAAGAAAAACACAGATGGTTTCTGCATTTGATTATAATTAGATGCCATAGAATAATGATATGCGCCAGTTGAAAGTATTGCTAAATAATCTCCACGTTTCACTGTACTTGGTAATTGAGCATTTTTTATAATGATATCACCAGATTCACATAACTTCCCAGCTATTGTTACTGTTTCGTCTTTAGGATCATTTCTATTAACTAATAAGGCTTCATATTTTGCATCATAAAGTGCAGTTCTAATATGATCACTCATACCACCATCAATGGAAACATACTTATTGACCTGAGGAATCTCCTTAATCGTTCCAACCTCATACAATGTAATACCTGCTTCACCGACAATTGAACGACCAGGTTCGATACCAATTTCAGGAACTGGATAATCTGCTTCTTTAGCAATTGATTTAATCGCTGTAGTAATCTCTGCGATGCCTTCTTCAATAGGGAAGCTTACATCACCTTCAACATATTTAATGCTGAAACCACCGCCTAAGTTAATTAAATCAACTTGGATTTCATTTGCTTTCAACCAATTAATAACAATATTAGCAGTTTCAATCATAGCCTCTGTGCCTTCGATTTGAGAGCCGACATGGAAATGAACACCCTTGAGATTTAATTTTTGAGTATTTCTAACTTTTTCAATACCTTGAATAGCTAGACCATGCTTAATAGATAATCCGAATTTACTATCTTCTTGACCTGTTTGTATAAATTCATGCGTATGGGCTTCAACACCCGGATTCAACCTTAAAACAACATTCATTGCTTCACTTGCATATCGCTCAATCAAATCAATTTCCTCTAATGAATCAATAACAATATAACCAACTTTACTTTCTAAAGCATATTGAATTTCATGTTTTGTCTTGTTGTTACCATGAAAATGGATATGTTGTGGATCGAAACCAGCTTCTAATGCTGTATATAGTTCTCCTTCAGATACTACATCTAATTCAAGTCCTTCTTCTTGTACTAATTTGACCATCTGTAAACAAGTGAATGCTTTAGACGCATATGAAATGTTATAT
Organism: Staphylococcus sp. GSSP0090; assembly: GCF_013391405.1. Taxonomy (GTDB): domain Bacteria; phylum Bacillota; class Bacilli; order Staphylococcales; family Staphylococcaceae; genus Staphylococcus. Next base: position 99,884 of record NZ_JACBFD010000007.1, read on the forward strand.
CTTAAACCACTTTGTTTAAAAGCTTCATGATAGCGTCTCATTTGGTTTCTAATTTGTACTTCATCATAGACAAAAGTAGGTGTCCCAAAACTTTGTGCTATTGTTTTAAGACTTGTACCTCCCATTGTAAGTTCACCATTGCTATTATATTCTACTACCATATTTTATCTATACTCCTTTATTAATGAGTCATGATTCATTGCACTTAATTGTTCTGAGTTAGCGCCAACACCTTTAAATGTAAATTCATCAACGCGTATATCGTTATTATATAGTATAACTTCATCTTGTGCATGGACACTGTCATCAACTTCTACAAACATATGGCTCATCATGAGTGCACGGATAGGGTAGCGCTTGTTATTGATCAATGCTTCATGCTGTGCTCTTGCTTTAAGAATACCATCACCATAACCAACATCAACAACTGCTAATTTTGTATTATTTTTAGTCGCTTCAAATGCGAAACTGTAACCACAAAAATCACCAGCATTGACTTCACGTACTTGTATCACATTGCCTTTAACTGTAAGTGATTGCTTTATGTTCATTTCATTGATTGTACTATAAGGTCTAGAACCATATAATGCAATGCCAACACGTGCATGTGTATGATGGGGTAGTACGCCTTGTTCACGATAGTAACTTGCACTATTCTGTGCATGTATCATCTTAAATTGATAACCTTCATCAAGCAAGGTATCAACAAGCTCTAACCAAGCTGTACGCTCTATTTGATAATCTGGAACATCAAACTCATCTGCGTATCCAAAATGTGTCCATAAACCAACAATGTTCATTTTATGCTCTTTATTATTTTGTTTATGGTGCTGAATTACTTCTTTAATTTCATCGATTGTTTTTAGACCTGAACGATGTAACAAATTTTCATATTCCAAGTGAATTTGTATATCGTATAATTCATTCATATTTTCATAATAAAAAGAAAGCGAAGGCAAGGTCATTTGAATATGATATTCACGTAACATATCAAATTCATAAACTGCATTCATTAAAAAAATGGTTGCATTAGGTGCCATTTTGCGTATTCGGATTGCCTCATTTAGCGATGTAGTACTGAATGTATTTATTCCTATATCCAAAAACTGTTCTACTGCAAATTCAAGTCCATAATGGTACGCATTATTTTTTACTACTGCCATTATTTGGTTATCTTGTATAACATTTTTAGCGTTTTCTTTAAATAATTGTCGATTTACTGACCATGTGGCTGTCATTGCGATTGCACCTCACCATAAGATTTAAGTAATTGTTCATAGTAATCTGCAATACGTATCAATATAGATTCATTGAAATTCAAATGAGATGTGTGTAAACCAGTCACGTATCCTTTTGCTTCATCTCGAACACCCACAAATACAAAATAGCTTGGTGCAATTTGACTATAGAAACTAAAGTCTTCACCAAATAAATAGGGCGTTGGTTTATCAATTACTTCAAAATCTGCATTTGTTAATGCATGTTCAACATGTTTGCGTAATTGAAGATCATTAAAAGTAGGAGGGTAACCTTCTTCAAATTTCACTTCACAATCGACATTAAATAAAAGTTTAACACTCTCACTAATTTGAACCATTTGATGTTTCACAATTTCTAAATCTTTTACATCATATGTTCGAATTGTACCTTCTAAATAACCATTACTAGGCACTGTATTTATGGCTTCACCAGCTTCAAAATGTCCCATATGTACAATATTTCGTTTCAATCCATTTAAATGATATTGCTGTATTTGACCTACTTGTGTCAAAACGTGTTGCAATGCTTCACCACACGAATGTCCTTGTTCCTTGTCAGCAACATGACTGGAAAGCCCATGCAGATAAAATCTATATTCTGTGGCACTTGCTGTAATTTCTTCATCTCTAATTACGACGCGTCCTTCGTTTTCAAATGGCATGACATGAATACCAAAAACCGCTTCAACAGGATATTTATCAAATGCACCAGCACGTATCAAACGATTTGCGCCACCGCCAGTTTCTTCTGCAGGTTGAAATATGAAGATGATATTTTGTGGGAGCTCACCTTTATCAGCCAAAATTTTACACCGCTTAACAAATAGCATAAGGGCAGTTGTGTGTCCATCATGCCCACATGCATGCATAACATGATCTACTTCACTTCGGTAGGGTACATCATTTTCTTCATAAATAGGCAACGCATCTATATCAGCGCGATATGCAATCGTATGTGTGCCATTGCCAGATAAATGGGCGATAATCCCAGTATCTAATGGACGTTCATATGCTACACCTAATTCATCTAAAAATTGTGCGATATAGTTTGTTGTTTCATATTCATGTAAACTTAATTCTGGATGCTTATGTAAATAACGTCTATGTTCTGTTACAAATTCCAACTCAGTCATCAATATCAAATCCTTTAAATTATTATATTAATTACCCTAAATAAACCTCATTATTCTGTTTGCTATGTATGATATATAACGTTCATTAAAAATTTATAAAAATAGGAGGATAGACAAACTTATCAATGCAAAGCATGTTTTAACGCTTCACCATAGATAAGGGGAGACATAATAATAAAATATATATTGTCTCGTCTAAACCTCCCATATTCAACAAAATCATTCAGTATCATTTTGTGTAAAATACATATAGTAGTATATACCTTGTATCAGTTCTATATACTCAGTAATCTAGTCATTTAATTTTCTTAGCGCTGAAACAATTTCACGTTTCGAATCTTCAACTTCAGTTGTTTGCTTAATTACTTTTGCTGGTGTCCCAGCTACTACCGCTCCAGCTGGTACATCTTGCGTAACAATTGCACCGGCAGCGACAATCGCACCAGCACCTACGCGAACGCCTTCAAGAATGACTGCATTGGCTCCTATAAGTACATCATCTTCAATAACTACAGGTGATGCACTCGGTGGTTCTATAACGCCAGCTAACACAGCACCCGCACCAACATGTACATTTTTACCTGTTGTTGCACGACCACCTAATGTAGCATTCATATCTACCATTGTACCTTCACCAATAACTGCACCAATATTGATTGTTGCACCCATCATGATTACAGCACCATCTTCAATGATAGCTTGTTCACGAATAAATGCACCAGGTTCTATACGTGCATTTGTATTCGTTAAGTCTTTCAGTGGAATTGCTGAGTTACGTCGATCCATTTCGACTTCAATCTCATCGATAGCTGATTGATTTGACTCATAAAATGGTTTCCAATCACCTGCTTCACAAAAGATGACTTTTGAATCTGAAGAACCAAATACTTTAAAGTTACTAGGGAAAGTGATATTTTCAAAATCACCATTGATGTAAACTTTTAGTGGTGTAGATTTTTTTGCATCACTTATATATTGAATAATTTCTTCTGCCGTTAAATGTTGTACCATAATTAAATTCGCTCCTTAGGGTTTATAGATTATCAAATGTGTAAAAACCATTATTATTTTTTACTAATTTTTCTGCTGCGCCAATTGCACCGTTGGCAAATATATCTTTAGACTGAGCGCGGTGGGTAATTTCAATTGTTTCATCCGTACCTGCAAAAAGCACATCATGTTCTCCAACAATCGTACCACCACGAATGGAATGAATGCCAATTTCATCTTGAGTACGTTTTTCAGTCGTTTCATGTCTATCATATACAGGTGTTGTATTATCACGTAAAGACGCAATAACATCATATAATTTCACTAGTGTACCACTTGGTGCATCCACTTTTTTATTGTGATGTGCTTCTGTGAGTTCAATATCAAAATCTTGCAATAGTGGTACAGCCGCTTCTAAAATTTTTGTAAGTGCATGTACACCATAACTCATGTTTGCACTGAAGAATACAGGCATGTTTTTGCTCAGAGATTTCAATTTATCAATAATTTGTTCTTTTTCACCTGTTGTTGCTACTACGACTGGCAAATTAAAGTCTTCTTCTAATAATGGGATGAGCAGTTCTGGATTTGAAAAGTCAATCGCCACATCCGCTTCTGTAGCATCTGAAATATGCTCAAAAGTAGGGTAGGGATAATTTTTCTCACTGTTTCTAACAACAATTCCAATAATTTCATGATTTTTTTCTTCTGCTAATCTTGCTACGCGCTGATTCATAGCACCATAACCAATTAATAAAATTTTCATGCATTTCCACCTGCTTTAAATTGTTCATAGGCTTGCTCTAATATTTGTCGATCATTATCTTCAAGTGTAACTAATGGTAAACGTACTTCATAGTTACCAAATCCTTCAACTGCTGTTAATGCTTTGATAGGGATAGGGTTAACATCGACTGCTAACGCATCTAATAAAGTTTGAATGGATTTGAACTGTGACTGAATATTTTTTCCCTGTTGTTTTTCATCATAAAGAGATTGGAAAGCATTTGGAATAACATTGGCAACCACCGAGATTACACCATGACCACCTTTATCAAAATAATCAACCACATTATCATCGTTACCACTATATAAAGCAAACGTGTCTAAATTAAGTCGTTGTTTTAAATCTTCTAAGTAATCAAAGTCATTTGTTGCATCTTTTAAAGCGACGATATATTCATTTTCACTTAAAGTTTCCACTGTTTCTGCATCGATTGTCATATTTGTACGAGATGGCACATTATATAACACAACAGGTAATTTAACTGCATCTGCAATTGTTGTAAAGTGGGCGATTAAACCTCTTTGATTTGTTTTATTATAGTAAGGTGTAATGAGCATAATGGCATCAGCACCAATTTCTCGTGCACGAACAGAAGCTTGAATAGATTTCTTTGTATTATTGGTACCTGTACCAGCGATAACCGGTACGCGACCGTCAACAACATTGACAACAACTTCTAAAATTTGATTTTTTTCTTCATCTGTTAATGTTGGATTCTCAGCTGTAGTACCATTTACGACGATGGATTTGGCATCATTATCTAATAAATATTTCACATGTCTTCTCAATGCATCAAAGTCAACTTCGTTGTGTGTAAATGGCGTTGCTAATGCAACACCTACACCTTCAAATATATGTCCCATATTATTTAACTCCTTTCAAGCTCATTACTTGTTCAAGTATTTGTACTGCATTTAATGCCGCACCTTTCAATAAGTTGTCAGAAGTACACCATACATGGAATGTATTATCTAAACTATCGTCACGACGTATACGTCCCACAAAAATTTCATCTTTATCTGTTGAATGAATCGCTAAAGGATATTCATTGTTTTGTGGATTGTCTACAAGTACAACGCGATTATCTTTTTCAAATAATTCTTGAATAGCTGAAACAGTTGCTTCTTTTTCTAAAGTTACACTCATATGCACACTGTGACTATCTTGTACAGGTACACGTACACATGTTGCTGTTACTTTTAAATGATCATCTTGTAAAATTTTACGTGTTTCATCAATCATTTTCTGTTCTTCTTTTGTATACCCATCTTCAAGAAACGTATCAATATGAGGCAATACATTATTATAAATAGGGTGTGGATAAGCTTCTGGTGCCTTACCATTTGCTCCTTCAGCTAAATCTTGTTTACCTTTCACACCTGAACCAGAAACAGCTTGGTACGTTGTATATGCAACGCGTTTTAATCCAAATGATACTTGCAACGGTTTAAGTGGTACGACAGATTGAATCGTTGAACAGTTTGGGTTGGCGATAATTTTTCTGTCTAATTTAGGTTCGTTTACTTCTGGCACAATTAAATCAATACCTTCAGTCATTCTCCATTGACTAGAATTATCAATCACGATCGCACCTGCTTCTTCAAAGATAGGTGAGAAGTGCTCACTTGTACTTCCACCTGCACTCATTAATACATAGTCAAATGATTCTTTAGCTGCATCTTCCGTTAACTCTCTAACTGTATACGTTTGACCTTGAAATTCTATTTCTTCTCCTGCTGATCGTGCTGAAGAGAATAATACTAATTCATCAAAAGCAATGTTTTTTCTATCTATCGTTTCTAACATTTTTCTTCCTACTAATCCTGTTGCACCTGCAATTGCTAATCTAGTCATATACAAAACACTCCATTTTTTAATAGTTAATTTCAAAAAGTTGTGAAAATTCAGATATCAAAAGCTTGATATAAGGTCTGTACCGCACGTTCACCATTTTCAGCATCAATGACACATGAAATACTAATTTCTGATGTTGTTGTTTGATAAAAAGAAATATTATTTTCAATTAAGGTAATAAATGCCTTTGAAGCCACGCCTGACATATCTCTCATACCTGAACCGATTAAAGAAATTTTAGCGTAAGCTTCATTAATTCTGAAGTCTAAGGCACTAAAGTCTACTTTTAATGTTTCTAGTATAGATGAAATTTGTGCGACATCCGTGTCTTTAATTGTAAAAGACATCTGTAATCCTTCTAAATTAACAATTTGAGAAATCATATCGACATTTACAGAACCCTCATCTAATTGACTGAATAATTTTGTCAGTAGTTTATTATCTGGCAAGGGATAACTAATTGTAACATGCATCATATGCGTGTCTAATGCTACACCCGTGACAGCTTTTTTCTCTAAAATTTCTGTTTGTGGCATAATCCATGTTCCTTTCACATTTGATAAAGTTCTACCTAAATATAGGGGGATGTTATAGTTATTTGCTAATTCAACACTTCTTGTTTCTAATACACCTGCACCTAAAGCACTCATTTCCATCATTTCTTCATAAGATACATAGTCGAGACGCTTCGCATCTTTATAGAGTCGAGGATCTGTAGCATAAACACCATCCACATCTGTATAAATTTCACAAGGTGTGTTATTACTAGCAGCTAAGGCAACAGCAGTCGTATCAGAACCACCACGTCCTAAAGTCGTTACTTCCAACTCATCATTAATACCTTGGAATCCAGCTACAACAAGCACGTCATTTTCTTCAAATGCTTGTTCAAATGTTTCGGGGTTAATTTCTGCTATACGACTTTTCAAATGATGGCCAACTGTTTTGATACCAGCTTGATAACCCGTCATAGCTTTCGCATTAACACCAATATCATTTAAAACCATTGATAAATAGGACACGGTTTGTTGTTCACCAGTTGTAAGTAGTAACGCTAATTCTTGATCTTTTGGACTCGCAGTTAATGTTGATACATTTGCCATTAATTCATCAGTTGTCTTACCCATAGCACTGACCACGACAATGAGTTGTTCTCCTTGCGCAGTTCTTAAATGTAACATCTCAGCTATATTTTTTATTTTAGTAAAATCACTAACCGAAGAACCTCCAAATTTCAAAACACTTCTTTCCAAATTCATATCCTCCTCGTTGAATAGGGGAGAATCACAGTTATATAAAAAAAGAACAAGTCCGAAATGCGAACCTGTTCTATATTATATATACAAGTGATGCACTCCATTATTTTAAAATAATGACAGACTCTTAGCTCTTAACCATAAAGTCCAACACGTTATAAGCTGCTATTATAACCGTTTCGGCATCTCACCCTTTCAAAATTAGCTGCTAGCAGTCAGATTCTTCTAATTTTTACTAATGATTGATGCGCCTCATCAAAACCTTATTTAATTTTTGTTTATGATTCACATTATACATAGGCTACTGTGTACTGTAAACCGCTTTTCTCTAACTTTTTTAAATTTACTGAAAAATATGACATTTAAATCATTCTTTTTACTTTATGAATGTAAAATAACACAAATAACTATTATTTTTGCATCATGTAAATAAGGAATCGTTTAGAATTCTTCATATGTTGCTGGATCTTGGCCTTTTAATCGTCCATCTTGCTGCGTTAGACTATTGATTTTATCAATATCTTGTTGATCTAAATTAAAATCAAATATATCTTTATTTTGAATTTGTCTCGCAATTGATGTTGATTTAGGAATAGGGATAACACCATTTTGCACATGCCATTTCAAAATAATTTGAGGTATTGTTTTATTATATTTTTCTGCAATAACAGCAACATCTTTATCCTTAATCACCTCAGAAGCACGTCCTAATGGACTCCAAGCTTGTGTGATGATACCTTTTTGATTATGATATTGAATCATATCTTGTTGATTAAAGTATGGATGCAACTCAATTTGATTGACTACAGGTAACACACCAGTTTCTTTTTCTAATGTTTCAATATGTTCTGGTAAGAAATTACAAACACCAATGGATTTTATCAACCCGGCTTTTTGAGCATCTATCATCGCTTGCCATGCTTCTACATATTTGCCTTGTTTAGGGTTAGGCCAGTGAATTAAGTATAAATCTAAATAGTCAACGCCTAATCTGTAAATTGATTCTTGGATGGCAACCATTGCTGCATCATAATCTTGGTAGCGGCCAGGTAATTTTGAAGTAATGATAATTTGATCTCTGGTCACATGACTATTTTCAATAGCTTTACCAACTGTACCTTCATTTTCATAATTATATGCTGTATCTAATAAGCGATATCCTTGATTTAATGCATTTGTTATTGCGTGCGCACCATGTGCACCATTTAGTTTATATGTACCAAAACCAATTTGAGGTAATACTTGTCCGTCAATCATATTTAAAGTTTCCATTTAAACATTCCTCCTACAGTTAATTAGTTATGATTATATAATTGTAAAAATGCTTTTAAAAGTAATCGGCCTATACAATTTTTATAGTAGGCGGAAGTGTGAATTTAGCAAAAGTTATATATCCAATAATATACAAAAAGAACAATAATATACAAAAAGAACAATAATATATACGTGATACCAAAGAGAAAAGAACCCAAAACATTGATCAATGTCTCGGGCTCTTAAATATCATTTTATTTAGCTAATACACCAGTTTCTTCTAAATATGCTTCATAAGAAATTTCTTTAGAAACTGCACCAGGAGGATTTAAATCGATAACGCGGTTCGCGATTGTGTTGATAAATTCAAAGTCATATGATGTAAAGATGATTGAACCTTTAAAGTTCTTCAAGCCATCATTTACAGCGGTAATACTTTCTAAATCTAAATGGTTTGTAGGTTCATCTAATAATAATACGTTTGCGCTAGATAGCATCATTTTACTTAACATACAACGTACTTTTTCGCCACCTGAAAGCACACTCGCTTTTTTCTTAACTTCTTCACCACTGAATAACATACGTCCTAAGAAACCACGTAAGAATGTTTCAGTTTGTTCATCTTCAGGTGCATATTGACGTAACCAGTCTACTAAATTCATATCTACACCTTCAAAGTAAGCTGAGTTATCTTTAGGGAAGTAACTACGTGAAGTCGTAACACCCCATCTAACTGTACCTTCATCAGGTTCCATTTCACCTGCCAAGATTTTCAATAATGTTGATTTAGCAAATTCACTATCTCCAATTAAGACAGCTTTATCATTAGGATCCATTGTAAATGAAATGTTATCTAACACTTTTACACCATCAATTGTTTTTGAAAGGTTTTCTACAAACAATAAGTCATTCCCAATTTCACGTTCTGGAGTGAATTTAACAAATGGATAACGACGTGATGACGGTTGAATATCATCCAGTTCAATTTTTTCAAGTTGTTTCTTACGACTTGTTGCTTGTTTTGATTTTGAGGCATTTGCTGAGAAACGCGCTACGAAATCTTGCAACTCTTTAATTTTTTCTTCTTTTTTCTTATTTTGATCTTGGGCCATTTTCATAGCTAACTGACTAGATTGATACCAAAAATCATAGTTACCAACGTAAACTTTAATTTTCCCATAATCTAAATCAGCAATGTGAGTACATACGTTATTTAAAAAGTGTCTATCATGAGAAACAACAATAACCGTATTTTCAAAATTAATTAAGAAATCTTCTAACCAACTGATTGCCGGGATATCTAAACCATTGGTAGGCTCATCTAGTAACAATACGTCTGGTTTACCAAAAAGACTTTGTGCCAATAAGACTTTTACTTTTTGATTATTTTCTAATTCTGACATCGTTTTATCTTGTAAATCTGCTTTGATACCAAGACCAGAAAGTAGGGAACCAGCATCTGCTTCCGCATTCCATCCGTCCATTTCTGCAAATTCGCCTTCTAATTCTGCTGCTCTAATACCATCTTCATCACTGAAATCAGGTTTCATATAGATTTCATCTTTTTCTTTCATAACAGCATATAAACGTTCATGTCCTTTTATAACAACATCAATTACACGTTCATCTTCAAATGCAAAGTGATCTTGCTTTAATACTGCTAAACGTTCATTTTTCCCCATAGAAACATGACCCGTTTGTGCATCTAATTCTCCAGATAAAATCTTCAAGAATGTTGATTTACCTGCACCATTTGCACCTATCAAACCATAGCAATTGCCATCTGTAAATTTAATATTTACATCTTCAAATAGCTTACGATCGCCAAATCGTAAACTTACATCAGTAACTTGTAACATGCATTTACTCCTTTTCGTTAATCTACCGCACAAATTATAACACACTTATCCTGTACTTTCGACCTTTCGTACTAGAGTAATGCTTGTTTTCCCATAGCATGTTATAATACATAAGAATAAATTTAAGAACGAAGGAGAAAAGTATGGCCCAAGATGAAAAAGATATTGTAGGTTCAATTGAATTCCTTGACGTTGTAGGATTAGAAGGATCCACATACAAATTAAAAGGACCCAACGGCGAAGAAGTAAAATTAAATCAATCTGAAATTAACGATGAAGACGAATTACAAATAGGTGAAGCATATAGCTTCTTTGTTTATCCTAATAGATCAGGTGCACTATTTGCTACTCAAAATATGCCTGACATTACAACAAATAAATATGATTTTGTAAAAGTACTAAAGACTGATAGAGATGGTGCTCACGTTGATGTTGGTTTACCAAGAGAAGTATTGATACCATGGGAAGATCTTCCTAAAGTTAAAGACGTGTGGCCAGTACAAGGCGACGAATTATTTGTTACTTTACGTATAGACAGAGATAATAATATGTTTGCTCGCTTAGCAACAGAAACAATTGTTGAACAAATGTATACACCTGTGTTCGATGATGAAAAACAAAACCAAGTGATAGAAGCAAGACCATACCGTCTACTTAGAATTGGCAGTTTCTTATTATCTAAAGATGGATATAAAATATTCGTTCATGAAACAGAACGTAAAGAAGAACCTCGATTAGGTGAAAATGTCAGCGTCCGTATCATTGGTCATAATGAAAAAGGAGAGTTAAACGGTTCGTTCTTGCCATTAGCACATGAACGATTAGATGATGACGGACAACATATATTCGACTTACTCGTTGAATACGATGGCGAACTACCTTTTTCAGACAAATCAAGCCCAGAAGCAATCAAAGAAATATTTAATATGAGCAAAGGCTCATTCAAAAGAGCGATTGGCCATCTTTATAAAAATAAAATTATCACAATTGAAAGTGGTAAAATTGCCTTAACTCAAAAAGGTTGGGAAAGAATCGAAAAATAATTCCTTCTATTATAAAGCAGTGGGCGATTGAATTAAAATCACTTAAATCGCACCTCATTGTTTATACGCTTTAATACAATGGCTGCACATTGATTCTCAAAAACATCATTAAGTACTCAATATGAAAACCTAAAAATACTACTTTTTCGTAGTTATTTTTAGGTTTTTTTATATTGCCTTATTACAAATCTATAGTTTTTGCAACAATCGCCAGTTCATAGAATGCTGATTTAAAGCCATTTTGCAGCAAAACGATCTCCTTATATTACAAATATAAACATTGTAAACAACAACAATATTTCCTTAACAAAACATTTACATTAACTATATTTGTATTTAATAAAAGGCGTGTAGTATAGGAACTGTAAGAAATACATATAACTTTTGGGTTATTCACTTATTAGGAGGATGTTTCAATGAAAAAATGGCAATTATTTGGTACTACAGCAATCGGTGCTTCACTTTTATTAGGTGCTTGTGGCGGCGGTGGTAACGCTGATTCAGGTAACGGAGGGGAAGTTAAAGGCGATGGCTCATCAACAGTAGGTCCAATCATTGAAAAACTTAACGAAAAATTTGCTAAAGAAAATAAAGATGTAACGGTATCATCTGGTACTTCAGGTACTGGTGGCGGATTTGAAAAATTCATTGCAGGAAGTACAGATTTTTCAAATGCATCTAGACCGATAAAAGATGAAGAAAAGAAAAAATTAGATGATAAAGGCATTAAATACGATGAATTCAAAATTGCTCAAGACGGTGTAACGATCACAGTTAACAAAGATAATGACTTCGTTGACGAACTTACTAAAGAACAACTGAAAGAAATTTACTCAGGTAAAGCGAAGACTTGGAAAGATGTTAATCCAGAATGGCCTTCGAAAGAAATCAAAGCATTCTCTCCAGACCAATCACACGGAACTTATGATTTCTTCACAGAAGAAGTTATGGATAAAGGTGATATCAAAGCAGAGAAAAATGCTGATACAAATGTAATTGTTCAATCTGTTCAAAAAAATGAGCAAGGTATCGGTTACTTTGGTTATAACTTCTACGAACAAAATAAAGACAAATTAAAAGAAGTTAAAGTCAAAGATGATTCTGGTAAAACAACTGAACCAACTAAGAAAACAATTCAAGACGGTTCTTACGCTTTAAGCAGACCATTATATATCTACACTAACGAGAAAAAATTAAAAGATAACGAAGGATTCCAAGACTTCATGAAATTTGTTCTTGAAGACGAAGGTAAATCAGCTGAAGACGCAGGATTTGTTGCATTACCTAAGAAAGACTACACAGAACAACAATCTAAATTAGATGACATCATTGGTAAAGACAGCAAAAAAGAAGACGACAAAGACAGTAAATAATTAAAACAAGATCGTTTAGGGTTGGGATTCTGGAATGGGCAAAGTTAGATTAGTACGCTACTTTGTCAATATTCCAGACCCAACTTTTTTAAATAATTGGGAGTTTACAAGAAGGAAGGAATTCACATGGCGAATAATAATCTCTCCGTAAGTGAAATGATTGAAAAAAATAACGCTAAGAAGAATGGTACAAGCGATAAAATTGCACCAATCATTTTAGGGATCATAGCAGTTTTTTCTATTTTAGCAACTATCGGCATTATCGTAACGCTTTTAACTGAAACAATTACATTCTTCACACGTGTTTCATTTGCAGACTTTTTCCTAACAATGGAATGGAATCCATTCTCATCAACACCTAAATATGGTATTTGGGCATTGATTCTAGGGACTTTGAAAATTACAGTTATTGCTACAATCGTAGCCGTTCCACTTGGTTTAGGTGCAGCACTTTACTTAAGTGAATATGCATCAAGCAGAGCTAGAAGCATTATCAAACCAATATTAGAAATTTTATCTGGTATTCCAACAATTGTATTTGGTTTCTTTGCACTTACATTCGTAACACCTATTTTACGCTCTATTTTCCCAGAACTTGGTAGTTTCAACTCTATCAGCCCTGGACTTGTCGTAGGTGTAATGATTATACCTTTAATTTCAAGTATGAGTGAAGATGCGATGTCATCTGTACCAAATAAAATGCGTGAAGGTGCATTAGGTCTTGGTGCTACTAAATTTGAAGTTGCAACAAAGGTTGTTTTACCTGCAGCAACATCTGGCATCATGGCTTCCATCGTATTAGCAATTTCTCGTGCGATTGGTGAAACAATGATTGTATCATTGGCTGCTGGTAGTACACCAACTGCTTCTTTAGATTTAACTGGTTCTATCCAAACAATGACTGGTTATATCGTACAGGTGGCAACAGGTGATGCAACATTTGGTTCAGACATTTATTACAGTATTTATGCAGTAGGTTTCACATTATTTATCTTTACATTAATTATGAATCTATTATCTCATTGGATTACGAAACGTTTCAGAGAGGAGTATTAAAATGGCTGAAATTAACAATAATAGTAAAGTACTTGTCGATCAAAACACCGTTGAAAAGAAACTCTCTGGGAGATTATCGATTAATAAACTTAATAAGTGGGCGTTCTTTGCTTGTACAATGATTGGCTTACTCGTATTAGCAGCATTAATTATTGATACTTTAATTAAAGGCGTAGGACATTTAACACCTTCATTCTTTACAAGCTTTTCATCTTCAACACCATCAATGGCAGGTATCAAAGGTGCATTAATTGGTACTGTATGGTTGATGATTACGATAATTCCTATTTCTATAATTTTAGGCGTAGGTACAGCCATTTATTTAGAGGAATATGCAAAAGATAATGCATTTACTGGTTTTATAAAAGTGAGTATTTCAAATTTAGCCGGTGTACCATCCGTAGTATTCGGGTTACTCGGATTAACCATTTTTGTAAGAGGTATGGGTATTGAATCATTAGCATTAGGCAATTCTATATTAGCTGCCGCACTCACGATGTCATTACTCATCTTACCAGTAATCATAGTAGCAAGTCAGGAAGCTATTAGAGCAGTACCTAATTCTGTTAGAGAAGCATCCTATGGATTAGGAGGGAATAAATGGCAAACGATTCGTCGTGTGGTATTACCAGCTGCCATCCCTGGTATTTTAACAGGATTCATCTTAGCGTTATCACGTGCATTAGGTGAAACTGCACCTTTAATTCTAATTGGTATTCCAACTGTATTATTACAGTTACCATCAAGTATTTTTGATCAATTCCAAGCTTTACCAATGGCAATATACAACTGGGCAAAATTACCACAAGCAGAATTCCAAAACGTAGCTTCTGCTGGTATCATCGTGTTGCTAGTCATCTTACTATTGATGAACGCAATTGCAATCTTCTTAAGAAATAAATACAGTAAAAAATTCTAATCGTATTTTAATATAAAGTGTATATAACTAAGGCTAGTCAACTGGGAATATGCTATAGGTATTCAATCTATAGCGTGACTGCCCTTATATAAAAAAGGAGTTTTAAATTATGGCTAACAAACAAATAATTGATAAAAATGATGATTTACAAGCACATACAGATCGCAACGATACACCTATTGCAACAATTGAATCGAATCACAATGAGAACAAAATTCCAGATAGTGAAAAGAAAATTGTCTATTCTACAAAAAATTTAGACTTATGGTACGGTGAAAACCACGCACTTAAAAATATTAATCTAGACATTTTAGAAAATAATGTTACAGCAATTATCGGACCATCAGGTTGTGGTAAATCAACATATATCAAAACATTAAATCGTATGGTCGAGCTTGTACCATCTGTAAAAACGGCCGGTAAAATTTTATATCGTGATAAAAATATTTTTGACGATAAAAATTCAGTAGAAAAATTAAGAACAAATGTAGGGATGGTCTTCCAACAACCAAACCCATTCCCTAAATCAATATATGATAATATCACTTATGGTCCAAAAATTCATGGTATTAAAAACAAAAAAGTACTTGATGAAATCGTAGAAAAATCTTTACGTGGCGCTGCAATTTGGGATGAGTTAAAAGATCGTTTAGACACAAATGCTTATAGTTTATCAGGCGGTCAACAACAGCGTGTATGTATTGCTCGTACATTAGCAATTGAACCAGATGTTATCTTAATGGATGAGCCAACATCTGCACTAGATCCTATTTCAACATTAAAAGTTGAAGAATTAGTTCAAGAATTGAAAGAAAAATATTCAATTATTATTGTTACACATAACATGCAACAAGCTGCACGTGTTTCAGATAAAACAGCTTTCTTCCTTAACGGCTATGTAAACGAATACGATGATACGGATAAAATCTTCTCTAATCCTTCTGATAAACAAACTGAAGATTATATCTCAGGTCGTTTCGGTTGATTAATATATGGCTATAATCAGACAAAAATACGAAGACCAACTCGACGGATTAATGAAAGATTTACGTCGACTTGGTCTTCATGTTTATCAAAATATTGAATTTGCTTTAACGTCGTTAAGTGAAGAAGATCGAAATTATGCAAGACAATCCATTGCCAAAGATAAAATTGTAAATGAACTTGAAACAGAAATTAATGAAAAAGTGATTATGCTCATTACGAGGCAACAACCCATTGCTACAGATTTAAGGTTAATGATGGCTGCATTAAAAATTGCCTCTGATTTTGAACGCATTGGTGACAATGCAGCAAGTATTGCCAAAATTAGATTAAGAGCAAAGATTATAGATAGCTATGTGCTAACTAGGCTCAACACAATGGGTAAATTAGCATTATTAATGTTAAGAGATTTAAATGATGCAGTTAGACATAACGACATCACGCTCATTAAAGAAATCATCGAACGGGATAAAGATATTGATGACTTATATAAAAATATCGTTAACACGACCTATCTTATTGATAATGATCCATTTGTTGCTGGACAAGCACACTTAGCAGCACGCCATTTAGAAAGAATTGGCGATCATATTACTAATATTGCTGAAAATATTTATTTCTTTATTACTGGTAATCGTTACGAATCTTATAGTAAATAGCATAGAAAAGCGCAGTGAGGGAGAATTTGATTTTTCTACTCACTGCGCTTTTATTTTATAGTTCTGCTTCAATTTCGTTAGTTAATTTTTCTAGTTCATCAACTAGACTTCCAATATATCCAATCGTTGATTTCAAAGGTGCATCTGTTCGAATATCAATTCCTGCAATATCTGCTAATTCAACAGGGGATTTACTGCCACCAGCTTTTAATGTTTCAAGCCAAGCATCTACAGCTGGTTGACCTTCATTTTGAATACGTTGTGACATGACTGTTCCTATAGTTAACCCAGCAGAATAAGTATAAGAATATAATCCCATATAATAGTGTGGCTGTCTCATCCAAGTCAGTTCTGTTCCTTCAGTTAATTTCACACTATCACCAAAGAATTGACTATAGACATCTAACATAATTTGATTTAATACTGGGGCAGTTAAAGACTCACCATTGTCGACTTTTTTGTAGACTTCTCTTTGATAAGCTGCCTCAAGTAAATGTGTAACCATATTATGATAATATGTTCTAGAAATAATTGACCCAATCACCCAACGTTTAAACTTAGGATCATCACTATTTTTAAATAAATAGTTAGACATTAACATCTCATTCATTGTAGAGGGCGCTTCAACAAAATACATTGACGCTTCTGATTCTAAATAATTTTGATGTTTTTGCGCTAATGTAAAATGTCCAGCATGGCCTAGCTCATGTGCTAGAACAAATGTTTCAGTCATTTTGCCAGTCCAAGAGATAAACACGTAAGAGTGGGAAGCATAAGGACTTGCACAATACGCACCTGTATCTTTGCCTTTATTCTGCGCAAAATCAATCCATCTGTCTGCATAAGCTGTCTCTACCATTTTTAAATAATCTTGACCAAGGACATCTAAAGCACCGTAAATATATTGTTTTGATTCTTCAATAGAAATATCAGGTTCATAGCTTGGATCAATGGAGACTTTTAAATCTTCAAATCCCATAACCTCTAAACCGTGTACACGCTTAATTAACTTTGCATATTTTTGCATGATAGGCGCTAAATCGCTCATGATGACATCAATTTGTCGATCAAACATATCTCGTGTAACTTCTTGTTCTTGTAATAGGTAATCAATAACCGAGTCATAACCTCTTAAATCAGCTTCAATCTTTTCTTGTTGTACTTGTAAATTATAGGTTGCAGCTGTTGTATGTTGATATTTACGTAATGCATCACTAAAATATTTAAAACTCGTTTCTCTAAAACCTTTATCTGGGTTATCTTCGTATTCATTTTCAAATGTTGCATAATCTAATGGATAACTTTGATTATTATGTTCAAATGACTCAAAGTCAATATCTAGCATTTTTGTAGTTCCATACAAATCAAATGCACCATCAAAAGTAGGGGATAAACTCGCCAATACCTTTTCTACTTCTGGAGATAATTTATGTGCTTTTTTAGCTTTGATTTTGGATAAAAAATGTGGATATTGTGAGGTTTTAATTAAGTCATCTAATGTCGTATCTGAAAGCTCTATGATTTCTGAAACAACAAATGATAATTCACTTGCAATTTTTCCATAAGAAGTTGAAAATTTAGCACTCAATGTTTGTGCTGCTTCATTAGCTGTATCGACACTTAAATTCAATTCTGCATAATTTGCCATTCTATCCAATTGAATTAATATATCAGCATAGGCATTAAGGGCAACTTCTATCATATCTGCATGATTCAAACGTTCTGTATATTGTTTATGAAATGCTTTGGCTTCTTTTAAAGTTTCATCCAATACTTGATAAAATGCTTCATCAGAACTAAATAAATCTGTAATATCCCAAGTTTCATTTAAAGGGACATCATTTCTAAATGGTAATGTTCCAGTCATTAAATCACTCCTTCACATAATTTGAGTCTAACAGTAATTATACATGAAATCCAAGCACAAAACATAATTGCAAGTTTAGTTATTATTTAAGTGGGGAAGATAATAGAAACCAAAGTAGATGACATATTTAATTGTCAGTGCAAAAGATTTTCTTATACAACTATAGCCCGAATAAGATGATCGTGAATTGTAGTATAATTTGATTCATTAAGTTAAAATAAGAAACAAAAGACATGTAAGGAGTGCAACATATGACAATATTTGATATGCCTAATTATTTATGGATTTCAGTAGTTGCTGTAATATTAGTTACTATTTTCTGTAATCTCGTTTTAAATAAATGGTTTGTCCCAGCTGTATTAACAATCGTTGTATTAGGAATCGCTGCTTTCTTGATACCTAATTTTGAAGATATTACATACGAACCATTGTTAGGTTTTGCAGCATTTATGGCTGTAGTGAGTTTAATTATTAGTTTCTTAATTTGGTATTTCACACGTAATTGGAGACGTAGTCGTCGTGAGAAAAAAGCGAGAAAAGAAATCCGTAAACGGGGCGGTATTCCTAAAGATGAAGTTGAAAATTATAGAGAAAAAAGATAAATATTAAAAAGGAATGGTAGTTATGCGTAACGTACAACTACCATTCCTTTTTTAATTGCCACTCCAGTAGATTAGTGGGGCGTCATTTATAAGCCTGTTGTATTTGTTCAAGTTGATCGATAGTTAAGCCGATACCACCTTCTCCAAAGAACCAACTATTTGCTTCAAATAATGTAACATCATTATTCTTAATTGCTTTTGAATTTTTAATAACATCATTCTGTAATGCCTGAGGCAACGTATCATTTTGGTCACTAGCTTGTTTAGTTCTATCAATGACAAATAATTTATCCGGATTAATTCTATCCAAATATTCATTTGAGATCAGTATGCCACTAGAATTTGCTTTCATATTTTTATCAGCATGTTTAATGCCCAAATCTTTGTTTAAAAAACCGCCAAATCTGCCCGTAGCACCATAAGTTTTTAATCCTTTATCGTCTACATTTAAAAATAATACAGATTCATTTCCAATGCTTTTTTTAGTTTCAGCAACCTTATCATCTAGTTCTTTAATTAAGTTTTTAGCTTGTTTTTGTTTTTCAAAGATTTTACCAATATTTTCCGTATTTTTCTTAACTGATGCTATGTAATGATCATTTTGAGGACTAATAAAAACAATCTTAGCATTTGGCACAGCCTTTTTCATTTCTTCTAAAGTTTTAGTATGTGCTTGTCTAAAAGATGCAAAAACAACATCTGGCTTAGACTTTGCCAATTCATCATAATTAGGTTGACCTGGATTACCAAGGTTAGTGTATTTACTACTTTTAAATGCTTTTAAACTATCTGGTAAAAAAGAGGCACCTTGTCCCTTAGCAATAGCAACAATATGGTTCTCTAAATTTAATTGCTGCATCACATCTAACGCACCATAATCCATTACGGCAACGCGTTTAGGATTGACTGGGACATTTACAACTTCATGCTTAATTTCACCGCTATTATGGTCTTGATTTTTGTCTTTAAACTCATAAGATGTTTCAATTTCAATCGTTTCTTTTGATGCATTAGTACTTGTGTTATGGCTACAAGCACTCAAAGCTAGGATACAAAATATTACTAACGCAATAAATATAATCTTATTCATATATATAATCTCTCCTTTAACATAGAAGTAATTATATATTAATTGAAAATCATTATCAATTAGATTTTAGGTAAAATTCAATGATTACATGTATTGCATGGCTTTTTTAGCTACTTTAAATGAATATCAAAATTCCATAGTGCATTTTGATTAGAAAAGATGCGGTGAATAATAGATATGAAGTCATGGAAACGTTATTACTAACATGTCGATATAAAGAAGTGAATATAGCGAAAAGCATTTTTCTAACTAAAATCAGCAATGAATACGGCGTAAACTTAATACGATTTACTTATATTAAAATTACAATCATATGAGTATAGTAAGTAACAAGATGAAAAAGGGTTATGTAACAGGACAATCTCTATATACACATAACTTCCTATAATATATATTATGTAAACTAAAATGTTGAATTTTTTTCAATAGCATTATTATGATCTGTTAGCATCTTTAACTTTAGTCAGTTCGTATAATGAATGTTATCGTTTTAACTTATTCGTTGTTGAACTTTTAAATTTTTCTTATTGTTTCGCTTATATGTATAATGCGTATGACTTTAAATCTATCTCAGTAACTAACTTAACTATTTGTACATATTTGTTTATATAATAACTGCCTAAGTTATAGTAAGATTCAACACTGATTGCTATAACTACAATGATTATTCAATATCATTGTAAAACGTTCACTTGCAGTTAAGTGCACAAGGATCCACAATATGATTTTAAAATGCTCAGAAATGCGAATCTCAGCGTCACCGTATTAACATGTATCATAAATGTTAAATCTATACACTATACTAATATCATATAAATGCATAAGATATACTTGAAGATAATCACAAATACATCAATCCTTAAATAACTGGTTTTTCATAAATTGCAAATTATATTATAGGTTTACATAATATAAATATATGCACCTATAATTTTTAGTGTTTATTTTTGGATTTTGGGTATATACTGTTTAGAGAATAATTTAGGAGTGAAATTTATGCAACGATCTTCAAGTATTAAATGGTCAAGTTTGATTATTGGTGTTATTTTCTTAGTTATCGGTGTGTTTATAGTTAGTTTTCCTGAAGAAAACTTATTTGCCATAACTTGGTTAATTGGACTTTTATTCATTATTAATGGATTTATAGAAATTTTTATCCGTCGCTTAATGAAAAAAGCGACTCAAAGCGGTTCCAAACTGTTGATTATACTTGGTATCATTAATATAATTATCGGTTTATTAATCTTATTTAACATTGTTACGAGTACAACATTCATTATTTATTTATTTGCTGTATGGTTTATTATTAATGCTATTTTCAATATATTTACAGTAACACCAGCTGAAAAATCGAATAAAGTTTTCCATACTTTTTCAATTTTATTAAACGTTATTGAAATTATTTTTGGTATTATTTTACTATTCAATCCTTTAATTGCTGCAATGTTGATTGCTATATTTATGTGTGTTGTGTTCTTTATCATAGGTATCACATATATTATCGATGCCTTGAACTAATTTGGCTCAGCTCACATGATTTTGCGTTTTAACTAGGGTGCATATTATTAAAAATCAATAAACCATGTTGTAATTTGACAAATTACAACATGGTTTATTTTAATCGCATCAATTATAACCCTACATTAAATTCATAAATAAATTCGTTTTAATATGTTTATTATATAATAGTAATATTGATATATAGATATATTATGCTATAATTAATAATGTGGGTAACAACTAGATTTAACATCACAGCGTATCCAACACATTAACTGTTATATTAGAAAACCATGTTAATAATACAGTTTTCAAACATAAGAAAGCATACTGATCTACGCTTACAACCAGTATGCTTTCTTTTTATACTATTTTTTAATTTTCTTTCTAATATTATTTAACGTATTAAATAACCAATATTTCGATTTTTTAATCGGTTTATAGAAATCACCAATCAATTCTTCAATTTGTACATTAAAACCTCGTTTAAATCGATATACACCATAATCTTCACTATTTTCAGTAAAGTCTCCAGAAAGACCGTAAAAATTATAACGACCATAGCCATGATCAAAGCAGTAATTCATCATATACCAATGCATCATATATGGCCCCATATATTGATTATATTTTTCTGATGAACCACCTGAGAAATAATTGACTTCGTAAGCATTTGCAAAATACACACCAGCAGCTAAATTTAAAATAGCGCCGTCTGTTAATCTTAACTCACTCGCATGA
This sequence comes from Staphylococcus sp. GSSP0090, assembly GCF_013391405.1. Lineage (GTDB taxonomy): Bacteria > Bacillota > Bacilli > Staphylococcales > Staphylococcaceae > Staphylococcus. The sequence goes on from NZ_JACBFD010000007.1 coordinate 122,110, forward strand.
AGTAATTCTTTTTTATCATGTTCAATTTGTTTATCTAACTCTGCAATTTTTTTCAATTGCTTATCAGATTTATTTTCATTTTGCATCATTTGATCACGGCGTGCTTCTTTTTCATTAATGCTTTCTTGCGTATGATTAATATATTCATCTAAATCAATGTACGCCAATGGAATTAATGCTTTATCGCCATAATTATCTATAAAATTATAAAAATACTCATCTGTTTTAGAAACAAAACCTGTACGTTCTTCTGTTTCACGATACAATTCTAAGAATATATCAAATTCGTCTCTTGTTAATAATCTTACCTTTACGCCAAAATTAATCGCCTTGTTAATATTACGTTTTCTTTGACTGTCGAATTGTTTTTTTAATGAAGATGGTGTTTCACCATCCAGATTTAATACGCCCATCCATCTAACTTGGCTGGATGTATCGTACGCCGTTGTAAATCCGTGATGTATATAGTTATGAGATTTGAATAAATTAACGAGTGCATCATTCTTATCATGATTTGGTAATGGATTAATGTCTTTGTCATAAATTTGATAAATCCAATAAGGGTCCATCTTGACATATAAACAATTATGCTGTTGCAAATAAGTATCTAATTCACGTAAATAGAAATCTACTAATCCCAAATCATTATAATCCATAACTGGACCACGATTTGAATAATAAACATAGCTCCCCATTGTAGGAATCTTAGAGAAAAGACTAGCAGCAATAACTTGATTATCGTCATCTTTTAAGCCTAATAGTACAACTTGAAATCCATCTTCTTCCCTTGTCGCAATATTTTCTTTCACTTGAAAATAATGACTCTCTAATGCTGGATTCTGTACAAAATTGTCATATTCTTTGACAGTTAACTCTGTAAATTTCATTCTAGCTTAGTTCCCTTCTATTTATGTTTATTTCTTTTTATCCTTAATTTTTTTCAATGTCGTATATATTTTGTACATTGGTTTATTAATCGGTTTAATAAAATCACCAACGTATTCTACTACGTCTGCATTAAATCCCTTTTTAAATTTAACCACGCCTGCATCTTCTGCATCTTCAGTAAAATGGCCACTAATACCATAGAAATTATATCTATCTATATTATGATCGATAGCATAGTTAATCATCTTCCATTGAATTGCATAACTACCAGCAAAATGTCTAAATTCATTAGATGTACCACCTGCATAATAAACGACTTCATAAGGGTTAATAATAAAGTAAGCCGCAGAAATCGGTAATTCATTACCATGCTTTTCTTGTAATGACGTTGCTTCGTCTATTTTCTGTTGGTTAGCAATCAGTTGTTGCTCTAAATTTTCTTTTTTATTATACGCTTTTTTGTTTTCTGGTCGTTTTTCTATATCCTTAACTGCTTTATTGATATCTTTACTTAATACTTCACGTTCAGCCTTTAATTCTGTTATATATTCATCAAAATCCATATAAGCTAACGGTACGAGCACACGATCTTTATAATATCTTAGCCTATTATAATAGAAATCGTCATCTCTATCGTCAAAATCTTTTGTTTCAGATGTATCTTCCATGAACGAGCGGAATATAGGCAACTCATCTTCACCTAAAAACCTTACTTTCACACCATTTTTCTGTACTTTTTTAGTATTTCGTTTACGTAAACTATCCATACCATTAAGCACGTCTTTAGCTGTTTTTCCAGCTAAATCTAATACAGAATGGAATCTGATTTGAAGAATTGGATCAAAACCAGTTAAAAAGCCCTCATGTTTATAGCCAAGTTGTTTCATCTTATCAAAAATCCAATCGTGACCCGCATTCTCTAATACTTCACCATCATGATTACGGTATTGATAAGCTAAGTAAGGATCTACTCGCAAATATAAAGCATTATGTTTTTTTACATATTTAGCTAATTCATTAAAGAAATAATGTACAAGTTCTTTATTTTCAAAGTCTATCACTGGTCCTCTATTTGAGTAAAAATACTTAAAAAATTTCATGACAGGTACTGCTGTGAGCAAGCATGCTGCAATTACTTCATTATTGTTATTCTTAATACCTACTAAGTGCGTTTCAGTACTTTCTGCAATTTTCAATTCATAATTTCCAACCATTTGCGTAAAATGACTGTTCGGCATTTTATCCGTAAATGCACCGAACTCTTTTGCAGTTAAATTCGTAAATTTCATTTTTAATATACTCCTATTTATCTATAGTTCTATTTTCGAGTTTAAATCTCAATCTTGATTATTATACAATATTCATTTATAAAACTAAATCAATAGCCTGTACATAATCTGTTAAATGCAATGAATACTCTGCGTTTTATGTATTACTTAATTATATCACTACTTTTATTTTAACAAAGCGTAAGCATTTATTCATATTTTACCTATTAGATTTGTAATTTAATTGTGGCTAGCTTTTATTTCTTGAATTTATTTATATGTTATCTGGACGGCTTCACTTTTTTTAGTATATAAAATATAAAACCGGAGAACTGATTTCGTTCTCCGGTTTTATAGTATTTTACATTTTATTTTAAAGCATCTCTAATTGCTTTACCTATAGCTACACTAGATTGTGGATTTTGACCAGTGATAAATTGTGCATCAGATTCAACATGTTCTGCAAAATCATCTTTTGTCACAAACTTAGCACCTTGATTTTCCAATTCCGTTTGAGTTAAAAATGGCACCTTATTTTCCAAGCCCATCGTACGTTCTTCACTATCCGTAAATGATGTTAGCGTAACATCTTTGACTAAGAAATTGCCTTGTTTATCTTTGGCACCTACAAATGCACTTGGTCCATGACATACTGAAGAAATAATTTTATTCTCTTCTTTAAAGTCTGCAATGATATCGGCTAATTGCTGATTATGTGCAAAATCAAATACAGTACCATGTCCACCAGGTAGATATACTGCATCGTACTGCGCTACATCTATATTTTCAATACTTGGCACTTGTTTTAACATTTCAACAAATTCAGCATATTGATTCAATTCGTCGTTTTGTGTTGAATTTGGATCTAATGGAATTTCTCCACCTTCAATTGACACGATATCCACACCAATGCCAGCTTCTGTCAATATATTGTAAGGCTCACTTGCCTCTTCTAACCATAAACCTGTTGGCGTGCCGTCATCATATTTGTCTCTACTAGTAATGATAAATAAAACATTTTTACTCAAATTAAGTCACCTCTTTAAAAAATAGGAATACTAAATATGCAAAGCATATATGTTATCTCATCCTCTGATACCATATTACCCTTATTTTTAATGCATACACATAGAACTTTAAACTTAATTCAAGGCATTTCGAATTGTTGTTAAATAGTCAATCGTGTTTTGTTTATCATCATTTTCAAAGCGTTTGACGATTTCACTACCAATAACCACACCATCTGCAACTTCAGTTATGTCCTTTACATGCGCTGGCGTTCTAATTCCAAAACCAGCCACTACTGGCACATCCGTATTAGATTTTATATTTTTAATTCTATTTTTTAATTCTGGATGAAATTTCCCATTTTCACCTGTAGTTGCATTCATTGTCACTGTATAGATGAATCCTTCTGCATCCTTAGCAATTTGGTTACTTCTCTTTTCCGCAGTGGTCATAGCAATTAATGAAATAATGTTTGTTTTTCTTTCTGGATGACGTGCTTTAAGTTGTTGAACCAATTCATGAGGCAAATCCGGAATAATCAAACCATATACACCTGCTTGCTCACAAGCATTTAAAAATGCTGCTTCACCGTAATGATTTATAATATTATAATATGTCATTAATACATACTTACTTTGAATATCGTCTTTGTTGTCTGTAAGTTGATCAAAAATATATTGAATATTAACGCCCTCTTGAATTGCTTTGTTACCAGCATTCATTATTACAGGACCATCTGCAACTGGATCTGAAAATGGGACACCCACTTCAATGATATCTGCGCCTATTTCACTAAGCGTTTTAACATTTTCAATAAAATCTTTATTCCCCATCACGTAAGGGACAAATAGTTTATGCATCCGTGTCACCATCCTGTTTCATATAATTTCTAATTGTTTCCATATCTTTATCGCCGCGTCCTGATACTGTCACCACAAGTATTTCATCATTACGCATTGTAGGTGCAAGTTCTTCGACATAACTTAAAGCATGTGCACTTTCGATCGCTGGTATGATACCTTCTGCTTTAGTAAAACGAACCAAAGCATCCATCGCTTGTTTATCACTCGCAGTAGCATATTTCACTCTACCAATATCATGATAATAGGAATGTTCAGGACCAACACCAGGATAATCTAACCCTGCAGATATAGAGTGTGCCAATTGTATTTGACCATCATCATCTTGGATTAAATACATTTTAGTACCGTGTAATACGCCTTCTTCTCCTTTGTTTATGGCTAGTGCATGTTTGTCTGAATCTATGCCATCACCGGCTGCCTCAACACCATAAAGCTTAACATCGTCTTTTATAAAGGGATAAAATGTGCCGATTGCATTAGAACCACCGCCTACACATGCGACGATAGCATCTGGTAATTGACCTTCTTTTTCATGAACTTGCGCTTTAATTTCTTGACCAATAATTTTTTGAAAATCTCTTACAATAGTAGGAAAAGGATCTGGTCCTAGTGCAGAACCTAACAAATAATGCGTATCATCAACATGGCTAACCCAGTATTGTAATGCTTTATTTACAGCATCAGATAATGTGCCTTGACCTTCTGTCACTGATTCTACTTTCGCACCTAACAGTTCCATTCTAAACACATTTAATGATTGTCTTTTAATATCTTCTTCACCCATAAATACAACGAGCTCCATATCAAATAAGGCAGCTACTGTTGCACTAGCAACACCATGTTGACCAGCACCAGTTTCGGCTACTAATTTATTTTTGCCCATTCTTTTTGCTAACAATGCTTGACCAAGTGCATTATTAATTTTATGTGCACCTGTATGGTTTAAATCCTCTCGTTTCAAATAGATTTTTGCGCCACCTAATGATTCAGAATAAGACTTCGCATAAGTTAACGGTGTTTCACGACCTACATAATCTTTTAAATAATCATCAAGTTCGATTTGAAATTGAGGATCATCTTTAGCGTCTTGATAAGCTTGTTTCAATTCTTGAATTGCCGGCATTAATGTTTCAGGTACATATTGCCCACCATAATTACCGAAAAAACCAAATGCATCTGCTTCCGTTTGTATATTTTCAACCATATTTATTAAACTCCTTTTACTAGTTTTATGATGTCTAACATTTTATTCATGTCTTTTTTATCATTCGTTTCTATACCACTCGCAATATCATAGCCAGTATGATAAAGGGATAAATGCGCTATCTTTTGTATATTTTCATAATTCATTCCGCCTGCGATTAAATAATCCACATCGTGAATTGATTCTAATATTTTCCAATCGAACGTTTTGCCAGTACCGCCATAGGATTGTGAAGGTGTATCAATAATAAATTGGTCAACTAAATGTTTGTAATCATCGATTGCTGTTAACAATGTTTGTTTATCTACTTCTGGCAATGCTTTAATAATCTTTAACTTGCTGTTTTGCTGTCTAATATATTGAATTGTACTTATAGGTTCATTTCCATGAAGTTGTATCGTTGTAATGCCTGTTTCTTTAATAATACTATCGATGGTCGCAGTTTCAGGATTTACTAAAATAACTACCTTTTCCTTATCATCAGGTATAATGTCAGTAAATTGTTTAATTGTTTGGATATCAACAAATCGTTTACTACCAGCGAAATGTATAAAGCCTATCGCGTCAATATTCAGTGCTTTTGCTTTTTGAACATCATCTAAAGTACGAAACCCACAAAATTTTATTTTCACTTTGTCACCTTAGTTAATTTCAAACTTGGCAAAAACTGACTTAAATCTTCACACTTCATTAATGACTCCCCAATTAACAGACCATCAATACCTGAATTAACCACATTCTCTACATCTTGTTCATCACGTATCCCACTCTCTGAAATATAATAGTAACCATCTTTTTTGTTTTCTAATATTTCATTTGTATGCAACACATCTGTGACAAAACGTTTTAAATCTCTATTGTTTACACCGATAAGTTGCGGGTTTAATTGATAAGCACGCTCTAATTCAGCTTTATCATGAACTTCTACGAGTACTTCTAAATTTAACGATGTCGCATATTGATATAAATCTTTTATTTGTTCATCTGTCAATACGTTAACGATTAATAATATGATTGACGCACCAGCTTTTTTTGCTACATCAATTTGAATTTTTTCTACAACAAAATCCTTACATAATACTGGTAAATTCGTTTGTAATGTTAAATTTTGTAATCTTTCGTAGCTTCCTCCAAAGTAATGTTCATCAGTAAGAATTGAGACTGCATTTGCACCGTTTGCTTCATAATCTTTGACTTGTTGTACTAAATCTCTACTTGGTAATTGGTCTAATGTCGGACTTTTAGATTTAATCTCGGCGATAACTGCCAAACGATTAGATTCATCTAATTGTGACTTAAACGTGGGTTTATGTGTTATGTCTACTTCATTTAATGTTTTTAATTTCTCTTCGTAATAGCCTTCTTTTATTAAATTCTTTTTATAATCTACGATTTCATCCAATATAGTCATATGTGATGCCTCCCATTTTGTTATACTGTGCAATAGCCTTGCCTTCATCAATTAAACGTTGTGCTTCGATTACACCTTGTTCAATAGTATTCACCTTCTCAGCGACATATAAAGCGATAGCAGCATTCAACACAACCACATCCCGTTTTGGTCCACGATCAACACCTGTTAAAATATTTTTTGTAATTTCTAAATTTTCGAGTGGTGAACCACCAACGAGTGCTTCATTTGGCGCATATGCTAAACCAACATCTTTGGGATTAACGGTATAATTTTTAATAGTTTCGTTTTCATTCACTTCATATATGATATTATCACCTGATAGTGTTGCTTCATCCATACCATTGGCACCATAGACAACAATCGCTTTTCTACGTCCTAAATCCTTAAGTGTTTGAGCAATCTTTTCTAATTTTGATGTTTCATAGACACCCATCACTTGGTAATCTAATTTAAATGGATTAATAATTGGTCCAGTAATATTAAAGATGGTTGGGTTACTCATCATTTTTCTGATAGGTTGAATCCTTTTCATAATCGGGTACGTTTCTGTTGCACTTAAAAACGCTAAGCCAATTTGCTTTAATTGATTGGGTGTCGCTTCAACAGAACTTGTATTTATGTTCATTGCATCTAGTAAATCTGTACTGCCAGATGATGAAGTGACACTCTTATTACCATGTTTAATCACAGGTATGTCTGCGCTAGCAATCACAAATGAAACTGTTGTTGAAATATTAAAGCTATTCGATTTATCTCCTCCCGTACCACAAACGCACATACCATTAGGATAATAGGGCTGTTGTTGATACATGGAATGAATTAAACTTTTTGAAATATATGTTAATTCTGCTTGAGTAATTTCTTTTTCTGAGAATGATGCGAGTAGGTCTGCTTTTACTTCGTTTGATATATCTTCAGCAATGAGTAACTCTATAAATTCATTCATTTGTTGCTGATTTAGTGGTTTATACTGTTTTAATTGTGTTTGTAGTTGCATGTCCTTTACCCTCCTTTACAATGTTTAAAAAATTATTGATAATTTGTACGCCATATTCTGTTGCAAAAGATTCGGGATGATATTGAATTCCAAAATGTAAAAATTGTTTATGTTCAAATGATTGAATGCAATCTTTTGTTTCTGCCGTTATCGTAAATGCGTCTGGCATTGTTTTTGAATTACTAATCAATGAATGGTATCTCATTATTTCAGAATATTCTGGAATATTTTTATATAACTTTGTATCATTTATGATTCTCATTTTATCTGTTTTACCATGCATGATAAATTCACTTTGAATTACATCTCCACCGTGATAGCACGTTAATGCTTGAGCACCTAAACATACACCTAATATCGGTTTTTGTTCATAATGTTTAATAATATGCATTAAATCTTCTTTATCTAAGGGATGACCTGGACCAGGCGATATGACCACACCATCTACTTCTAAATGATATATCTCCGGATCATCAGGATATTTCACTATTACTTCATCATTTTTTGCTATCATATCTACTAAGTTATACGTAAATGAATCATAATTATCAACAATTAGTATCATGGTGACACCTCCAATAAACTCTTAGCTTTTAATTTTGTTTCTTCTAATTCTTTTTCAGGTATTGAATCATAAACTACTCCACACCCTGCTTCAACGTTTACATACGTATCATCAATCATCATTGTACGTATTGCTAAGGCGAAATCTAGGTCGTGGTTACAATTGATGTAACCTATACCGCCACTATAGACACCTCGTTTTTGTGGTTGGGCTTCATAGATGCGTTGAATCGCTCTAAGTTTCGGTGCACCAGACACCGTACCTGTAGGTAACAAACTTGCAATAACAGACATCGGTGAATAGTCTTGTTTAAGTTGTCCTGTCACTTCACTCACAATATGCATAACGTGTTCGTAACGCTCAATCGTCATTAATTTCTGTATTTTCGAAGTACCTGTTTCACTTACTCTGTGAATATCATTTCTACCTAAATCTACTAACATACGATGTTCACTTAATTCTTTATGATCATTTTTCAATTGTGCTTCGTTTGCATTGTCTTCTTCCAGAGTGTTGCCTCGTTTTATTGTGCCAGCAATTGGATTGGTCACTACTGTTTGGCCTTGGACTTTTACAAAACTTTCTGGTGAACTCCCGACAATGATGTGTTCATCCATATTCAAGTAGTACATATATGGACTTGGATTTTGACGCTTTAAATTTTGGTACAACTGATAAGATAATTGCTGTAATTGTTGCCCAAATTGATGTTCATAGCTATATATGATAGATGGTACAACTTGGAACATATCACCTTGTTGTATAAGTTGTTTCATTTTTTCTACTGTTGCTATAAATTGTTCAGTTGGCATATTAGATTTTATATCTTTTTCTGTTACTTTTTGTTCATTTCGTGTTGGATAGAGATTAATTTGTTGCAATTCTTCTACACGATGTTGCACACGTGCTTTCAGTTGTTCATCACTTTGATTAGAAAATAAATCCGTCGCAATGACATATAGATGCTCTTTGTAATGATCAAAAACATAAACATCTTCCACCATATATAATTTTGCGTCGTGCTGTGGATGGTCTGCTAATTCAATCTCCTTCAAAACAGGAAATGCATGTCTTACCAAGTCAAAACTACACGAACCAACGAAACCTGATATAAAAGGTAAATCCTCTAATGCTGTATCATCTATATGCGTTTTATATTGATCTATAAAACGTTGCATTTTTTCATAAGGTTGATTTTGCTCTATCGTTTTATTAGTAGCTGTTTTAATCGTCATTTCGTTATTATCCAAAGTTATTGACCCGTAAGTATCAAAAATCACTATAGAATAACGTCCTTTTAATTGTGATTGATCTGAACTTTCTAAAATCATTTTGTTTTTTCTTAATCTTGCTAATGCTTCTGGCGTAACTTCAGCATTTAATTTTTGATATTGTACTTTCATTTAACTTTCCTCCTTATAAAAAACAGCGCCCTTAAACTATGTTAAGGACGCTGACGCGCGGTACCACCTAAAATTAGTAGACAATATATTCGTTCTACTCTCTCTTTATTTTATTCACTTTAATCCAACAAAACCCAATTTCAGTATATGTGGGTGTTAGTTTGCATCAACCACTAACTTTCTGTAACTACCCTATCATTACTTACTTCATTTTGTTTTCTAATTCAGTTCAAATTTAATATAAAAAAACACCACATTAACGCATACTGTAAGGACGCGTTACCGTGGTGCCACCTTAGTTAACAAATTATTGTTCACTTTAATTGCTATTTATTTATTACATTTAAAAGCCCAATTCACAAAATATGCAGTGCTAATTTTCATCAACCATTAGCTTTCTTTTTGCTACGTTACATATTTGCTACGTTATCTTTCAAATGGCAACATTCGTTGCGAAAAGTAATTAACTAGAATCCTACTAGGATAAAAACAATTTGTCAACCATTAATTTTATATTTGTATTTTATGGCCAGCCGAAATTTATACTTATGAAGCTATATTGCTATATTAGATAAGCTTATTCTATCTTGTCTTTATTATTTTGATATTCTTCATAATTATCTTTTGGAGCGACCTTTTTAATTATATTGGCTCCAATAGCAAATAAGGATAAAAAGATAATTGGATGATATTGAAATTTATGATCAACAAATGTTACATACATCGCATATAGTAAAACTAAAATCCAAAATATTGTCAACAACACTGTTCTTAAACTCGGTTTTTTCATTATTCCATACTCCCACATTTCATTTGACTTTGATTATTTTTTACAGAGGTTTTTCACTTCTCATTGTAAGTATATAAACACTGAGATGGCAACAGTTACCCTTAAATTGTTTAAATCATTTCACTATTAGAAAAAACGAGTTTAGTTTACGTTTTCAATTTATAAATCATTCTAATTGTTATCTAAATTATTTTAACCAGATTAATCATTTTTTGGTCAATAATACAGAGTGACCTTTTGATTAGTTACATGGTTAGATTCAATAACCAAATATAATTATTCTTGCTCTAGTAAATTATTTTTGAATTTATTCGAAAGTTTCTTTAGTGACGTAGGATTAGAATATGTAGCCTCATTTTTAGAATAATAATATATATGCTTATTTTTATAAGCTGACTGATTTTTCCAAAGTGATGATTCTGTAAATTCATCGTTGATTGGTTCACCTTTTTCAGTTGGTACGAATATATAATCAGCAGCATATTTGCCATATTGCTCATGTGGTATTGTTTTAAAGCCATCTTTATCGAGCGTTCCCTTTGCCCCTTTTGGAAATGGTAATTGATATTCTTGATATATTATTGGTGTTCCTCTACCAAAATTTTCACCAAAAATTGAAAGTTGCTTAGGTTTGATTTCCATTACAGTAAACGTTTTATTTGATCCTATTGTATCTTTAATTACTTTTCCATCAGCTTGAAGTTGTTTCTCCATATCTTTGACTTGTTTTTGTGCTTCATTTTCTTTATTTAGTATTTTCCCTATTGCGAGATGCATTTCTTTATACGAGTAGTCATTGTATTTTATTGGTATGGTAGGTGCAATTTTTTGATATTTTTTGATTTTCGTATTTACATCATAAGTTAAAATTAAATCTGGCTTTAATTTTGCGACACCCTCAACATCTTCTGATCCTACACGTTTAGCCCCTTCTTCATTGATATATTTTGATTTAGGAAAATCATTATTAACACCTACTGGGGTAACCCCTAAATCTTTAAAATTACCAAAATTTGAAGTTAATACTACGATCCTTTTTGGGTTCTTTGGTATTTTAATACTACTTCCTGATTTGGTTTTGAACGTTTTGGTTTCTTTATTCGAGTCTTTATTTTGACCACAAGCAGACAAAATAATTAATAAACTTAAAAATAAAATAATCATTCTTTTCATTGAATCAATCCTTATAATATATTCTTTCGTTTTATTATGTAGTAATTGATATTAATTATCAATGAAATTTTTAAGTTATTGTTTATTTATATAAATCGATAAAAAAGATGATGTATTTAATACATCATCTTTTATACTGTACAATTGTAGTCAATCTTTTTCATTCTTATTTTTACTGTTATATATAATTGAAGCAATACCTAATACAATAAGTAAAATTGTAAGTAAATATACAGAGAAGTTATCTGTTTGTATATAAAATCTAAAAAGTAAAAAATTTAAAATCCCTACAATGAAATAGACAGGTATAAATTTTTTTGACCAAAATATAGAGTCGTTCATTTTAATTCTCCTATCATGTATTTAGAGACTACTTAAATATTATAACCATCTTTTGTTTCATCACATTTTAAAACTACATTTTTTGTCTTATTCAAATGTAATTTTTTATATAATGTCATAGCCATACTATAACACATACATAGCGTATATTTTGTCGATCTCCTGAGGAAGTGAGACTTTATATCTACAATTCAACTATCAAATACCTATTTGAAAACAGTACTGAAACATCTATTTCTGCTAAACTTTCTAAGTTATTTACATTATTTATTATTCATTATAAAGTCATATAGATCATCTTTAAATAAAAAGCCGCCACTTTCATTGCTTGGAGCACCATAACTACTACTGTTTATACCTACAACTTCATTATTGTTATTAATTAGCGGAGACCCAGATGCACCTGATGAGGATGCTATATCTGCTGCATAAATACGATTGCTATTAAAAGCATATCTTAATAATTTACCACTTGATCCCCACATGATATTACGATCTCTGTTTCCAGGATATCCAACAATGCGCATTTGATTTTCATTCGTTTTCATCCACTGTTCATCAATATAATTTGCATTAACAATTTTTGCTGGAGTTACTACTTTATCTAATGGCAAACTACCTTGTTTAGGTGTAACAGTAATGATCGCTACATCATCATTTTGGTTTGGTGCCACTTTAGCTGAAACTAGAGTATACTCTCCTAATTTATTTTTCCCTCTATTATGATTATTTTTTGCTAATTTAAAATCACCTTGGTTCCCATTTATTAAATGATCAGCAACATGTTTATTGGTAAGTATCGTGTCATGTCCTATAACAAAACCTGTGCCAGATATCCCACTATCATAATCAATCCTTCCTACAATATTATGAGGTGCACGATCAGAACCGCTGATTGGGTAAATATTTTCTTGCGCTGCTGATGCGATTGGGCTTATCACGTTTTGTTGTAATGTAGCCACAGGAGACATTACTAATACCATTGCAAATGCTAAAATTATCTTTTTACTTTTATTCACATAAACAACCCTCTTTCTTTATTTTGTTTTGCAATATTATAATAATCAAAATTCTATAAATAATCAATATGATATTTATTTTTATTTCATTTTTTAAAAAGTATCTATTCAAAAAACTTAATTTAGGAAATTTTTATGGTTCGATATATAGAATGGGATTAACTGAGTTAAATGAATAACTGAAGTTAAAATGGTTGATCAATGAGAGGGAGAGAATGAAGTTCTAAATAGTAGCTGTATAGCACTTGCATTTATTTTGACGATTTCTCATATTGATAGCCAAGAATCAAAAACGGTAAAAAATTTTTATAACTTAATGAAGGATATACAAAGAGATATTATTTTAGAGGAACGAGAGAGATTTGAGCGTTTAAAAGTTAGTTTAATACATTATTGTATTTGTAGAAGCAAAGTTGAATATAGATTGGTTTATATATTTAAAATCTATTGTTATACTCATTTAATTTTGTTTAACGTTTGAAGGTTTGTCTCCTAATTTTTCAGGAAACAAACCTCTAAATTTTGAAACATTTTATTGTTGTAAAAATGATATAGCATGCTCAATAATATAAGCACAACTAATTCCTTTTTCTGTTATCTTTTTGAGCGCTATCCCATTGTCCTAGTAAGAATAATAACCCAATAATACCCAAAATGATTGCGCCCCAAATATTTAATCCTAATTTACTAGTTGTATATAAAATGACTAGTACCACTATAAATAGTATAGGTACAATAGCTCCTATTATTTTATTACCTGTCTTAGATAAAAAGTATTGTATCGCTAATAATAAAGCATAAAAGACGACTGGTAAAAATGTTAGCAAATTGCTCAACCCTACTTTACCCCCTTTTTCTTTATTACATATTTTTAATAGATACTGAGTATCGTTCACATACATTTCACCTTAATATAGTAATTCGGGCAAATTTCTGTGCTTTTACTCTATAAGAAAAGGTCTGTTATTATTTTAATAAACTAAGAAGTCTATACTGCTTATATTAATTGATATAATTAGATAACTTTCAATGTTGCTTAACTGACGTTCTAAATTGTTTAGGCGATACAACCTTCGTTTTTATAATTTTAAAAGCAAATTCTGTGTTTTAACATCATAAAAACAGACCTAATTTTAATCATCGTAATATTCAACATGTTTTAAAGCATATTAGATACATTGATTATCAAATACGCTAGCTTTATCTGGGTCATTTATGCAAGTTGCACATACAAAATATTACGGATGTATAGGGGCTAGACAATAGGCCTGTAACAATGCTTGCGTCGCCTTAATAGAATCAATATGTGTACGTTCTAACGCGTGAGAAGATTCTATGCCTGCACCAAATAGACCATGCTTGATATCTGCACCGGCTTTTAATGCTGCGGAAGCATCTGAACTATAATACGGATAAATATCGACTTTATATGGTATTTGATTTAACTTACATAATTCTACTAGTTGTTCTCGTAACGCTTTATGATATGGTCCAGATGCATCTTTTGCACAAATAGAAACTGTGTATTCATCCGATGCTTGTCCATCTCCTAATGCCCCCATATCAAATGCGATAAATTCACTGATTTCCGGTGATATTGAGGCATTAGCACCATAACCGATTTCTTCATTATTAGATATATAGAATTGAATCGTATGTGGTAAAGTTAAATTTTCATTTTTTACAGTTTTTAAAAATTCAATAATCATGGCTACACTTGCTTTATCATCTAAATGACGTGATTTAATAAAACCTGATGATGTAATCTGTGTTCTTGGATCAAAACTTATAAAGTCTCCTACGTCTATACCTAAACTTTGTGTTTCTTCTTTGGTTGAGACTTTTTCATCTATTCTTACTTCCATATGTTCAATATTTCTCGAGATATCATCATTATTTCGATATACGTGTACACTTGTTTCATGTAAACAAATGGTTCCTGTATAAACTTGACCGGATGACGTTTCAATTTCACAATATTCCCCTTCTATTGCGTTGTAGCTAAACCCACCAATTAAATCTAATGCTAAACGACCATCCTCTTTAATTTCTTTGACCATAGCGCCAAGTGTATCTACATGCGCTGTCACACATTTTTGCGCTTCATCATTTTCGCCCTTTGCCGTGATTAATAGCGCACCTTTATTGGTTACTTCTGTTGCATAACCTAATTGGTCTGCTTCATGTTTTACGAATTGAATGGCTTTGTCTGCATACCCTGATGGGCTATTTATTGCCGTCAAAGCCTGGATTGTATTAAAAATTGATTCTGACATCTAATCCCCTCCAAATATATTATATGTATAGTCTAACGTTTAAATTTTAAAAATAACACCATAAATACTACATCCCTTTTAAAGCACCTAATTCAATTTGATAATGTATCACTTATTATTTTATGTTATATTGCATACAACATCTTTTTTAAAAATTTTCCGTTAAATCATATAACTAATAGGCTTAAGGGGTGTATTAAATTTTATGAAAAATGACAAACTTTTAAAATTGGAAGTTAGATTAAGATATACGATATCTATAATCTTTATTATTTTATATGTATTAAATATCTTTCTGACTTCAAACTCGACACAATATAACGATTTTACTAGTATCATTGCATTAAGCTTTTTATTAATATTTGGTTTATTAAGTCTTCTCAAATTCTACGGTTCAACAGCTAATCAACTTAACCGAAAAATAATAACGCATGTTTATATTTATGTTTATACAAATATCCTATTGATGATGATTATACTATATTTTGATTTGCCTCATTTACTTGGAAATATTGGTACTATTCTTACATTTGTTTTAGTTAATTTTATTTTTATATCTGTATTAGAAAAAAAGTTAAATATAAACTCTAAAACTAAAAATGTACAATGACATTTTAAAACCATATGCTACATTGTTGTTGCCAAATATACTTAAATATTAAATTATAAAGCTACTGTCCCTTACATAGAGATGTTGATAGTAGCTTTATTTTACTTTTAGAAACAACTTTATGATTGCTTTTGTTATATATACAGCTTATTCGTTATTAATAACCTCTTTTTAAATCCACTCGATTTTCGAGTATTTCACCATTTTCTATATTTTTCAAAGTATGATAAAAACATGTGACAGCTTCATCCAAATCGGTTAATGCAGAAATATGTGGTGTAATGGTAATATCATTTCTTTGCCATAATTCAGAGTTTTTATGTAACGGCTCTGACTCAAAAACATCTAATACTGCATGTCTGATGTTACCTTTGTTTAAAGCTGATTTTAAACTTTCTTGATCCACCACTTGTCCCCTTCCAACGTTTATAAAATAAGTTTGATCAAATGCTTCAAACATCCTTTGATTAAATAATTTTTCTGTTTTTGCTGTTAGTGGCAAAGTACTGATAATATAATCTGCTTGTTGAACTAAAGTCTTAGCTTTATGGATAGGAAGCACTTTTTGAAAATAGGCTTTTGATTTCCCGCTATTAGAAACACCGTAGACAGTCATACCTAATAATGAAAATATCTTAGCAATGGTCTGTCCTGTTTCTCCTGTCCCAAAAATAGTTACTGTTTGATCTCTCAGTAATTGTGGAGACTGTTTTAGCCAAATTTTTTCGCCTTGTTGTGATTCAAATAATTTATGCTGTTGTAAATCTGCTAGTATATAGCTTAAACAATACTCACTCATTTTTTCTCCAAAATCGCTAATTGTTCTTGTGAGTAAAGTTTGCGATGCTTGCCAACCGTCTATTGCTAAATAATTATTGATTCCTGCATTAAATGTATGCACCCATTTCACATATGCTGGTTGAAATTGCTCACATGGATTAAATCCTACATAAGCATCTGCCCAATCTAAATCTTTATATGTAATTGATTCAACTGATTTAAAACGAAATTCATAATCCTGCAAATCTTTTAAATATTTTTGGAAAATCGTTTCATAATGACCTGCAATTAAAATATGCTCTATATTCATGCTTTTCCTCCTAACTCATTTTAAGTTTATTATAATCAGCACCATATGTTTACTTTAGCATATCCTTTATTAAGTTATTCGCTTTTACACCTACTTTCAATTCATATTGCGAAATTGTATCTGCTACTATACAATGTTACTATTCTGAAAATTTTGATAGAGGTGGTTTGTTAAATGAAACAAATTCTTTTCGTTGGCTTAGGCCTTATTGGCGGAAGTTTAGCGAGTAACTTAAGATATTATCATGATGATATCGAAATAACCGCCTTTGATGCGGATACTTCACAATTAGATAAAGCATTGTCTATTGGTATCATAGATTATCAATCAACTGACTATAAAACTAGTGTTGAAAATGCTGATATTATTATTTATGCAACACCGGTACAGCAGACAGTTAAATACTTACAAGATTTACCAAACTATCAACTGAAAAAACATGTAATCATTACTGATACTGGAAGTACAAAGTCGACGATTCAACAACATGAACAGTTTCTTTTAAACAATGATATTCATTTAATTGGTGGTCATCCTATGGCTGGAAGTCATAAATCTGGAGTATTAAATGCTAAAAAACACTTATTTGAAAATGCTTTTTATATTTTAGTTCATAATGAAACGGATAACGACGCTGCCTTTGAAGAAATACAACATTTGTTACAAACAACGAGTGCTAAATTTATTTCTACTACAGCTGAAGAACATGATTTTGTTACTGGCATTGTAAGTCACGTTCCTCATATTATTGCTTCAAGTCTCGTTCATCTAAATGCGCAACATGTTGAAAATTCTTCGCTTGTTAAGACGCTTGCAGCTGGTGGTTTTAGAGATATCACTAGAATCGCAAGTAGTAATCCCATTATGTGGCGTGATATTACTATTGAAAACAAAAATACAATATTGAATATTTTAAAAGAATGGAAAAATCAAATGTCTGATGTTATTAATATAATCGAACACAATAATCCAGATGAACTTTATAATTTTTTCAACGATGCTAAAATTTACCGTGATCAACTCCCCCTTAAACAACAAGGCGCGCTATCTGTGGAGTATGATCTATATGTGGATATTCCGGATAAACCTGGTATGATAAGTAAAGTTACAAACATTCTAAGTTTACATAATATTTCTATAAGCAACCTTAGAATATTAGAAGTCCGCGAAGATATATATGGTGCGCTTCGAATAAGCTTTAAAAATCCACAAGATCGCAAAGATGGTGCAGATGCACTTAGTGATTTCGATACTTATTTTGACTAATATATGTAATTTTATGAGTGGGACAACGAAATCATTTTTGGTAAATTCGATTTCGTTGTCCCACTCGTTTAATGGATGAAGCAATAGTTTTTAGATTTACCTGAGCTACCGTCCATTTATAAGCCCATTAGAATTCTATTGGGACCTTACATTTTATGGCCAGCCATAAGTCCTAATCGCCCATGTTTTGTTCCTGCTTCTGTGTAAGAAACAGCTTTAGATACAATACCTCGTCCAAATTTCCGATGTAATGCATCAATCGTTTTAGCTAATTTTTCATTCCTTTTTCTCTCATATTCATCTATAAACAAATTTAATTGCCTATCTTTTTCATCTACAAATTGTGTTAATGAAATACTTACTGTACGAATCAATGCGGTACGATCACACAACTTATCAGCAAAATATTCAACAATTTTAAAAATATTATCTTCTAAATTAGTTGGATCTTCTAATGTATACTGTTTATTTATCCCGCCTTCGTCGCTATAGCCAAATGAAAAATGAATTGTTCTGGCTAATTGATTTCTCCCTCTAACACGGCTTGCCACGTCTTCAATTAATTCCCGCATCACTACTTTAGATTCTTCATAACGATAATCGCGCATCAGTATCTGACTCTTACAAATAGATGGATTCATCACTTTATATTTATCCCTGACTCTACTTTGATCAATACCATTTGCATGTAAATGTAAATCAACACCTATCACACCTAAATCTCTTTTTAGATATTGATAAGGATAATGTGCTAAATCACCAATCGTAAAAATACCCTTTTTATTCAATTTAGCTTCAGTTTTTCTACTAATCCCCCAAAATTCACTTAATGGTTGAATGGGCCAAAGTTTTTTTGGAACATCTTGATAACGCCATTCTGCAATTAAACTTTCGGTATGCTTTGCTTCTACATCCATAGCAATCTTACTCAACAACATATTTGATCCTATACCTATAGAACAATTGATACCTGTTTCTTCTTTAATTTCACATTGCAACTTTTGACAAAACGACTGAATTGTACTACTAAACCTATGATAACTATTGGTCACATCCATAAAAAATTCATCTATACTATATTGATGTAAGTCTTCAGGCGCAATATAACGCAATGCGATTTTTGATATTGCTACAGAAACTTCTAAATATTTCCTCATACTTGGATTAATAATATATATGTCATTTCTATGTGGTATTTCAAATAATCTAGATCCTGTTTTCACACCTAATGCTTTCAAAGGTCCTGTTGCTGCTAAAACGACTGAACCTTGTCTCTTTGTATCGGCAACAACAGCTAATTTTTCAGTCATTGGATCTAATCCTTTTTGTATGCAAGAAACACTAGCAAAAAAACTTTTTTGATCTATACATAATATATCTCTTTCTTCCACCATATTATAATCATACATATTTCATGCCTCCCTCAATTAATTCCATTATATACGAACAAGTGTTCTTATTCAACACTAAAGAGAACAAATGTTCTATAATATGTTTTTATAATTTTCCGAATTTTCATGCTATAATAGCATTACATTATTGAAGGAGGAATTACATATGCCAATCGTAAATGTAAAATTATTAGAGGGACGTTCAGACGATCAACTTAAAGATTTGGTAACTGAGGTTACAAATGCTGTAGAAAAAACAACTGGCGCTAATAAAGAAGCGATACAAGTTGTCATAGAAGAAATGAAAGCATCTCACTATGGTGTAGCTGGTGTGAGAAAATCTGATCAATAAAAATAGATTAATGATTACATATGTAATATAGCTCAATGCGTAACTCACTTTATTACATATGAAACATGCACTATATAAAAGAAGCGTATGCTATCCACACGGGGAGCATACGCTTCTTATTCGTGATATCGAAAATTTCTTAATCTTCTTCTAAGAATTTTTTAACTTCAGCTTTATTTTTGGCTTTATCAATTTCTAAAGCACTGCCATCCATTGGTGTTTGGATATCTTGATATGTACCTTTAATAGGTAATGTAACAGAGTCCACTTTTTTATCACCACGGATACCAAAATTTAATCCTGATTGCATCAATGCAGAATCTGGCATATTCGTATTCAAATAACCTCTTAGAATACCAGCAACTTTTGGTAATTTCGGCAACGTATCCAGACTTGCGAGTTCTTGTTTAAGAGACTGCATCACTTGCTGTTGTCTTCGTACACGACCAAAATCGCCTTCTGCATCGTGTCTAAACCTTGCGTAACCCAATAGTTCCTTACCATTTAGGCGATGATGTCCTTTTTTCAATGAAACACCAATATTTTCTGACATATCTTTTTCAACATCAATTGGTACACCATTAGGTTCTAGTTCATCTATCATTTTTTCAAATCCAGTAAAATCTAAAATAGCATAATATTCAGGATCAATGCCAAGATTTTCTTTCAGTGTTTGTCTAAGCAATTCTGGTCCACCGATAGAATAAGCAGAGTTTATTTTATGCTCACCATTGCCAGGAATATCAGCATAAATGTCACGCATCACAGACATCATTTTCATTTTTTTATGAATATAATCGTACTGTGCTATCATAATAGAATCTGTTCTAGAAATTCCGCCTTGTTCTTTATCTGCACCGAGTACCATAACAGTAATTTTACCATCGTTCTTAACGGCCCCATTAAATTTATGCTGTTTCAATGTTTTCCCATGATCTTTCGCATATTTTATACCAGAATTATAACCATGTACGGAATAGCCTATGATAATTGCTAAAATAACAATACAAATCAAAATAATAAATGGCAGCTTCCTAAACCGCTTCTTTTTCACCCTTCGCATTGGTGGAGGATTAGTATTGTCTTGTGTGTTCTTACTACTTCTTAGTTTGTCTTCATTCATTAGTATCAACCTTATATCTTCAAAATTGCACTTCTATGTACTATAATTAACATATATTAAAGTTATATAAAAAGTGTATAAAAATCAAGTAATATCTTAATATATGGTACTAAGGTCTAATACGGAAAGGATGTTAAGCATGAATATAAACAAAGCCTACTTCGCTGGAGGTTGCTTTTGGTGTATGGTTAAACCCTTCGATACATTTGAAGGGATTGAAAGCGTAACCTCAGGCTATATGGGAGGACATGTGAACAACCCTTCATATGAACAAGTTAAAACAGGTAATACTGGACATTTGGAAACGGTTGAAATCGAATACGATGTCGCACTGTTTTCATACAATAAATTATTAGAAATTTTCTTTTCAGTCATAGACCCATCAGATGAAGGCGGTCAATTTCAAGATAGAGGTACACAGTACAAGACCGCTGTCTTCTACACAAATGAAGATCAAAAAAATGTTGCTGAAGCTTATATTGAACAGCTCAAAGAAACAATCGATAAAGATAAAGCAATTGCAACACAAATATTACCTGCTTCTACATTTTATGAAGCAGAGCCAGAGCATCAAGATTTTTATAAAAAAAATCCAGAACGTTACGCCAAAGAACAACAAGATCGCCAAAATTATAAACAAATGACCGATAAATAAGCAGAAAGCCGGAACAGTACGATTTCAACTGTATCCGGCTTTTTGTTATAAGTCTTATTGTTGTTTTTTCATTTCTAAAGGTATCTTATTTTTTTCTTGAACTTTTTTCCCATTAAATAAATCCATAACTGTGTTAATACTTTCTTCACCCATTAACTTCGGTTGTTGTGCGACTGTTGCGTATAATTTTTTATTTTCAACCGATTTTATTGCATCTTCATTACCATCAAAACCAACAACTTTAATATCTTTGTTACCTACCGCTTCAACAGCACCTAAAGCCATTTCATCATTTTGTGCAAATATGGCTTTAATATCAGGATGTGCTTGAATCATATTTTGCGTTACATTTAGACCTTCAGTTCTATTGAATTTGGCACTTTGTTTTGATACGACATCTAACTCTTTATCAGCAACGTTATGGAATCCCTTACCACGCTCACGTGTTGCACTAGCACCTGGTATACCTTCAAGTTCCACTACTTTTGCACCCTTACCAAATTGATCAACAATGAGCTGGCCGCCCATTTCTCCACCTTTAACATTATCTGAAGCAATAAACGAAGCAACTTTCCCTTTTGCGACCTCTCTATCTAACGTGATGACTGGAATGTTTTGATCATTCGCAATTTGGACACTACCTGAAATTGCATCTGAGTCAGTAGGATTCACAATAAGATAATCTACATTTTGCTGTATTAAATCATCAATATCGTTCGATTGCTTAGCTGCATCGTCTTGCGCATCTGCAAATTTCACTTTAATGCCTTGTTTCTTCGCCTCAGCAGATATACCATCTTTAATTTTCACAAAGAACGGATTATTTAATGTAGAAATACTTACACCAACTACAATGTCTGATTTTTTCTTATCTGATTTACCACTATCTTGCTTTTCTAAAGGAGACTCTAAAGAACAACCAACCAACAATAATATCATTGCCATCATACTTAAAAATAATTTTTTCATGACAAACCTCCTACATTATTTATTCTTTCTATCAATAAGTACTGCAATAATAATGACAACGCCTTTAACAACTTGTTGATAAAATGAAGAAACACCTAATAAATTTAATCCATTATTCAACACACCGATAATGAGTACACCAATCAATGTGCCAAGTATCCGTCCTTTTCCACCAGTTAAAGATGTACCTCCTAGAACAACAGCAGCAATTGCATCTAGTTCATATGACATACCCGCAGTTGGCTGAGCTGAGTTTAAACGAGATGTAAGAATAGCGCCAGCCATCGCAGACATTAAACCAGCTAAACTGTAAATCATAATTTTTAATTTATTCACTTTAATACCAGAGATAAAGGCTGCTTTTTCATTACCACCCATAGCATAAGTTTGTCTACCAAATATTGTTTTATGTAAAATGATATATAAAATAATAAAAGTAATAAACATTGTCACTGCTGGGACTGGAATACCTAAAAAGTAACCACGTCCAAATAATTGAAAAGCATAACTGCCATTTAAATTAGTAATTGGATTACCATCTGTAATAACAAGCGTTAACCCTCTAAAAACAGTCATTGTAGCCAATGTAGCAATAAATGGTGCCATCTTACCAAGTGTAATTAAAAGACCGTTTATGGCCCCTAAAATCGCTCCAAAAATACAGCCCACTAAAAGTGCAATCATTGAATCCACACCTGAAACCATTAAAATAGCTATAAGCGCACTGGATAATGCGAGTGTAGAACCAACAGATAAATCAATGCCGCCCGTTAAAATAACAAATGTCATACCAAATGCGATCAATCCATTTATAGAAACTTGTCTCAATAGATTAAATAAATTAGAAGGTTCTAAAAATGCACTATTTAGCACACTAATAATGATGACTAATAATATTAAACCAATAAATGGAATGATTTTTTCTAAATATGAAAAAGTTAAACTAGATTGTTTCATCGATATTTCCTCCTGTAGCTAATGTCATAATACGTTCTTCAGTCAGATCTTTCTTATTTAAGACACCTGCAATATTACCTTCATGTACAACGGCAACGCGATCACTCATTCCTATCACTTCTGGTAATTCTGATGAAATCATAATGATAGACATACCACGTTCTGTCAGTTCATTCATCAATTGATAAATTTCACGTTTTGCACCAACATCAATCCCCCTAGTTGGTTCATCTAAGATCAAAACATGGGGTGCAGTAGCAATCCATTTAGCCAAAACAACTTTTTGCTGATTCCCTCCAGATAAATCCATGCAAATATCATCTTTTTTACCTTTGATATTCAAACGCTGAATCATCTGTTCAGTGTACTTATTCATAGCTTTGGGCGTTAAAAACCCACGCTTCGAAAAACTTTTCAATGCAGGTAATGAAATATTTTCTATAATAGAATCTTGTAGCACTAAGCCTTCTTCTTTTCTATTTTCAGTAATAAAAGCTAAACCGTGCTCAATAGATGCCTTAGGATTATTCATATGAATCGACTTGCCATTAAGTGTTACTTGCATATGTCCTTTATCAAGGCCAAACAAAACGCGCATAATTTCAGACCGACCAGCTCCCATAAGTCCACTGAATCCTAAAATTTCGCCTTTATGCAACTCGAAATGTACATCATTTAAGTCATATACCGTAGACCTTAACTGATTGACAGACAGTACTAATTCATCTTGCTTATAATTTCTTTCTGGATACTGATTATCCAAATCTCTACCAATCATCGCTTTCACAATTTTTGCATTAGAGGTCTCTTGTGTTTTTGAAGTTAATACAGATTGACCATCTCTCATTACTGTAATACGGTCTGCAATATTAAAAATTTCTTCCATTCTATGTGAGATATAGACAAATGAAACACCATTAGCTTTTAATTTATTAATTTGACTAAACAGAACTTCAATCTCGCTTGTCGTTAAAGCTGCTGTTGGTTCATCCATTATAATCACTTTAGAATCTTGCATTAATGCTTTACTGATTTCTAACATCTGCTGCATACCGACAGATAAAGTCCCAGCCATTTGGTTTAAATCAAGCTTTATATTTAAATTTTCAAATACTTTCAACGCTTGTTGTTTCATCGCTTTTTGATCAATGATTCCTAAAAATTTAGTAGGTTCTTTGCCTAAAAACAGATTCTCTAAAACCGTTAGATTAGGCCAGATATTTAATTCTTGTTGAATAAATGATACACCATGTTGCTCAGCGTCTTTCGTATTTTTAAATTGAACCTGCTGACCATTTTCTAAGACCTGTCCATCATTCGCTTCATAAACACCTGTTAAAATTTTCATTAATGTACTTTTTCCAGCACCATTCTCACCCATTAATGCATGAACTTCGGCATTTGCAATATCAAAATCCACACCGCGGAGTACATCATTCTGCCCAAAAGATTTATAAATGCCCTTCATTTCAATCATCCAGTCATCCCTCCATTAAAATAAAACGTCACTAGCCAATATGACATTCGCATAAGGTTTCGCTTCACCCGTTCGAATAATAGCTTTCACATGCTTACTATGCTGCTTTAATAGTTCATGCGATTCTGTAGTAATATCAATATTTTCCGCTTTCAAAACGTGATAAAGTGATGCATTGTCTGTTTTCATTTCACTTGCTAGAGTCATTTTTTCTATTGCCATATGCCAAGTTACTAAATGAAATACTTCTAAAAACGATGGTTTACCAAACGCCAATGCAAGGTCTATTTTTTTAACACCCTCAGGAATTGGAAGACCACAATCAGCAATCATAATTTCATCCGTGTGACCTAAATCACTAAGTAATTTTGAAATTTCGCTATTTAATATACCTGTCTTATACATAGAATTAACCTCCTTATATGTAACCCGTTACATCATGTAATTTATTTACGTGTACTTCCTCTATGTTTAACTGTAAGTGTCAATGATTCATTATCTATTCCTAAATGATCCACTTTAAGTCCTAAGAGTTGAGAAACAGCCACTTCACCTAAATGATATGCTGATTGATCTATCGTTGTAATTTGTGGATGTGTCATTTCTGAAAATGGAATATTATCATATCCAATAATTTGTATTTCTGATGGAACTTTAAATTTATATCTTTGTACAGTACCTAAAATGTTAATCGCTAATAAATCATTACTACAAATAATACTGTCGATGTTATGTTGTCTAATGAAATCAACAAATTTTTCAGCATTGTCTAAACACGTTGCTTCTAACATTTTATAATCAATTTTGTATTGATTTAATACGTGCTGAATACCTTGGACACGCTGAGCAAATGTATCGATTGATAAACTTTCATGTAAGATCAAGATTTTTTTACCTTTTCCTTCTCGCACTATCTCAGCCTGAAGTTGACCGCCTTTAAAATGATTCGTTGAAACCCCACTATGTTCATTATTAATTCGATCAATAAAAACAAATGGAATATGATGTTCAGTAAGTGTTGCTTCAATAATATTTTCATTAAATGCTGTAGAGATCATGCCTGTACAATTGTGAGATACAAATGTTGATAAGTAATTTTGTGCTTTTTTTATATCATTATCGCTATTACCAATCAGTACCTGGTAACCATGTGTTAACGCTACATCTTCAACACCACGAGCTATAAGTGTAAAAAAAGGATTGCTAATGTCTGGCAGTAATAAACCTATCAATTTAGACTTCCTTTTATATAGTGTTCGTGCTGCTTCATTTGGTTGGTAATTTAATTCTGCAATTGCCTCCTCTACAAGAAGTCGTGTCTTTGCTTTAACATAACCATTGTTATTGATTGCTCTAGATACAGTTGCTACAGAACAACCTGCCAAATTTGCTACATCTTTAATTGTTGCCACTATTTCACCTCATTTGTGTAACCGCTTTCATATTAACACAAAATTTTATTATTTAATAGCCTATCTTCATAATCATATTGTTTAACTACTTTTTTAAACTATAATATTTATGTTTAAAATTGTTATTATTGTTATCACAATTCATATAAAATGAAAGCAATTTCTAACAGATAACACAAAGCGCCATGTGTAAAAACGCCTTTTATTTTTAAAAATAGTATTTATAGATAGTATGTTAAAAATTAAATCATCAATATCGTAAAACCTTGTTGAAAGCGTTTTCTATTGATGATATATTGTGCTTATACCTTGAGTAACGAGGTAATGTTAAATTCAAATATAGTTAGAGTCAAAATGATATTTAGAAATTTTACAGTTAGTTTATTAATGTAATTAATCACTTCTCCAGTAATTAATTACACAAAAACCATTAAGCACTATTAACTCCTAGAAACACCCCACATGCTGAGCACATGTGGGGTGTTTTGTTATTGCTATGATTTATATTTTTTAATGACACGTATCACTTTTACCATACTAAGCCATAAAGAGTGACGTTTTCTATAAACAAGAAATCTTGGTTCCCAATGCGGATTAAACTTCTCTTTATATTTTCTCAAACCCTGAAATCTATATAGACCATTAAAATGTTCAAAAACACGACCTGCAAGACGTTCTCCATAAAATGAATAAGGTAATTGACCTACATTCGATAAAGTAGCCATACCCATATTAAAATGTTGATAATTTTGCTTTTGTGACCATAACAACATATTTAAATATAAACCATCCATTAATGGCAAAGTGCAATCTGGTTTCCAACGTATAAGATCAACAGAAATTGTGCCTTTATAGTAAGTCGGCATCAGTGTACAAAATGCAATAATAAGGCCATTACTGTCTTTTATAATTGCAATTGGTGCTTTTGATAAGTACGATTCATTAAAACTACCTACCGAGAAATGCATTTCTTTCTTATCAGCAAGCCATTCATCACTAATTGTCTTCAATTCAGTAATTAAAGATTGTGTGAATGGTGGTTCAATAACTTCAAAAGTAAAGTTTAAATCATCAAATTTATTTAAAGTTGCCCGTAAACCACGTTTTTTCTTACCAGAAATCGTAAATTCATTTAAATCAATAACCGCTTCTTCACCTAGTTTAAAGAATTGATTACCAAAACTGTGATAAAGGGACATATTTCTATCCGTTACTTGATAAAAAATAATATCATAGCCAAGATATTCTGCTTCCTGATAGAAAGATTCTAGTAAACTATAGAAAGATTGTGGATTGCCTATGGGGTCTCCAAGTACAATATAAGCGTTGCGTTGATAACGATACATTATAAAGGCATCTTCATTTTCATTAATAAAAAACTTTTTATCGCCACTATACATGAGATGACTTAAATAATGACCACCATACTGTTTAATAATAGGTGCACATAAGCTCGTATCTTCTCGCGCATTTGATATTCTATAACGATATTCAAACCACCAAACAATAATCCCCACAACAACTGCTACTAATAAGATAGTAAACCAGAAATAATATCTCAAAATAGAAGTGTCTATTTCAATATGATAAATGTCTAATGTATAAAACGTACTCGCAATAACTATATGGTTAATATAAAGAACTATTGCACCGATTATAAAACTTAAGGCTAATTTAAAATATCTGAATGGACGCTTTATTACGCGTGCTCTTCTATAAAATACTAATAATAAAACCAACATGATAACAAGCCAACTAAGTAATATAAAGGAGGCATACGTGTAGGCTGTTGCAATAAAAATCAATATTACAGAAATAATCGAAAATAAGATAGCACGTTTAGATAAGCGATATACACCAACCACGTTTAAAAATAATAATAAACATGCACATGTGTGAATCGATACGATAATGTAATAAATATAGTGATTCGGATCAAACAAGCCATCATAGATAATCGTTAAATTATTTAAGAAAAATAATAGACTCGTAAACATTAATAAAATGGCAATTGAAAACGACGGTGCACGTGCAATGATATCCTTTTGGTAGGATGATAATAACGACGTCATATCTCTCACTGGAACGAGTATTCTTGCATCTTCCCAATAACGTTTCGCCGTACCACGAAATTCAAATGTGGATAAAATCAAAGCAATGAGCACAGGAAATAAATAATACGCAAAACGATATAGTAATAAACCTAAAACAATAGATTCCTCATCGATATTCAAACGCTTAAGTCCTAGTAACACTACTAAATCAAATGTACCGAAACCACCAGGAATAAAGCTGATTAATCCTGATAATGCTGCAATGATAAAAATACCCATAAATATTGAGAGTGGTATATGAACCCCTACCATTGTTAAAGCCATATATAAAACGAGTGCTGCAACAATCCATTCCACACTTGATACAATTGTACAATAAACACCCAATAACTTTTGATTTTGCTGTACAGGTCGTAAAATTGTAAAAATTACAAACACAGGTAAAAATAAGGCTACAACATACATGAGCCATTTAATCCATGGGTATGGTGTAAAGAGATGTGAGACATCAAACACATGTGTGACGACTAAAATAGATAATAAACTCAATCCTGTTAGCATAGAGATCAATACGATAGAAATCGTATGAAGTAGTGCGCGTTTATCATCGGTAGCACGCTTGTAAAATAAAAAACGAACACTTGCCCCAATAAAACCACCAAACCCTACGACGGCATTAAGCGCATTGACAATATACCCAACACGAATCGTTTTCCATAAAGAAATCTTTAAATTTAATGTCTTAGCTAATATTACATCATACATCGAAAGTACAATAATGGATGCCCCACCAGTTACAAATAAGGTTACTAACCAAACACGATTAATTTTTCCAAATGACTGAATCGTTTCTTTAATGTTAATATGCGACAGTTCCTTATACAAGGTAAATACTACTATTATAAATAAGGATACTGCAAATACAATTTTTAAAATAGAAAATAATCTATTTCTCATTTCTATAGACATGTTTTCACTTCACTTTTTAATAATCTAAGCTCAATAAAAAATATAGCACAATAAGAAAATATAAGAAATAAAATTTTTATAACAACTTCTAACATAATTGTTAGGTGTAAAACAAAAATAAAAACACCTCATTCAAACATACTGTTTAATAAGGTGTTTATCACTATCTTACTCATGCAACTATCATGAATAATGAAATATTCAATTGTAAAATCTAGCGTATTTCCTCATCATTTGCGATTTCATATTCGCCTGCATCTTCACCATAATATTTATTATATCTGCGTTTATACATTGAATATAAATGTGAGACTAACACTTTTAATATGGCATAAGCTGGAATACCTAAGATAACACCAACAACACCTAATAGATTACCAGCACTCAATAAGATAAAGATAATTGTGAGTGGGTGTATTTTCAATGTTTTACCCATGATATTAGGTGAAATGAAGTGACCTTCTATAAATTGAACCGCAGTCCATACTACAATTAACTTTAAAAGCATAATAGGTGAAGTAATTAATGCAATAATGATAGCTGGTGATATTGCAATTGTAGGTCCTAAATAAGGTACAACACTCGTTACAGCAGCTATAGATGCTAAAATCAAACTATAATCTAATCCAATAATACTATAACCAATAAATAGTAACACACCAATACAAAATGAAACGATAATCTGTCCTTGGATATAAGACCCAACTTGTACACTCATTTTGTCTAATAAATCATGAAAATCTTTTCTGAATTTTGGTGGCATTAATTTCGTAGAATACTCTTTGAAACGGTGACCATCTTTTAACATAAAGAATAAGACAAATGGCGTAGTAGCAATGACAACACCAACATTAACGATTGCTTCAGCAAAGTTTTTCACTTTTGAACCGAAACCATTAAAATAATCAGATACCATTGATGGCACCTTGTTCGCTAAAGCGTCTAATTGTTCTTGTATTTGTCCATAAAAATTAGAAATCAAGGAATTTCTAGTAAGATTATCAATAAATTGATTCACTTTATCTACATAGTATGGAAAATTGTTACCGAAACTTTTAAATTGAGTACCAATGACTGGAATCAATAAATTAATCGCTAACGAGATCACACCAATAATAACTAGGAATAAAATAATAACGCCCCAAAGACGTGATATATTATAACGTTCCATCAAATTGACTAATGGGTTGAATAAATAATATAGAATGATGGAGACAATAATTGGCGCTACAATCGTATTAAATACAATGATAAATGGCTTAAATATATAGGATACTTGATCAAATATAAATATCGCAATACCAATGAGTATGAGCATAATTAAGGCAAATAATAAATCTTTGCCTCCCATAAATTTCATGAAGCGGGTCTCTGGAAAACTAAGTCTTAATTTTTCTTTTTTGCTTTTTGTTTCTTGTCTAACGTTGTCTTCATTCGACATATATAACTCACCATACCTTAACTTAATACTTAGAATTTATAACTATATACTCTATCAGATAAAAATACTGTACAAAATTATATCATAGAATGCTTTAATCGTCTTGATTACTATTCCCCATCATATCACATTATTATCATTTCACATATCTATTTTATAACAACGTTATATCCCTATTAATAAATCATTATAAGTTCAAGTGTAAATGAAATATCAATTAATCATATTATGACCACCATATAATTTTTACAAAAAATCCTGAAGCATGCATTATCGTAGCTTCAGGATTTATTATTTAATATTTAGATTAATTATAATTAGGGGCGTTTTCGTTTTGAGTCATTTTCTTTTTATCGACATCTGTAGTTTGCGTTGCCTTTTTCTTTGGAATTGGAACAATATAGTTACCATATGGTAGCTTACCTATGAGATAAACGATTAATACAGAAACTGCTACAGTTAGAATAAAGACACCCATAAATTTACTTTGCGGTACAATATCTTCAATTATTGGCAAACGTTTTACGAATTGAATCGCTACATAGTGAACTAAATAAATCCCCATAGAATAATTACCAATTAGAGTTAAAGTTTTTAAAATAGTACGGTTCTTTTTAACATGTTCATACAAATAGTTTAGAAATACAATAAAAAATGGAATATAAATCATATTTGACACAGTGATTGAACTTTGTAAATGATTCAAATCAATACTTAATAAGAGATCGATAAATAATATACCGATTATAGTTGATAATATGGCTTTGTGTTTAAATATAAGTACTTTAATTTCACTATAAAATTTAGCATATACAATACCCAACATGAAAAATGATATCCAGTTCATAATAAATAATTTATCATTCACAAAACGTTCGACACCGCCACCACCTAGTGAAACGGGACCCATCCTAATCCAAATGATATTTGCGATGGTTGCTAATATATACATTACAATAATGGGCCAACCCTTTTTAAATTTTTGCAATATAGGAAATAAAAAGTAAAACTGAATAACAGTCAAAATAAAATACAAGTGGAAATTTGCTTTTCCATATATAAAATAATTTAGTATTTTTCCATCTTCTTCAAGATTATGTAGATAAAAAGCTCTATATAGTAAGTAAAATACCGTCCAAATAATGTAAGGAATAAATATTTTACTAAAGCGCGATTTAACAAAGTAATCTAAATTAAACCCTTTATTTACTACTGAGATTGTTAATAAAAATGCACTTATTACAGCAAATATAGGCGTGCCTAGTCTTGCTATCTGGTTAACGTAACCTAAGCCATCTGATGTAAATGATCCTCCTGATAAGGCTATACTATTAACTGTATGTATCGCCACAACTAACATAGCAGCTACAGATCTTATTATCGGCACCTCATCATAATACTTCATATCCGTATGTCCCCCTAAATTCAAATCAGACAGAATATCAAGTGTAAGATTAGTTAATACCTTTGTAAATAGAATTTACAATTAAAATATAAATCTTAATAATTCCATTACACACTATTAACATATATTGACCTTTTTGTTTTAGTTTTACACCAATTAATATATTATATTTTCATAATTATCTTTATTTATTTAATTCATAATCGTATAATATATCTATACATATATTACGCAACTTAAAAAAACAGGAGCATTGCATTGAAAAAATTAATCATAATTATATTTATACTTCTAATCAGTTTAGCTGGTTGCAGTTATACTAAAAGTTCAAATAAACAAATTACAAACCCTATGACTTTCGCTAAAGCTGAAATAGGTAGTACATTTTATTCTAAAAACAATGACACGACGTATAAATCAATTCAAAAATATACCAATAATGATTCATCTAAAACAGGTGTGACATCTACGAATAACAACACATTCAGAACAGCGTTTTCATATTTATTAATTGAAAATACACAAACACATGAATTTTATTTAGGCTATTTTGGTGACGTTATTAATGAAACACCGAGCCCAATGAAATATACTGGTGACATGAAAGTCACATTAGACAAAAAAACAAAATTAAATATGCCAAAATCAACGAATTTAGTAGATGAGTTAGATTCAGGTACTAAAAAACGTGGTTATGCATTAGTTAAATTAGATTCGCAAAATCAACCAAATCAAATAGAGATCACACTAAATCAGCCCTTAGATACTTATCATCAACAATATTATGGCAAAAAAGTGCATATCACACTTCACGCCAATAGTGACTCATAATTCACTATAAAATTAACCATGATGTGCAACGCGATTGGTTGATATAATGCGTAAATACTAAAAATAAACAAACCAGACGACAATTAAGTCATCTGGTTTGTTTTTTTTCGAAACCTAAAATTATCAATTACTTTTTTAAACACACTAATTTTATTCATCGTCCTGTTCAGCTTTACGATTTTCCATAAAGTGATAAACATGTAGTGTTAAGTATATAACCTCTGCTTCATATACTTTTATATTTAATTCCTGCTGTAAAAGTCTCATGATTTTCAATGCAATATTAAAACACAGTGGATATTGTTCTTTTAATAGCGCTTCAAAAGCGTTGGTTTTCTTTAATGATTCACCATTTCGCAACCGCTTAATTAAGAATTGAATGTGTCTTATAAACCGTTGATATTGAACTGTATTTTTATCTATCGTTTGTTTCAAATCATTTTCTAAAATAAAAACGCTTTTATTAATCAATTTGTTGATTAAGTCTATCTCACGTATGGATAATGATTCCGTATTGGAAGCAATATGTAACGCAATAAAGCCAATTTCATCTTCAGGAAAATGAACATCCAATACATGATTTAATCGATCAATTACTTTTTCAGCTATATCATATGCTTCACTATACAATTGTTTTGTTTCTTCAACAAAAGGATTATTAATCAACTGATTTTGCTTCAATCGTTTATAAGCAAAAATAATGTGGTCTGTGAGTGAAATGACTAATTTTTGGTTATCAACTTTCATTACAGAATTGGTAATAATATTGACTGCTTCTATCACTGCTTGAATTAAAGTATCATTTGCTAACTCCATTAATGTTTTATAGTGGTCTTGCTGTGATTTTTGATCCAATATGTAGAGTTTTTCTATCGTTTGATTCTCTTGTAAAATCATGCCACTTTTTTTATTAAATCCAATCCCTTTTGCAATTAATACATATTCCTCTTGTGCTTTCGTACAAATAATCACATTATTATTTAAAACCTTTTTTATTAGGAAATCATTCACATCAATCATCCTTATCATTATCTTACTCAATATTATATAGTGACTAATTATAAAATGAAAGAATTATTCTATACTAATTTAGCAATATACCTTACGATTAAATTAACAAACAAAAAAACGTCTTCAAGATGTCACTTAATCGTGAAAATCTTAAAAGACGTTTAAAGGTTTGATATTTAATATCTATTTATCAATTTTATTTTTTTTCATGCCCCAACTTTCAATACCAAATAAATTGATTTCCAATTCTTCTGGTTTGAAAACAGGTTTTTTACCAGCTTTGCGTTGACGTTGGTAATCATTCATAACAGCAAATGCAATGTTAGAAAGACCTATAATTGCTACCAAGTTAACAATCGCCATTAATCCCATAAATACATCTGCAGTACTCCAAACTGTTTCTGTTTTAACCACTGCACCTACAAATACTAAAACGACAACGAGACATCTAAAGATAAATAATATCGTTTTATTTTTTGATAAGAACTCAATATTAGACTGACCGTAATAATAGTTTCCAACTACGGAAGAAAATGCAAATAGAGTAATGGCAATCGTTAAGAATATACCACCAGCACTACCAAGATGCTCATTTAAAGCAGACTGTGTTACAGCAACACCTTGCGCAGCATTTTCACCAAACTCTAAACCACTATATAATAAAATCATGATAGCTGTTGCTGTACAAACCAGCATTGTGTCAAAGAATACACCAAGTGATTGAATTAAACCTTGTTTAACAGGGTGTGGTGCTGCTGCTGTCGCTGCTGCGTTAGGCGCAGAACCCATACCAGCTTCGTTAGAAAACAGACCACGTTTCACACCTTGTAAAATGGCAGCACCCACTGCACCACCTGTTACTTGTTCAAATCCAAATGCACTTTTAATAATTGTAGAAATCATAGGTATAATTTGATCATAATTCATAAGAAGAATCACTAAAACTAAGCCAATATAAATAATCGCCATAACAGGTACAATAATTGAAGACAAGTTGGCGATACTACGTACACCACCAAAGATAATGGCAGCAGTAAGTACTGCTAAAATGATACCTGTTATGATAGGATCAACATTATATTGTGTTTTCAATGATTCTGCGATTGTATTGGATTGTACTGTATTAAATACAAATGCAAAGGTAACCGTAATTAATACCGCAAACACGATACCTAACCATTTTTGATTTAAACCTTTAGTTATGTAATACGCTGGTCCACCGCGGTAACCGCCTTCTTCATCAGGCACTTTATAAACTTGTGCTAATGTCGCTTCAATAAATGCACTCGCTGCACCTATAAATGCAATCACCCACATCCAAAATACTGCACCAGGACCACCAAGTACAATAGCAGTAGCTACACCCGCTATATTACCTGTACCAACCCTAGAACCAGCACTAATTGCAAATGCTTGGAATGGCGAAATACCTTTTTTACCACTATCTAATGTTTCAGGTTTTTCACCAATAGCACGAAACATTTCTGGAATCCATCTTAATTGTACAAATTTAGAGCCAATCGTAAAGAATACACCGGCTGTTATCAAAAGTCCAATTAGATATTGTGACCAGATTAAATCATTCCCGACTTGAACAAAAGCTTTGAACCAATCTGGAATTAAACTATCGAAATCTTTCAATTTAATCCCTCTCATCTATGTAATATTTAATTTCAAATTAGAGCAAGAGATTTATAGACAGTTTTATAAGCGATTGTAAGTTTAATTACATGCTACTTATAAAATAATGAAAAAGTACGCCATAGTCATTCGCTTAATACGAGGCTTTTCCACACTGCTATAAATCTCTTTTTTAATAATTTATTGCACCTAATTGGTATTTTATCACTATATAGTTGTATTTACTAATAATTTTTTCAAATCATCCTATTTCACTTCTAAGTCAATAATTTCACCAAATTCACTAGTATCTACAATAAAGCTACCATTTGTATATTGTTCAGACAAATGAATATCTTTAATCGCACCAGATTCTTGTTGGTTATCAGAATAAATCGTGTACGTCGTTTGCTCAGGTTGAATAACATCAGCTGCTACAATACGATGTGGCGATTTTTTCAATTCTTTTAATAATGTAATTCCACGTTGCGCACGTTTTGCCGTTTGAAGTACTTTGAAGCCAATACGCTTGAGTGATCCTCGTTGTGTTGCCATTAAAATTGTGTTGTTTGAATTAATAATCTGTGTTAACACAACAAAGTCTTCATCTTTTAGATTAATCGATTTAACACCAGCGGCTCTCAAGCCTGTATCTGAAAGTTCATCACTACTGTAGGTTAATGACATACCTTTGTTTGTAATAACCGTAATTAATTGTGTAGCATCTATGCGCATGACATTTATTATTTCGTCATCCTCTTTTAGTTTCATTGCAACAAGTGGTTTATTGTATCGTGATGTTTTAAACATCGACACATTACTACGTTTAATCATTCCATGACGCGTAGCTAAAATATAAAATGCATCTGGTTTAAAATCACTTTCACAATATGCATCAATGATAAATTCACCTTCATCTAGTGGCACAATTTGAGAAACATGTTGACCTAATTCCTTCCATTTAATTTCAGTCAATTTATGTACTGGAATAAATAGATAACGTCCTTTATTAGTAAAAATCAACGCGGTATCAAGTGTGTTGGCTTCTTGATGTTTCATAAGTACGTCGCCGTCTTTCACACCAATTTCATTTACACCACTTGCATTATAACTACGCAATGATGTTCGTTTAATATAACCGTGTTTAGTAATACTCATAATCACTGTTTCACTAGGAATCATAACTTCTTTATCAATTTTAATCTCAGAAATTTCTGCTTCAATTGAAGATAAACGACCTTGTTTAAATCGATTGCGAATTTCAGTTAATTCTTCTTTGATAACATTTAAAAGTGCACTATGATTATCTAAAATATTTTTTAATCTTTCAATTAGTGCTTTTAATTCATCGTGCTCTTCCTGTAGTTGTACAATATCTGTATTCGTTAAGCGATATAATTGTAGTGTAACAATCGCTTCGGCCTGAGCTTCTGTAAAATCAAATTCAGCAACTAAATTGTCTTTTGCGTCTTTTTTATTTTTAGAAGCTCTAATTAATTTGATAACTTCATCTAAAATAGACAATGCTTTCATAAGCCCTTCGACTATATGCATTCTACTTTCAGCATGATTTAATTCGTAACGTGTACGCTTAGTCACAACATCAATCTGATGATTTAAGTAACTGTCAATAAACTGGCGAATACCCATTAATACAGGTCTACCTTCACTGATAGCGACCATATTAAAATTATAAGCCACTTGTAAGTCTGTATTTTTGTATAAATAATTTAAAACAGCTTCACTATTCACGTCTTTTTTCAATTCAATAGCGATACGAAGCCCAGTACGGTCTGTTTCATCTCTTACCTCAACAATACCATCTACTTTTTTATCAGCACGTAATTCATCCATCTTTTTAACAAGTGAGCTTTTATTCACTTCATATGGGACTTCTGTAACAATTAATTGCTTTCTGCCGTTTCTTAATTCTTCATCTTCGACTTTTGAACGAACAATAATTTTACCTTTTCCAGTTTCATAAGCTTTTTTAATTCCATCTATACCTTGAATTATACCGCCCGTTGGAAAATCAGGTCCTTTAACATACTTCATTAACTGCGCTACCGTAATATCAGGATTATCGATAAATTTAAGCGTAGCTTGGATTACTTCGCTCAGATTATGTGGTGGGATGTCCGTTGCATAACCTGCAGAGATACCCGTACTTCCATTAATCAACAAATTAGGTAGTCTTGCTGGTAATACCATAGGTTCCAATGTAGTATCATCGTAGTTTGGCATAAATGGTACTGTTTCTTTATTTATATCTCTTAAAAGTTCTTCAGAAATACGACTTAGTTTAGCTTCTGTATAACGCATTGCTGCAGCTGGATCATTATCGATACTACCGTTATTACCTTGCATTTCTATAAGTACATGACGTAGTTTCCATCCTTGACTGAGACGAACCATCGCATCATATACAGATGAATCACCATGTGGATGATATTGTCCGATGACATCACCGACTGTTTTAGCACTTTTACGAAAATTTTTATCATAAGTGTTACCGCTAGAATACATAGCATACAAAATACGTCTTTGAACAGGTTTGAGGCCATCACGAACGTCTGGCAATGCCCGTTCTTGAATGATGTATTTACTATACCTACCAAAACGATCGCCAATGACATCTTCTAGCGATAAATCTTGTATTATTTCACTCAATTTATTTCCTCCTCATTAGGATGTTCCTGTTCTAAAATTTGGATTTCATTGTTATCTAAAATACTTTGTTCCTCTTGTAATCCAAATTCAACATGATTTTCTATCCATTCACGTCTAGGTGCAACTTTGTCACCCATTAATGTTGTCACACGCTTAGAGGAACGTAATTCATCTTCAACTTGCACTCTGATAAGTGTTCTTGTATCTGGATTCATAGTCGTTTCCCATAATTGATCCGCGTTCATTTCACCTAGACCTTTGTAGCGCTGTAACGAGAAGCCTTTGCCTAATTTTTTTTGTAATTTTTCTAATTCTTCATCTGTCCAAGCGTACTCGATTTTTTTCGATGCGCCTTTACCTTTTTCCAATTTATATAGAGGTGGTAATGCAATAAATACTCTTCCAGCTTCTACTAATGGTTTCATATATTTAAAGAAAAATGTTAATAATAGCACTTGTATATGTGCGCCATCTGTATCAGCATCAGTCATAATGATGATTCTGTTATAGTTACTATCTTCAATTTTAAATTCATTTCCAACACCAGCACCAATAGTATGAATAATCGTATTAATTTCTTCGTTTTTAAATATATCATCTAAACGTGCTTTTTCTGTGTTAATCACTTTACCTCTTAAAGGCAAAATAGCTTGATATTTACGATCTCTACCTAATTTTGCTGAACCGCCTGCAGAGTCACCCTCAACAAGATAAAGTTCTTTTTTCTCAGTGTTTTTACTTTGTGCTGGCGTTAATTTACCAGATAGCAAGGTATCTTTTCGTTTATTTTTTTTACCTGAACGTGCATCTTCACGCGCTTTACGTGCAGCTTCTCTTGCCTGTTGTGCTTTCAGTGCTTTTTTAACAAGTGATTTTGACAGCTGACCTTTTTCTTCTAAATAATATGGAAGTTTGTCTGCTACTACAGAATCTACGGCACTTCTAGCTTCTGGTGTTCCCAATTTAGACTTCGTTTGTCCTTCAAATTGAAGTAACTCTTCTGGAATACGAATAGAAATAATAGCTGTTAAGCCTTCTCTAATATCATTTCCATCTAAATTTTTATCTTTTTCTTTTAATTCATTAATACGACGTGCGTAATCATTGAATACTCTTGTCATTGCAGTCTTGAAACCAACTTCATGTGTGCCACCATCTTTTGTACGCACATTATTAACGAAGCTTAAAATACCTTCTGAATATTGATCATTGTATTGGAATGCAACTTCAACTTCGATATTATTAGCCTCACCAGAAAAGTCAGCTACATCATGTAAAACCTCTTTGCCTTCGTTAACATAAGCAACGAATTCTTTAATACCATCTTCGTAGTGAAAAACATCTTCACGTTCTTTTCCAGATCTTAAATCTTTCAATGTTATTTTAAGACGCTTAAGTAAAAAAGCCGACTCCTGAAGTCGTTCACTTAAAACATCATAATTAAAAGATGTTGCCGATTTGAATATCTCCGGATCTGGTTTAAATGTCACCTTAGTTCCAGTCTTTTTAGTTTTGCCGTGTTTAACCAAGCCAGTTGTTGGTTTGCCGCCTTGCGCGAAACTTTGAGTATAAATATTTCCATCTCTATAAATTTCTACTTCTAGCCATTCGCTTAATGCATTAACAACGGATGCACCAACACCATGTAAGCCGCCTGACGTTTTATAACCGCCTTGTCCAAATTTTCCACCAGCATGAAGTATTGTAAAAATGACTTGTACTGTAGGTTTTCCAGATGTATGTATACCTGTTGGCATCCCACGACCATTATCTTCAATTGTAATACTTTCATCTTTATTAATTGTAACTTGAATTTCGCTACCAAAACCATTTAATACTTCATCGACGGAATTATCGACAACTTCATATACTAGATGATGTAGTCCACGTTTATCGGTAGAACCAATATACATCCCAGGTCTTTTTCTTACGGCCTCTAGTCCCTCAAGTACCTGAATGGAATCATCCGAATAATTACTTTTCTTATTCATTGCCAATCGTTTCGCCCTCCTACAAACGTACGTTCGTTTTTAAAACTATACATTAGTTATTCTTATATAAATCTTAATAAATTGCAAGTATCAAATCAATTTTCAATTGAGAAATAATACCCATTTTAAATTTTCATTCGTATTATCCTACGCTTATATGGTAAAATAATTTTAAAGTCATTAAAGGATGTGGATTATATATGATGATTATAATCATGTTAATACTAAGTTACCTTATCGGTGCTTTTCCAAGTGGCTATGTAATAGGCAAATTATTTTTCAAAAAAGATATCCGTCAATTCGGAAGTGGTAACACTGGGGCAACAAATAGCTTTAGAGTATTAGGAAAACCTGCAGGGTTTATTGTAACTTTCCTAGATATATTTAAAGGATTTATTGTAGTGTTCTTTCCACTTTGGTTGCCTGTCCAAGCTGAAGGACCAATAACAACATTTTTCACAAATGGTCTTATTGTTGGTGCTTTTGCAATTTTAGGCCATGTATACCCAGTTTATCTTGGATTCAAAGGTGGAAAAGCCGTTGCAACAAGTGCTGGTGTCATACTAGGTGTGAATCCTGTCTTATTATTAATATTAGCAGCAATTTTCTTTGGAATATTATATTTAACAAAGTATGTATCATTATCAAGTATCATCGCATCTATTTGTTGCGTTATTGGTGCATTATTAATTCGAGACTATATCTTATTTATTGTTAGTATTTGTGTCGGTGTATTACTCATTGTTAGACACCGAACAAATATAGTAAGAATATTTAAGGGTGAAGAACCTAAAATAAAATGGATGTAACTATTACAATAGTCGTTCTATAACAATAATATGTTTTAAGCAAAATTTGAGCTGGGGCACCAATGCCTCCAGCTTTTTTATTTCACGCACAAATACGCCAAATTTATATAAATCTTTAATAACGATTACTTCTATTATACTACTTATATGCATGATTATCATGCTTTTATTTATTTCATAGTATTGTAGAATCATTTTAACTAACAAATTGAAAAATTATGTTATACTACTTTTAATATTATTGAAAGTGGGTAATATATAAAAATACTAATTCATTTTAGTTGCCAATAGTCATAAGTTAAGTACTTGTGAACCGAAAGGAGACTTTTATTATGGAAATAGAACTTTCAAATAATGCCGTGTCTTGGTTTAAAGAAGAACTTGAATTACCTGAAGATGACAAAGTCTTACAATTTTTTGTACGTTATGGTGGCGAATTCCAATTAAAACAAGGATTTAGTCCTGCATTTAGCGTAGACAAAAAAGAAGATGTTGAAATTGGTTATGAAAATAATTACGATGGTTTAGATGTCGTAATTGCTGAAAAAGATTTATGGTATTTTGAAGACCATAATTTATTTATTGACGTAAATGATGGCCTTGATGAAATTTCATATGCTACAAAATAACCTATATAATAAAAAGTGTCTGACATTTTGTGTCAGACACTTTTTTTATATGAAGTATTAACGTATAAATCACTTCATTTTATAAGCCATTTATGACTTCTAAACTTTCTTCATTCTTGTTTCTTCTTTCAACTTCACTATAAGTTGCATGCCATTCAGGGAAATATTTATCTAATCTAATCGGTTTGAAATCTTCTTTTTTTATACAAGTCAACGTAGTTGATCCTGTTGTTGCAAGTTCTCCTGCTTCATTATAAATTTCATATTTATATATTGAACGTAAACGTGAATATTTATCAACCCACGTTTTTATTGTTACTTTCTCAGGATAAAATATCGATTTAATGTACTTGATATCCAAATCGATAACTGGCGAAATAATACCACTATCTTCCATGGCTTTATAGCTAAAGCCAAGTTTAGAAATATAATCCGTTCTTGCCACTTCAAACCACGTAGGGTAATTACCATGATATATTACGCCCATTTGATCAGTTTCTGAATAACGTGCTTCAATTTCTGTCATACTGTAAATCATTTTTGCATCCTCTTTTCAATATTTCTACTGATACATACCACACTTTAAATATTAACATAAAAAAGATGGACTAGCATATGGCCAGTCCATCAGTATCCCATTCATTATATAGGATGATTTTTTATTGTTGTCCAGCTAGTTTATTTCTTAACACAAGTTGTAAGATACCACCATGACGATAGTAATCCATTTCTACATTTGAGTCGAAACGAGCAATTGCTTTAAATTCAATTATTTCACCGTTTTCTTTTTTAGCTTGAACCTTAACTAAGTCATGCGGTTTAACATTTTCATCAATGTCTACAGAAATCACTTCAGTACCATCAATACCTAAGATATCAGCTGATTCGCCGTCTTGGAATTGTAACGGTAAAACACCCATCATTACTAAGTTTGAACGGTGAATACGTTCATAACTTTGTGCAATAACTGTTTTGACACCTAATAAATTTGTACCTTTAGCTGCCCAGTCACGTGAAGAACCCATACCGTAATCGTTACCTGCTAATACAACTAATCCAGTACCGTCTTCTTTATATTTCATAGCAGCATCAAATATAGACATTTGTTCACCTGTAGGCCAGTAAGTAGTATAACCACCTTCAGTACCAGGCGCAAGTTGGTTCTTGATACGAATATTCGCAAAAGTACCACGTACCATTACTTCATGGTTACCACGACGAGAACCATATGAGTTAAATTGGCGAATTGGCACACCATGTTCAATTAAATATTTACCTGCTGGTGTATCTTTACCGATTGCACCTGCTGGAGAAATATGGTCCGTTGTTACAGAGTCTCCAAATTTACCCATTACACGTAAATTATTTAATGAATCAATCTTTCCAGGTTCTTTTGATAAGCCTTGGAAAAATGAAGGGTTCTGGATATAAGTTGATTCAGGATCGAAATCATATAAAGGTTGATCCGTTACATCAATTTCATTCCACATTTCATTGTTATTATATACAGTTTCATATTCTTCTTTGAATAAATCCGGTGTTACAACTGTATCAACTGTATCTGAAACTTCTTTGATTGATGGCCAAATATCTTTTAGATAAACATCTTCACCATCTTTACCTTTACCGAGTGGTTCATTTTGTAAATCAATATCTACTGTACCAGCTAAAGCGTAAGCAACAACTAATTGTGGTGACGCTAAATAGTTCGCTTTAACTAATGGATGAATACGACCTTCAAAGTTACGGTTACCTGATAAAACAGAAGTAACAAGTAAATCTTCTTCAGCAATCGCTTTTTCAATTTCTTCTAATAGTGGACCGGAGTTACCAATACACGTTGTACAACCGTAACCAACTAGGTTGAATCCTAAGTCATCAAGATATTCATTTAAAC
This sequence comes from Staphylococcus sp. GSSP0090, assembly GCF_013391405.1. Classification (GTDB taxonomy): domain Bacteria; phylum Bacillota; class Bacilli; order Staphylococcales; family Staphylococcaceae; genus Staphylococcus. The sequence continues at coordinate 165,949 of NZ_JACBFD010000007.1, forward strand.
CTGAATCTCTTAAATAACCAGTAACAACTTTTGAACCTGGTGCTAATGATGTCTTAACATATTCCGGTACTTTAAGACCTTTTTCAACAGCTTTTTTAGCAACTAGTCCAGCACCTAACATTACATATGGGTTAGATGTGTTCGTACATGAAGTTATCGCAGCAATTGCTAAATCACCAGTTTTCATCGTTGTTGATGTGCCATCTTTAAATTCGATTGTTGCAGTTTTATCAAATTCGCTCTTATCAAAACCATGACCTTGGTTACCTGCTGGTGCAGTTACTGATTTTTCGAATTCTTTTTTCATGTCACTTAAAAAGATCAAGTCTTGTGGACGTTTAGGACCTGATAATGAAGCTTCAACAGTAGCTAAATCAAGTTCTACAACATCTGTGTACTCAGGATCTTCTTTTTCTACAGTAAAGAACATGCTGTTTTCTTCTAAATATTTTTTAACTAAGTTAATTTGCTCTTCAGAACGACCAGTTAGACGCATGTATTTTAATGCTTCTTCATCAACTGGGAAGAAACCACACGTAGCACCGTATTCAGGAGCCATATTTGCAATTGTTGCACGGTCAGCTAATGGTAAGTGTTGTACACCTGGACCAAAGAACTCAACAAATTTGCCTACAACACCTTTTTTACGTAACTCTTGAGTTACACGTAATGCTAAGTCTGTTGCAGTAGCACCTTGTGGTAAAGCATTAGATAATCTAACACCAATAACTTCAGGAATTGGGAAGTATGAAGGTTGGCCTAGCATACCAGCTTCGGCTTCAATACCACCGACACCCCAACCTAATACACCAAGACCATTAATCATAGTAGTATGTGAATCGGTACCAACTAATGTATCTGGAAATGCTACTGTTTCACCGTCCACTTCACGGGCATGAACAACATTTGCTAAGTATTCTAAGTTAACTTGGTGTACGATACCAGTTGCTGGCGGAACAGCACTATAGTTATTAAATGCTTTAGTTGCCCAATTTAAGAATTGATAACGTTCATAGTTTCTTTCAAACTCTAGTTTCATATTTCGTTCTAGTGCTTCTGGATTAGCATAGCTATCTACTTGTACTGAGTGGTCGATAACTAAATCAACAGGCACTTCTGGATTGATCTTATTTAAGTCCCCACCTACATCATTCATTGCCTTACGTAATGAAGCTAAGTCTACGACAGCAGGTACACCTGTAAAGTCTTGTAAAATTACACGAGAAGGTTTGAAAGGCACTTCACCTTCTGCACCTTCTGTAAAATCAGATAACGCTTTGATATGTTCATCTGTAATTACAAAACCGTCTTCTTGTCTTAATACAGATTCTAGTAATACTCTAATTGAATATGGCAGTTTCGCTACTTTAGTTAAACCTTGTTCTTCTAAAGTATTTAAATCATAGTATGTGTATGATTTCCCATTTAAGTCAAACGATTTTTTCGCTTGCTGTTTAATATTAGAAGCCATATAAATCCCCCTTGAATTTTTTTAATATATGCCGTTAATTAAATTGTATAATTATATGTACTTTAAAACAACTAGATAGAGCCAGAAACATGCCTAATTTAGATTTGATTTTTCAATCAGTGTACATAAGTAAAACTTATCGCTAAACACCGGTGTAATAAGTTATTATTATCAATTGAGAATCATTATCAGCTATCATGATCATTTTACATAAAAAAACTGAGAATCCAATTGGATCCTCAGTTTTTCATTATTTATAATTATTTTTCTGTTTTTTCTGCATTTCTTAATGGTGTACGTTTTTCAATAATATCATCTTCATAATCTTCTTGTTGATGTTGTACATAATCTTGCAATCTATGTTTATTTGGCGTCAACGTAAGACCTAAGAATTTACGTTCTTGGTTCGCATCTTTGTAGAATGAAATCATCATCATGATAACTACGAAGGAGAACGGTAAGGCACTGATAATGGCAGCACTCTGTATCGCATTTAATGCTTCAGCACCATTTCCCCCACCAGCAAATAATAACACGAAAGCAATTAACGATTGTGCAATACCCCATGTCACTTTAATCATATTAGAAGGTTCTAATGAACCATTAGTCGTTTGCATACCTAATACGAAAGTTGCTGAGTCAGCAGAAGTAATAAAGAATGATGCAATTAACACTAATGCAATAATGGATAGTATCATACCCATTGGTATTTCATTAAACACACCAAAGAGTTGTGTTTCAGCAGTCATATTGAATAATTCTGGATTTTTCTTACCAGTTTCAATACCAAGTACGCCAAATACACTGAACCAAATGAAACTTACTAGTGCAGGTACTAAAAGTACGCCACCAATAAATTCACGAATTGAACGCCCTTTAGATACACGTGCAATAAAAATACCTACGAATGGGCTCCAGCTTAACCACCAACCCCAATAGTAAAGTGTCCAACTAGACATCCATTCACGTTTTTGAGGGTTTAATGCTGCTGTATCAAATGTATTTAATAAGAATGAGTTCAACAAACTACCTGTAGAGCTCGTCATCATATTTAAAATTAATACAGTTGGTCCAATAATAAGCACGGCAATCATTAATATCGCACCTAAACTGATGTTTAAGTTACTTAAATATTGAATACCTTTACTTAAACCTGACCATGCACTCATGATAAATAATACAGTTACCACAACAATAATAATAGCTTGAACCCAAACATTATTTGGTATTCCGAATAAATAGTGAAGCCCACCATTGATTTGTAATGCACCCATACCTAGTGAAACAGCTACACCAACAACGGTAGCAAATACAGCTAGCACATCAATGATTGTCCCAATTGGGCCTTCAACTTTGTTTCCTAAGATAGGACGTAACGTTCTAGAAATTAATCCTGGTTCGCCTTTTCTAAATTGCGCATAAGCTAATGCCAATGCTACAACGCCATAAATTGCCCAAGCATGGAATCCCCAATGGAAAAATGTTGAACGCAACGCTTCAGTATACGCTGCAGACGTTTTTGGATCTGCATTTGGTGGTGCTGCAAAATCAGCCATTGGCTCTGCTGCACCATAGAATACAAGTCCAATCCCCATACCTGCACTAAACAACATAGCAAACCATGAAATCGTATTAAATTCAGGTTTGTCATTGGGTTTACCTAACTTTAGTTTACCAATTGGACTAAAAATTAGGAAAATACAGAAGAAGACAATAAATGTGGTAAGAATTAAGTAATACCATCCAAGTTTATCTGTTATCCAAAGTTTAATCGTATTCGTAACATGATCGAATTGTCCCGGTAATACTGCACCGATAACAACAACAATTGCTACGATAATCGCACTGTAGATAAAAACTGGAGATATCTTCTTACCATTAGGTTGGTTACTAGAAGAATTCATAATTAATTACTCCCTTTCTTATCCTATTAAATTTTCGAATCTAAATTATAATGATTAGAATTTCTAAACACTACTATTTTATGTAATAGCCTCGTATTACAATAACAAAACAATGAATTAATATCAAATTTTGTTAAATTAACTATTTTCTAAACTTTACATATAATGTATAATGTAATTTAAATTTAATTAAGAGGAGTTAATTATATGTTAAAGGAATTCAAAGAGTTTGCACTAAAGGGCAATGTTTTAGATTTAGCAGTCGCTGTAGTTATGGGCGCAGCATTCAATAAAATTGTAACTGCTTTAGTTTCATACATTATCATGCCGTTAATCGGTTTGATTTTCGGTACTGTTGATTTTGCTAAAAGCTGGTCGTTTATGGGTATTAAATATGGTATGTTCGTTCAATCAATTATTGACTTCATTATCATTGCCTTTGCTTTATTCATTTTCGTTAAAATTGCTAATACATTAATGAAAAAAGAAGAGGAAGAAGAAATCGAAGAAAACACTGTGTTATTAACAGAAATTCGCGATTTATTACGTGAAAAAAATTAATTCACTTTAGTTAGTAATACAAATGGGACAAAAACTTCATTTGGTTAAATCAATATCATCATGTATCCAGATTTGGATAAATTAAGCCAAGGCATATCAAAATGCCTTGGCTTTTTTCTGTTTATATTGGATTTTATGTACTTTATTGTTTTTTAAAATGCGTTGTACTTTGATATTGTTCTGTGATGACTTCCAATATAAGTGGGATTCTTTGCTTCAATTCACTTACGTGAGAAATAATTCCAACCATGCGTCCCGTTGATTTTAGACTTAACAATGTATCTAAGGCAGTCTCTAGTGTTTCCTGATCTAAAGTACCAAATCCTTCATCTACAAACATTGACTCAAGTGCGATACCCCCTGATTCTTGTTGAACAATCTCACTTAATCCCAATGCTAATGCTAACGATGCCTGAAATGTTTCACCACCAGATAATGATGTAATGTGTCGCGATTGATTTGAGTGGGCATCGAACACATCTATTTCTAATCCACTATAGCCCTGAGATATTTGACCACGTCTTGTTAATTGGTATCTTTGCCCTGTCATGATTGCTAAACGTTGGTTAGCTTGAGTAAGAATACGCTCTAAGTAATAAATTAATACATAGTTTTCAAGTGTTAATTTTTGATCATTTTTACCTGCTAAAATTTCTGCCAATTGAAAAACTTCTTGCTGAGATTGTAATTCACTATTCAATAAATCTATAATCTTATTTATTTCAGTAATTTTCTTAAAATTAAATTCCATTTTATAATCATGTTGACTTAATTCAGTTGATGCTATTTCATATGCTTGTTGCATTTCTTCAAATTTTTGTTTCAATTGTTGTGTATCTTCTAGATTTTTATTATTTGTTTCAGCTTTTAATTGTTCGATATTCAACTCGTAGGATTGTTTCTCTTTTTTAAATGTTTCAATTTCTATTTCTAAGCTTTGTTTCTCAGACGCTTGTGCTGTTGCTTTTTCAACTTGCTCCAACGATACAAAACCAATACGTTTCATTTCTTCATTAATTTTTTGATCCGTCTCTTTTATTTCATTTTCAATTTCAGAAAGATTATTTTTTAAATAAGCAAGACTATTTTTTTCAATTGCTAAGGCACTTTTATTACTTTGTAATTTTTGTTCAATTTCCTTTAATGACTGATCAAATTGACGAGTTTGCTTATTAGCCTGTTCAAATTTTGCTAAAAATTTATCAACGCGTTGGTAACCTGTTGCATGTTCAAAGTCATTAATTGCAGTTTCGTTTTCTTTTAATATATGTTCTTTGTTTTGAATTTTCATTTGCAAATCATGAGAATTTTTTTCATATTGTTGTAGTTCATCTTTTAATTTTGATATTTCATTATTCTCTTCATCTATTTGTTTCTTTTCTTGATATTTTTCTTCAACTTTATGCTCTAGTGCCTTATAATTTATTTCTTTTAATGACGTCACATTATACTTTAATAATTGCTCATCAATATGTGATAAATTACTTTCACATTTGATCATATCTTCTTTTACTCTAACTATTTTTTCTTCTAATTGTGTAAGTTGCTGATGTCTAATCGTGATTTCATCAAAATCCACATGATTCGTTAATGTATGAATTTCATTACCACAAATCGGGCATGTTTCACCTGTGTTTAATGCTGCTTGTACTGTTGCAATAACATCTTCCTTGTTATTTAAATCTAATTTAGATTTATCAATATCGTTATATTTTTCGTTTAATTCTGTACGTTTTTGTTTTAAATCTTTAAGGTTAAGTTGTTTTTCCTTTTTACTCTTTTCTAATGCTTCATAAGCCAACTTATCTTTTTCATTTTGTTTCATTTGTTTAATTTCATCATTAAGTTTGTATATTTCTTCTGTAATTTGTTCCATCTTTTGATAGTCAGGTTGACGATGGTTTAATTTACCAGTTACATCTTTAATTCGCTCATTATTATTTGCTAATTGCACTTTTAAATCTTCAAAGTCATCTTTCATAGATTTGTAATTGTTATAAGCTTCTTGATATTTATTTGCCTTTTCAAAAAATAATTGTGTTTGTTCTATAAAATGTCTTAATTTATCAATCTCATCTTGTTTTTCTTTATGTGTATCCGCTTCAATGTTACTTTGCTTTATTTTATCTTCTAAATCAACTATACTTTCAGATTTTTCTTCAATACTTTGTGTTACTTTCTCTTTTCTTGAAATTATATTATCTTTAACTTCTAATAAATTTGTGATTGGCCTTACTTCATTGATTTCTGTAACTCGTTTCATTTTTTCCTGGATTTCGTGTTCATTTACTAATAATGCTTCATATTTTTGTTGATTTTCATTGAGCTTATTCAAAGCATCTTCTAATTTGATATTTTCATTTAAAGCATTTTCTGAACTATTGACCTTATTTTTTAATTTTTCTTTTTTCTCTTTCAGATCATCTTGTATGACTTGTGCAATCTCTTTAAATTCTGGTAATACTTTCATTATATGATTCGTTTGTCTAGCACTAATTAATTTATACTCACTTAAAGTGTTATCGCCAAAGGTTTCCATTTCTTTCCAATGATTTTCTAAATCGTTATATCTTTTTTCTATTTGCGCTCTCACTTCTTTTACATCTTCAGATAATCTCTTTTGAATTTCTTCAAATCTTTGACTATTAAATAATGTTCTTAATATATCTTGTTTCTCCAAACTTTTAGATAGTAAAAAGCGTTTAAATTCACCTTGAGGTAAAATAAATAATTGGCGAAATTGTTCAGCATTTACACCTAGTAGCGCTTTGATAAATTGATTGCCGCTATTTATTTTACTTTCTCTAAGTGCATATTCACCTTGTTCGTATTGATAAACTGCAAGTTGGCCGAGCGTTTTATTTTTATTTCCTTCTTTTATAAATGCACCTTGTCTTTGAATTTTAAAAAATTGATCTCTTAATTTAAATTCAAATTCGACAACCATAGGTTTTTTACTTTCAGCAAAATGACTTCTTAAATCACTTTCTTTTCTATCTTTCGTGGATGCTTCACCAAATAATGCGTACACGATTGCATCAAATATCATCGTCTTACCCGAACCAGTTTTACCACTGATTAAAAACAGTTGATTATTTTCTACATTAGTAAAATCAATTGTTTCATTCAAAAAGGGACCAAAATTAGTTAAATTCAATTTAATGGGTCTCATTTATTTAGAACCCTCCTCAAGCAATGCTGTCATGATTTTTTCTATTTTTTTACTTTGATTATTAGTTAAATGTTCATCCGTTATACTATTATAAAAATGTTCAATGATTGTTTCATCGTCTAATTTTTGAATTTCAATATTTTCATGGTGCATAGATGTATTAAAATCAAATGTTTGATTCGTTAACGCTAAAGTATTAGGATAAATTTGTTTTAAGTGCATCATGGGATCACTTACATGTGACATATGTTTTAATTTAAAATGTAAATAATTATCCTTATGCTTCACATCTAATCGTTCCTGTATAGCATCTTCATAATTACCTTCAATCACTTCCAATTGTCTTAAAGGCTTTATTGGGACAAACTTATCTGTAATTTTCTGGTCCTTAATCTCTACTATCTTATATCCTTTTGGTTGTTTCGTTTCTGAAAATGAATACTGTAAAAGTGAACCACTATAATTTATAAAATTAGATTGAATACTGAAGGGGTGGTGAAGGTGTCCTAGCATAACTCTATCAAACTGATTAAATAGATGCTCATCCACTGATTCAACCGTACCAATCGTTAACGGCCTTTCTGATTCAGAACGAATACCTCCTTGTACTGTTAAATGACCAACAAAAATATTCACTTTATGCTTATCGATTACATTATGCATGCTTGCCAATGCCTTATTTAAAGCCTGTTGATGTGTCTCTATTGCTTTATCATCAAAAAAGTACTGCATTTCATTTATTGTGGCAAAAGGCATTGTGTAAAAGTCAACATTTCCAAAGGTTATAGGTCTATTCATGTCTTTTAGTTCTGTACGTATATATATTTGAGATTTCTCAAACCATTTTGAGCCATAATTTAATCTCTCCTTACCATCATGATTACCATTAATCATAATTAAAGGAATTCCCATGTCTAAATTTAATTTATCTATTGTCTGTTCTAGTAATTGAATCGCATCCTTATTGGGATAACTCGTATCATATAAATCACCTGCGATAACAATAACGTCAGGGTTTTCTACTTTCATTGCTTCTATAAATTTACCTAATATATATGCTTGATCTTCTAGTAACGATTTCCCATTTAATATTCGTCCTAAATGCCAATCAGCAGTATGTATAATCTTCATTAAATCGCCCTCTCTAAGAACGTTTGTTCGCATTAATAGTTTAATATATTTTTCATTATGCTTCAAGTATATTAAAAGAGCCGTTTACCTTTACAGATAAACGGCAATTATTTATTGGACTAAAGTACTTTTAATCTTTTTAAATTTATATAACATTGCGATTCGCCAAGGTACAATCATGCAAAATGCTAACAAGAAAAACATACCTGCAATTTCTCCTGGATCAATTTGATTGCTTATAAATATTTTGATTACTGTACGAATTAATAACAATGATATAAGAATAATTGGAAAAGCTTTCGAACGTTTCATATAAATTTCACTACCATGTGTTTCAAATCTAGATGTCCAAATTAATATGGTAGAAAATAATAAACCCATAATGATACATTCTAAAATTTCAGTCCCAGTTAATCTAAAATAAGGTACCACATACATCAATGCACCTGTAGCCATAAAAAATGGAGGTAGTATTATTTTTTTTTCATTTACAGGAAATTGTTGTGCTTTCATTCTAACAACGATTACACCAATGCCCATTAAAAATGCAAAAACTATTGAAAATACTAAATACAACATGCTTACACCTTCTTTGCGTTTCTACAAGATGATATTTACCTTGGATAGTATATCATTTAATAAATTAATAATCAGTATTTATAGTCTAATTTATTATTTAATCTTAAAACAATCAAGGGTTATCGTTATTATTAACAACTCTTAGATATGCAGGAAATGGTGCCTTAAATATATAATCTGGTAAAGACAAAATAAAACCAGCTTAGAATTAAGCTGATTTTACTCCATGTTTATTTATATTGTATTTGTTTGTGTACATGCGGCCAAAGCATCATTTAAAGTGTATCTAAGATAATTCATATCATGTAATTGCATTGCATTATGATATTTCTTAAATGCTTCGTCGGTCGGAAAGTTTATATGCATATTCGCTAGTCGATCAAGTACTTCTTTATCTTCCATGGCATAAGCATCCTTCACTTATCACTACCTCCCTTGTATTCACATTATAACAAATTACAATTTACAATCAATTATTTTCTGAATATTCGCTTATTTATTTTTATATTCTTCTAGATTAACTCAATTTCCATTCAATAAATTGTATATAATTTAAAATATAAAATCCTTTTTTACCAATATCAAAATAAGGGCTGAAAATTACTTTTTATAAGTATCTCTCAGCCCTTTAATGACGCTTTATTTAGATTTTTTCAATTGATCTTGTTGATTTTTGTTCATCATTGTCATCATTTGATTTATTTTCTTTTGAGAAGGTTTTTGACCCATTTGCATCATCATCATACGTAGCATTTCTTCATTGATTGGTGGGTTCTTTTTAAGATAATCCATCATATATTTTCTTGCAAGGAAAAATCCACCTACTAAACCTAAAATTAATGCTAACACGATTAATACGATTGCTAACCAAGTTGCCATTGTTTCACCCACTTTCCTATCCTAATGAATTTTACTAAAATTAGTGCTCATTTTCAAGAGCAACTCTATTTATATAAATTATCGACTTATGTATTATATCAATTTCAAAATCACTTTGTAAATATAAGCTTATTTTAATTATAAAATAAAAAATGGTATGAGAACCTAAATTCTCATACCAACTAAATCAAATTTCATTACACGAATTAAAATGATTGAATTTGATTTAAGACATTTTCTTTAGTGAAACCATATTTTTCAACTACTAAGTCTCCAGGAGCACTTGCACCAAATCCATCGATACCGATTACTTTACCTTCCGTACCTACATATTTGTGCCAACCAAGTGGTGATGCCATTTCAATCGCAACACGTTTAGTAATTGATGATGGTAATACTGATTCTTTATATTCATCCGTTTGTTGGTCAAAGGCATTCCAGTTCGGCATAGAAACTACACGAACACCTTTACCTTGTGCTTCTAAATCTTTAGCAGCTTCCACAGCTAAGTTAACTTCAGAACCAGTAGCTAATAGTAAGAATTCTGGTTTTTTATCTGATTCAAATACTACATAAGCCCCTTTACGGACACCTTCTTCTACAGTTTCTTTTGAAAGATCCATAGTTGTAAGGTTTTGACGTGTTAATACTAATGATGTTGGTGTACCTTCTGATTCTAAAGCAACTTCCCAAGCAACACGAGTTTCATTACCGTCTGCTGGACGAATCACATTCATATTTGGAATTGCACGTAGACCAGCTAATTGTTCGATTGGTTCATGTGTTGGACCATCTTCACCGACTGCAATTGAGTCATGAGTAAAGATAAATGTTGAATTTAGACCCATGATTGATGATAAGCGTAATGCTGGTTTTAAGTAGTCACTAAATACAAAGAATGTAGCACCATAAGGGTGAAGTCCACCATGTGCGGCCATACCATTTACAGCAGCACCCATTGCAAATTCACGTACACCGAACCAAATATTTTTACCTTCTGGTGTTTCTTTATCGAAATCAGGTGCATCTTTAACATTTGATTTATTTGAACCAGCTAAATCTGCTGATCCACCAAAGAATGAAGGTACTGTTTTGCTTAATGCTTGAATCACTTCACCTGAGTCAGCACGTGATGCACCACTGTGTCCAGCTTCAAACTGAGGTAATGCTTCGCTATAATTAACAGGTAGTTTACCACTTATTGCTAATTTAAATTCTTCTGCAAGCTCAGGATAATCTTTACTGTATGCTTCCACAAGTTTATTCCATGCTTCTTCTTTTTCATTCGCACGTTTTAACATGCTTTGTTGGAAGATTTCATAAACTTCTTCTGGTACATTAAAGCGTTTTTCTGGATCTAAACCGTAGTTCTCTAACGCTAATTTTCTTTCATCTTCTCCAAGTGGCGCACCATGCACACCGTGAGAACCTTCTTTATTAGGTGCACCGAAACCGATTACAGTTTTAACTTCTATAATTGTTGGTACATCTTGTGATTTAGCTTCTTCAATTGCTTTATCAATAGCATCTAAATCATTGCCATCTTTAACTAAAATGTGTTTCCAACCGTATGCTTCGAAACGGCCTTTTACATCTTCAGAGAAAGCTTTATCTAAATCTCCATCTAATGAGATGTCATTTGAATCATATAACACGATTAATTTATCTAATTGATTATGACCTGCTAAAGAAGCTGCTTCATGAGAAATACCTTCCATTAAGTCACCGTCAGAAGCAAGAACATAAGTATAATGATCAACAACGTTAGCATTTTCTTTATTAAATTTACCAGCTAAGTGTTTTTCAGCCATAGCCATACCAACAGACATAGCAAAACCTTGTCCAAGTGGACCAGTTGTTACTTCAATTCCATCAGTATGTTTAAATTCTGGGTGTCCTGGTGTTTTAGAACCCCATTGTCTAAATTGTTTTAACTCTTCTAATTCTAAGCTACCTGATACATGTAATAAGCTATATAATAAAGCAGAACCATGTCCAGCAGATAATACAAAGCGATCTCTATCAAAGAAATCTTTTGATTGGGGGTTAAAATTTAAATGGCGTGTCCATAGTGTATATGCCATTGGAGCAGCACCCATTGGTAATCCAGGGTGTCCTGAATTGGCTTGTTCAACTGCATCGATACTCAATGCTCTAATCGTATCAACCGCTAATTGATCTTTTTCTTTATTCATCTAAATGACTTCCTTTCTTCTAACAAGATTCTATACCATTATACCTTATTTAATATCCATTTAACAAAATATTGATTTACTATTTATCTTCTTCTGATTTCGCATCTAATATCTGCTTCACTTTATCTGGAGTAACATCATTTCCTTCGGGATCAATGACTCTAGTACTCTCGATTTGTTGTTTAAAGTTTTTTCTAAAAGATTCTAAATAAGCTTTTCGTAATTTGGATTGCTCTTTAGCTTCATTTTCTGTAAGCCCTTGTTCTTTTTTCTTTTTTGCTAATTCATTAATTCTATTTATATCTACGCCATCTTTTTGAGACATGTCTAACCTCCGTAATCATTAATATAAAAAATATAACAAAAAAGTGAACGAAACTAAATTGTTTCGCTCACTTTATAATCAACTGTGTTAAACATATTAAGTATGTTTTCTTATATTATTTTAATACATCGATGCCATTACAGGTTGTGTATCTTGTTCGCTTTTTTCATCCAATTTAATATCGTTTTGTTCGCTTTTGTCAGATTGCTGTGTCATTTGATGATCCGTCATTTCGTACGTTTGTTCTGAATTTGCATTGTTATAAGCACTTAATATAAAAAGTGTACAAAGTACCATTGTCGCAATTAGTACCACTGTATAGGCTTTTATTTGAGATTTATATATTTTTATCATTTATTGTCACTCCTAGAACGTTTGTTTGTATAATTACTTTATCAGAACGTCTGTTCTATGTCAACATCAAAACGAACAAACGTTTGTAAAACGGATAAACACATGCTATAATTAAATTAAATTAGATTAGGGAGTGCCTATTATGAGAGAGTTAACAAAACGACAAAATGAGATTTTTGAATATATAAAACAAACTGTTCATGCAAAAGGATACCCACCAAGTGTTAGGGAAATCGGTGAAGCTGTTGGTCTTGCCTCTAGTTCAACAGTTCATGGTCATTTATCTAGATTAGAGGAAAAAGGATATATTAGAAGAGACCCTACAAAACCACGTGCTATTGAAATCGTAACCGAACAATTAGGCGAACCTATTAATATGGAAGAAACAATTCATGTTCCAGTTATTGGTAAGGTTACAGCAGGTATACCAATTACAGCTGTTGAAAACGTTGAAGAGTATTTCCCATTGCCAGAACATTTTACATCAACACATAATAGCGATATTTTCATCTTAAATGTAGTTGGAGATAGTATGATTGAAGCAGGTATACTTGATGGAGACAAAGTAATCGTAAGAAGCCAAACAATTGCTGAAAATGGTGATATTATCGTCGCTATGACCGAAGAAAACGAAGCAACAGTTAAACGATTCTTTAAAGAAAAAGCACATTATCGTTTACAACCTGAAAATAGTTCAATGGAACCTATTTATTTAGACCAAGTGACTGTCTTAGGAAAAGTGGTCGGTTTATTTAGAGAAATGTAATGACTTTTCTAAAACAAATTAATTAATGACACTCTCAAAAAAATAAGAGGATGCGCAATTGCGCATCCTCTTATTTTTTACTATTTTTCTCTAAAACTTCTTTAACTTTTTCAAGTATATCTTCTGTTTTATCTTTGTTATTTGTTGTCATAACTTATCCATCCTCACAAACTATGGATACCCGTATACAACCATAACTAAACATTAACCTGTATAATTTTCTGTCCAGTATGGTTGTCTATTTTCATTAAAATCGACACCAACACCAAGTGTATTAAATTCCTTTTTAAGTATATTCTTTCTATGGCCTAATGAATTCATTAAACCTTGGTGCGCATAAATACTACTTACTTGACCATATGCTAAATTCTCGCCTGCTGCATTAAACTCGTGCCCATCAGCCTCTAATCTATCAAAAGGAGATGCACCAGATAAATTATTATGATCAAAATAATTATTGTCAGCCATATCTTTACTGTGCTTTCTAGCAGTATCTGAAATACTGGATGAATAGGTTAATGTATCTAAATTATGTTGAACCCTTTCGGCATTTACCAAATCAAAGTTTTGCAATTCAAAACTTTGTGCTAAATTGTCAGAAGGTGCACCATATTGTTGTTGTAAACGATTTTCCATTTTATCGCTAACTTGTAACAGCGCAGTTAAGTTATTGTTCTCATGCTTATCATAAAAGGCAGTTGTATAGATACTGTCTTTATGAAAATTATCATATTCATCATCTTGAACATCAAATTTCACATTACCTTTTTGTTTGTCTTTGATTGGTTCACCAAGTCTATCTCGTACAATTTGCTTAGGTGTGCCGTATTTAATTTTTGATTTTGAAGAAATTAGATTTTGATTACTATAAAGTGCATTCACTTTATCATCAATGTAACTTACCATCACAAACGCTCTATAATCATCATCATAGTACGTATGCCATTGGGTGCCATATTCATTTGATGTTACCCGTTTAGCTTTACCAAGTTTCTCATCGACGTCTTGTTTCGACATATTCATTTGAATATTATTCACAGCAAAATCTTGTTTATTGGGTACTTTCAATGCATCATTTGTTGTCGTTTCGCTTGAAGTCCAACCATCAACGCTCGATTTGAGTTGTTGCTGTATTGATACCATAGGTGCTGATTCTTTAATAGGTACGACTAATACAATGATCAAAAAAATGACTATATATAAGAAAAGTCTTCTAATTTTTAACACCTACTATAAATTTTTAGTCTTTATCTCCATTAAATATTGAGTTTCTTACAATAACGTAATCTACTTTTTTCAATGAATTTAAGTCTTTACCACCTGCATATGAAATTGAACTTTGTAAATCTTGTTGCATTTCAATTAAAGTGTTGAAAAGTGAACCTTTATGTTCAACAAACATTTTCTTACCTTCAACGTTTTTATGTTCACCTTTTTGGAATTCAGATGCACTACCAAAATATTCTTTATACATTTTGCCATCTAATTCGACTGTTTCACCTGGGGATTCTTCATGTGCTGCAAATAATGATCCTACCATAACCATTGAAGCGCCAAAACGAATTGATTTCGCAATGTCACCATGTGTTCTAATTCCACCATCAGCTATGATCGGTTTACGTGCTGCTTTACTGCAATGGTTTAAAGCAGCTAACTGCCAGCCACCTGTACCAAATCCAGTTTTAATTTTAGTGATACATACTCTACCCGGTCCAATACCTACTTTTGTTGCGTCTGCACCTGCATTTTCTAATTCACGAACGCCTTCTGGTGTACCCACATTACCAGCAATAACAAAAACTTCTGGTATATGTTTTTTAATATGTTTAATCATATTAATAACTGAATCAGAATGTCCATGTGCAATATCAATCGTAATATACTCTGGAATCACATTTTCAGCAGCTAATGATTCAACAAAATCAAATTCACGTTCTTTTACGCCAACTGAAATAGAAGCAAACAAACCTTTTTCTTGCATCTTTTTAATAAAAGGAATACGTCCTTCCTCATCAAATCTATGCATAATGTAAAAATAATCATTCTCTGCGAACCATTCTGCTAATTTTTCGTTCATTACTGTTTGCATGTTTGCAGGTACTACTGGTAGTTTAAAACTTCTAGGTCCAAATTGGATTGTTGTATCACATTCAGAACGACTTTCTACGATACATTTATTTGGTATAAGTTGTATATCTTCATAATCAAAAATTTTCATTTTAACAAACCCCTAACATTTTTAATAAAACTTTTCTATAATGGTAAGATTTTCATGATGTTGATGCGCATTATTATTCAAATAATTGATAATTTCATCATTTTTCCGAACAATAACTTTTTATTTATCTTCACCAATAGATAATATACATTGTTTTATATCAAATGTAAACTGACTTTAGTCGTAATTTACCAACTAGATTTTTTCACACCAGGAATTTGACCTTTGTGAGCATAATCTCTCAATGCAATACGTGACATACCAAATTTACGATAAACGCCTCTAGGTCTCCCAGTTACTTTACATCTTCTTGTCAATCTCGTAGGTGAACTATCTCTTGGCAATTTTCTTAAAGCTTCATAATCGCCCTTATCTTTTAATTCTTTTCTTAATTCGTAATACGCAGCAACCAACTTTTCTCTTTTTTGCTCTTTTGCTATTTTAGATTTTTTTGCCATATACTATTTCTCTCCTTTTACAAATCGTAATAATTACGTTTTATATCATAACATAAATTTTTCTCTATTCAATACTTAAAATAGAATGAATCCACATAGTTGTGTGTTTTAGTTCAGTACATTAAAATACACGTAATTAATTTGTTGAAAAAATCAAGGTAATATGCTAAAATTTTAAAACGTAATCATTACTATTAAGAAAGAGGTGTTAACTTTGCGCGTTAATATCACATTAGCATGTACTGAATGTGGCGATCGTAATTATATTTCTACGAAAAACAAACGTAATCATCCTGAGCGTATTGAACTTAAAAAGTTTTGCCCAAGATTAAATAAATATACTTTACATCGTGAAACAAAGTAGTACAGTCCTTTATTAACCTTTTAGATACGACATTTAAAAATTTCAATTTGTAGTACACTTTAGTTTTAAATTTGACACCACTCAGAACTCTAATGTTCTAAGTGTTAATAAAAAGCCACTCCATCATTATTATTTTTGATGAAGTGGCTTTTTATTATTAGTTTTTCATTTTTTGACTTAACATAAAATGCCATACAATGAATAAATCTCTATTTATTAAACTGTTGTTTTTGTTCTATAAAATATCATTTCTTCTATTATTACTAACATTTATCTTAATCTCAAAAAAGCCAACGAAAAAATGACGTTGGCTTTAATATTAAACTATTCTTTTACGCTTAAATAACGTTAGATTAATCTTTAATTTCAAGATCTACATCGTTAATGTCGATGCCTAATGCTTTAGCTACACCTTTACCATACTCACTATCTGCTTTATAGCAATGACGAATATGACGGTGTTGTACTTCTAATGTAGTACCTTGCATTTCATTGGCTGTATTTTCAAATATGCGTTCTTGTTGCTCTTTAGATTGCAATCTAAATAAACGTCCTGGTTGTTCGAAGTAATTATCATCATCTTCACGAAAATCATATTCATAAGCTTCGCCTTCTACTTTTAATCCAGGTTTTTTAAATTCTGGTTGGTCTTCAAAAGCACCGTTACTATTTGGATAATAGTGTGTACTACCACCTTGGTTATTATCCAGAATTCTCATTTGACCATCTCTACTAAATGGACAGATATTTTCAATACCTACACCTTTAGGTTGGTTTACTGGAATTTGCCAATGGTTCACACCTAATCTGTAACGTTGCGCATCACCATATGAGAATAAACGTCCTTGCAACATTCTGTCTGGTGAGAAGTCGATACCAGGCACAATGTTTGTTGGCGCAAAGGCAGCTTGCTCTACATCTTGGAAGTAGTTATCTGGGTTACGATTAAGTTCCCATTCTCCAACTTCAATTAATGGATAATCACCTTTATACCAAACTTTCGTTAAGTCAAATGGATTATCTTTATGATTTCTTGCTTGTTCTTCAGTCATTACTTGGATATATGTTTTCCATTTTGGATAATCTTTATTCTCAATTGCTTCGAATAAATCTCGTTGCGAAGATTCTCTGTCTTCTGCAATTACTTTTGCTGCTTCATCAGGTTGTAAATTTTTAATACCTTGTTGTGTTCTATGATGGAATTTCACCCAAACACGTTCACCTTTATCATTGTACATTGAATACGTATGCGAACCAAAGCCATGCATATTTCTAAAGCCTTTTGGAATACCACGATCTGTCATTAAAATTGTTACTTGGTGTAACGCTTCTGGTAATGATGTCCAAAAGTCCCAATTGTTTTGTGCACTACGCATATTTGTTCTAGGATCACGTTTAACTGCGTGATTTAAACTTGCGAATAATTTAGGATCTCTAAAGAAGAATACTGGCGTGTTATTACCAACTAAGTCCCAGTTTCCTTCATCTGTATAGAATTTCAATGCAAAACCACGAATATCACGTTCTGCATCTGCTGCACCACGTTCACCAGCAACTGTTGAAAAACGTGCGAACATTTCTGTTTGTTTACCAACTTCAGAAAAAATACTTGCTGAAGTATATTGTGTAATATCATTTGTTACCGTAAAAGTACCAAATGCACCTGAACCCTTCGCATGCATACGACGCTCCGGAATCACTTCTCTGTCGAAGTGTGCCATTTGTTCTAAAAAGTACCAATCTTGCATTAATAATGGCCCTCTAGGACCTGCTGTCATACTGTTCTCTCTATCTGAGACTGGCGCACCAAAAAGGCTTGTCAATTTTTTATTATTGCTCATTTTACTTCCCCCTTACATTATCTAAATAATAATTATTATTATCTAGTATTTATTTTAATGTATACTGCACGTAAAAGCAAATATTGACTCACTCATTTTATTGACAATTTTCATAATATTTAAACATTTTATAATTATTACTCATAAAAAGCATTGCTTGTAGTCAGTAAAAGCATTAAAATGGAGGATATATATCAAATTTCAATCAAATATAGGAGACTTTTTTATGGCACAAAACAATATGAATCGTGGTCTAAATTCTCGTCATATTTCAATGATTGCAATTGGTGGTGCCATTGGTACTGGACTTTTTGTTGCAACTGGGAATGTCATTTCTCAAGCAGGACCTGGTGGCGCTATATTAGCCTATTTAATTATTGGAATTATGTTGTATTTCTTAATGTCATCCATTGGGGAACTAGCGACTTTCTATCCTGTTTCAGGATCATTTAGTTCTTATTCTACTCGATTTGTGGATAAATCATTAGGATTTACCATGGGGTGGCTATACTGGGCGATATGGCTACTTGTTACGAGCGTTGATATTATTATTTCTTCCAGCGTACTTTATTACTGGGACGCATTTCAATTTTTCAGCCCTGTCACATGGAGCATTATATTCTTATGCTTACTATTTTTATTAAATATATTTTCTGTTAAAGCTTTTGGTGAAACAGAATTTTGGTTATCTCTCATAAAAGTTGTAACAATTATCGTTTTCATCCTTATTGGTGTGTTAACGATTGTAGGTATACTAGGTGGAAAAACTTATGGACTATCGAATTACACAACGGGTGAAGCACCATTTGTAGGAGGTATTTCTGGTTTCCTAGGTGTGCTTCTTGTAGCAGGATTTTCTGTTGGAGGCACGGAAGTCGTTGCAGTAACTGCAGGTGAATCTTCTAATCCTGATCGTTCAATGCCAAAAGCAATCAGACAAGTTTTTTGGAGAATTTTACTCTTTTATGTATTATCAATCGCAGTTATATCAGCAATTATTCCTTATACGGATCCAATGCTATTGAATAAAAACGAATCTGTTTCTCAAAGTCCGTTTACAATTGTATTTGATCGTGTTGGTATTGCATTTGCAGCTTCAGTAATCAATGCAGTTATCTTAACTTCATTATTGTCTGCAGCCAATTCTGGGATTTATACTACAAGCAGAATGTTATTCTCTATGGCAGAAGACCGACAAGCACCTAAATTCTTGTCGAAATTAAATAAAACTACAAAATTACCAATGGTTGCATTACTAGCCACATTTGTAATCGTATTATTTGTCATCATACTTGCACAATTCAAGTCAGATATTGTGTTCTCATTATTAAATATTATAGGCTCACTTGTTATTGTGGTTTGGGCGTCTAGTATCCTATCACAAATAAGGTTACGCTCTGCTATTAAGAAACAAAATAAAGATCCAAATGACGTGTTACCTTATAAAGCACCATTTTACCCATTTGGACCAATTATTGTCATTATTGCGCTATTATTCTTATTTGTTGGTAACTCATTAGATGCAGCTTTAACTGGTGATTTTGCAGCATTATTTAGAAATTTAGCACCTATGGTTATTTTATTTGTAATTTATATCGTTCACAAACTGATTAAGAAAACTAAAATTGTCAAACTCAGTGAAATGGATTTGAAGAGACACGATTATAACTAAAATTAAAGCATCGGAATAAACACATTACAGTTTATTCTGATGCTTTTTAATTTTTAAATTACTAATACTATAATTATAGAAGTAATGATATTTTCACTTATCCATAAGTGTAGTATAATAAATGATAATAACGACTTAACATAGAGGTGGAAACTATGGTTGGACAAACGAATTTATTTGATGACATATTAGAGACAGAAGAACGTTTCGTTATAGTTGTGCAATCACTTGAGGAAAAACATCAACGTTTAGTTAAACGCACACTGAGAGAGTACAGTAGTTTAGAGCATTCTCAAATGGAAAGCCTCTTTGAACATTTAAAAGATTTGTTTTTAGAAGAAGCATTTGAGGAGAATCAATCTGCGTTTTCGATTACTGTTTATACAAATTTAGACTATGCGGCAGATCATGTCTATGCGCATGTTAAGCGACATCGAGGTAAAAATGAATGGACACACACTGCAAAATAGATATATCTATTAAAAAACGAGGTTAGGACAATATTAAATGTCCTAACCTCGTTTTGCTTAACTACAATAAATTATTATTATAGGGCATACATAAACAATTAATTATAAAAACCGTATTATGACATCCAATAATTTATATTTTATAAAATCTGTCTTAATGTATGTGGAATACCGTTGTCACTATTGCTTAATGTTACTTCATCAGCAACTGCTTTCACTTGATCATTTGCGTTACCCATAGCAACTGCATGACCGACGACTTGCAGCATAGAAATATCATTTGAACTATCTCCGAATGCAACGACTTCTGATAATGCAATATTTAATTTGTTAGATAATTCCGTTACAGCATTACCTTTAGAAACACCCTGTGCCATAAATTCTAGGAAATATGGTTTACTTGTTGTAACATCAATATCGTCATTAAAATGACCAGCTAAATCTGAATTAAGTTCTGAAATTGTTGACACATAATCGACACCCATGACTTTCGGTACGTCATCCTGGATGAATGCCTTCAAATCATTTACGCGTTTCATAGGTAAGCCAGTTAATTCGGATTCTATATTCATATATTCATGTTCACCTTCGTAAACAATATAACCATCTTCATACGTTAAGGTAAACAAATTGTTTTTTCTACAATAATCGACAATCAAATCGAAATTTTCCTTAGTTACCGTACGGCTTTTTTCTACGACTTCTGTATTTACATTAACAGTTTTACCACCATTATAACTAATGACATAACTTTTGTTTGTATCAAGTTTCAATTTTTTGGCAGTTGGTAACATACCTTCAGTAGGTCTACCAGATGCTAATACAACTTTATACCCCTGTTCCTGTATATCTAATAAATATGCTTCTGTTTCTGGACTCATTTGATTTTCATTATTCATCAATGTATCGTCCATGTCCATAACTATCATTTTATACTTGCTCATGTTGTAAATCTCCCTTCAACGTCTATATTCTATATTACAACAGATTATTAACGTTGGTACAATACTTTAGCTGATACACCAGTTTCATTTATTGTAACAAGTTCTGATCTACAATTTTTAAATTCACGTTTCAGAGCACGTACTAATTCACCACTTCGCTCAGGCGCTATCAATGTAAGCACTGTTGGACCGGCTCCACTAATCACTGTTGCGTATGCTAAATGTTGTTTTGCAATACCTTTGATAGTTTGAAATTCAGGAATCAAATGTTGTCTATATGGTTCATGGAAACCGTCTTGTTCCATCATTTTTCCAGCTAATTCATAATTATGTTGAATTAGCGCACTAATCATTGTATTGCTAATCGCACTATTTTGAACGGCTTTTTCATGTGAAAATGTGTCTGGCAACGCATTCCTTGCATCAACTGTTTTTAATTTATAACTCGGCACCGTTATAATAATATCAACTTTAGGTGTATCAATGTAAGAAACATCAGTAACTTTTGTATCAGCATTATAATATCCTAGTACAAGTCCACCGTATATTGTAGGCGCGACATTATCTGGATGACCTTCAAAATCTGTGGCAAGTTGTAATAGTTCGTATTTAGATAGTTCAATATCTCCAAAGTAATTAGCGATGTAAAGTGCGCCAACTAACGCAGAAGCTGAAGATCCCAAACCTCTCGCTAAAGGGATTTCACTTCTCATTTCTACATTTAAGTTCGGCAATACGACTTCATACGTTTCAGCAACTTTTTGGGCTATTTGATAAATATAGTGGCTTTCATCATTAGGTAATCCATCTACATTAGGCCCGATATGATTAAATGTCCATTGTTCACCGTCATTCACTGTAACATCTAAATATAAAAATTTATTTAATGCCATTCCGATAGAATCAAAACCGACACCTAAATTTGCTGTAGATGCCGGAATTTTTAAATGTAATGCTTCTTTCATGCTATAGTGCCCCTTTGATGTAT
Organism: Staphylococcus sp. GSSP0090; assembly: GCF_013391405.1. Taxonomy (GTDB): domain Bacteria; phylum Bacillota; class Bacilli; order Staphylococcales; family Staphylococcaceae; genus Staphylococcus. The sequence continues at coordinate 188,241 of NZ_JACBFD010000007.1, forward strand.
TCTAAAATACTCTCTCTATCATTTGGTAATGGTTTAATCGGATTATCTAATAATGAAATGGCCGTATCAGGATCTTTCAGCCCATTACCCGTTAGAACAGCAACAACTTTTTTGCCTTGTGGTAATTTGCCAGCACGATGTAACTTGATTAATCCTGCAATAGATGCATTACTTGCTGGTTCACTAAACACACCTTCGTTACGAGCCATTAATTGGTATGCTTCTAAAATTTCTTCATCTGTCACACTATCAATGTAGCCATTGGATTCGGTTAAAGCATTCGTCGCCTTATCCCAACTTGCTGGATTGCCGATTCTAATTGCTGTTGCAACAGTGTCAGGATTTTTCACAACTTTATTTTGAACGATTGGGGAGGCACCTTCAGCCTGAAAGCCATACATATTCGGTAATTGGGTACCATTTTTATCGCTATATTCTTTAAATCCTTTCCAATATGCAGAGATATTCCCTGCATTACCAACCGGTATAGAGAGGATATCTGGTGCTGACCCACCCAATTGTTGAATGACTTCAAATGCACCCGTTTTTTGACCTTCAAGACGATAAGGATTCACTGAATTCACTAATGCGATTTCACCATTTTTCGCCACTTCTTGTACAATTTCTAGCGCCTCATCGAAATTACCTTCGATTGATACAATTTCTGCACCATACATCACAGCCTGTGATAATTTACCTAGTGCAATCTTGCCTTCAGGAATAACTACAATTGCTTTTAACCCAGCACGTGCAGCATATGCAGCTGCAGAGGCTGACGTATTACCTGTTGATGCACAGATGACGATTTTTTTACCTTCTTCTTTAGCTTTAGCCATCGCCATAACCATGCCTCTATCTTTAAATGAGCCTGTAGGATTTGCACCTTCATATTTTACATGTAACTCGATGCCTAATTTTTCGGACATACGTTCACAATATATGAGTGGTGTGTGTCCTTCATTTAATGTGAGTGATGGTGTTGCTTCATTTACAGGTAGATATGCTTTAAATTCTTCAACTAAACCTTGCCAATTTTTCATAGTGATTAAACTCCTTCTACGGGATAAATTTTCTTAACGATATACCCAGATTCTGTGATAGATGCTTCAGGATTTTCATCTATACCAATAATGACAACACCAACTGTATGCGCATCTCGCTCAGTTACGGCTAATGATTTATGGAACGGCAATTGTCCTTTTAATAAAGTTTCAACTTTATTTACTTCTTCACCATCAGTTTGAACGACAACATAATAGCTTTCTTTTTCTTTTAGCGAAACCGTTTCCGCTTCATCCATCAGTGCTTTTGTCTTTTCAGTTTTTAATTCAAAGTGAGGTGGTAATGTATGCAAATTAGTTTCAAAGTTTAATGTGACATTTAATAAATCACTGACTACAGCACTACCTGTCGCTAAACTGCCTGCGCCTTTACCATAAAACATCGTTTCACCAACTGCGTCACCGATAACATAAATTGCATTATATTCATCTTCTACTGCTGCTAGTTGGTGCGCGTTATTAATGAATGTTGGAGCAACTGAAGCTTGCACCTGTCCATTTTCATATGTACCTTTACCGATTAATTTAATTTTGTATCCTAATTGATCTGCAACTTGTATGTCGGCAGATTCAACATCACTAATACCATGTCTATCAACTTCATTCAAATTGATAACTTGGTTAAACGATAAATAAGAAGTAATAACAACTTTTCTTGCCGCATCTATACCTTCAACATCATCTGTAGGATCCGCTTCTGCAAAACCTAATTTTTGAGCTTCATCGAGCGCATCTTCAAATGATGTATTTTCTTTAGTCATTTTACTTAAAATAAAATTCGATGTACCGTTCAGAATACCCATAAATTTGCTAATATTATTTGCATTTAAACCATTGTTAATCGCATTTACAATAGGAATACCACCTGCAACACTCGCTTCATATTTTAGTGCTACATCATTTTCTTGAGCTAAATCTTCTAATACATTTAAATGCACTGCTAATAAGTCTTTATTCGCGGTGATGACATGTTTCTTTTGACTTAAAGCACGTTTTAACCAATCCACTGTTGGCTCAATACCACCCATAACTTCTACAATGATATCAATTGAATCATCATTTAATATTTCATCAATATCTTCCGTCAAATGATAACTCGACACATTTATAGGTCTTTGTCTTGATTTATCTCTAACTAAAATGTGTCGAATATTAATATCTTTATTCATTGTTTCTTTGATTTGTTCTCTATTTTCTTCTATAATTTTAACTACACCAGAACCTACAGTTCCTAAACCAAGTAAGGCTATGTTTAATTCTCTCATAATTTCATTCCTCCGTTGTTCTTCTTAAAAATACAATTGTACAGTTGAAAAATACTTGAATATGGTATAGTATAAATTCATTCATTATTTTTGTAAAGGTTCAATATTTAATCGTATATCTATCCTATCACTCCCGTGATAAAAACTAAACAAAATTTTCTGATTTTTTAGAAAGGTTGGTATTTATAATGAAAGTAGCTAAATTTGGAGGAAGTTCTGTTTCCAATGCAGAACAGATTAAAAAAGTATTAAATATCGTAAATTCAGATGTTGATCGGAAAATTATCATCGTATCAGCACCGGGTAAACGCCACAGCGAAGATGTAAAAACAACTGATTTACTTATTCGTTTGTATGAAAAAGTGATTGATAGATTAGATTACACATCTAAAAAGAAAGAAATCATTCAAAGATATGCAGACATTATTGATGAATTAAATATGGACTATCAGTTATTATCTTCCATTGATGAGACATTAGAGTCCTATATTAAAACATTAAAAGATAAACCTTCCCGTTTATTAGATGCCTTACTATCCTGTGGAGAAAATTTTAATGCGCAACTTATTGCAGAATATAATAACAGTCAAGGTATTCCTACAAGATATGTGTCTCCTGGTGAAGCCGGCATTCAAGTTACTGATTTACCACAAAATGCACAGATTTTAGAACAATCTTATAATGATTTATATAAATTGCGTGAATATAAAGAAAAACTCATTATTCCCGGATTCTTTGGTGTTTCACGACAAAATTATATTGTAACTTTCCCTAGAGGTGGTTCCGATATTACTGGTGCGATAGTAGCGAGAGGCGTACGTGCAGATTTATACGAAAACTTTACCGATGTCTCTGGTATTTTTAGAGCAAATCCTACTATTGTTAAAAATCCTGAAGTAATTGATGAAATCACCTATCGAGAAATGCGCGAACTTTCTTATGCTGGTTTTGGTGTGTTTCACGATGAAGCTTTACAGCCCTTGCACAAAGATAGAATTCCAGTTGTCATAAAAAATACTAATAGACCTAATGATATTGGTACATATATTCGTCATGATAGAGAAATCAATTCGAATAACATTGTTAGTGGTATTAGCTGTGATAAAGGATTTACAGTTTTAAATATTAAAAAATATTTAATGAATCGGCAAGTTGGTTTTACACGAAAAATATTAGCGGTCTTAGAGGACTATCATATCTCCTTTGATCATATGCCATCCGGTATAGATAGCATTAGTATTATTATGCGTACCAAAGAAATACAAAATAGAGAAGAAGAAGTTTTAAATGATATTCGTAATAATTGTGATGTTGATGAGTTAAGTGCGGAACATGATTTAGCCATATTAATGGTAGTTGGTGAAGGTATGCACAGAATTGTCGGTACTGCAAATACGATTACGCACGCATTAGCTGAATCAAACATTAATTTGAAAATGATGAATCAAGGTTCTTCTGAGATATCTATCATGTTTGGTATCGATGTCTCTGACGCTGATAAAGCTGTTAAATCTACTTATGAATATTGTTATAACGGAAAATGTTTAAAATCATAATGAAGATTTAATATTTTTTATCTAGGAGATAGTTAAAGTGATATTAAAACTAGTATTAATGACATGGCTCGTTAAGTACCTTATAAATCATATTTGCATAATGCAAACTAAACCAAAACAAAAATCCTTCAAACTCATTGCGTCTGTTTGTTAAACGTTCCAATGAATTGAAGGATTTTATATAGCTTTTTTCTCTGAGATAAGCGCTTGATTAATTCTTTCATCACCCACGACTAAACGTAGTATTACAAATTGATAATAGCTCAATGAATCTATAACACTTCTATAATTTGGTAATTGATGGTAATCAATTGGATCTAATAATTCATACATTAAAACTATTTCTGGTTTAATATAGTCTACATCCCACTTGATGGAGTGAAAATAAATATTCTTTTCTGGCAATCGTATGTTATGATTCCATCGAAACATCCATTCCTCATTTTCAACATCATATACAATGATTGTCATAATTAATTTTTCATCCTCAAATATTTCTGCATGTGTGATATTTTCAAAATCTAATTCATCATAATTAGTAGAAGCATGGACCGTATCATGAAGGACTTTACGATTATCATTAGGAATATATTTTAAGACTTCACCTAAAAATTTTCTTTCAACACTGATATCAACCTTACCGTTTAAATTAAATTCATCACGTAAAAATAATTGCTTAGCAACTTCACCATTAAATTTATATAAGTTAGGTACATTTTCGTTTAAAGATTTTACAATGTCTTTAACTTTTTCAATATTTTTATTATCCAAACGTGCACCTCCTGTCAAAGTAAGCGTTTCCAATAATACATATTATATAATTTGTACATGTATTTTTCAATGCTTAAAGAGAAAAATGTGAAATAAAACACAAATAATTCTAAAAATCGCCAATTTCTATGTAGGAATCTGTAAGATCTGTATTAATGAGATCTGGTCTATTCATTAGAAGCACACATTGCGTACAGTTTTTTATCGTATTTTGTATTTCTGCTATTGCAGGTACAGTTTGATATAACGTATTTTCATTCATAAAAGGTGCTGAAACAAAATAAAATCGAATTTGATATTTCGAAAAGGTTTCTAATACACTTTCACCTATAATCACATGACTCGCACTATCGACTAAGCCATTTGGAATAATGATATTAAAATCTGTATATTTTGATACATACCTCATAATGTCTGTAGAATAGCTTATAACTGATATTTTAGTATTACTTTTATAAAGTTCATCTATCAATTTATATGCAAACGGATGATTATCAAAAGCTATAATATCATCCCATTGAATAATGTCTATGATATGTTCAAAAAAGTCTTTGATATTGCTCAATTTGTTGTTCACCTTCCCTCTCAAAATATATTGTGCATAATTCATTATAGCTGTTAAACGTTCTGAATTATACAATTTTCACATTAGTATTCAAATACGATACAAAATTGATTTGGTTATATTATATCATGTCCTTAAGAGACAAAGCACAATCATCTAAGTTAGTAATAACATAATGATGTAGAATTATAGAATTTGTACTAAACGTAATAAAAGCGTAAAATAAGATATAATAAAAAATTAAATAAGATTAGGATGATACACATGTTTTTCCCGTTAATATTAATTGTAATTATAATATTATTAATTGTTATAGTAATAATTGATCATCGCGTGATGCAAAACAAATTAGAAACTGAAACATATTCGAAAGATCAATTGGTTACAAAAATAAGTACAGTAACTCGAGAAAATACACAATTAAAAAATCAAATGTTGGATATAGATGCGAATAATGATACGCACCATCATGGTTTAAGAAAAGCGAAACAAGATTTAAATAGTATCTTAAATCAGTACAAAAACGACGGTGTCATTCAGCATTTTGATATTATTGCTACTGGTAACTTAGCTGTAAAACATCCACTATTTGAGTATGCTAGAGCTTTTGATTATGTTGTAATTACAGAAAAAGGTATTTTTAATATCAATGTTAAAAATTGGAAACAAAAAACGTTTTATCACTTCACAGCGGATAAAACAAATAACAATGAATCCAATGTAGATCATACGATTGACCAAACGGTTGGCCGTTATATTGCTAATCAATTTCATAGTCAATTTCAATCGACACGTTCAACAACGTATACATTCATTGAACGTATTAAAAATAATTCTGTCATATATGATTTTTATAATTATGATCCTTTTGAACAAGCATCTATTAATACGCAAGCTTTAGAGGCTAAAATATATGAAAAACTCAATCAGCACATCAAGAATATTGGTCTTGTTTATTTTACGGATGGTAGTGTAAACATTATCGATGGTCCTACAACTAGAGGTAATTACGTTGAAACTGTCTCTTCTAAGTCTTCATTACAACAAATAATTGGTGATACAGTTCAATCAACAGATCAGGCACTAACTAAAGATCAATATGATAAATTAGTAGCACGTTTTTATTAAATTAATATACTTTAAGAGAAGCCGAGACATTAATATACGTCTCGGCTTCTCTTTCACATTATAAAATCAAAGTTTAGCTCCAAATATTGAGTTGTTTATCTTTTGCTATGTCTTCTGATTTTTCAAAGACATCTCTATATTTTCCATTTGGAGAATAATATTTTTCTTTTGCTAAACCTTGTTTGACCAATAGTTCATTATACATTGTCTTATCATCCAGCCATACATAAGCTAATGTTCTACCATAACGATCTTCTTTTTCCTTATCATATTCTAAATATACATCTTTATTCGTTAAATGCTTTTTGGTATAGTCAGAAGCTTCTTTTCCATAGGGTTGTACTGGTGTATTGGGTTTGACTGTTTCAGGCGTATCAACACCAATCAGTCTCACTTTCAATTGTTCATTGCTAGCATTTTCAGCAACGAATGTATCTCCATCTACGACACGTGTCACATGAACTTTTTCTGTATCTTGGGGTCCATTTGATGTATCGGTACCATCGTTTTGAAATGGTCCTGTTTGATTAATATATTGAAAGGCTAATACACCTAATACCACTACAAGAACCACTAAACTCGTCATTTTTTTCTTAGATTTCACTGTTGCACCCACTTCATTTAAATATTCCAAATCATCATATAGAAAAAGCAATGCATCGTCAAGACGATATTATACACTAACACATCAAACATCCGCTATTTTAAAAACATGATTTAGTTTATCTATATAAATAACTCATGCTATAATAAGCGTGAATAGGAGTGAACAAATTGAGCATTTTCAAAGAAAACATGATAACGATTATTGCAGTTGTTATTGCCGTCATCGTAGGACTCACATTACAATACCAATTTCAATTACCATTAATGGTATCTGCTGTTGTAGCCGTTTTATTAGGTATATTAATCGGCTTTATCGTTTTCCTCATCCAATCTATCGCGTCTAAAAACAAACGCAAATAAAAAAGTTGCCGTTAAATACTTTATCGGCAGCTTTTTTATTTATTATGACTCCTATGCCGCATTTTCCAAGTTACGAAAGATTTAAATCCAACCTTTATTTTTAGCGATCTTCCAGGCTTCAAATCGATTCTCAGCTTCAAGTTTATCAATCATCGTAGACGTATAATTTCGAATTGTACCATCTGATAAAAATAGATGTTTGGCTATTTCTTTACTCGTATGCCCTTCACCTATCTCTCTTAAAACCAATTGTTCTTTTGGTGTTAATGGATTTTTATCTTTAAATAACGATGTCATCAATGCTTCACTATACTCTTTTTCATTATTTAATACTTTATAAATCGTAGTTACTAGTTCATCTATAGAACGTTCTTTTAATACATACGCATCTACATCGTTCGCTACTGCCGATTCAAAATAACCATGCCGCTTAAATGTCGTTACAATAATAACTTTTACTTCAAGGTGTTGCGCTTTAATATTCCTCAATATTTCTAAACCTGTCATACCAGGCATTTCAATATCTAAGATTGCCACTTGCGGCTGTTTCAATTTTATTAGCTCAAATGCTTCTTGGCCATTGCCTGAGCTACCGACCACTTCTAATTGTTTATTTAAATTTATAAGCTGAACCATTGCTTCTCTTAGCATGGTTTGGTCTTCTGCTAACACGATTGATACCATTATGCGTCACCTCTGGATATTGTTATAGAAATACATAAACCTAGGTTTGATTGTATATCAATCAAACCATTAATAAGCGCTACACGTTCTTTTATACTTTTTAAATCATGCGTTTTTAAATCATCTATACCGATGCCATTATCACTGATTGTCAATGTAATATCATTTTGAGTTTCTATTAAGGAACCAGTAACCGACGTTGCTTGAGCATGTTTCAATACATTATTAATTGCTTCTCTTAGTATCATTGCTAATATTGCTTGTTTAGATGGATTAATACCTTTCGCTAACTCAGCATTAAAAAATTCAAACTTTAAATTTGCATTTTTTAATAGTGCTTTCATTGAATCTACTTCTTCTTCAAATGATTGCGCTTTTAAATCGTTAACAATAGCACGTACTTTATTCAATGACGCTTTTGAGATATCATTGACCTCAGCCATTTGTAATTTTGCTTGTTCTGAATCCGTATCGACCAATTTAATCGCTAATTCTGATTTCAAACTTAAACTCGCAAACACATGCCCCAATGTGTCATGTAAATCTTGACCAATACGATTTCTTTCTTGTTCAGCAATCAACACATTGATATGTTGATTTTTTTCTTCTAATGTTGCCTTCATTTCTATCGTTTCTCTCTGTTTAAAATTACCTATTGTAATAAGTAAAATCGCGATATACATGACTAATATATAACCTAAACTCTTTGGTTCCAATACATAAATTAAGCCAAAATTACTAAACATAACAATAATAAAAACTAAAAAAGCTATAGATTTCATTTTCACTTTCAATACAAAAGGTAAAATAAAAGCGCTGAAGAAAAAGAATAAACTGATAGCTGGTCCAACACTATATACAAAATAAGTGATTCCAATATAATGTAATATAAGAAAAGTGTATATCAATTTTGATGATAAAATTTCTGTAAATATGGCCAAACCAGTATATGACATTGTAAAAACAATAAATACAAATACATACATCCAATAAGGTCCATTTATATCAAATGTAAACAATGGTATAACTGCAAATATGAGATATACTAAACTCGATAAATCAATTACATTAATTTTCAATCTTCTAATCATATTTCCACGTCTCTTCTTTTTTGAATAATAAGTGCAAGTACTAAAAAGAGTATACTATAACCAATTAAAACAAAAAGTGACAAAAAGTTTAACGCGCCTCCTTTACCAATTTCATAAGCGATTTGTTTCAAATGATACGTCGGTGTGACATATGCAATCTTGCGCATCCATTCAGGAAATTGACTTACAGGAAACCAAAGCCCACCAAGAATAGCTAAACCGAGATATAAAATATTACCGATGCTACTTGCTTTTTGAATTTCATTGATTTGTGATATTAATACCCCTACAGATAGAAAAGTACTCGCACCAACCCACAATATTAAACCAGAAAATAACCAATCCGTCGTAGACATTTCAACACCTTTTATGAAGTGCGCTACGATAAATATGAGTAAGATAGCTAAAATAAATTGAAACATCATTTTAAATATTTTAACCATATAATACTGACGTGAGTTCAATGGTGAACGCATTAAATTTTTATACCAACCTGTTGTTTTTTCATTTATTAAATCTATAGGAAACTGCATTAAACAAAAACTCGATAAACTAAATGCAGTCATACTATACATATACTCTTTATAAAATGGTTTTTTCGCCTCTTCTGGCAGATCTAATATAGATGTAAATAATAGATAAAAAGCAAGGGGTACAAGGATAGATAATACTAAATATACTTTCTTTCTAAATAATAATTGAATTTCAGTCTTTAAATAGTATCTTAGCATACTACTTCACCTCTTCTTCATTAGTATTAAATACTGTTTCTAACAAACTAGCTTTATTTATTTCTATTTCATTTAAATCTACTTGTATTGTGTTGAGATATTCAATCAACGTTTTTACATTATTCGTCGTTATTCGTATTTTATTATTGCTTACTGTATATTCGAATTGCTTTCTAGGTAAGTTCGTTTCAATTTTTTGTTGATACTGAATCGGCAAACTAATAATTGATGTATTTTGACGTGTTCTTATCATTTCTGGATTGTCGTTTAAAATCACGCGTCCCTTTTCCAGAACGATAACACGGTCAGCCATACGCTCTACTTCTTCTATATAATGCGATGTATAAAATATTGTGACACCTTCAGTTTTAAGTTTCGTTATAACTTGCCAAAAATGTGCGCGCATTTGTACATCCATAGCACTTGTCGGTTCATCTAAAAATATGCACCGTGGTTTGCCTATCAGTGCGAGTGCAAAATCAAGAATTCTTTTTTGCCCACCCGATAACTTATTCGCATATTGATTTAATTGAGTATCATTAAAAAGTGTAATATCACTAAATTCTTTTAAAGTAATTGCATCCTTATATAAATGTGCAAACAATTGATAAAGTTCTTTTACTTTAATTAAATCTGGAAAATTCGTTTTTTGGAACATAATCCCTAAATGTTTAGCATCCAATAACTGTGCTGTATCAATGATTTCTCCTTTATTAGCATGTCGATCACCAATCACCATGTCTATCAATGTAGATTTACCAGCACCATTCGGTCCAACTAATGCAGTACAATGACCTTCCTTTATTTCAAACGTCACATCATCAACAACTTTTACTCTTTTATAAGTTTTAGTTAAATGGTTTATTTTAATCATTTGTTACACTCCCCTCATGTCATACTTTAATTATGACGAATCTAATACATTCGCAGTAGTGTGTATTGTCATAAATTACATGTGACAAATGTCATTAATTTATAAATATAACAAGTGTAATTAAGTTTACATAATCAAATTATAGTTACTAAAATTTGATTTTATCGCAAAAAAATACTGTGTAGAAAGTAGTTAAGCTTTCTACACAGTATTGTAATCATTTATATTCAAATCAAATATCTTTCGTAAATGTTAAAAAGGCATGAAATTCCTGTTCATTTGCTGAGAACGTGCGCTCTTCAACTTCACGCACGGTGGAGTTCAATAATCTATATCCAGATACGTCGTCTGTTTTTAAATAGTCATTAATTTCTTTTTCTAGGTCATCTAATGAAAGTGCTTTTAATGTTTTTAATTTGATTTCTTGCATGTTTCCATCCCCTTATGATGAATAAATTTTATTGAGTTTATTATACTATGTGTTTATATTGTATACAAATTTTTAACATAAAAAAATGATTCATCGTAATTGGTTAAAGTTGACTGCAAAAATACCTTGTTCTACAATAAAAGTTCACTAAACAAGAGTGAGGTGATTATCTTCTTTAAGTCAAAAGAAGTGCGTGCGTTTATTATATACTTTTTAGTTAGTCTTACATTAATTGTCTTATATTTAATACCATTTTCGCACGCAATATTTGGTTAATCATTAATTTTATAATTAATGGTTAAAGATAGAATGGCTCGTAAAGTTTTTACGAGTACATTCTATTTTTTTGTCTGTTTTGATAAACGTAATATGACTTGAATAACAATAATATATAATTATTTTTATTGTTCTCATTGATACATACAAATTGGAAACACACTTCATAAATCAGTTAAATATGTGCTTTTAAAACTGGACTGTTTTTCTATTTATTTTATCACCATTTTTACTAGCAGAATATTAAGACAATTTTTGACATGACAACCATCAACATTTCATAATTAATCAATGTAAACTTTTATAGCACCCAATATATAAAATTAATAATAAGTGAATACAAAAAAAGCAACCCAATCTATTCATAAAGAATAACTGGATTGCTTATATACCTAGTGTTTAACCCCTTTGTTTAGCACCTAGTATTGTTTGATGTATTGTTCTCTTTCCCATTCAGAAACTTGTGTTCTATAATAATCCCACTCAATTGATTTAGAGTTGATAAACTGGTTATAAATATGGTTTCCAAGTGCTTGTTTAATTGGTTCATTTTCTCGCATTGCTTTAATTGCAGTATATAAAGTTGAAGGTAAATCCTGAATACCAACCGCTTCACGTTCTTCACGGTTCATTTCATAGATATTTTGATTAACTGGTTCTGGTACTTCTAATTTATTTTTAATACCGTCTAATCCAGCTTGTAAAATAGCTGCTAATGCTAAGTATGGATTGGCAGCGGGATCTACTGAACGTACTTCAACACGTGTTGATAGTCCACGAGAAGATGGTACACGAATTAATGGTGAACGGTTTTTACCGCTCCATGCAATATAACAAGGTGCTTCATAACCAGGAACAAGACGTTTATATGAGTTAACTAATGGGTTACAAACACCTGTAAATCCACGTGCATTTTTTAAGATACCTGCGACGAAGTGGAAAGCATCTTTTGTCATTTGCATATCACCGTCTGGATCAAAGAAGGCGTTCTCTTTACCTTTGAATAATGACATATTAAAGTGCATACCGCTTCCGTTAACACCAAATAAAGGTTTTGGCATAAATGTTGCATGTAGGTTATGCTGACGAGCAATAGTTTTAACAACAAGTTTAAACGTTTGAATGTTATCGCATGCTGTAATTGCATCCGCATATTTGAAATCAATTTCATGTTGTCCTGGTGCAACTTCATGGTGACTCGCTTCAATATCAAAGCCCATATCTTCTAATTCTAGTACAATATCACGACGACAATTTTCACCTAAATCCGTTGGTGCAAGGTCAAAGTATCCACCATCATCATTTAATTCTAATGTTGGTTCGCCTTTTTCATCTAATTTGAATAAGAAAAATTCTGGCTCAGGTCCTAAGTTCAATTCTGAAAAACCTAATTCTCGCATGTCATTTAAAACACGTTTCAAGTTAGCACGAGGATCCCCTTCGAATGGAGTACCATCTGTTTTATAAATATCACAAATAAGTCGTGCTACTTTTCCTTGTCCAGCAGTCCATGGGAAAATAACCCAAGTATCCAAATCTGGATATAAATACATATCGGATTCTTCGATACGAACGAAACCTTCAATTGAAGAACCGTCAAACATCATTTCGTTATCTAACACTTTTTCTAATTGACTTACTGGTACTTCAACGTTTTTAATAACACCTAATATATCTGTAAATTGTAATCGTAAGTATCTTACATTTTCCTCTTTAGCAAACTTATGAATATCTTCTTTTGTAAATGAACGTTTTGGCATAATAAATGTCCCCCGTATTTTTATTTAATAAATCGTGATAAGTCACCACGGTTTATTGGAATTGCTTCTCGCTGTGGTTTCTGTGTAGCTTCAACTATCATTTGTTTTCTTGTTTCTTGTTCATCATCAGTAAGGTGATCTTGTTCATTATGAATAATTTGTTTAATACCTTTGATATTAAACCCTTTTTCAATTAATTTCTTAATTTCAAGTAAACGTTCTAAATCGTTTAATGAAAAAAGTCTTTTGTTACCTTCTGATCGTTGTGGTTTTACGAGTTCATGTGTTTCATAATAACGAATTTGCCTAGCAGACAATTCGCTTAATTTGGTTACAACACTCATAGGGAAAACGGGCATGCTTCGTCGCAATGTATCATTTGACTTCAATCCGATCACCTCTACTTTTGAACTTGATATAAATTTAGCATAATAATCAGATTAATTCAAAGATATGTAAGGTTTCCTGACATAAAGTGCTTACCCCTTGGTATCGCTGCTTTCAACTATCATTTCAGGGGCTTGTAATTGTAATTTTTAGAAAATTCCTTAAATTTGTTCGAAAAAAATCCATATATTGTTCTATAAAAAAGATTTGATTCACAGTTACAATATCTTTTACAAAACAAATATGGATGTTCATTTAAATATTTAGTCAATTGTTATCATTTTAAGTTTCGCGCCGCTCTTGAAACAGCTAATTTAACATGTTCATAAGTTAATCCACCTTGCACATAGGCTTCATAAGGTGGTCTAATAGGTCCATCAGCGGAGAGTTCAATAGAAGAGCCTTGCACAAAAGTACCAGCCGCCATGATTACATCGTCTTCATATCCTGGCATATAAGCTGGTTCAGGACTAAAATGAGCATTAATAGGAGAAGCTTGTTGTATACTTTGACAAAACTGAATCATTTGTTCTTTATTATCAAACGAAACCGTTTGAATCAGGTCTGTTCTTGCTTCGTCGTATCTCGGGTTTGTTCGCATACCCATTTTCTCTAAAAGGAGGCTCGTGAACAATGCCCCTTTTAAACTTTGACTAACAACATGTGGCGCCAAGAAGAATCCTTGGTACATTTCTTGTAAAGAGTTAAGTGACGCACCTGCTTCTTTTCCAATACCAGGTGCAGTTAAGCGATAACCACAGCGCGCAATCAAATCTTTTTTCCCTGCAATATAGCCGCCGATTTTTGCCAAACCACCACCTGGATTTTTTATTAATGAGCCTGCAATTAAATCTGCACCACACTCGATAGGTTCGTGTTGCTCTACAAATTCACCGTAGCAATTATCGACAAAAATAATGATTTCTGGGTATTGCGCCTTAATTTGTTTTATGGCCTTTTCGATTAAATTTAAATTTATAGAAGGACGTTGATCATAGCCTTTAGAACGTTGGATAGCGATGACTTTTGTTCGGCTATTAATTTGTTGCAGTACCGCTTCTACATCTATATCGCCTTGTTTCAAATCTACTTTATTGTATGCCACGCCATGTTCTTTAAGACTTTCAATACCATTTCCATTGATACCAATGACTTCCAATAAAGTATCATATGGATTGCCAGTGATATATAATAACTCATCACCATGTTTCAAAGTACTTTGTAAAGCAATAGTGATTGCATGGGTACCAGAAATGATTTGCGGTCTAACTAAAGCATCTTCTGCTTTAAACGCATGTGCATAAATTTCTTCAAGATGATCTCTACCGAAATCATCATACCCATACCCTGTTGTACCTTGTAAATCACTTTCTGTAGCTTTCACTTTATGAAACGCATTAAGTACTTTTTCCTGATTTACAAAGGCTGTTTCTTCTATTTCTTTAAAATATGGCGCTAATGCCGCCTCTGTATCTGCAATCAGTTGTTTCATCTCTTTCATTTACATAACTTCCTTCTATTCTTTTTTATATCCTTTAACTTGATATTCAGCATTGTCTTCATCAAATATTAATTCTGATATCAATGTATGTTGTTTTAAAAAGTATAAACGATCAGCATTTGCGCTCGGTACACTTTCTTCATAATAAGTAAGCACTTGTTTAATTTGATTGAATAACAGTGTTTTCACTTTTTCTTTATCATCCTCATCTTTACTCGAAACAAATACATGTGGTTTATTGGTAGCTGGTAATGAACCGTCATGTAAATCTTTCTTGTTAAAAATGATCGCCTGAGGTATATGGCCCATATCTAAGTCATTTACAATTTGGTTAACCGTATCATATTGCGCACGATATTCAGGATGACTGCTATCGACAACGTGTAATAACAAATCTGCATTTTTTGCTTCTTCTAAAGTTGATTTAAAAGCAGCTATTAAAGTCGTCGGTAATTTTTGAATAAATCCAACTGTATCTGAAATAATGAGATTAAAACCGTCATTAATCTGTATCTGTCTCGTTTTTGGATCAAGCGTGGCGAAAAGGAGGTTTTTTTCATAAGTAGCCTCGTTCGCTAATGTATTAAACCATGACGACTTCCCAGCATTTGTATAACCTACTAATGCGACTTGAAATACATGATTTTGCTCTCTTTTATTACGATAGCGTTCGCGATGTTCTACGACCGTTTCTAGCTGATGCTTTATCTCATTCATTCTAGTTCTAATATGTCTACGGTCCATCTCTAATTTCGTTTCACCAGGACCTCTCGTTCCGATGCCACCACCTAGTCGTGATAAACTTCGACCATGTCCCTGTAACCTAGGCATAAGATAATCCAATTGTGCTAATTCTACTTGCAACTTTCCTTCTTTGCTACGTGCACGCAGAGCAAATATTTCTAATATAAGTTGCGTTCTATCAATTATTTTGACATTTAAATTACCATTTAAGGTTTTTGATTGTGCAGTTGTAAGTTCATCATTCGCTACAACAACATCTATGTCATGAAATTCAACATACGCTTTAATTTCATCCAGTTTACCTTTACCAACATAAAATTTATTGTCGACATGGGTTCTATTTTGACTAAACTGGGCTTTTACATTTAATTGACATGTCTGAGATAAAGAAGCTAATTCTTCCATTGTGGACTCAAAGTTAAAATCTTCATCCGTTTGAGCATGTACTCCAACTAATATCGCTGTTTCTAAACTCTGTTCCGTTGTATATGTTTGGTGTTGGGTCATCACATGCACCTCTTTTCAAAGTATTCTTTGCCATTCTATCATAGTGCCAAAATAAAGACTATAAACTTAAATTATGTTAAATTATTAATAAGAGGTGAATGATTATGACGATTTACGACATAGAAGTACAGAAACCAAATGGAGATACTTATAAACTAGATGCTTATAAAAATAAAGTGATGTTAATAGTAAACACAGCTAGTGAATGTGGATTCACACCGCAATTTGAAGGATTGCAAGCTCTATATGATAAGTATAAAGATCAAGATTTCATCATATTAGGATTCCCTTGTAATCAATTTGGTGGTCAAGAACCTGGCACAGGTGAGGAAGCTACCCAAAACTGTAAAATCAACTATGGTGTTTCTTTCCCAATGCATGAAAAAATTGATGTTAAAGGCGAGCAACAACATCCTTTATTCAAATTTTTAACTGAAGCTCAAAATGGATTTTTTAACGAAAAAATTAAATGGAATTTCACTAAATTTCTAGTAGATAAAAGTGGAAATGTGGTTCAACGTTTTTCACCACAGAAAAAGCCTAGCCAACTAGAATCAGAAATTGAAGCTTTACTCTAACAGTACACACACATTCACATACGCTATAAAAATAACCGAGGTTGAAACATTTATTTGTTCCAACCTCGGTTTTACGCTTTCATACTTTTCATAATTTAAATTTAGATTAACTTTCTTCGGATGTGGCTGTTTCATCAATTGTGAAGGTACTTATCGCATGCTTATAAATAAAGTGCTGCTTACCTTGAGATAATAAACATACCATGTGTTTATCATAATCTTCAATCGTACCTTTCATTTGAAAACCATTCACCAAAAATACAATTACTTTTGTTTGATCAGCCTTAAATTGTCCTAGGAATTTGTCTTGGATGTGTTCTGTTGTATTCATTTTATGTTCTCCTTTTCTGTATTTGGACTGAAACTTCATCTAACATGAGTGAAAGTGACATGTTCTCTCTGTCTAGCCACAAGACGTCTAATTTGTTCTTGAACCAAGTCATTTGTCGTTTAGCATAATTTCTAGAATGTTGTTTTAATTTATTAGTTGCCTCATCTAAACCGATTTGTCCTTTAACAACGGGTACTATCTCTTTATACCCAATCGCTTGCATACTTTGACTTGTTTCATAACCATTTTCAACGAGTTGTTTCACTTCACTTAATAATCCACGCTCCAACATTATATCAACTCGTGTATTAATTCTTTGATATAATATGTCACGCGACATTTCTATCCCTAATAATAATGTATCATAATTTTCCGTATATTGTTGTACTTTCTTGCGTGAACTTAAAAGTTTTTTTGTTTTTAGATAATATTGTATAGCACGTCTAACTCTTTTTCGATTATTGGGATGAATGGCTTGTGCTGAGATTTCATCAAATGATGCTAAATACTGGTGTAATGCCTCATTTGATAATTGATCGAGTTCAGCTAACTTTGCTTCTACATATTCGCTATGCGCTTCTGAAATCGTTTCATCTTCAAAGGCATAATCATAAATAAGTGATTGTATGTATAAACCTGTACCACCTACAATAATAGGTACATGTCCTCGATCTGTAATTTCTTTGATTAATTTTTGTGCTCTATTTTTAAATTCGTAAGCCGAAAAAGGTTCATCGGGCTCTAATATATCTATCATATGATGTGGTATGTCAGCCATCTCATCAGGTGTTATTTTTGCTGTACCAATATCCATATTTTTATATACTTGCATTGAATCGCCACTTATGATTTCACCGTTATATTTTTGGGCTAATTCAATACTAAATTCTGTCTTACCTACTGCAGTTGGTCCAACAAGAACAATTAAAAAAGGCTTGTCGCTTTCCACTTGTATCAACTCTCTTTATTTACGATTTATTTTTCTTTTTTAAAATTTGTTTTTCAATCCATTCATACATATGATGCCATGTTTCAGCATAGCCTTTTTCAAAAAGTACTTCATGTCTTTTATTTTTATACAGTTGCACTGTGATATGTTTTATTCCTGCTTTTTTATATAATTTACCAAGTTTCCTAATCCCTTTACCATAGTCTCCTAAAGGATCATCTTTACCTGAAATTAACAATACAGGAAGATTCATATTCATTTGTTTAATATTTTTCATTCGACTTGTCGACACCATGTGCTTCATAACTTGATAAATCAACTGATTCGATACTAAAAACCCTGTATATGGGTCTTTTATAAATTGCTCTACTTCATTTGAATCACTAGAGAGCCAATCACTTGTCGTTTTTTGATTATTAATATTTTTATTAAATGATTTATACATCATGTTGTTTAACCAATTTAATCTACGATGTTTCCCTAATATCAATGTGATTAATTTTAATATCACACAAATAGGTATACTCAAATAAGGTGGATATTGTGTTGTACCAGTTAATATCATACCTTGTGCTGCATCTGGATATTTTTGAGCGAAAATACGTGCCACAATGGATCCCATTGAATGTCCAATAATAATGTATGGGATATGTTGGTAATGTGAACACATGGTTTCAGCTATTTCATATGCATCTTCTGTAACTTGAGACAAATCATCAATTTGACCACGTTCATTTTCATTGATATCTTTACCGTGACCACGATGATTATGTCGTAACACATCATAGCCTTGCTGGTTTAATGATTCCACAAGTTCGTCATATCGATCCATATGCTCTGCCATTCCATGAAGTATATGCACGACGCCAATGGTTGTTTTTTTTGCTTTATTCAATTTAACTTCTATCATTGTGCCATCTGCAACTGTAACTTTAAATTCACTTTTACTCATGTTATAGCCCCCATACTTTACGACTTATATCTTTGTATATTATACAATATACCTTCAAATGCACATGTTATCAAATAGTACGCAAACACTAAAAGCGTATCATCATTGATTTAATAATGTGTGTTTCAAATTGTAAAATTCCATTAAATTACTTTTAATTATAAAAAACAGCTGCCAACTTCATAAAGTTAGCAGCTATTTCTATTTTAATCATATGAATGAACTAAATATTTTAGATTATTCTTTTACTGCTGGTTGATGATTACCAGTTTGTGCTTCATCAATCGCAATTTGTAATTCTTTTGTATAAGCTTCTTTTTCAATATTTGTATATCCTAATAAACCAGCCATTACATCAATCACTTGTTCTTTATAGTTTAATACGTCATCAATTTTGAAGTAAAGTTTACCCGTACGACGAATAAAGAAGTCTGTTGGACGATAAACCATTTCGTTTTGGATTGAATAAACTAATTCCGTATAAATATCTAATGGCAAACCAGTTTCTTGATATTGTGCTGTTTGTGCAATCTTGAAGAGTTCTTCAGCATTTGAACCATATTTTGATGCAAAGTGACGTGCAGTTGCCTCATCTATTTGATAAGATTTTGCTTCTTCGACTTTTTGTTCAATAAATTTACCGAAGTTTGCACTACCACCGACATCTCCGCCAGAGATTGTTAAGTGTTTCGTTGCACATTTATCGAATTTAAGACCGAATTCTGATTTTAAGCGTTTAGATAATAAATCTACAATTTCAAGTGCCATATGACGATAACCAGTTAATTTACCACCTGCAATAGTTAATAAACCAGATTTACCTTCCCACACTTCATCTTTACGTGAAATTTCAGATGGATCTTTACCTTCTTCTAAAATTAATGGTCTGACACCAGCCCATGAAGACTCAATATCTTCATCAGTTACATTGACATCAGGGAACATGTAATTAATTGCATCAATAAGGTAATCTCTATCTTCTTGGTTAGCTAAAGGTGATGTTTTGATGTTGTCATAGAATGTATCTGTCGTACCAATATATGCTTTACCTTCACGAGGAATAGCAAAAATCATACGACCATCTTTTTCAGTATCGAAATAAACCGCTTGACCTAATGGGAATTTAGATTGATCGATTACGATATGAACACCTTTTGTTAAACGTAATTGTTTATTATTACGTGCATAGTCCCCACTACGAACTTCATCTACCCATGGGCCACTTGCATTAATCACTTTTTTAGCTTTGATTGGATACGTTTCATTATTGATTTGATCTTCAACATGAATACCGTTAACTTTTTCATTTGAATCGTAAGTGAAATGTACTGATTTTGTATGATTAATAACTGTTGCACCTTTTTCTTCTGCACGTTTCATAACTTCAATTGTTAGACGCGCATCATCTGTGCGATATTCAACATAAGAACCCCCGCCTTTTAGACCAGCTTTTTTAACTAATGGTTCTTTTTCTAATGTTTCTTTTGCATTTAACATTGTTTTACGTTCTGATTTTTTAACACCAGCTAATCTATCATACATTGTTAATCCGATAGATGTCATAAATTTACCCATTGAGCCGCCTTTATGCATTGGTAAAAGCATACGCTCTGGTGTTGTAACATGAGGTCCGTTCTCATAAACAATCGCACGTTCACGACCAGTTTCAGCTACGACACCAACCTGAAGTTGTTTCAAATAGCGTAAGCCACCGTGTACTAACTTAGTAGAACGTGAGCTCGTACCTTGTGCAAAGTCTTGCATTTCAACTAATGCAACTTTCATACCTCTTTGGCTTGCATCTAAAGCAATACCAGCACCAGTGATACCTCCACCGATAATCACTACATCAAATTCTTTATTTTTCAAATCTTTTTTAATTTGTTCTCTTTTCAACGTTGATAAACTCATAATAATCTAGCGCCTCCTAAAGTATTAAAAAAAGAGAGATTCATCCCATACATATATAATTGTACGAATTGAATCTCTCGTTTCTCATCTCGATATTATTAACTTACCCGTATTGTAGCATATATAACAATATTAAGTCTAATTTTTTACTCATCTTCTAATTTAAATACTTGTGTTGCTTCTACAGCTTTCTTCCAACCTTTATATAATCTTTCTCTATCTTTTTCAATCATATCTGGTTGGAATTCTTTTTCTAAGTTCCAGCGATTAGCAATTTCATCTTTACTATCCCAGAAACCTACAGCTAAACCTGCTAAGTATGCAGCACCTAAAGCAGTTGTTTCATTAATTTCTGGACGCTCTACACCTACATTTAATAAATCTGCTTGGAATTGCATGATGAAATTATTTTTTACTGCACCACCATCAACACGTAAATTATTTACTTTGATGCCAGAATCTTTTTCCATTGCTTCTAATACATCACGTGTTTGGTAACAAAGTGATTCTAATGTTGCACGAATGAAATGCTCTTTTTCTGTACCACGTGTTAAACCAAAGATTGCACCTCGTGCATCTGCATCCCAGTATGGTGTACCAAGACCTACAAACGCTGGAACAACGTATACGCCTTCTGTAGATTCAACGCGTTCAGCATAATTTTCAGATTGTGGTGCTGAATTAATCATTCTTAAGCCATCTCTTAGCCATTGAATTGCAGAGCCTGAAACAAATATGGATCCTTCTAAAGCATAATTCACTTTACCATCCAAACCATAAGCAATCGTCGTTAACAAACCACTTTTAGATGAGACAGCCTCTTCGCCAGTATTCATTAACATAAATCCACCCGTACCGTAAGTGTTTTTTACATCTCCACGGTCGAAACAAGCTTGTCCAAATAATGCTGCTTGTTGGTCACCAGCAATACCTGAAATTGGTACTTCTTTACCAAAGAAATGGTAATCAATTGTATGTGCATAAACTTCACTTGATGCTTTTACTTCAGGAAGCATTGTATTTGGAATTTCTAAAATATCTAATAACTCTTGATCCCATTCTAAATCATAAATATTGTAAATTAACGTACGACTTGCATTTGTGTAATCTGTAATATGGGCTTGTCCACCAGATAATTTCCAAACTAACCATGAATCAATCGTACCAAATAATAAATCACCGTTATCTGCTTTTTCTCTTGCACCTTCTACATTATCTAAAATCCATTTTACTTTTGTACCTGCAAAATATGGATCTAACAGTAAACCTGTTTTATCGCGGAATTTATCTTCAAGTCCTTGTTCTTTTAAATCTTGACAAATACCTTGTGTTTGACGAGATTGCCATACAATTGCATGATATATAGGACGTGATGTGTGTTTGTCCCACACAACAGTTGTTTCACGTTGGTTTGTGATACCAATACTAGCGATTTGATCTGCGCCTACGTTGCTGTCATTTAATACTTCTGCCATAACAGCTAAAACAGATGTCCAAATTTCATTAGCATCATGTTCTACCCAACCAGATTTTGGAAAGAATTGTTTGAATTCACGTTGTGCGACGCCTTTAATTTTACCTTCT
The DNA here is from genome assembly GCF_013391405.1 of Staphylococcus sp. GSSP0090. Taxonomy (GTDB): domain Bacteria; phylum Bacillota; class Bacilli; order Staphylococcales; family Staphylococcaceae; genus Staphylococcus. The sequence continues at coordinate 210,843 of NZ_JACBFD010000007.1, forward strand.
TTATCAAAAAGAATTGCTCTTGAACTTGTTGTTCCTTGGTCAATTGATAAAATATATTTTTCCATAATTAAAATCTCCCTCTTATCTCGTTTATCGTGGCTATATATGTAAATCTCTTTTTTCACGTTACTATACACATTGCCAGATATTTAATATTACAAACATTAACTTAAATCATAAATCGCTATAATATAAATCCTGCTTATAGTTTAACTTATAAACAGGACGGTTTAAAACTTAATTAATACACAGATTCAATACCTTTTGCACTTTTAGCTTTATTTAACACTACTCCAAGCGCTATGGTAACGATTAACAACACGATTGCTACGACTGACATTGTATCAAAAGCACCTTTATAGAATAATCTATAGATGACTGCACCAATCATTCCGCCAGTAATCGGACCTAAAACTGGTACAATCGCATAGCTCCAATTAGATTTCCCTTTACCTGCGATTGGTAATATTGCATGTGCAATACGAGGACCTAAATCACGTGCAGGATTAATTGCATAACCCGTTGGTCCACCTAAACTTAAACCAATTGCAATGATTAAACTACCTACAATTAAAGGATTTAATCCATCAGCAATTTTGTTCATTCCAATGAACAATAAGCCCATTGTTAAAATAGCAGTACCAATAATTTCACTTAAAAAGTTAGCAAAATAATTTTTGATTGCTGGCGCTGTAGAGAATACGCCTAATTTAGCACCTTGATCTTCAGTTTGTTTCCAATGTGCTAAATACATCAACCAAACTAAAATACCACCGACAATACCGCCAAGTATTTGGCAAATAATGTAACCAGGTACCATGCCCCAACTAATCGCACCATCCATCGCAAACGCTAACGTAACCGCAGGATTCAAATGCGCACCCGAAATATTTCCAACTGCATAAACACCCATTGAAACTGCTAATCCCCAACCTAATGCAATAACAATCCAATCCGCACCGTTACCGGCACTTTTTTTCAAATTGACGTTGGCACAAACGCCACCCCCAAATAATACTAGTATTGCTGTTCCCAAAAATTCAGCAAAATACATACTCATAGAGACTCCTCCTAAAAAAGACAAAGAGATTCCTACAATTATAGCCAGTTGCGAACCACCGGTTTAATTACTGTAGAAATCTCCCATCTCTGTTCTATTTATTAACTTGTTTTCATCTTACACCGTTTTTGTAAGCGTTGTCAATCTTTTTGTAAAAATCTTGTCACAATTCAATTGCTATAGACAGCGTTTTCTTTGATAAAGAATTGTTTATTATTGCAATTTATTTCTGCTTGTAAACCATACGAAAGCATGTGTTTAGGCTCATTATGACCAAAAGACATATTGTACAATACTGGAATATCAGAATAATTATATCGTTTTAATACATCTATAATTTTTTGTTTATATGCTGTGTAATACATATTATCAAATGGTTTACCTATAATAATTCCGTTGCAATGTTTTAATACATTTTGTTGAATTAATTGAATTAACATATTTTCAAACATTTGAGGATCAGGCGTATCTTCTGATGTTTCTAAAAAGATAATCGCATCTTCAAAATCAGTTGTATTAGGAAATAAGGGGGTGTGAATTAAGCTAACCAATGTTTCCAAATTCCCACCGATTAAATGGCCTTGTTGTGTGCTTTCACCTTGAAGCAACTCATAACCTTGTTGTTGTATCGTTTCTCTAGCAAACATTTTATTGTCAATGTGCCACGCTAATCCAAACTGTCTTATATACTTTGCAGGAACAATCTCACCAACGATATTACTATTAAACCAAAATGTTTCTATGTCTCTAACTGTATAATCGTCCATAGCAATATTTTCTGCAAAATCTGTCAACAACGCAGGTCCATAAAAACTGACAACACCCATTTTATAAAACATCAAATGAATTGTAGTTGAATCAGAATAGCCACAAAAAATTTTAGGATTCGCACGTAGGGCTTCTAGATTCACAAAAGGTAATATATTAATGGCATCATCGTCCCCACCAATACAGCTAATGATTGCCTTTATTTCAGGATCTCTAACTGCATCATTTAAATCTTTCGCGCGCGCTTCTGGATGTTCTCTAATATAGTTTCTTCCTTTCAAAGCATGAGGCATAACTTTTACATTTAAACCAAATACTTTCTTCAATCTATGTATCCCTTGATAAGTACGCCATAACATGCCAGCTTCACCAGCAAGTCCTGATGATAAAGAAACAATTGCTACGGTGTCACCACGTTTTAATTGCTTTGGTTTAATCATCCAATCACCCCTTAACACAATCTAATAAAATTTTATAAATTATAACATATAAATTGCGAAGTCAAACTATAGAGATTTGGTTGAGTGATGCATAAGAACAACATTGTATTAGAAAGACAAGATATAGAAAATATAACAAAGTTTTTATAGAAACTTTGTTAATGTATGCTGCCATGAATCTTAAAAAAGTTCACAAATATGGTAGTAAAAGGCGTAGTCAGGATCTGAAAGCTCACTACTATTTTAAAAAATATATAAATAAACACCCCCTTCTCAAATAAATGCGAAGGGGGTATTTAAGTTCTGTCATAAGCTAAAGGTTATATTCATATTTTCTTGATGTTCATTACCATAAATGACGATCACTTGTCGTTATATATTTAGCGCCATTTTCAACGGCGATATCAACTTCTTCTACAGTATTGATTAATCCTCCTGCAATGACTGAAGTATTTGTTTCTTCGTTAATAATTTGTATCGCCTTAGTTGCAACGCCTGGTAATACTTCTACATAGTCTGGTTCTACGCGTTTGATTAATTCAATACTTCTACGTAATGCGTGGCTGTCTAATACAAAAACACGAAATACCGTTGTTGTATTCAATGCTTTGGCTTTGTTAATCACTTTTGTCTTTGTCGAGACAATTCCTTTAGGATGATAATTTTGAATAATATACTCACAAGCAAATTCATCGTGACTCATACCTTTAATTAAATCAATATGCATATAGGTTTCAATACGATGCTTATTTAATAAATCCATGATACTTTTAATGTGACCGATATGTGTATCCAGCAATACGCATTCTTTATAATCTGTTTGCGTCATTTTCTCTAAATCTTTCATTGATCTAATAGCTGGTAAAATATATGGTTTCATCCACTTACCTCCTAGATAGTTCTTTTGAACAATCTTTCTAATTCGTAGTTTGAGAAATTAATGATAATGGGTCTGCCATGTGGACAAGTAAATGGATCTTCCGTTTCTCTCAGTTGGTTGACTAAGTCCGCCATTTCATTCAGTTTTAAATAGTGATTTGCTTTAATTGATTTTTTACAACTCATCATGATAGCTGCATCTTCACGAATTTTTTTCACATTTACTTTCTTATGTTCTAAAACATATTCAATCATATCTTTTATAATTTCTTCTGCTTCAGCTGCAGGGAACCAAACAGGATAACTATCTACAATATAGTCATTGCCCCCAAATGGTTCAAGATGAACGCCTACTTTATCTAACTCATCTTTGTGTTGATTAATAATCATTAATTCATCAGTTGAAAAGTGGAAAGTTAACGGAATTAATAAATTTTGTATTTCATTTGTTACGTCACCAATTTTATCTCTAAAATATTCATATTTGATACGTTCTTGTGCCGCATGCTGATCAATCATGTACATACCATTTTCATTTTGAGCAATGATGTAAGTGCCATGAACTTGACCCACAACTTCCATATATGGCACACGACGTGATGGATCTTGACTGACGCTCCCTTTAATATCAGAATCTGATTGCTTAGTTATATCTGAGTTAAAGGCATCTTCATTTACCAATTCAGTTTGATTTTCATTTTCTAAATCATATAAAACTGATCTTTGTGTTTCGCTATATGCATCATCACTGTTCGGCGATGTAGGAATCGATGCGGTATGTTCATCATTTTGATTATGCGTTAAAGGGTCATGATTAGATTGAAGGCCATGTTTCTCTTTTTCGTCATATTGCTCATTTTCCTTATGTCTATCAATAGATTGCGATTGATGTGCTTGTTGTTGTCTCTTTTCGAAATCTAATTTCTGTTGCTCAAATTGATCTAATACTTTATGCTTTTTAGTAATTTTATCCATATCATTCTGTGGAATTAAAACACGATCTTTAAATGCTTCACGTATTTTTTCAACTATTAAATTAAATAGTTGATCCTCTTTTGACAATCTCACTTCTAATTTTGTCGGATGGACATTGACATCAACCAGAATGGGATCCATCTCGATATTGATATAACATATTGGATAACGCCCTATCATGAGTAGAGTATGATAGCCTTCTAAAATTGCTTTATTTAATAAAAAGTTTTTAATATATCTCCCGTTGATAAAAATCGATATATAATGCTTGTTACTTCGTGAATGTTCTGGTTTTGCAACATATCCTTCTAAATGATAATCGCTCGTATCACCAGAAATATGAACTAAATCTTTGGCGACTTTCATGCCATAAATTTCAGACATGACTTCATTTGTACGTCCCGAACCATTCGTTTTCATAATCGTTTTGCCATCAGATATTAATGAAATACGAATGTCAGGATGACTCATTGCCATACGGTTAACTATATCTGTGATTTTACCCAATTCGGTATACAAACTCTTAATATACTTCAAGCGCGCCGGTGTATTATAGAATAGGGACTCTACTAAAATATCTGTACCACGTTTCGCTTTAGCAGGTTTTTGGTCTAATATTTCACCATTTTCAACATAGATTTGTTGCCCCTCTTCGTTATCTGTACAAGTACTTAAAGTAACCTTAGCTACTGAAGATATACTTGCTAAAGCTTCACCACGGAAACCAAGTGTACGTATATGGAACAAATCGTCATCTGCATCTAATTTACTCGTTGCATGTCTGTGAAACACGAGTCCTAAATCATCCATGTGTATACCTGTGCCATTATCTACTACACGTATAGACGATACGCCAGATTGTTCAACTTCTATATTGATTTCAGTCGCTTGGGCATCAATCGCATTTTCTAATAATTCTTTCACTACTGATCCCGGTCGTTCTACAACTTCACCAGCAGCAATCTTATTCGCTAAAGATGTCTGTAGTTCCTTAATTTTACCCATTTGACTTCACCTCTATTTCAATTGTTTTTGTAATTCACTTAATTTAACTAGTGCTTCAATTGGTGTCATATTTGATAAATTGAGCGTTTTAATTTCATTTTCTATTTCACTTTGTTTTGTAGGCGCATCAAATAAGTCAAAGGCAGCTTGTTCAAATTGGGCAGCACTTTCTATTTGTTGTTTCGTAGCAGACTGTTCATTAACAACATCATACGAAGCACGCGCTTCAGATACTGCATCACTTGAAGTATTTAAGGTATCCTCGGTTATAGCTTCATGGGACATTGTGTCTTTATTGCTTGTTTGAGTATTTGATTGTTCAAATGCATCCAGTATCACTTGAGCTCTATTAATAACTTCATCAGGTAAATGTGCTAATTTAGCAACTTGTATACCATAACTATCATCTACTGCACCATCTTTAACTTTGTGTAAGAAAATCAATTCACCTTTATATTCATTGGCAGCAACATGTACATTTTTTAAACATGCGAGTGATTGATCTAGTGTGGTTAATTCATGATAATGTGTTGAAAACAAGGTCTTAGCGTGCGATGTATGTGCGACATATTCTATCATTGCCTGGGCTAAAGCTAGACCATCATAAGTCGATGTTCCTCTACCAATTTCATCAAATATAATCAAACTATGTTCAGTAGCATGTGCGAGTGCTTTTTGAGCTTCTAACATTTCTACCATGAAAGTACTCTTTCCTGAAACTAAATCATCTGCCGCACCTATCCTAGTGAATATCTGGTCAAACACAGGTAGCGTCGCTGATTCACATGGCACATAAGCGCCCATTTGAGCCATGATGCTAATAATGGCAACTTGTCTCATATACGTAGATTTACCAGACATATTAGGACCAGTAATCAAATATATAAATGTTTCATTATCCAATTCACAATCATTAGGCACATAATCATTATGATCCATGACACGTTCTACAACAGGATGTCGTGAATTAACAAGTTCTAATGTCTTATCTTCACTAAAAGTTGGACGCGCATAATTGTATTTTTGAGCTATTTCGGCAAAGCTTTGCAAACAATCTAGTTCAGAAATGACTTTTGCTTGTTTTTGTAGCTTTTCTGTATATGCCTTAATTTGTTCTCTAAGTTGAACAAATAATTGATATTCTAATTCGATAGCTTTATCTTCCGCCCCTAAAATAATATCTTCTTTTTCTTTTAATTCATCCGTAATAAAACGTTCTGCATTTGAAAGTGTCTGCTTTCTATGATAACCAAATTCAGTTGGATCAAATCCTTGTAAATTAGCTCTAGTAATTTCTATGAAATAACCAAAAACTTTATTAAAACTAATTTTTAATGACTTAATGCCAGTTCGTTGTCTTTCTTTTGTTTGCAATTCTGCCAACCAATTTTTCCCATTTTTTGAAGCTTCTAAATAACTATCAAGTGTTTCATTAAAACCAGTTTTAAACAACCCACCTTCTTTAACTGAAATGGGGGGTTCTTCTTTTAAACTGTCTTCTAACAAATCGAGTAAATCATCTAATGGTTCTAAAGCCTCAAATTGTGCTGTCATTTCCTCATCAAAAGCATGTAAGAGATTTTTTATATTTGGTATTTCTGAAATTGAATGCTTTAGCTGAATTAAATCACGTGCATTCACATTACCATAACTCACACGGCCAACTAAACGCTCGATATCATAAACTTGGTTTAAATAACCTCTCAAAGTATCTCTCTCAATAAAATGATTGATAAATTGGTCTACTGTATCCAGTCGTGACTCTATTTGTTTTTTTTGGATAAGTGGTCTATCAATCCATTGTTTTAAACGTCTTGCGCCCATAGGTGTTTTCGTTTCATCCATAAGCCAAAGTAACGTTCCTTTTTTCGTTTTCAAACGAATACTTTCTGTTAATTCAAGATTACGTTTTGCGTAAAAGTCCATTTTCATAAAGTCTACTGCTTCATATGTAATCACTGATTCAATGTGGGAAAGATCCCTTTTTTGAGTATGATAAATATAGTCTAACAATAACTGTGTTGCATGATATAAATGACTATCGTTCGTTGTATTAACATCATATTTTACATCTGAAACATCCGGTAACACTGTAATTGTTTCAGTCGTTAGACTAATTTGTCTTTTCAAAGATTCACCAATTGCTTCTTTAACAACAATTTCATTAGGATTGATCGTCGTAATTTCATTAATTAAAGTTGCTTCGTCCTCAAAGTGGGTTACTTTTAATTCACCTGTTGATACATCACAGTAACTTAACGCATACATTGATGCACTTTGAATAAAACTTAGTATATAGTTGTTTTGTTTTTCATCTACGCCACCTTGATCCATGACTGTACCTGGCGTGACGATACGAACAACTTCTCTTCGAACCATGCCTTTAGTTTGTCTAGGGTCTTCCATTTGTTCACAAATAGCTACTTTATAACCATTACCTATTAACGTCTCAATGTAACCATCAGCAGAATGATATGGCACACCACACATTGGAATAGGATCCTCTTTCTTTGCATCACGTTTCGTTAATGTAATTTCTAATACTCTCGACGCGACTTTAGCATCTTCAAAAAACATTTCATAGAAGTCGCCCAATCTAAAAAACAATAGACAATCTTGATATTGTGATTTTATTTTTAAATATTGCTGCATCATAGGAGTTTGATTTGTCATAAATATATTTCACAATCCTTTTATATTTTCTTATTTTCACATCATTAATTGCTTTAGAAATAGGAAGTGAACTTTTGCCGTATTACATCCCATAGATTTTTTATGAGGTTCACACTTAAATCTAAAGACATGTCACCATCTCGTTATGTTGTTTAAAATTTATATTAATAACCACACGATTTTAAGCTTTTCCAGCTAATTTAACTCTTAAATTTTAACATATGTTTTCAATTTACGCCTGTTTATTATATTGATATATTACGGGCATCTATTAAAATTCAACAGCCGACTGACTGTAAAATATAAGCTATATATAACAAAAGAGATTAAGACACTTTATTTTATCCTTAAGTAATAAAAGACTTTAACTGTTACGCGTTAACCTCAAAATTTACTTATTGTTTAAAATAATATGTCTCAATCTCATAATAGCAATGTTTTATAAATATCTTTTTAAAATGCCTTTTCGTTTCAATATCATTAAGATGATATAACTAATAATCGCTCCAATGACACTTGACACAATAAAAGCTAGCATTAATGGTTTCACTGCTAGATTTGAAAAACCAAGCATCCAAGCGAGCGGTACACACATCATACTACCAATAATACCTGTGCCAATCACTTCTCCTACTGCTGCCATAAATAAGTGCTTTCTATAATAATAAAACCCACTTGCGAGCAACACACCAATCATACTACCTGGAAAGGCAAAGAAACTACCAGTACCAAAAATCATGCGCAAGATTGATGAAATAAAAGCTTGAGCGAGTCCAAACCAAGGACCTACAAATACAGCACAAAGGACATTGATTAAGTGTTGCATAGGTGCTGCTTTTATAGGACCTAACGGGATCACAATTATACTACTTAACACAACATTTATAGCAATGAATATAGCTGTTAATGTTAACTTTTTAGTCTTCATAGTGTTCAAACCCTTCCATTAGTGCAATAAAATTGCTTATTCTTGGTGTTTATTTAATCTATCCGACATCGTATGAATCATCATTTGTAATAAATCATTAGCTTCTGCTTGCGATTCTCTAAATTCTTCCACAATAGGTAGTATATTAATATCTGCTTCGATATCTTGAATCTTTTCTTCGGAAGCTTGTAGCGCATGTGTTTTACCATAATTTTGTAAATTCACTGATTGCTTTTGATTTTTCTTTAATTCTTTCATGCGTTGTTCTATGTTTTCGTTATGATGAATTTGTGACTCTACTTTGTGATATTCTTTGACAGTGTCTAGCGATTTAATACGCTCACTCAAACGTTCTGCTTCTGCTAAAATATCATCTTTTTCATACATTATTGTGTCACCACCGTTTTATCATTCGCACTGATAAACGTACCATTAAGTGAAAATTGCTTAGCTTCATCAACATATACATTGACTATTTTCCCAATCATTGATTTAGGTGCTTTAAAATTCACTAATTTATTTTTTGAAGTGTAGCCTGATAATACCGTGTCATCTTTCTTACTTACACCTTCACATAACACTTTCACCGTTTGTCCTTCGTATTGTTGCATAGCACGTTCAGAATAATATGCAACCTTTTTATTTAATTGTTGTAATCTATCTTTTTTTACATCCATTGGTACATTATCGTTCATCTTAGCTGCAGGCGTACCATCTCTTTGTGAATATATATAAGTATACGCATGTTCAAATTCCACTTCATCGTACAATGTTAATGTTTCTTCAAACTGTTCATCCGTTTCGTTTGGATAACCTACGATAATATCCGTAGTAAGCGCAACGTTAGGAATCCTTGTCTTAATTCTGTTTACGAGATCTAAATAACTTTCTCGTGTATATTTGCGTCCCATAATCTTAAGAACTGCATTATTACCAGATTGTACAGGAAGATGAACATGTGGCACAATATTCCCACCATTTGCAATGACTTCAATCATTCTATCTGTGAAATCCCATGGGTGACTCGTCGTGAACCTTACTCTTGGAATATCAATTTTTGATATATCTTCTAATAAGTCTCCTAATCCATATGATAAACCATCAATATCTTTACCATATGCATTAACATTTTGACCTAATAACGTGATTTCTTTATAGCCTTGACGCGCTAAATCACGCACTTCATCTATAATATCTTCTGGTCGTCTACTACGTTCTTTACCTCTTGTAAAAGGTACAATACAGTATGTACAGAATTTGTCGCAACCATACATAATATTAACCCACGCTTTGATATTACCTTCCCTTACTTTAGGAAGATTTTCAATAACGTCGCCTTCTTTAGACCATACTTCAACAACCATTGCTTTTGAAAGATAGGCTTCTTCTAAAATTTCAGGTAAACGATGAATGTTATGTGTACCAAATATCATATCGACATTCTGATACGATTTTAATATCTTATTGACCACAGACTCTTCCTGTGACATACAGCCACATACACCAATGACTGTTTCAGGTTTTTCTTTTTTTAAATGTTTTAAATTACCAATTTCACTGAACACTTTATTTTCAGCATTTTCCCGAATCGCACAAGTATTAATTAATATAACATCTGCATGATTAATATCCTCTGTAGGTGTGTAACCCAAAGCACCGAGTATACCTGCCATGACTTCAGTATCATGCGCATTCATTTGACAACCATATGTTTTAATTAAAAATGTTTTGCCTTGTCCCATATTTCGGTACTTTTCATCTATTTGAAAATCGTGGTTATAATTAATTTCTTCTTTACCACGTTTTCGTGCTTCTTTTAAACTGGGTGGTTGATAGACGTGTTCAAAATACTTGCTATAATCTTTAGTTTTTTTATCACGTTCTGCTAAGATATCAATAGAAGTACTTTTTCTTTGCTCTTCGTTCACTCTACAAAATCCTTTCTATATCATAAAAACTAAGAACAAGTCATTCAAAAGATTTCGCATCATTTTGTTAAACACCTTGTAGTTCTAAGTTCTATAACTTTATCCATAATCATTATTACATTATATTAAATTTGACCACAAAGTGCAAAAAGACTTGTAATTTATTCAATTCAACTTTATATATCGCCTCTCTTTGGAAATAGATTTCATTACTTTATCAATACGATTGGTTGTACTAATTATTTAAAAGAGGGATCATACTATTTAATTTATTACCATTCTTTTTGACAATTAATGATGACAACGCCTCTGGACATAGCACTTGCAGAAAATGAAAAGATAAGTCGTCAGTGTCGAAACGATGCATAAAAAACTGCCGACAAAGTCAGGAGCTTTGTCGACAGTTTGGTACAGTTAACTTATTATATTGCGCAGTGTACTATACTTTTAGTTATAAAATTAGTTATTGAATATACATGTGTTTCTATATTGGAACTTTTATTAAAGTTCATCATACTTCCCAGTCAGCGTTTCAATCGATATACCTTCTGGTACATGGTAAAACTTAACTTGACTAATGATGCTTGGAATTTCAAGTTCAACCATGCGATCATTTAATTTTTGAATTAATATTAAACATTCGTTCATTTCACCCTGTACTGTCGTTTCCAATGGACCTACGCGATACGTTAAACCCGCATCGTCAATGACTTTAATCGCTTCATCAACATATGGAATCACGTCTTCACCGTTAGCAGTTTTAGGAATAATTTGAATACTCATTAATGTATCATTCATACTACGTCAACCCCTTAATTACCGTATTTACTATGTATTTTAGCAAATCATACGTCATGCGCACAGTTATAAGCGTGTTAATTTATCTAAAAGCTAGACCATTTACTTAGATACAACAACACAACTTTCATTACAACATCATGTATAGACAATGAGTATGCTTATATGGTGATTTAATAGCTAAATACCATACACAAAAAGCTAAAGCTGCTCAGTTATTTATACGAGATGTTTTAACTTTTTTAATTTCAGACTATCTATCAGTGCTTGTTCCGCTTCAATCATTATCTTATTAATTGGACATTCATCACCATGGTTGAAATTATCTTCTAGTAAACTTTGTTTACCATCAATCGTTGTAATCACTTTATAAATTGTTACATCTTGCCAATTTGATTTTAGTTGGTAACCACCTTTTGCGCCACTACTCGCTGAAATAACACCAACTTTAGCTAGCCGTGTTAAAATTTTTGACAAGTAAGTCGTAGAAACACCTAGCGCTTTAGCAAGGTCTTGTACGGGTATTCGTTGAACATCGCCGTCATTTTTTATCATAAATAAGAGTGCATGTAACGCATAATTGGTTGCTTTAGAATATTTCATGTCTCATCATCTTTCTATTACAGATATTTTGAATCTATAATATCTTAAGTGTTCATCTTTTACAAGCATTACTGCACTTTTTTAATCGCTTTAACAATTGCACTTGTGAAATCATCCATAAACTGACTCCAATTATTTTGATCTTCTCGGCTATGCTTATTATATTTTTGATTTTTAAAACATAATTTTCTTAATCCCGAAGTTAATTCAAGTTGTACACCTTTTCCTGTACTACAACAATTAATAATATTATCATCATGTGCGCCAGACATATGTTGCGGTGCTTGATCTACTTTAATATTTAATTCCACAAATTGTTCAGTTAACGTGCGTATCAAATTTTCATCTTTGCCACCCATATATACAACCTTATCGTCGCCTACACAACCATGAATTGCAATGGCGTATGACTTATCTTTTACCATTTCCATCATATCTGGTTGGTCATAATGACGAGAAGTTACATGTAACACTTCATTCCCCTTTGATTTCGTCCCTTTAAAAGTAAAATAATCAAAATCGCCCTTTTGTGACGTTAAATCAGCAATTTCGGTTGTGCCAGGTTCTATTGCACCACCATGAATCGCCGATATAATCACTTGACTATTTAAGTCGCGACGTATCACCGTCCAATCACTATTTTTAGTTGTATTTGCAGCCAATTCAGTCATTGATTTATATTGATCTGCCATAACGACACTCCCTTCATCATTTCTATTCAACCTATTCCCCGACTTAACCTTTATTATCTTAAGATTTTGTAAAGTCTATTAAGTCCACTATTTTATATTTTTTAAAGCATGAACAATTGCTGTTGAAAATGAATACATGAACGTTGACCAATTCTCTCGATTCTCTCTATCTTGTAAATTATATTTATTATTTTTAAAGCATTTTTTTCTTAATGCAACCGTTAGTTCTAGCTGTACACCTGCATTGCGCTTACCTTTGTTTACAAAATTCTCTGTTTGCATACCAGCTATATGTGCCGGTGCCGGTTTAACCGTTATACCTATTTTCTCTAATTGCTGCTTCATTTCAAAGGATAATTCAAAATCTTTACCACCAATATATACGGCTATTTCGTCACCCATACAACCATGTAAAGACACTACCGCCTCATGTGTTGGTACTAATTCATTAAGTATAGGTTCATCAAAATGCTTGGATGTCACATGAAGTTCATGATTTTTATTTTTTCTAATTCCTTTAAATGTATAAAAACTATAATCACCGAGCTCACTGATTAATTGCGCAATTTCCGAAGTACCGCGTTCAATTGCACCACCATGAACAGCAGTTATGATACTATTTGCATCACAATTGTTATATAAAATTTGCCAATCTTTATGTTCTTCAGTTTGATCCATCAGTTTTGACATTGACATAAATCGATCTACCATAGTAAATGTCCTTTCTATCGTATAATGAAAATACATTTTTCAAATCATGTTTAATCCAACATACAAAAAAACTGTCACATTATCAATACGACAATCAATACATGCTTGATTTTTCCGCGAATAATGTAACAGTTCTTTTGCTTATATAGTCAAAATTATTTTATACAAATTGTTTCGTTAATGCTTCAAATTGAGCTTCGTCAATATGAATATCTTGTTTAGCTAAAGGTGTACCGTTCATTTCTTCAATTTGTGATTCATATGAAGGTGTTTCCGTATCTTGATAAACAATGCCTTTGATTAACGAGTTATATTCTAAAACTTTTTGCGTTGCTTTTTGCTTATCTTTAGTATCAAAGTCTTCAATGTCATCGATATTCGTTAAATTTTCTTTAAACCAATCATACGTGTTCACTTTATTATATGTCACACATGGAGAAAAGACATTTACAAATGAAAAACCGTCATGATTAATTGCATCTTCAATCATTTTTGTTAATCCTTTAATATCACTTGAAAAACCTTGTGCTACAAAAGTTGCACCAGAGGAAAGTGCTAATTCTAAAGGCGCTACATTTTGTTCAATATTACCTTTTGGTGTAGATTTTGTCACAAATCCTTGAGCTGAAGAAGGTGACGTTTGCCCTTTTGTTAAACCATAAATTTGATTATCCATAACGATATACGTCATATTCATATTTCTACGTAATGCGTGAATCGTATGACCCATACCAATGGCATAGCCATCTCCATCACCACCAGAAGCAATCACTGTTAAATCTTTATTAGCCATTTTCACACCTTGTGCTAATGGTAATGAACGTCCATGTATACCATGAACACCATAGGAATTAACATATCCTGATAAACGACCAGAACAACCAATTCCTGTAATAATCGCTACTTCTTCTGGTTCTAATCCAACATTTGCTGCGGCTTTTTGAATCGCTGCTTGTACTGAAAAATCTCCACAACCAGGACACCAATTAGGTTTCACATTATTTCTAAAATCTTTAAATGTCGCCATTTATACCAACTCCTTTATTTCTTTAGCTATCTCAAGTCCTTTAGCTTCAATTTCATGTGGTAAAAATGGTGTACCATCGTATTTGGTTTGATTTACTAATTTATCACCTAAATTTACGTTCATTTTTAATATATTAGCAAGTTGACCTTGATAATTATGTTCTACTACAACAACTTTTGAGGCTTTGTCGACTTCGTTTTGAATTGTTTCACTAGGGAAAGGATGCAATTGTCTGATTTGTGCATGGTTAACCTTAATATTTTGTGATTCTAATCTTGATTTACCTTCTTGAATTGCACCTTTAGTTGAAATAAAGCCTAAATATAGAATGTCTGCAGTTTCATGTTGTGTATCAGCTTCTACAGGACCTTGTATTAATAAGTGTTCTGTTTTACGCATACGTTTATCCATTTGCTGTTGTCTGTTATCGGCAGCTTCGCTCGTTTTTCCTTCTTCATTATGTTCAACACCCGTAACATGATGAATGCCACCTTTTACACCAGGAATAGGTCTTGGAGAAACACCACTCTCTGTTAGTGCATAACGTTTAAAGTATGTTTTGTCATCTTCTTCGCGTTCTATATCGGATTGGATGATTTCTCCACGATTGATTTCTATTTTATTATAATCTAATTGTTCAACCGTTTGTTTACCTAATGAAAGTTGTAAATCACTTAATACAATAACTGGGCATTGATATTGTTCAGCCAAATTGAAAGCTTCCATAGTTAAATAAAATGCGTCTTCTGCATCAGTAGGTGCAACGACAATCTTCGGAATATCACCATGCGTTCCATAAATCATTTGCATTAAGTCTGATTGCTCTTGTTTCGTTGGTAAACCTGTAGATGGTCCACCACGTTGCGTATTGATAACTACGAAAGGCGTTTCCGTCATTCCTGACAAACCAATCGCCTCCATCATTAACGATAGACCTGGTCCTGCGCTGGCAGTAAATGCTCGAACACCAGCATAATTGGAGCCGATAGCCATGTTTGCTGCAGCAATCTCATCTTCTGTTTGTACAACAGTTCCGCCTACTTTTGGTAGATTTTCAATCATATACTCCATAATTTCAGAAGCTGGTGTAATAGGATACGCTGCCATAAATCTTGATCCTGCTGATAATGCACCCAAACCAATAGCATCATTACCAATCAAATACAAATGTGGTGTGCCATCTGTTTTCTCTAAAATAAAATCTGTTTCTACAGTATCTAACTGTTCGTTCATCAAGCGATGACCCTCATTTAATGCCTCAATATTCAGCGCTACAACTTTTTCACCTTTTTTTGTAAACATGTTTGTAATTAATGTTTCAAAATCTGTAATATCGAGATCCATAACTGCACAAG
This sequence comes from Staphylococcus sp. GSSP0090, assembly GCF_013391405.1. Classification (GTDB taxonomy): domain Bacteria; phylum Bacillota; class Bacilli; order Staphylococcales; family Staphylococcaceae; genus Staphylococcus. The sequence goes on from NZ_JACBFD010000007.1 coordinate 226,685, forward strand.
TCGCACCAATTGCTACCATATTTTTCATCAATGCAGTACCTAATTCTTTAGCAGTTGCAGTTAATGGTAAGTCTATTAATTGAGCACGACAGTTTTCTGGCTTCTCTGGCTTTGCCTTGCTATCTGCAATAATTATACTATCTTCACGCATTTCATGATGGTTTAATTCGATCGTTTCTTGATCAAATGCAATTAAGATATCTAAATCATCACTAATTGCATGTACTGGTGATGTTGATACTCTTATTTTATTATTCGTGTGTCCGCCCATGATTCTACTTGAAAAATGACGATATCCATATAAGTAGTATCCTTTACGGTTCATAGCAGTAGCAAAGATTTCCCCTGTGGATTCAATACCTTCACCTTGTTGACCGCCCACTTTCCATGATACTTGTGATTTCATATCATCTTGCCTCCTAGTGGTTATAATAATTCATTATCAATCATATCAAAATAAACCACCCTATTACTATGTACAGAGTGGTACTTTTATAAATTCATACTAATGGACGATATTTTTAGAAAGGATGGTCATCATTGATTAATACACGTTCAATGTGTGTCGTTCTTCCTTCTTTATTAATATCTATAATGACACCCGATAATACACTACGACCTTCATCAGGTACAACATGTCTTTGTGGCAAACTTGTAATAAAACGTGTGATCACTTCATGTCTATTAATGCCTAATATACCATCATAAAACCCTGTCATACCAACATCTGTAATATAACCTGTACCTCCAGGTAATATACGTTCATCTGATGTTTGTATATGTGTATGTGTCCCTACAACTGCACTCGCTCTACCGTCAAGGTACCAACCCATAGCATTTTTTTCAGATGTCGTTTCAGCATGAAAATCAACAAATATATAATCTGTTTCCTTTTTTGCTTCATTTATAAGCTCATCTGCTTTTTTAAAAGGATCATCAATATCTTGCATAAATGCACGACCTTGTAAGTTAATGATGGCCAACTTAATTTCATTTATTTGAATAAATCGCATACCTACGCCTGGCGCTTCTTCTGGAAAGTTAGCAGGTCTAACCATACGATTTGCTGAATCAATAAAATCGTAAATTTGACGTTGCCCATAAGTATGGTTTCCCATTGTCATAAAGTCTACGCCTTCTCTTAATAAATCTTTATATATTTTTTCAGTTAGTCCTTTACCGTGTGCCGCATTTTCAGCGTTTACAATTGTAACTGTTGGACGATATGTCTGCTTTAGTCTTGCTAAATATGTAGAAATGGCCTCACGACCTACTTTCCCTACGATATCCCCAATAAATAATAATCTCATTTACGTGTTCATCCTCTCTTAGTGTTAGTTTAATGCAATTTATTCACAATGAAAAGGTGCTTGTAAAAATTTTGTTAAATTAACTAAGTTTTAATTGTTAAAATAGTGGTATAGGTTACAGTAGTTAACAGATAATCCAAAATATAGGAGTTGGAAGTAATACATGTCAATTAATATTGATCCACAACATTTTGCTGACTTAGTTGTTACAGCAAATCCATCAAAAAGTGAAGACGCAGAAGATATAGCGAAGGAAAGTTTGGAGCTATATATCAATGCATATCGTTTAGCCGAAAGGTATGCTAACATCTCAACAAACTGTTATGATACTGCAGAAATAATTAAAGAAGTAAAACAAGCAGATTTAGAGCTCACTTAACGCTTAACATGTTAATTACAATGAACTTGAAACATTAAAATCATATACATCATTGAGTGTATCGACTGTCGTAATATAAGATATACAAGTGCTATCGTTATAGTAGTTGAATTTCATTTGTTAATCTTATCTTTTATCCCAGTCATATTTAACCTCAATGCAAAACATCCGCGACATTAATAAATGCCGCGGATGTTCTTTGTTCTATAAAATATTAAAAAAACAAACTAAACACTATTTCGTTTAGTTTGTTTAAATTTCAAAAATTAATCATTTAATCATTAACTTTTATTTTGCATATTCAATTGCTCTAGTCTCACGAACAACTGTCACTTTTATATGACCAGGATATTGAAGTTCATCCTCAATTTGGCTCTTAATATCTCTTGCTAAGCGATGTGATTTTAAGTCGTCGATAGTATCTGGTGATACAATAACTCGAATTTCTCTACCTGCTTGGATTGCGAATGCTTTCTCAACACCTTCATAACTTTCTGATAATGTTTCTAATCTTTCCAATCTTCTAATATAATTTTCTAACGTTTCTTTACGCGCACCTGGTCTCGCAGCTGAGAGTGCATCTGCTGCAGCAACCAAGATAGAAATAATTGAAGTTGGTTCAACATCACCATGATGGGAATGTATAGCATTTATAACTGTTTCATTTTCAGCATATTTTTTTGCTAATTCTACACCGATTTCAACATGGCTACCTTCTACTTCGTGATCAATAGCTTTACCAACATCATGAAGTAAGCCAGCACGTTTAGCTAATGTAATATCCTCACCTAATTCAGCTGCTAACATACCACTTAAGTGGGCAACTTCTATAGAATGTTTCAATACATTTTGTCCATAGCTAGTACGATACTGTAAACGACCTAAGATTTTAACTAAATCTGGATGCATATTATGTACATTTATTTCAAATGTAGCTTGTTCTCCTGCATCTCTAATAATATCGTCTACTTCTTTTCGAGCTTTATCTACCATATCTTCAATTCGTCCAGGATGGATTCGACCATCCGAAACAAGATTTACTAATGCAGTTCTTGCAATTTCACGGCGAATTGGGTCAAAACCAGAAAGAATTACTGCTTCTGGTGTATCATCTATAATTAAGTCAATACCAGTTAACGTTTCTAATGTTCTGATATTTCTACCTTCTCTACCAATGATTCGACCTTTCATTTCGTCATTCGGTAAATTAACAACAGAAACTGTAGATTCAGACGTATGTTCTGCCGCTAATCTTTGAACAGTAGTTGCTAATAATTCTTTTGCATTTTTATCGACTGCTTCTTTTGCTTCTCTCTCTTTTTCCTTAACAAGTATTGCAATATCTTGTGACAATTCATCTTCAACTCTTTGAAGTTGCTCTTGTGCAGCTTCAGCTTGAGTGAGACCAGAGATGCGTTCTAATTCTTGTTCGTGCTTATTTATTAATGTTTGAACACTACTCTCTTTTGCATCTACTTGTTGTTGTCGTTCTTCAAGTTTAGACTCTTTTTGCTCTAAAATCTCATCTTTTTTATCTAATAGATCAGATTTTCGCTCTAAGTTTTCTTCTTTTTGTAGAAGTCTTGCTTCCTGCTTTTGAAGATCACCACGTCTTTCACGAAGTTCAATTTCACTTTGTTCTTTTATGATTTGATTTTCTTCTTTAGCTTCTAGGAGCTTTTCCTTCTTAATATTCTCTGCTTCTTTATTACCTTGTTCGATAATATCTTCGGCAGTTTGTCTTGCTTGTAATTGCTTTTGATGCAACATATTTCGGGCAATAACATACCCTACAACAACTCCGAGAATAATACCTAGCAAAATGAGTAGGAGGCCTAATAAATTCACACAAACACCCCCTTCTTATCTAGGATTTTGCTCTGTATATCAAATTTCAATATGATTAAATATGATTATATGAAGTTCTATAAGAATCATACAATGTAATTGTACGGTTTAAAGCTAAGAAGTGTCAAGGTTTCCAATTACATTAATTCAATATTTGAAGCTATCCTTTTACACTATATTTACTTTAATGATTGCGATTACTTAACTTGCATCATATATAAATCGAAAATTTTTTTCATATAATACTTTTGTATTTTTATTTACACACAAAAATAAGCCGAAACATGATTAAATGTCTCGGCCTATTAGGTACGATTTACAATGACTGATTAAAATGAATATCAAACTAATTTTATTTATTTTGATACTGATATGATTTACAAATAGAACCATCATTTTACTTCTATTTTATATAGTCATACGAATCACAATCAACATTTAGTTATTCCTCTTCATCAAAAAGTGTAGCTGGGCTTTCAGCTTCTTTTTCTTCAACATCTCCGTCAAATATACCTAATTTTTCTCTTAATTTCTGATCAATTTCTTCTCTAATAGCTGGATTTTCCTTGAGGTATAATTTCACGTTTTCTTTACCTTGTCCCATACGTTCGCCATTGTATGAATACCAAGCACCTGATTTATTTACAATTTCGTGCTCAGCACCTAGGTCAATTAATTCCCCTTCTTTAGAGATACCTTTACCATACATAATATCAACTTCTGCAACTCTAAATGGTGGCGCTACTTTATTCTTAACTACTTTTATTTTCGTTCTGTTACCAACAATTTCTTGACCCTGTTTCAATTGTTCAGCACGACGTACTTCTAATCGAACAGAACTATAGAATTTCAATGCACGACCACCTGGTGTAACTTCAGGGTTACCGAACATCACACCAACTTTTTCACGGATTTGGTTAATAAATACTGCTGTCGTATTTGATTTTGAAATTGCACCTGAAAGTTTTCTCAAGGCCTGAGACATAAGACGTGCTTGTAAACCAACGTGCGTGTCTCCCATTTCACCTTCAATTTCAGCTTTCGGTGTAAGTGCAGCAACTGAATCGACTACAACGATATCTACAGCGCCACTTCTAACAAATGCTTCTGCAATTTCTAAACCTTGTTCCCCATGGTCAGGTTGAGATAAGTATAAATTTTGTATATCTACACCTAAAGCTTCTGCATAGACAGGATCTAATGCATGTTCAGCATCTATGAATGCTGCAACACCGCCATTTTTTTGTACTTCCGCGATAGCATGTAATGCTACTGTCGTTTTACCAGAACTTTCAGGACCATAAATTTCTACGATTCTTCCTTTAGGGTAGCCACCTACACCTAAAGCATTATCTAATGTTACTGAACCACTTGATACACTCGAAACTCTGCGCGCTTTATTGTCGCCTAATTTCATAACGGCACCTTTACCAAATGATTTTTCCATATTTTTAATTACTGTATCTAAAGCTTTTTGACGATCGTTATCCAATGCTGGACCTCCTAAATGAGATTTATCTCTCGAAAAAATATCTTACATTTACTATACCTTGATTTAGATAATTCCGCAAGTATTTTGCGAATATTTGTTCGCTAATAACAAAAGGTAATGTATCTAAAATAGAACACACGTGCTATTTTTCTTGATTTTTACATAGTGTTCGCCTTTATTTAAACCGATTTAGTAATCTTATTAACACATAATTTTGTGTTCTGCTTTTGATCAAATGTCTTCTTTGTGTCATTTTAAATGATTGCACGGCTAATTCATTATTCTCTAAAATGCCTAAATAGACTGTATCATTTTGATGTATGACTGAAATACCAATTTCCGTATTAAACATGTCTTTAACAATCTGTGCAGATACTGAAAGTTGAGATGTCATTATATCACGTTCATCTATAAATTGCGTGTGGTGTGATAACATCCCTTGAAGCAATTGACGTTCGTCAAAATTTTTCATCCGAGAATATAATATACCATCTGTTACACCATCATAAATGGCAAATGTTTTTGTCATGTTATTCATGACTGCTTGCTCTATAACAATGTCATCAGAACCATAATAATATTTACCGATACGTTCTAAAATATCTTCTTTGAGTGGTGCAATTAATGCTTCACATATTTGCTGTGTTTCACCACTTGCTGTCAATCTTACATTTACTTCGTGAGTTCCAGCCAATGGTGCTATCGTAGGATTTGTTTGTTGGTCAATTAAATCCATTAATTCTGTTTCAACCTTTGACTCTCCTATACCAGCAAAACGAAGTAATTCTGAAAATATCGTATTTTCACCATCTGTAAAATACGGTAATAATTCTTCTTTAGCCATTGGTTTCATTTCTTTTGGTGGACCTGGTAGCAATGCAATCTGCTTTCCATTGTGTTGAATAAGCATACCTGGTGCCATACCAACCTTATTATCCAACACGTGTGCACCTTCAATAACTAACGCTTGTTGACGATTATTGGGTGTCATTTCTACATTTTGTTCATTAAAATATTGTTCAATATAGTCAAGTGCATTTTGATCGATAACTAAATCTCGTCCTAAAACATTCGCGACTGTATGTTTAGTTAAATCATCTTTCGTGGGTCCTAACCCCCCAGTTAGTATAACAGTATCATAATTTTCTAATGATTTATGAATGACTCTCTCTAACCTTTGTGGGTTATCACCAATCACTGTATGTTCAACAACATTATGACCAACACTATTAAATAATTTTGATAAGTACTGACCATTCGTATTCGCAATTTGCCCTAATAATAATTCTGATCCTACCGCGATAATTGAAATATTCAAAACGTTTCCTCCTGAAGATAATTACATTCTTTATAACTATTTTATTCAATATAGCTTCTTGTTAACAATATATGTCCAATTCCCTTTATTATAAAATGAAAAACTATAAATAACGAAAGATTCGTTCATGTATCCTCACAGTGATATGATTTATTTTAGATTTTTGACCATGGCTTCATTATTTTATATAAATTAAAAAATCGAAGCATGCTCAAAATACCGACATGCTCCGATTTATAATATGATAATTTTAATTGTTTAAGATTTAGCTTTAAACACATCTCTACCTTTATAAAAGTATTCAATACCAGATAGAATAGTGAAAAATACGCCGATATATAGTAATACCTGTCCTAATTCAAAGCCAATCCAACTTGCTAATGGATCACCTAAAAGAATCCAAACAAGTGCAACCATAGTAACAGCAGTTTTTATTTTTCCTAACTGACCTGCAGCACTAACAAAACCTTGTTCAATTTGTAGTAAACGTAAACCAGTCACTGCAAATTCACGTGCAATAATAATAATAGCGACTATAGAATTGGTTAAATCTACTTGTACGAGCGCAATCAAAGCACTCGAAACTAATAATTTATCTGCTAATGGATCTAAGAATTTACCCATATTTGTTACAAGTTCCCATTTACGAGCTAAATAACCATCTACAAAGTCACTTAGTGATGCAATAATGAAAATAACACCACTAATTAATAATTCAATTCTAATTTCATTACCACCGATAAATGAAATTTTACCAAATCCAAAATCCGCTAGTGCAAATAATAGGAAGATGGGAATAAGTATAACTCTAAAAACAGTTATCCAATTCGGTATATTCATACAAAGTCCTCTTTTCTATTTATAACTTATGACGTATTTGCGATTACAAATTAAAAAATTAATACTGAAAAAATCCATAAAACTGCTGTAATAATTACAAACATACTTATTACAACGGCAACTTGCAATGGTTCTTTATTTTTAGTTCTATAAGTCGGTTTATCATCCTTTGAAAAGGCAGTTATCGTATTTTGAAGTGATTCATCATTACTAGGAATTTCTTCTCTATGTGCGTCAATTAACTGTACAGAATCGATATTCACCGCTTTTGCATATTTTCTAATAAAGCCTTCAGCATAATTTACATTTCTCAACGATTCAAAATCATTATTTTCAATCAGTGTCAGTGTTTCTCTTTTTATTTGGGTACGCGTTTCAAGTTCATTTAGTGTCATACCTAAACGTTCTCGACGTCCTTTTAAAGTTTGACCAACTAAATTCAAGATGTTAGTCCTCCTCGTTAGCTATCCATATTTTATTCGAAAAATCCAAATCCACCGCCAAACGTATCATTACCAAAATCTAGGTTATTTTTACTTTTAACTGTTTTCTTTTTCATTTCTTCATATTGAATTTCTTGATTTTTATTTTCTCGTAATTCGATAATATAGTCAAAATCACTCATCTCATAGTCACTCGTTTCTACGAACAAGTCAGGGTGTTCTACTACTTTTATCGCTGGCAAACTCATCACTTCTTTAACTAATTCTTGATGCTTCTGACTTGATTCTCTAGCTGTTACAGCACCATCAATAATATAAACATGGTCAGAATCATATTCTCCTTTAATTAAAGAACTACGAACCGTTTGTTTGATTAACGTCGAACTGATAAATAACCATCTCTTATGTGCACAGACACTGCCTGCAACAATGGATTCGGTTTTACCAACTCTCGGCATCCCTCTGATACCTATTAATTTATGTCCTTTTTCTTTAAATAATTCTGCCATAAAATCAACAAGTAAACCTAAATCGTCTCTTTCAAAGCGAAATGTTTTTTTATCATCTGCATCTTGTTCTATGTATCTACCATGTCTTACAGCTAAACGATCACGTAACTCTGGTTTACGCAATTTAGTTATAGATATGTCATCTATTTCTGTTACAATATTTTCAAATCTATGCACTTTATCTAAACTATCTGACTTAATTAATAGACCTCTACGTCCTTCATCAATACCATTGATTGTCACAATACTAATCCCCATCAAACCTAATAAACTAGAAACATCTCCTAGAAGGCCAGCACGGTTCATTGTTATCTCATATTCTAAATACCATTCTTTTTTAGTTGCCACTGTCATGAAATAAACACCCCTTTGTTTATAAACCATATATCATCTTGTATGATAAACAGCAAATGACAATTTTCATTATATAAATCATGTCATTTAATGTCTTATTTATTGGCAAAACATAAATATAACCTCTGCTTATTAAAACATGTGAGCAATTAAGGACTTGAATAAAATACAAAGGTACGATTTCTCTTTAACTATAATAGCCCATTAACAAGTCATCTATATTAGACGAAACTACAAAGTTTTCAAGAAAATTTTATTTCATTCCTCATTCTCAATGATATTATATCATTGAATGTTTCAAAGTTGGTTCATTTTCTATACTTTATTTAAATTAGTTATAAGTACCAAGCACCATTCACTTTTTGAATTGTTCCAGTGATACTTTTCGCAAAGGGATGGCATAAATAACTACAAGTATGTGCAATTTCAATTGGGTCTATCAATCTTTGTTGTGGCAATTCCTCAGTGATTGATGCCAGTTCTGCTTCACTCCATACACGTGTCATATTACCACTTACTAATCCAGGTGCAATAGCATTTACGGTTACAGTAGTCATTGCAAGTTCTTGACTCAACGCTTTTACAAAAGCGATTTGGGCCCCTTTCATTGCAGAATATACAGACTCCATACTCGCTCCTGTTTCTCCCCATATGGAAGAAATGACAACAATCCTACCATTATGACTTTGTCTTAGTTGATCAACAAAAAATCTACAAACACGCATTAGTTGTTTTACATGAATTTGATAAGATAGATCAATCATTTCGTCAGTCATATCTTGTATCTGACCGTATAAGGCTGTACCACTCGCATAAATAAGACAGTCCAAGTTAGTAATAAAATCAAAATAATCTGCAAAGTTGATGTCTTGCATTAAATCTATTTGTACAAATTGCACAGGTTGATTTATATATTGTGACTGTAGCACTTCAATATCAGCTTGATTATATTGAATAATCACTTCATAACCATCTGTTAACAGACGATCTACGATAGCCGAACCAATACTACCAGAACCACCCATCACTAATGCTTTCATGTTTATTTCATCTCCAAACGACTATCAACAACTTGCGCTAAATTCAGGCACATTTTTGAAGTTTCATTCACACTTTCTAAGGTAATACTTTCAACAATTTCTAATAGCTCAAATAAACTTACACCTTCAAAATATAATTTCGTATATTGATTTGCTATGTATTCCGGAGAGTTCAATCCTGAAATAAATTCACCTATAAATTGTTTTTTCAATAAATTGAATGCTTCTGTATCCTTAAGTTGTCCCTGGTTATGCTCTATTTCAGTTAAGAGTAACGATTTTAATTGATCTGGATATTGAGTTGCACTCGTTATTACAGAAAAACTGTATGTCGGTTCTAATACAAATTGATATCCAAATGTTTCATCGATAAGATCTTCATTTAGTAAGGATTGATAAAAATCAGTTTCCTCGCCAAATAACATTTCATAGAAAAGTGTCATCTCCAAATCTCGCTTCACAAACGATTCATCTGGTTCATCAATTAACGGCTTATTTTTAAATCCTAACATCAAACGAGGTGATTGCAATTTCATAGTTTCGGTAACCTTAGCTTCATTTACGGATGCTTTTTCTATTAACGGATCCCTAACGATTTGCGGTTGCGCTTCTTTATCGCGTTCATTTTCATGTGTTGCGACGACATCATAAATATGCGCTACATCCACATCGCCGACAACAAAAAGTACCATATTCGATGGATGGTAAAACGTCTCATAGCACAAATAAAGATCGTCTTTGGTGATTTCATAAATGCTATCCACACTGCCAGCTATATCGACACGAATTGGATGTGTATCATACATTGCTTTCAATGTATTGAACATTAATTTGTAACCAGGTTGCTCCTGATACATTTTAATTTCTTCTGCAATGATACCTTTTTCTTTATCGACTGTTTCTTTTGTAAAATAAGGTGACTCAACCATTGTTAATAAACGTTTAATATTACGCTCCACATGGTCTGTTGCACTAAATAGATAACTTGTACGATCAAAACTAGTAAATGCATTGACTTGTGCATTATCTTCAGCAAATGCTGTAAATAAATCTTCACTATCATCATCGTTTTCAAACAATTTGTGTTCTAAGAAATGCGCAACACCGTCTGGCACAGTTACAAAATGATCACTGCCATGTGGCTTAAATTTATTATCTAATGAGCCGAATTTTGTAGTATATGTCACAAATGTTTTTTGAAATCCTTTTTTAGGAATAACAAATAATTTCAATCCATTATTTAACTCCGCTTCAAATACATGTTCATCAATTTGTTCATAATAAGTTTCTCGCATTAGTCATTACCTCCTTTTGTCAAAATATAAATTGTATCAAGGACAACGGCCTGCGCTAATTGTTGTACATCTGCTTTTGAAACACTTTGGATACCTTCAAAATAACTTGCTTCTGACATGGGCTCATCTAATAAAATATTGTTATTTAAAATTTCAATCATACTTTTTGGTCTGTCGTGTGACTCTTGCCTTTGGGAAAGTATCACTTTCTTGGCTAATGCAAGTTTATCTTCATCAAATTGACCGTGTTGGAACTTTTCAAACTCTTTGATAATCGTATCTTTTGCAACTTCATATTTATCCGAAGACACGCCACTGAGTACAAACATAAAACCATTTTTGGCATCAATTTGTGAATGTATTGAATACGCTAAACTTTGTTTTTCACGCACTTCATTGAATAGTACGGAAGAAGGATCGCCACCAAACATCACATTAAATACAACCATTGTGAAATACGCTGGATCCCCATATATAGCTGGCATTCTAAAGCCCATATTTAATTTAGCTTGGTCTACATCGTCTATCTCAACAATTTCCTGTGGCAATGCATGTGTTGGCTCCATAGGTCTATCTTGAGTTAATTCAAAGTGGAAAGGTTTAATATCGAATTCTTTTTCCAGTTGAGTTTTAACTTGTGCTTCATCTACGTTACCAACGACATAGACTGCGCAGTAATCATTTTGTAACATAGATTGATATGTATCATATAGTGATTGTGGTGTCACACTGTTTATGTATTCGATTTGACCAGTAGCCAAATGTCGATAAGGATGGTCTCCAAACATATGTTTTAATAAATTTAAAAATGAGATCTGCGATTTGTTATCGACCATCGCTTCTAGTTTTTTACTTAGTAATGATTTTTCTTGTGATACGAATACCTCATCGAATTGTTGATCAGTCACTAATGGGTTCCAAATAATTTCCTTTAACAAATTCACACCTTTTTCAAATAATGGCGTTTGATCTTTCAAGTAGCGTTCATTAATTAATTCCAATGAAATGGTAATAACATGTTTATCTTTAAATTTTGAAACAAAACTATTTACATAAGCACCATATAAATGTGATAAATGTCTATTGAATGCTTTATCTGTAGGCCATTGTTTTGTTGCACGAACTAATACTTTGCTTAATATCGAGCGCGCTGTCATGGTGTTACTATCTAATGGCGCCATAAATTTCAATGTTATTGTGGTCGTTTTAAATTTGGTCGTTGGCATTACTTTAATATGTATGTCATTCTGTGTATTCTCATTTTTCAAATTGTCATGCCTCACTTTCATAAATTTCTTATTATAATCTATTTCTAACCGTTTTAAATTTTACTAAACTACTTTTGAAATAATTAAAAGAATAAAGTATTGGTTGATCATTTTTATCGTAATGAACTAATTTCAGCAACATAAGCCCTTCGTGTGGTGATGCACCTAAGATATCTGAAATATGTGGTTCATAACTAATTGCTTCCATTTCAGTATCAGCGTAAGCAACTGTCTTACTCGTATATGCTTCGATAGCGCCAAGTAACGATTCCTCACTATTTTGATATTGTGCGCAAGTTAAATCATTTGCTGGTACTTTATCTAAGCAATAAACTACAGGTTTGTTATCAGCTGTTCTCACACGTTCTATAATTGTAACGTTGGCCTTATCTGCGATATTTAATCGTTTGGCATCTAATGAAGTTGCTGGTTTTTCATCAAAACTAATATATTCCGTCCCTGCGCTATAGCCTTGCTCTTCAATCATTCGACTTATACTTACAACTTCTCCTAAAGGATAATAGAATGGGTGCAGTGATTTAACACGTGCACCTTCTTCTAAATTATTTGATAAAACTTGTTCAGTGATTAATTCATCCACTGCATCGTAGACATCATCTGTCTTCACATTTAATGTTCTAGCAATTGCTAAATTACTTGGTAATGGTTCACCATGTTGTAATTTGCCCTCTTTGATTTGTTGTATCATCCACTCTTTAACTTTATAAACAGAAGTCAGTTCCATATTTACACCTCATCATTATCTAAATCCACTAATATTTGTCTAGGTTTACTTCCTTTTTGTGGTCCAATAACTTGATTTCGTTCTAAATCGTCCATAAGTCTGGAAGCGCGATTATAACCAATTCTAAATTGTCTTTGTAATAAAGAAGTACTCGCTTTTTGTTGTTCAATGACAAATAAATATGCATCATCATAAAGCGCATCTTCACTCTTCATTTCTGATTTTTCTACCGGTGCATCTGGTTCCATTTCTTTAACATAATTCGCTTTTTGTTGTTCTACGACGTAATTAACAACATCTTGCACTTCTTGATCACTTAAAAATGCACCTTGAACTCGCGTCCTCGTAGAACCACCATTTGCAACATAAAGCATGTCGCCTTTTCCTAATAACTTGTCTGCACCGCCACTGTCAATAATGGTTCTAGAATCTGTTTGTGAACTAACTGCGAATGCGATTCTGCTCGGAATATTATTTTTAATTAAACCAGTAATAACGTCAACAGAAGGACGTTGTGTTGCGATGATTAGATGAATACCTGCTGCTCGAGCCATTTGCGTAATTCTTTGGATTGCATTTTCCACTTCTTTACCAGCAACCATCATTAAATCCGCTAATTCATCAACAATAACCACAATATAAGGTAGTTCAGCTTGTTTTTCATCTAGCTCAAGGTTTTGTCTTCTAATTGCTTCGTTGTAACCTTCTATATTTCTTGTAGATGAATGTTGGAATAAATCATAACGACGTTCCATTTCAGCTACAACCTTTTCTAAAGCCTGCGATGCCTTATGAGGATTTGTAACAACTGGTATCAATAAATGAGGAATCCCATTATATACATTTAATTCTACCATTTTCGGATCAATTAACATAAGTTTTACTTCGTGTGGCTTCGCATTAAGTAAAATACTAGTGATAATACCATTAATACAGACGGATTTACCACTACCTGTAGATCCAGCCACAAGTAAATGAGGCATTTTATTTAATTCAACTGTTATAGGGTCGCCAGAGATATCTCTCCCTAGTCCAACTTCTAACTTGTTTTTTGCAGGGAACTTCTCATCTAATACTTCTTTGAGCGATACGAGCGAAATTTTATCATTTGGCACCTCAATACCTACTGCAGAACGCCCTGGAATCGGTGCCTCAATACGAATATCTTTAGCTGCTAACGCAAGCGCGATATCATTGTGTAGGTTTACAATTTTGCTAACTTTAACCCCTTGTGCTGGTTGAATTTCATATTGTGTTACAGCCGGTCCAATTTTAATTTGCGTTACTCTAGCATCTACACCAAAGTTTTTTAGTGTTGTTTCAAGTAGTTGCCCTTTTTTCTGTACTTCTGCCTTTGAAGTTGCTTTTTGTTTTGCTGGTTGTTTAAGTAATGAAAGTGGCGGAATCGTATAGGCTTCGTTTTCTACTTCTCCTGCTTCTGAAATCGAGTTAACTGCATCGCCTTGATTCTCTCCATTGTCTTCAGTCGCATCCATAGATTGATCTAACGATGCTAAATCCGCATCATTTGTTTCATGATTTGTATTTTGGACTTGATCTGCTTCATGATCATATAAACGTTTCGCACGTTGTCTGCTAGTATTTGAACTTTGTTTTGTAGATGTTTCATCGTTTTCACTATGTCCGTAAATTGGAATAGATAATGGTTGGTTACTTGTTTCACTAGGCACTTCTTCCAGATTGCTTACATCTTTTATGTCTTGTTGCTCACTAGCTTCTACTTGCTGTTTCTCACGTTCAGCTTTCTTTTCGGCTTTAACACGTGCATTCGCTTCTTTTTTGATTTTATTTTGCTTACGTTTTTCTTTATAATTTTCTGAAGCATCCTGACTTTTAACTTTTAACTTTTCAAATAATAATTTAGATACATCTCGGTGTTTTTGTTTTAATAACAAAATGATACTTGAAGCTATCAATAAAATTGTAACGATGATAATACCTATGATTGAGATAAGCGGTATGAATATCGATAATAGATAATGACCTAAAAGTCCACCACCAAAATTTGGAAAATTCGAATGCTTATATGAACTATAAACAAATGACAATACTGGCTCACGTTGTGCTTGTACTTTATTTGTAAAATAAAATACGATTTGTGTAACTAACAATAAGGCTAATTGTAATACAAATGCACCGACAGTACGCCTGGATTTAGGTAACGCTTTATAATATGTAATGAATATCGTTCCAATTAAAATAAGTATATAAGTTAAAAATCTACTATTACCAAATAAATAATTAAAGAAACTATCAATCATTGTACCTACTATACCAAGTTGAAAAACACCTAGGACAATAATGACAAAAATGGCAATTGCCAATACATATCTCAAGGGACTATCCCCTTGTTGTTTCTTTTTATTTGATGTCTTTTTTCTAGTATTTGTAGGTTTTCGCTTAGTTGTTGATCTTTTTTTCGTTTGTGCCAAATGTAACACCTTCTTTTCGACTCAGTTTTCAAAATGAACTATCTTATATTTAATGCTCACAAAATTCATCTAACGTTTCTAGTTAAAATATATATCTTTTTATAGTTATTAAATTATATGTATAAATAAAGTTTAACGTCTTTATATAATAACATAAAAGAGGTAAGACATTTATTCGCTCTCAGTACATTTAAAGGTTGGATTTACGGCAAAATTGCTTAACATGTCACCTTAATCTACTTTTAAATATATTTACCTAAGCGTATGTCTTAACCTCTTTGTTTAGTATAGAAATTATTAAATTTCAGAAATAACTGGAATAATCATTGGACGGCGTTTCGTATTTTCAAATAATAACTTACTAATTTGATCACGCATGCTCTGTTTGATTTCAGACCATTCAATGCGTTTCTCCTGTAAACCAAGTTCAACAATTTCACGGACTTTTTCTTCTGCTTCATTTAAAAGAGCTTCACTTTCTCTTACATAAACGAAACCTCTTGATTGAATTTCCGGACCTGCTGCAATTCTTCTATTTTTTGGATCTAACGTGACTACGGCAATGAATATACCGTCTTCTGCAAGTAAATGACGATCTCTCAATACGATATTACCGACGTCTCCTACACCGATACCATCAATCAGAACATTTCCAGAATTTACTTTTTCATTTAAAATCATTTCTTCACCATTATAGTTAACCACATCGCCTTTTTCTACAAGGAAGATTTTTTCAGGCTGTACACCTGCTTCATTAGCTAACTTAGCATGCGAGATTTGCATTTTAAATTCACCATTTACTGGTATAAAGTATTCTGGTTTCATAATGTTAATCATCATCTTCAACTCTTCCATGCAACCATGACTAGAAGCATGAATTTTTTTGCTATTTGGTATAATTTCTGCACCAGCACGTACTAATTCATTCAAAGTATTACCTACAATGACTTCCATATTGGCAGAAGCTGTAATAGCTAAAAATACAGAGTCTCCTGGCTCGATATTCATTATCTTATGCTTTTTCTGAGCCATTTGACTGAGTGCTTCAACAGGTTCACCTTGCATACCAGTAGCTATGATAATAACTTCATTCTTAGGATAATTTTCAACTTCATTGATTGGAATCAATAAATCTTTTGGTATATCAAAGTATCCCATTTTTCTAGCAATATTAAACGAACTCTCTAATGATCGACCTAAGAATGAAACCTTTCTATTTAATCTTTGCGCAATATTTAATACTTGTTGAATTCTTATAAAATTAGAAGCGTAGCAAGATACAATTAATCTACCTTTCACTTTTGTAAAAGCGTCGTACATATGTGATTCTATTACATTTTCTGGTGTGTTATAACCAGGATTTTCAGCTTCAGCTGAATCACTAATTAAAGCAAATACACCTGCATCGCCTATTTCAGTCATTTTCTTCAAGTCTGGTGCATAATGCCCCTGTAAACTTTGGTCAAATTTGAATTCACCAGTATAGACAATTGCGCCATATGAAGTATGGATACAAACACCTAAACTATCTGGAATACTGTGCGTCGTATTAAAGAAAGTGACATTCACGCCTTTAAAACGCATCACTGACTCATTGTTCACTGTATAGTATCTAACTTTTTTATTTACATTGCGCGCTTTCATATTTTCTTTAATTAAACCAATCGTCAATTTCGAACCATATACAGGCGCATCAACTTGTTCTAACACATAAGTGACTGCTCCTATTGCATGCTCGTGGCCATGTGTTAAAAAGATGCCTTTTAATTTATCTTTATTGTCAATGACATATTGAATATCTGGAATAACAATATCTACACCCAGCATTTCATCTTCTGGGAACATTAAGCCAGCATCAAGCATAAACATTTCATCGTCCACTTCGACGATATACATATTTTTCGCAATTTCTCCAACTCCGCCGAGTGGAATGATGCGGATATTTTTATTTTTTTTCTTTATTAAACTCAAAATGTTACCTCCTATTTAATTTCCCCGTCCATATATAAACTCATCTTTTATTATAAGTTAAAATGCGCATTATGTACACTATTAAAGTAATTACAAAGCATTGTTTATAACTATCTTATTTCCTTATTTTCCCAGTTTATATTAACTTATTATACAAATCTAATTGAATTCTTTCGTACATTCAAACTTTATTTGTATGATGGTTTATAGTTTCAAATTTTCATAATGATAATCTTAATATGTATAAAAAAAGAAACTAGCAAGTACTGCGATGTAATACTATCCACAATAGAATTGATGACATGCTATTGTAGAAAGTTACATTCAGTTAACTAGTCTCTCGTTATAATTACAATACCAATTTTATTATAAAAAATTAATTTAAAGTAATGCTTTATGTGACGCATTGACACGACCTTGTTTATCAATTTCAGTTACTTTGATTTTGAAAGTGTCGCCAACTTTTAATACATCTTCAACTTTATCAATACGTTCATTCGCGATTTGTGAAATATGAACAAGTGCATCTTTACCTGGGAATAACTCAACGAATGCACCATATTTCTCAATACGTTTAACCTTACCTTCATAGACTTGTCCGACTTCTGCTTCACGTGTAATATCTTCAATGATTGAACGTGCACGTGCTATTGCATCTTTATCAACTGCACCGATAAAGATTGTACCATCTTGTTCGATATCTAGTTTTACGCCTGTTTCATCAATGATTTCATTAATTTTTTTACCACCAGGTCCAATAACGTCTCTAATTTTCTCTGGTTTAATTGTCATCGTAACAACTTTAGGTGCAAAAGCACTTAATTCGCTACGAGAAGTATCAATCGTTTGTAGCATATGATCTAATATTGCTAAACGACCTTCACGCGCTTGATCTAAAGCTTCTTTAATAATTTCTTTTGTTAAGCCATCAATTTTGATATCCATTTGAATTGCTGTGATACCTTCAGATGTACCAGCAACTTTAAAGTCCATATCACCTAGTGCATCTTCCATACCTTGAATATCAGTTAAGATTGTATAACTATCATCTCGTGTCACTAAGCCCATAGCAATACCAGCAACTGGTGCTTTAATTGGCACACCTGCATCCATTAATGCTAAAGTTGATCCACATATTGAAGCCTGTGATGACGAACCATTTGATTCTAATACTTCACTCACAATTCTTACAGTGTACGGGAAGTCTTTCAAATCAGGTATAATGTGACTTAATGCGCGTTCACCTAATGCACCATGCCCAATTTCACGACGACCAGGGGAACGTACAGGACCAGTTTCACCTACAGAGTAGTTAGGGAAGTTATAATGATGCATGAAACGTTTTTGTTGTTCTTCTCCTAAACCATCTAAGATTTGATATTCACTCATTGAACCTAATGTTAATACTGATAATGCTTGTGTTTGACCACGTGTAAACAAACCAGAACCATGCGCTCTAGGTAAGACGCCTACTTCTGATTCTAGTGGACGAATTTCATTTGTTTTTCGGCCGTCTGGTCTGATTTTTTCTTCAGCAATTAAACGTCTGACTTCTTCTTTTACTAAATCATTTAAAATGCTATTTACTTCTTTAATTAACGCTTCATTATCTGCATCTTCTTCATCAATAAATTCAGCTGCAACTTTTTCTTTAAGTGCATCTAAATTAATATCTCGTTGTTGTTTATCAAATGTTAAAACAGCATCTTTTAAACCATTCGCTTCTGTTAATTGTTTAACTTTCTCAACTAATGCTTCATCTTTTTCTACTGGAACGAATGCTTTTTTCTCTGGTTGGATATGATCAACAATTTCTTGTTGGAAATTAACCAATCGTTGAATTTCGCTATGTCCAAAGAAAATAGCTTCTAGCATTTCACTCTCAGTAATTTCACTAGCACCCGCTTCAACCATGTTTACTGCATCTTTATGTCCAGCAACTTCCAAGTCTAAACGTGATACTTCTTTTTGTGCTACTGTCGGGTTGATGACATATTCACCATCAATATATCCAACATTTACACCAGCAATCGGTCCTTGGAATGGAATATCAGAAACACTTAACGCCATTGACGAACCAATCATTGCAGCCATTTCTGGTGAGCAATCAGGATCAGCACTAAGTACGGTATTCATAATTTGAACATCATACTTATAACCTTTAGGGAACAATGGACGGATAGGTCTATCGATTAAGCGTGCAGTTAAAGTTGCTTCATCGCTTGGACGCCCTTCGCGTTTCTTAAAGCCACCTGGGATTTTACCTGCTGCATACATTTTTTCTTCATAGTTAACCATTAATGGGAAAAAGTCACCATCACGCGGTTCTTTTGAAGCTACTGCAGTAGATAAAACTACAGTATCACCATAACGAACGAGTACGGCTCCATTAGCTTGTTTAGCAAGTTGACCTGTTTCAATCGTTAATGATCTGTTTGCCCACTCGGTTTTAAAAACTTTTTTCTCTTGAGACATTACGAATCTCCTCTCATATATCTATTAGTACTATCATATCATTTCTTAGAATAATTTTATATTAGTATATTCTTTTTTAAAAAATAGCTGTTCTAAATTATAAAAAAGGGAAAGGACCCTAAAAGGTTCTTTCCCTATCAATAAACGTCTTAAAATTAACGACGGATACCTAATGATTTAATTAATTCACGGTAACGTTGAACATCTTTGTCACGTAAATAGTTAAGTAAGTGTCTACGACGACCTACCATTTTTAATAATCCGCGACGTGAATGATGATCTTTTTTGTGTTCACGTAAATGTTCGTTTAATGCAGTAATTTCTGCAGTTAAAACAGCGATTTGGACTTCTGGTGAACCAGTGTCTGCTTCGTGTGTACGGTATTCTTTAATTAGTTCATTTTTACGTTCTTGTGAAATTGCCATTGTCAATTTCCTCCTTTAAATTTTATTCGCCTTTATCCGAGCAAAACGTCGGAGTCTCGAACTGCCAAGGTAAAGGTGCTTAAATGTGAATTACACATTCGACTTAAATATTATATGATACTTCATCACCAAAATCAACCGATAATAAATATTTTGCTTTTTCTTTGTCTTTGTTCATCTGTTCAACTAAAGGATCTATACCATCAAATTTAATTTCTGGTCTTAAATAATGGTGCCAATACACAGTTACACGTTCACCATATATATTTTCACTGAAGTCGAATAAATTCACTTCAATCACGACTTGTGCTTTAGAAGGATCATGAAACGTTGGTTTAACCCCAACATTTGCTACACCTCGATATATTTCTTTATTCACACCAATTTCCATACTAACTGCATAGACGCCATTTTTCGGTAATACATAATCGCCGCTCGGTTGGACATTAGCAGTAGGGAAACCAATTGTTCTTCCTCGTTTTTCACCTTGAACAACGGTACCTTTAATTCGATAACGGTAACCTAATTCTTCATTGGCCTTCTGCAAGTCGCCTGTTTTTAGTGACTTTCTAATATCTGTTGTCGAGATTTTCTCTGACTCAATTTCTTGTTTACTCACGACTGTTGTATTGAACTCAGACATCTCATCAAGAATCATCATGTTCCCTTTACCAAATTTACCAAATGTAAAATCAAAACCAGCAATCACTTCTTTTACATTATTTTTGATAATATAATCTTGAATAAATTCTTCTGCCGTCACTTCAGCAAACTTAGATGAAAAATTAATAACAATACAATAATCTATACCATATGATTCTAAAATCTCCACCTTATCCTGAATTGGTGTTAAATAATCTGTTCGTTTTAATTTCGGATTTAATACAACTGAAGGATGTGGGTCAAATGTCATAACTGCTTTTTTTAAATTTTGAGCTTTCGCTTTGGCATCCAAAGTTTCAAACACTTTTGCATGACCTTTATGCATACCGTCAAAAAATCCAAAAGCCATCGCAACTGCTTCTTTTATATATTGATTATCTTGAATTGGATGCGCTACTTCTATCACTTTCATATGTAAGACTCCTTTAGTTAAACACTTTTTTAGGCTTAATTTCATCAAGTTTTTCTGGGTGAGGTTCATAAATTGCTAATACTTTATGCGTCGTATCATCAACCATTACAACGATGTCATCTATTATTTGTTTGAACTCAGATTTGTAAAACTTTTGTCCATTTAATATTTTTGATTTGATGACATCATCAGAAATTAAAATTTGTTTAATACCTTTCAAACCATATTCTATAGGAAATAGTTTCTCATGTAATGCATCATGCTCATGCAGTGACTTTATATCTTCCAGTGCTAGACTATCCTGGATATCAAATCCACCACTTTGTGTACGTGTCAATTTTGACATATGGGCTGGAAATCCTAGTGCTTTACCTATATCTGTGGCTAGCGTTCTGATATAAGTACCTTTACCACATTCAACGATAATATCGAATTGGCAAGTATCGTCTACAAAACGTAAATTGGAAGTTCGCTTAATTTGATAAATGTTGACCATACGCTTTGGTCTTTCAACTTCTTGATTATTTCTTGCGTATTCATATAATTTCTTACCATTTACTTTCACTGAAGAATACATCGGTGGAATTTGTACCAGTTCACCCTTAAACTGTTGCAATACATCATCTATAGACTTCGACGAAACATCTTCTTTGTTAACTGCAAGTTGCTCTAATATATCTCCAGTTTGATCTTCAGTCGTCGTTGTTATGCCTAAACTCACTGTCGCTTCATATGTTTTGCCCATTTCCATTATATAATCACTTACTTTAGTAGCACTACCAATACAAATAGGTAAAACACCAGAAACTTCTGGATCTAATGTACCTGTGTGACCAACTTTTTTGGTTTTTAAAATTTTTCTTAACTTAAATACAACATCATGACTTGTTAAACCACGATCTTTAAATACTGGTAAAATTCCATTATACATTTTCAATTCACCTTCAGAGTCTCATTTTTAATATATATGAGTCTGTGACATAATTTGATGACTCAGACTCGCTTTCATTTAGTCAACTGGTAACTCAATTTAAAATGTAAAGCCTCACTGCTTTGAAGAGTCTGGGACAAAAATAGATGGCTCAGACGCTTTATCATTTAGGCAGTAGATGACTGAATTGAAAATGTAAAGTCTCACTGATTTAAAGAACTACTTTTTCATTTTGTAAAAATGAGTCGTTCTTATGCATAAGTTAAAACTTATGTATACCATAGAAAAATTTTAGTGAGACTGATGCATGAGCTTTAGCTCAGGTAAACATTTCAATCCTAGTCATCCTTGCCTTGATTGCATAGATAGGACTACGAAATCTCTATTAGAAAATTTGATTTCTGGCCTACTCCCAATTCGCGTTTATGTAAAAAAAGCGAGACTGAAATCAATTGGATTTCATGTTCTCGCTCCACCGATAAGCATCAACAATTTAAATTCTATTATTGAACTAAATAGAAAGTTATCATCTTGTATCATTTCATTAATAAAATGTGCATTTCATATATAATGAATGGCATCTAAATTTATTATTAATTAGTCTTTCTTATGCAAATCTTGTATCATTCTTTCGATTTTATTACCATAATCAATGGATTCATCATATTCAAAATTCAATTCTGGTATGATACGGAGTCTCATTCTAGAACCTAATTCAGATTTTATAAAGCCTTTCGCTTTTTCCAATCCTTTAAAAGTGTCTGCTTTTTGCTTTTCATTACCTAATACAGTTAAATAAACCGTTGCAATAGATAAATCGTTAGTTAATTGTACGTCCGTAATCGTTAAAAAACCTATTCTTGGATCTTTAACTTTATTATTAGCGATATCCATGATTTCTTGCTTCATTTGTTCGCCTACACGTTCTGCTCTCATATTCATATTATTCACCTCACATATTTATTACTTCGTCAATTGTTTCCTTACTAACAGATTATATGACAGTTTATTTCATGGCGTCAAACAAATTTGATTACTTTATAATCCCTTTTATTAAATCTACACGCTTGTATTTATTTTTATAATATATTGCATATTATATATAGAAACTACAGATTGTATGACAGTTAAGCAATATTTTTATTCCTAACTGTTTATTTTTGAAACATTATTTCAAAACAACGCTATAATTTTATATTTAAATTGCCTAAGTGAACATTTTTTATACTTAAGTGTAAAAAGTATACTGTTATATCAAAATTGATAAATTGTACCCCATCAATTTATAACGATTTTACACATTCCTAAAAATATAGTGTTATACTATAAAACTAATCGATATTATAATTGATTTGATTTTATAACATTAGGAGTGTATCTTTTTTGGAAAAACCAGAACGCTTACTCTATATTTACACCCGATTACTCAACGGTAAAACAATAAGCAAAGAAGCATTATCACAAAAACTAGAAGTTAATATACGCACAATTCAAAGAGATATAAGCGATATAAATCATTTTATTTATGAAGATCAAGAATGGTATGGTCTTGACGGTAAGGTGATATATGATAGTACCATTGAAAAGCATCGCTTAAAGATTGATAGATATAAATTTAAAAACAATAGACTGTTAAATCTTATATTTCGAATGAAAGATTTCACACCTATTATCCATGAAGATACATATAATCTCATACGCGGTTTGAACGCTAATTCAAACCTAGCGGAAAAATTACTATCTAATAAATTATTAAGTCAATTCAAAATAAATCGAGAACTTAATGAATCTACTTTAATCTATAAAATTCAACTTGCAATCGAGAATAATCATAAAATCACTATAAAACTTAAGGATGTTGAACTCCCAAACATCGTTCCAATTTATACACGTTATTTTGACAACATATATTGGTTTACGTACTTATATAATGGAGAAATATATATACTTGATATATCAACCATTAAAGAAATTAATCTAACGAATCAAGTGTTTGAAAGCAAAATCTTTGACCATATGAATTACGTAACCATGATAGTGAATGAGAGTATCTGGCCAGAAATCAAACGCCAATTTATTATCCTAAAAACTACAGCCACAGAACAAGGTAGTGTTGTTAACCTTATCATTTCAAAAGAGGAAAGTATACAATTAGCCTATCAATACCCTCAAGACATCATTCTTGTACAACCCCAATCTTACGTTGATGAGTTCAAAAGAAAGATTAAGGATTTATTCAATAATTATGATTTTTAAATAAAACAAAGCTTACAGTTAGCGATTCATACGCATGCTGTAAGCTTTTATTTTTATTATTTTGAGTTAGATAGTTCATATCTCATCGATTGCATTTTTTTGTGAAAATCAGAATCTCCATTTTCACGTGCAGCTTTTTGTAGTTGATTCCATTTGTAATAAGCTACTTTTGACAATTCTTGTTTTTTCCTTAAACGCGTTATATGTTCTTTATAACTTAGTACGTTACATAGCGTAAGATGTCTATTTTGTTTAGAAGACAATACAAATAAATTGTCAATTAAGTATTCACAAATTTCACTATCAGCAAAATTTTTGAAAATTGAAATATATAATTCTTCTTCGCTAACAATATAAATGCGTTTTTTATCATCTTTTAGCATTTTAATTAACAATTTAAAATTCTCCCTCTGCGAAGGTAGTACATATTTAAATGATAGAAAATCTTTAGGTATACCCGCAGCATGACCTGTTTGATAAGGGAAAAATTTAATAACCATAAGACGATTAGGATCAATGTTAAAGTGTTTTAATGTCGAAGCATTACTATATAAATATTTTACAAACCATCTATGACGATCAATATATGGTAAAAATAATTTTTGTCCATTAAAGGTCAATTTACCCTGAATATCTAATAATATCCTTTTTCTATATTTAATCGCTTCTGCTTCAGGCAAACTCATCTCGTAAGTTTTAAAATCACTTTCGGGTTGTTTTTTTAATATAACAATATCTGCAATTTCTGGATTTCCAAAATAAGGTCGCGCCGTAGCAGGATTGAGTTCAGCGTTTTCAAATGTTACTCTTTGTCTATTTTTATTAACAGTCACTTTACCATTTGCAAAATCAATCATTTTCTTAAACTTTGGTATTTCCATAAAATTTTCACCAAAATGTTTTTTCATATATTCTAAATCTCTAGGATGTAAAAATGCTGTTGTATCTTTATTTTTGATTATGGATTTTAAGGTCGTTTCATCATAAATAGAGTTATAGTGATTTAAATATTCTTGCCAAAATTCATTTATTTCTTTTAAATATTCACTCATCGTTTATAACCTCCTATTTATTCTAAGTTTAATCATGTACATAGACAACCAGTGTCAGTCATTATAAATAAAGGTAATTTTACAATATTTTTTATATCTAATTTACATCTATAAAAATATCTATTGGTTATATAAAAAGACGCGATAACGTTTGTATGTTTCAATTATTTATTTTTTATGTTTTATAATATCAACTAATTAATAAACTCTGTATTACAAAACATTTTATAATCGAATCAGTGATAATTTATCGATTTTTGGAATATATATTATATAATAACTAAAATTGTAAAATCAATATTTCATTACTTTTTAAATAACGTGATAATAAATGGTTTTCCACTGTGCAGAAGTAAAAGATTGTATCAGCATAATTTGAGATTCAATATATTTTCATTAACTAGTCAATACGCCACACCTCAATGTACAAGAAACCGATGATTTACTAATTATGGTGTAACCCGCTCTACCTACAAAAACCTCATTTACCATAAAAACACGCCAAAAATGAGATTTCACTCCCACTTTTGGCGTGTTTTTGACTGTTTCATTACATACGATTGTTTTGTTAGTTGTAGAAATTTGAAGCTTGATTCAGTGTATTAATTCAGAGCTTATCTTTTAATTTCTACCATTTCGAAAGCTTCAATGATGTCGCCTTCTTTAAGATCATTATATTTTTCAATTGTGATACCACATTCGTAACCTTGAGCCACTTCTTTAGCATCGTCTTTAAAGCGTTTCAATGTGTCGAGTTCACCCTCGAATTGTACAATACCGTCTCTAATTACACGTACACCTGCATTACGCGTGATTTTTCCATCAATTACATAACTACCTGCAATTGTACCGACTTTAGAGACTTTGAAAGTTTGACGAACTTCTGCTTGACCAATCACTTGTTCTTCAAATTCTGGGTCTAGCATACCTTTCATTGCTGATTCGATTTCTTCAATAACGTTATAAATAACACGGTGTAAACGCATATCTACACCTTCGTTATCAGCCGCACGTTTTGCACCAGTATCTGGTCGAACGTTAAAGCCGATAATAATTCCGTTAGATGCATTAGCTAAGGTAACGTCTGATTCATTAATAGCACCTACAGCAGTGTGTATAATACGTACATTAACGCCTTCCACATCTATTTTCATCAATGAGGCAGCAAGTGCCTCAACAGAACCTTGAACATCACCTTTGATGATGACATTAAGATCTTTCATTTCACCTTGTTTCATTTGTTCAAATAAGTTATCTAATGAAACACTCTTACTTTCTTGACGTTGTTGCATCACGTTCGCTTCATGACGTGCTTCACCAATCCGTCTTGCTTGTTTTTCATCTTTAAATACGACGAATCTGTCACCAGCTTGTGGCACATCATTAATACCAGTAATTTCAACAGGTGTAGATGGACCAGCAGTTTTGATACGTTGGCCTAAATCGTTAACCATCGCACGAATTCTACCATAAGTGTTACCTACTACGAGTGAATCACCGACTTGTAGTGTTCCATTTTGAACTAATAATGAAGCTGACGGACCGCGAGATTTATCTAATTCAGCTTCAATTACTGTACCTACAGCATTTTTCTCTGGATTAGCTTTTAATTCTTGCACTTCTGATGTTAGTACAATCATTTCTAATAAATCTTCAATGCCGTCACCACTTAATGCAGAAAGTGGTACAAAAATTGTATCGCCACCCCAGTCTTCCGGAATTAAACCATATTCCGTTAACTCTTGCATTACACGATCTGGATTTGACGTTGGTTTATCAATTTTATTAACAGCTACGATTGTTGGTACTTCTGCCTCTTTGGCATGATTGATGGCTTCAATTGTTTGAGGCATTACACCATCATCAGCTGCTACTACTAATATCGTAATATCAGTAACTTGAGCACCACGTGCACGCATTGTTGTAAAAGCAGCGTGACCAGGTGTATCAAGGAATGTAATTTTTTTACCATCATTTTCAATTTGGTAAGCACCAATATGTTGTGTAATACCACCAGCTTCTCCAGCTGTAACTTTCGTATGACGGATAGAATCTAATAACGTTGTTTTACCATGATCAACATGTCCCATGATTGTAACGACTGCTGGACGTTCTATTGCATTTTCATCTTCTGATTCATCGTCAAAATAAATCGCTAAGTCTTCTTCATCAACTACGATTTCTTTTTCAATTTCAACACCATAATCGTCCACAATAAGTTCTAATGTTTCGTCATCTAATGATTGGTTAATATTAGCCATGATGCCTAATAAGAATAGTTTTTTAATAATACCTGAAGAATCAACATTTAATTTTTCAGCAAGTTCACCCACTGTTATACCGTCTTGATAAGTAATTTTTGATGGCATTTCTTTTGGTTCTTCTTGTTTTGGTTGCTTGTTATTTTTATTATTCTTATTATTTTTGTTGTTTTTATTATTTTTCTTATTATTCGGTTTACTATTTTGGTTACCTTTATTCGCTTGGTTACCTTTATTTTGAGTTGATTGTTGTTTATTTTGATTATTCTTTTGTTGTGGTTTGTCAGCTTGTTTAGCTTTTTCTGGCTTATAAATTTTATCTAATGCTTTAATTTGGTCGTCTTCTAACGTTTGCATATGACTCGTTACCTCAACGTCCATTTTCTTTAATTCATCAATAATTTCTTTACTTTTAATTTTTAAATCTTTTGCGTATTCGTAAATTCTTTGTTTACTCATATAGTCACTCCTTACGATATTCATCAATCATTGACAATAACTTTTTAGCAAAGCCTTGATCAGTGATTCCAATGTTTACACGTTCTGCTTTACCTAAAGCTTGCCCTAATTCAGCTCTCGTTCCAAATATACGTAATGATATATGGTAACTTTCACATTTGTTCTGTATCACTTTCATTGTGTTATCAGAAGCATCCGTTGCAATGATTACGAGCTTTAGTTTATTCTTTTTTAAATCATTTAAAATAACTGATTCGCCTGTTTTTACTTTTCCAGCACGCATTGCTAAACCTAAAAAATTTACGATTTGTTCTTTGGTCATTTAGGTATCTCTTCACGGTATATAAGACGTATAATTTCTTTATAAACAGGCGCTAATGTATCAGCATCAGCTTTAAAATATTTCTCTAAAACACCTTTTTGTTGAGCTTCTTCTACTAGCTTAACATCTTTTGATACATAAGCACCACGACCTTGTTGTTTTCCTGTCGCATCAGCAAAAATTTGCTCATCTTTATTGATGACAACTCTAATCATGTCGTTTTTAGGGTGCATTTCATTAGATAGTATACATTTGCGCATTGGAATTTTTTTCTTCTTCATAAAGTATCCACTCCAATTTATTTTTCTGCGTCTTCGTCTTCTATTTCGATTGATTCTGTTTGTACTGTTTCAGAAGCTTCTTCTACTTCAGTATTTTCAGATGTCACAACATCATCTAATTGAATTTCGTCATCTGCTTCAATTGAAGTCTCTTCTGAAGTCTCTTCTGCAGGATAAACACCTGCTGCTCTTGCATCGGTTTCTGATTTAATATCTATCTTCCAACCAGTTAATTTTGCTGCTAAACGAGCATTCTGACCACGCTTACCAATCGCTAATGATAATTGATAATCAGGTACAACAACGACTGTTGATTGATTTGCTTCATCCACGATAACTTGTAGCACTTGTGAAGGGCTTAATGCATTTTTAACGAATACTTTAGGATCTTCATTCCATTGAACAATATCAATTTTTTCTCCACCAAGTTCTTCTACAACCGCTTCTACACGAGCACCTTTAGCACCAACACATGCGCCAACTGCATCGATATCAGGGTTGTCAGAATGTACACTGATTTTAGAGCGATCGCCTGCTTCACGTGCCACAGATTTAACAATCACCGTACCATCAAATATTTCAGGTACTTCTTGTTCAAATAAACGTTTTAATAAGCCTGGATGGCTTCTAGAAACATAAATTTGTGGTCCTTTTGTCGTTTGTTCAACTTTATTTACGTAAACTCTAATTCTTTCATTCGGAATATAACTTTCATTTGGACTTCTTTCAGCTTCAGATAAGACAGCTTCAGTACGTCCTAAATTTACATATACATAACGGTGGTCTACTCTATCGATTAAACCAGTAACAATGTCATCTTCTTTATCAATGAATTCATCGTAAAGAATTTCGCGTTCTGCATCACGTAAACGTTGCATAACAGCTTGTTTCGCTGCTTGTGCACCTACACGACCAAAGTCGCTTGGCGTTACGTCTTCTTCGTAAATATCACCAATTTCATAGGCTGGATTTCTTACTAATGCAGTATCTAAACTGATTTCTTCTCTATCATCCATGGATTCTTCAACCACTTCTTTACGAGCGATTACTTTGAAACTACCTTGATCCATATTTAATTCCACACGTACAGTTCTAGCACTATCGTAGTTCTTTTTATAAGCAGTGATTAAAGCTGCTTCAATTGCATCGATTAATACTTCTCTAGGAATCTTTTTTTCTTTTTCTAAGTACTCAGTAGCTAATAATAGTTCATTACTTGACACGACTTATCATCCTCCTCATCACGTTATATCATTACAGCATGGCGTGCTTTTGCGATTTTATCTCTTGGAATTTCAATTTGTTTTGTTTTAGCTTTTTCTTTAACTTCCATAACAATGTTTGTTTCATCAACAGATTGTAAAATACCTAACCATTCTTTAGAACCTTCAATCGGCGCATATAGAGAAACAAATACTGGTTTTGTTAATGCATTTTGGAAATCTTTTTCTTTTTTAATAGGTCTCTCAGCACCAGGTGACGCGACATCTAAATAATACATTTCTTGTATAGGGTCTTCTGCGTCCATGACTTCGCTGATTTTTTCAGAAGCTAGTGCGCAATCGTTTAAATCAACGCCGCCTTCTTTGTCTATAGATACTCTTAAAAAATGGTCTTTTCCTTCTTTGGTAAACTCAACTTCTACTAATTCAAAATTTAAGTCGTTAAGCACAGGTTGAATGATTGTTTCAACTTGCTCAGTTATTTTACTCATGCTGACCTCCTTTTTTGGCAAATAGAAAAGAGCGGGTAATATGCCCACTCTTTCTGCCTGAGTCTAATTTTTTAAGCACTGCCATTATACCATATGTTCATTTTCTATACAAATAACTATATTTGCTAAAAGGCACAATGACAACTTACTCATGTGATTGCTCAGTTATACTTATATTAAATAATCACTTATTTAAATAAAATAGCTCAATCTCTTATACTTTCATTCAATATATAAAGTCAGAATATGAATTGCAAACTATATTGCGTTTCGTCAATCACTTATTAATGTTATTGAATCATTACATATCAAAAATAGATAGTTGTGCTTTATCTGGTAAGTTAGGCAATGAACCTAATTCATCTAAATACTCAATCACTTTTTGAGATAAACCAGCTTTTTTATTTAAATCTTCTTTAGATAAGAATGGTCCTTCATCACGTGCATCTACGATTCTTTGTGCAACATTTTCACCTAATCCAGGCACGGCAATAAATGGAGGAATTAACGTATCTCCTTCAATAATAAATTCAAATGCTTTGCTCTTCTCTAGACTGATTGGTTGCATACGATAGCCACGTTGTGCCATCTCATTCATAATTTCAAGTACTGTTAATGTATCTTTTTCTTTTTTAGCTAAATCCATATAACGTGAATACATATCATTCACTGTATTACGTATGCTTTCTTTATCTTTAATCATAGAAATCAAATCAAAATCTGATGCACGCACAGTGAAATAACTGGCATAGTAATATAATGGATAATGCACTTTGAAATAAGCAATACGCACTGCCATTAATACATAGGCAGCAGCATGGGCTTTAGGGAACATGTATTTTATCTTTCTACATGAGTCTAAATACCAATCTGGCACTTCATTATCAACCATAGCTTCTACCATATCATCCGTTAAACCTTTACCTTTACGTACAAATTCCATTGTTTTAAAGGCTAATGAAGGTTCTAATCCGTTATACATTAAGTAGACCATGATATCATCACGACAACAAATAACACTTGCCAGATCACATTTACCAGAGCGTATTAAATCTTGTGCATTGCCTAACCATACATCTGTACCATGTGATAAGCCTGAAATTCTAACTAATTCAGAAAATGTCGTTGGTTTCGTGTCTTCTAACATTTGTCTAACAAATCCTGTTCCGAATTCTGGCACACCAAATGTTCCTGTTTTACATAAAATTTCATCAGCCGTAACACCTAAAGGTTCTGGAGAACTGAAGATGCCCATCGTCGCCTTATCATCTACTGGGATTGTTTTGGGATCAATTCCAGATAAATCTTGCAACATACGTATCATTGTAGGATCATCGTGTCCGAGTATATCTAATTTCAACACGTTATCATGAATGGAATGGAAATCAAAGTGTGTGGTCATCCATGAAGAACTTTGATCATCTGCAGGGAACTGAACAGGTGTAAAATCATAAATGTCCATATAATCAGGAACAACAATGATACCGCCTGGATGTTGTCCAGTCGTACGTTTAACACCCGTACAACCTTTTACAAGTCTGTCTATTTCTGCTCCCCGCTTATGAATACCTTGATCATTTAGATAGCCTTTTACAAAGCCAAATGCCGTTTTTTCTGCAACCGTACCAATTGTACCTGCACGGAATACTTTATCTTCACCGAATAATTCTTTCGTATAGTTATGGGCTTCTGGTTGATATTCACCACTAAAGTTCAAGTCAATATCAGGTACTTTATCCCCTTTAAATCCTAAGAACGTTTCGAATGGAATATCTTGTCCTTCTTTAATTAAATCACAACCACATGATTCACATTGCTTATCAGGTAAATCGAATCCTGAACCGACAGAACCATCATCAAAGAATTCACTTTGCTTACACTCTGGACAAATATAATGTGGTGGTAAAGGATTCACTTCAGTAATTTCAGTCATTGTTGCCACAAAGCTGGAACCAACAGAACCACGTGAACCTACTAAGTAGCCATCATTCAATGATTTTTTAACTAATCTTTGAGAAATTAAATATATTACTGAAAAACCATTACCAATAATACTTTCCAGTTCTTTTTCTAAACGATCAATGACAATCTGTGGTAAGTCATCACCGTAAAGTGCTTTGGCATTATCATAGCTCATTTCACGTATTTCTTCATTCGCACCTTCCATTCTTGGTGTAAATAGTTCGTCTTTAATCGGAACAACACGTTCTATTTTATCTGCCAAGTCATTCGTGTTCTGTACGACAAGTTCATATGCTTTTTCTTCACCTAAAAAGTGTAATTCATCTAACATTTCGTCTGTCGTTCTAAAATGTGCTTTAGGTAAAGTAGAACGATTTAATGGATTACCTGGTTGTGCTGCTATTAGTATTTTACGTGCAATCGCATCGTGTTCATTTAAATAATGTGCATTGCCTGTTGCAATTACTGGGATATTGTTAACATCTCCAGCACGAATCAAACGATTATAAATTTCATGTAATGTTTCATGGTCTCTAACTAATTCTCTATCAATTAAATCTTGATAAAGTGCAGGAGGTTGAACCTCAATAAAATCATAATATTTTGCTATTCGTTCTACTTGAGATTGATCCTTTTGCATGACAGCTGTAAATACTTCGCCTTCATCACATGCAGAACCTACAAGTATACCTTCTCTATATTCATCCAACAATGAACGTGGAATTCTTGGTGTACGATAATAATATTGTACGAGAGAGGCACTCACAATTTTAAACAGATTTTTCAAACCTTCTTGATTCTGAACAATCAATGTTACATGATTTGGTCGAGCACGTTTATATGCATCTTCATTTGATAATGAGTTATTGATATCTTGGTGATTGTGAACGCCTAATGCTTCAAGTTGTTTAAGCATTTTTATAAACATATAAGCAGTTGCTTCTGTATCATATATCGCTCTATGGTGTTGCGTTAATTCAACACCATATTTTTTAGCTAAGAAATTCAATCCATGTTTACCATATTCTGTATTAATGGTTCTAGACAATTCTAAAGTATCAATAACACCGTTAGTTGAAGCACCGATTCCTACATGTTCGTATCCTGTATCAATGAACCCCATATCAAATGATGCATTATGGGCTACAAAAATGGCGTCCCCTACCCATGATTTAAATTCAGTCAGCACCTCTTCTATCTC
This sequence comes from Staphylococcus sp. GSSP0090, assembly GCF_013391405.1. Taxonomy (GTDB): domain Bacteria; phylum Bacillota; class Bacilli; order Staphylococcales; family Staphylococcaceae; genus Staphylococcus. Next base: position 260,364 of record NZ_JACBFD010000007.1, read on the forward strand.
AGGTGCATCTACTAACATGTCATCTGAGATATGTGTTAAGTTTTTTATTGTTTCTGAAAGACGTTCATGTGGATTACTAAATCTTTCAAATTTATCAATAATTTCACCGTCTTTTACTTTCACTGCTGCAAGTTCAATAATCTTATCGTATTGGTTGGATAGTCCTGTCGTTTCAACGTCAAATACAACATAAGTTGCTGTTTTTAAGTCACAATCTTTAGGTTTATATGCAATTGGGACGCCATCATCTACGAGCATACCTTCCATACCATAAATCATTTTTATTCCATTTTTTTCAGCTGCGCTATGTGCGTCTGGAAACGCTTGTACAACATTATGGTCTGTAACCGCAATTGCTTTATGACCCCATTTTGCAGCTTGATCTACGTAGTCTGAAATATTAGGGATGCCATCCATTTGGCTCATTGAGGTATGCAAATGGAATTCCACACGTTTATCTTCAGCTTTATCTTGCTTCGTTGCTTTTTTTATTTCTTCAATATCTGACATCATCATAACTAAATCACGTACAAAGGTGTCTTCCTCGATACGTCCTTGTGCGCGAACCCATTTACCTACACTTAAAGCTTTGAAATGCGCTAAATCGTCTTTATTCTTACGTGTGAACATTTTCAATACTAGAGAGTCTGTGTAATCTGTTACTTTCAATTCAACAATGTGGCGTCCACTCTTTAATTCTTTTAAATTGATATCGAAAATAACACCTTCTACTGCCACTTTAAATTCTTCTTCGATAATTGAATCTATTTGTCGTACATTTTCAATTTGAATTGGTTTACCAATTTGACATTTTGAAACAGCACTTTCGTTATTATCCTGTTGTTTTGCTTTTTCAGCTTTCATTTTTTCTAATTTTTCAGTAGCTTCACGTGCACTTTTCTCATCTTCTTCTTGAATATGTGCTTCCAATGAAGCTAAATCGCCATCGTTAACTGCACTATCTGTTTCAAAAACAACTTTACTTATATTGAAACCACACTGTTGGTAGGCTGCAATCAAACTTCCATTACAAGCTTTGTCAAAGTGGTCACGTTCAACATCATTTTGACACATGACTTTTAATACATCACCCGACATAATTAAACGTTTTTGCTTTAATTGTCCTTTGACCTTTGGTGATAATTTTGTTTGATCAATACAATGGCTAAAATATTTTATTGCAAATTCATCTTGATTTGCTTGATCTTTGACCGTGAAATTACATTTTACATCTGCAATTGTTTTAAATTCTTCAGTTATTGCCCCAGTAAAAAGCAAATAATTTTCAATTGTTAAAAAATGTGGGAGCGTAATTTGAAATACCCAAGTTCGATTTGATGTTTTAACATCAACACGTGTTAATTCGCTATTTTCCAAAATTTCTGAATCTAGATGCTCAGCAATTTTAATTTGGTCAGCTAGTATTTTAAATTTTTCCTCATTTGTCATTGCCATGACGATAACCACCTTACTATTAATTACACTGCTTATCTAATACACAGATACTTATATTTTATGACGGTGTATGTATGAATTTCCATATTCTATAATATAACGGAATATCTAAAAATTTCTATTAGTTCAACTTATTTCTTTATTATTCGCTTCACATGAATAACAAAAGAGGGAGTGGGACAGAAATCAATTTTTCTAATAGAGATTTCGTAGTCCCACTCCGGCAAGGATGACTAGGATTGAAATGTTTACCTGAGCTGAAGCTCATGCATAAGTCTCACTAAAATTTTTCTGTGGCATACATAAGTTTTAACTTATGCATAAGAATTACTCATTTTCATAAAATGAAAAAGTAGTTCTTTAAAGCAGTGAGACTTTACATTTTCAATTCAGTCATCTACTGCCTAAATATTAAAGCGTCTGAGACATCTATTTTTGTCCCAGACTCCTTTTGTCAATTAACCTAGTTCCTGCTCTAAAATTAGATATTAGAATACAATGTGTTTACATAATTAATTAAATTATCCACATGGACGTCTTCACTTTCACCAGTATCTCGACGTTTCACTTCTACTATACCTTCAGCTGCATTTTTACCGACAACAACGCGTACAGGTAATCCAATTAAATCAGCATCATTAAATTTAACACCTGCGCGTTCTTTACGATCATCATATAAGACATCATAGTTTTCTTGTAACTGTGTATATAATTGATCTGCCAGTTCACGTTGGTCATCTTTTTTAGGATTAATCGTAATTAAATGTAAATCAAATGGTGTAACTGATTTTGGCCAAATAATACCATTTTCATCATTGTTTTGCTCAACAATCGCGCTTAATGTTCTGGATACACCAATACCATAACACCCCATTAATAAAGGCTGTGCTTTACCTTGATTATCTAAAAATGTTGCATTCATAGATTCAGAATACTTCGTTCCTAATTTAAATACTTGTCCAACTTCAATACCTTCTGCAAAATGCGCTGGTCCAGAACCATCTGATAACGGTTCACCTTCTAATATAAATCTAAAGTCACCGAAAGCATCAACTTCGAAATCACGACCAATATTGGCATTTAATAAGTGGTAACCATCTTCGTTTGCACCAACAACAATATTATTTAAATCTTGTATAAAGTTATCTGCATAAATTTTTATTTCTTTATCAAAAACAGGACCTAATGAACCCGGTTTCGCGCCTAAAAGATTTACAATTTCATCTTCCGTAGCTAATTCGATATTATCAGTACCAAAGTAAGCTTTTAATTTAATATCATTTAATTCATGATGACCACGAACTAAGACCATGATAAATTCACCATCTATTTTAAATATCATAGATTTTGTAATTTCATCTAATGGTTTTTCTAAGAATGTAGCCAGTTCTTGCGCAGTATGAATATTAGGTGTTTCTATTTTTGTTAGTGGTTGCATTGCTTCGTGTTTTTCATTAGCGTTGTACACTACTTCTGCTTTTTCAATATTTGCAGCATAGTCACTCTGTTCACTATACACAATCGTATCTTCACCAATTTCACTTAACGCCATAAATTCATGTGTGTGGCTACCACCAATTGCGCCTGAATCAGCAACAACCGGACGCGCATTGATTCCTACACGTTTAAAAATGCGACCGTATGCGTTGTACATATCTTGATAAGACGCATCTAGAGAATCCTCATCCGCATGGAATGAATAAGCGTCTTTCATAATAAATTCTCTACCACGTAATAAACCGAAGCGTGGACGCTTTTCATCTCTGTATTTAGATTGGATTTGGAATAGCGTCAGTGGTAATTGTTTGTATGACTTCAATTCATCTCTAACGATTGATGTTACGACTTCTTCGTGTGTTGGACCTAACGCAAATTCACGACCATTGCGATCTTGTAAGCGCATGAGTTCAGGACCATAGGCGCTCCAACGACCTGATTCTTCCCATAATTCCGCTTGTTGCAATGCCGGCATTAAGATTTCAACGGCATCAATACGTTCCATTTCTTCACGTACAATTGCTTCAATATTATTTAATACGCGTGCAGCTAAAGGTAAATAGCTATAAATGCCGCTTGTACTTTGTTTGATTAAACCAGCTTTCAGTAATAAACGGTGGCTAAGTGCTTCTGCACCTGCTGGTACCTCTTTCATTGTTGGAATAAATACCTTTGATTGTTTCATTTAACTATCTCTCTCCCTTTTATAAGAAATAACGTTGAATGTCGTTCCACGTCACTAACACCATGATAATAAGTACAAATACAGCGCCAATTGCAATGATTGTTGTTTCTGCTTTTTTATTAACCGGCTTTCTAAATATTGCTTCATATATAACGAATAAAATACGTCCGCCATCTAATGCAGGAATTGGTAATAAGTTCATTAATCCTAAGTTGACACTTAAAAGTGCTGTCCAAGAAATTAAATTAATGATACCTGTTTTAACAACAGAATCTACAGTATGATAAATACCAACTGGTCCATTCAGCATATCGAATGAAAATTCCCCTGTGAAAATACTAGCAATCATACCTACAATAGCTGTAAATATTAATTTACCCGCCTCTAGTGAACGTTCAACACCAGCTGCAATCGGTTTAAATATCGTATGTTCAGTACTGGCTTGATAGCCTAATAAATATCTAGTTTCTGTCTTCGTTTTCGTTACTTTTTGTTCTACTTTTTTAGGCTCGATATCCATCGTATGTGTTTTTCCATCACGTTCAACCGTAACTTCTGTTTTACTGTCTTTAATATGATTGATAACACTATCTATATCGCCTTTTGATTCAATTTTTTTATCGTCTAATTTAACTATCTTATCCCCAGCTTTAAGCCCAGCGTGTTGTGCAGGGGAATCTTTCATTACTTCATCTATGCCATTTGTTGGCGTACCTTGATAATAAGCAAGACCGATAAATAATACCAATGTAAGTAAGAAGTTAAATAGTGGCCCAGCAAATAATGTTAAAAACTTTTGATAAGGCTTTTTATACGTAAATTGTCTATCTCTTGGTGCAATTTGAATTAAACTACCATTTTCAACGAAATATGATTTTTTAGCAATCGTATATCTATGACGTTCTTGATCATAAGGTGTTACACCTTCTATATACAAGCCGTCTTTAAAATCACATTGTTTCACTTCTATCGCTTCAATTTGTTGAAATTTATGTTGATCATCTAAAATGATATGAGTAATTTCATCTTTATCATTCAATTTTATTTTAACATGCATACCTGGTTGTACAGGCGGTTCTTCCAAACCATCTCCAGCCATACGCACATATCCACCAACTGGTAGTAGTCGTATTGTATAGAGTGTTTCATTTTTTCTAAAACTAAATATTTTGGGTCCCATACCAATAGCAAATTCCGGACACATAATCCCTGCACGTTTAGCAAAAAACATATGCCCATATTCGTGTACGGTTACGAGGACACCAAAAACGATGATAAAAGAAATAATTGTTACTAGAAAACTCAATTCGATACACCTCATATTTTCTAAATAAATTAACTGCATGTTGGGTAAAACACGATGTGCTTTTTAATGTATGCTTCCAACTTTAAGTTATAAAAGTATACCACAACTATACTTTGTCATACACGTAACTCTATTCATTTTTTATTTCTCGTTTATCGGCATGCTAAGTGGTAAACTTTAAACATTCAATTTAGTAGTGCGAAATTTTTTGACCTTGTCAAAAGGAGTTAAGAATATCATTAACTGTTATTAAAAGACCAGTTATTTCAATTCATTAACTCCTTTCGCTGATTTATAAAATTATAACATTCATATCGTAAATAGATTATATTTGAATTAACAAAATATTTAATAATGGTAAGACAAACATAAAACTATCAAAACGATCTAAAATACCACCGTGCCCCGGTAGAATTCTTCCTGAATCTTTTACGCCAAAGTGACGCTTAAATCCTGATTCTACTAAATCACCCAATTGTCCAAACATACTTAATATGATAGTAATAATTAATAATAACCAAAGTGCGATATTGAAATCTACAAAGATCATCATGACAAGTGGCACGATTAAACTACAAATTAAACCGCCTACAAAACCTTCAATGGTCTTGTTAGGACTAATGACTGGCCATAATTTGTGTTTACCCATCAATCTACCAAAAATGTACGCACCTGTATCAGTTAACCAAACCACTAAAAACGCAAATAATATGTAATGTAAACCTTCTGAGCGCGTTTCATATAAATACATAAATCCGATACCTACATATGCGATGGACATGAGACAAAATGCCGCATCCATAAAGCTGAATCTATTTTTAGAAAGTACTGTATAACTTAATAAAATAAAACTCATTGCGATTAACGATTTTAATTGTAGGTCGTTAACCCAGCTCCCAGCATCTTGAGGTAGCATAATGATTAAAATACCTAATGCACTAATTATCCCTGGTATTGATAAGAACTTAATCATATTCATATTAAGCAATTCTTTTAAAGCGATGAATGCCAATAAATATGAAAATAGCATTAGAATAAGGCCGCCCTTTAATAAAACTGGGAGGAAAACGATAAGTGCTATAATTGCCGTTAAAGTTCTAACTTTCATACTATTCTCCTAACTATTTATAATCCACCAAATCGACGCTGCCGTGACTGATAAATTTTAATACAATTTATTAATTCTTCTTTATCGAAATCTGGCCATAGTTTTTCATTGAAAATAAATTCACTGTAAGATACTTGCCAAATAAGGAAATTGCTTATTCTTTGTTCACCTGAAGTTCTTATCAAAAGATCTGGATCAGGATATGCATGTGTCATTAAATGATCATCAATCATCTGTTCAGTTATTTCATCGCTAGTTAATCCTTTAGCAGTTAATTCATCATAGATTGATTTCACACTATTTAAAATTTCAGCACGCCCACCATAATTGATAGCAAAAATTAATTTTAAACCTGTATTATGTTTTGTATCTTCTTTGGCTTTAGCGATTGCTTTGAGTGTAGATGATGGCAAATATTCCATAAAACCAATTGTCTCGACTTTTACATTATTTTCTATCAACTCTGGTAGAAATGTTTTTAAAAAGTTAACTGGCAAGTTCATGATATAATTGACTTCATTTTCAGGTCTAGTCCAATTTTCTGTAGAAAATGCATACAGTGTTAAATATTTAATACCTATATCACTAGCGACTTTTGTGATTTTTTTAACTGTTTGCATACCTTGATAGTGACCTTTAATTCTAGGCAATTTCCTTTGCTTTGCCCAGCGACCATTACCGTCCATGATTATAGCAACATGTTCAGGTATGTTATGTAAATCCAATTCAAACTCTGGTTGGATCTGCTGATATTTATTTTTTTTAATTAACTTTTTAAACATGGTATTTCCTCCGAGCGTGATCATCTATGTTTATTATAATAGGTTCTAGATGCAATTATCTACCATTTTATCATACTAAATAGTTGCATTGAATAAACAAATAAAAAAACTGTACCAAAGTCTGATTTGATACAGTTCAGATAAGAATATGATTGACCTCTAAATTTGCAGCAATATAAGTTTAATTATATTGCTTAATGCGTTGAAGCCATTATCATCATTACCATGTTTATACTGACATAATATCTTGTTCTTTTTCTTCTAACAATTTTTCAATTTCTTTGATTGAATCGTCAGTTAATTTTTGAACATCATCTGTTTGTGTTCTTAAATCATCTTCAGTGATGTCAGAATTTTTTTGTTGTTTTTTAAGCTCATCGTTTGAATCACGACGTACATTTCTAACTGCAACTTTAGCGTCTTCACCAATTTTTTTAACATCTTTAACAAGCTCTTTACGACGCTCTTCAGTTAATGC
>NZ_JACBFD010000008.1 GCF_013391405.1 Staphylococcus sp. GSSP0090
TCCCTAATAACAGAGTTTTACGAGCCGAAACCCTTCATCACTCACGCGGCGTTGCTCCGTCAGGCTTTCGCCCATTGCGGAAGATTCCCTACTGCTGCCTCCCGTAGGAGTCTGGACCGTGTCTCAGTTCCAGTGTGGCCGATCACCCTCTCAGGTCGGCTACGTATCGTCGCCTTGGTAAGCCATTACCTTACCAACTAGCTAATACGGCGCGGGTCCATCTATAAGTGATAGCAAAACCATCTTTCACTTTAGAACCATGCGGTTCCAAATGTTATCCGGTATTAGCTCCGGTTTCCCGAAGTTATCCCAGTCTTATAGGTAGGTTACCCACGTGTTACTCACCCGTCCGCCGCTAACGTCAAAGGAGCAAGCTCCTTATCTGTTCGCTCGACTTGCATGTATTAGGCACGCCGCCAGCGTTCATCCTGAGCCAGGATCAAACTCTCCATAAATGAATTATGATGTTTGATTAGCTCATAAAATACTAATTTGTGTTATTTCTAACACTTGTTTTGAACCAACAATTGAATGTTGCGTTCGGAATTAACGTTGACATATTGCAATTCAGTTTTCAATGTTCATTAATGCGTTACAAGAATTTATTATAACATTAAGTTTTTGTTAAGTCAATAATAAATTTTTATTATTTTTTATTAAGATTGTTGCGTTTTTTAACTCAACATTTAATATTGTATTATCTTTCAACTATATTAACAAGTGTCAAATTTACACTTTCAATAATTTTTGCTGAATCGATTTAAATTGTAATGCGTCTTGTTTTGACGACTTTTATATAATATCAAGATTATTAATAACCGTCAATATAAAATACAGATCTTTTTAGTTTAATTTTACTACGTAAATTACTAAATATCGTTATGATGTATTTAATTTTTATTTTGTGTAAATAGATTGTATGACCAATTTCACATTTTGATTACTTTCTTACCTTTTCCTTAATACTATAGCGTGCATTTTTAATTATTCACACTATAAACTATCATTAAATATATTTATTAGTAATTTATCTCAAGTAATCATAAATGAAAGAAGGGACTCACTAATTAGCAAGTCCCTTCTCAATCATTAAGCTTCGTTTTATAAATGATTTTGTTTAATTATTTACATCATCTATATTTATTTATCTTGGCAATCTTTGCATAACCCATATATTTCCATACGGTGATGCGTTACATTAAAATCTGTTACGTGTTGTGCTAACTGTTCCACTTCATCTAGTTGAGGATAATGGAAGTCTACGATTTTACCGCATTGTTCACATATAACGTGATAGTGATTGTGTGTACTAAAATCAAAGCGACTTGAAGAATCTCCATATGGAAGTTCTTTAACTATACCAATATCTTTAAATACACGTAAATTATTATATATAGTAGCAACACTTATATTTGGAAAATCAGGTGAAAGTGCTTGATAAATCTCATCTGCTGTCGGATGTGTATGCGAAGCAATTAAAAATTTAAGAATTGCTTGTCTCTGTGGAGTAATTCTAATACCATTATTTCTCAATGAAGTAATCGAATCCTCTAATTGATGCTCTATCGTTTCCAACTCTGCACTCATTCCCCTCACCATCTTTCTATTTAAGAATTATTATTACTTAATATTAATATAACTGTTCATATGGGGAAATGTCAATAAACAAAGCTATAGATACATTAATAGCCATCCAATGCGTCCACTACATTCTCAATTAGCTCTTCGTTATTGAGAATCGCGTTCAGATTTTTCTTGAATATTTCTGTTACTTCAACCTTATTTTCATTACCGTTACCAGTAATATGCGCTGTAATCGTTACATTATCTAATTGATATAGTTCATTGTTTGGTTGCAATGGTTCATTTTCAAATACATCTAAGCATGCATGTCTAATTTCATTATTTTTTAAAATCTCAATCAATATCTCCTCTTTAACAACTGTACCTCTACCTACATTGATAAAAAGTGCATTACTATCCATGAGTTCAAAGTGAGAAGTTTTAAGTAGATGTATAGTATCTTTAGTCTCTGGAAGTGTATTAACGATAATATTCATTTCAGGTAATACTTCATTCATTTGTTGTATAGCATATGTTCGATTAAAACCTTCAACATCATGACCAGTTGTATTCATACCTATTACATCCATCCCAAATGCATTTGCTATTTTCGCTGTTTTCTGTGCGATACTCCCCGTGCCTAAAAACAATATTTTTTCGTCACTGACTCTCGATCCAGTTAATGTAGAATCATAATATTTGTTTTTCTGATTTATATAGGAAGTTCGCATCTTTTTATAATCATCTAATATGTACGCAAATATAAATTCTGACATTTGTTTTGCATGTACACCTTTGCCATTCGTTAACTTAATATTATGTTTGCTTATATATTCTAATGGTAATTTATTAACACCTGTTGCATACCAAGCAATCCAATATAAATTAGGACATTGTGTTAAAAAAGATTCATCTAATTTTCCATCATAACCAAATAATATATCTAAGGTTTCTCTATCTTTATCATCAATATCTGATATGCCATTGCTAAATACAAAATCTACATTTGGAAACAATGCTTTTAATTCATTTTCTAACTCTCCCAATCTCATTAGACTAACTGCTTTCATTTATGCTCACCCCAAAATTTGTTTTAATTCATCTATTTGCGTTTTCACCTTAACTTTTTCAATTATATCCATAATTTGACCATTTTCATCTAATACAAAAGTAGTCCGCACTATTCCCATGGATTCCTTACCAAATGATTTTTTTAATTGATAAACACCTACGGCTTCAGATAATTTATAATCCTCATCTACAAGTAAGTCAAAATTCAAATCTAATTTCTTACTAAAATTCTGATGTTTCTTTTTACTGTCACCACTTATTCCGTACACACATGCATTAAGTTCATTGAATAAAGTTATATTATCTCTAAAATCACAAGCTTCATTAGTACATGTTGGTGTATTATCTCTCGGATAAAAATATAAAATCGCCTTTTTACCTTTAATCGTCTCGTTAGTGATTAACTCACCATTTTGGTTTTCTAATTCAAATGAAGGAAATTGATCTCCTTTTTTCAACATATAACTCACCCTATTTCTTTTTTTTATTAGTTTTATGATACGATAATAAGCGAAAATATTAAATTAAAAGAGGTTGATAATAATGAAATTTACTGAAAGTGAAAAACTTCAGAAATTATCTGATGAATACATTCTTGGTGGTGTTAATTCCCCATCACGTTCTTACAAAGCTGTAGGTGGTGGCGCACCTGTAATGATGCGTTCTGGTCAAGGCGCCTATTTATATGATGTCGATGGCAATAAATATATAGACTATTTACAAGCTTATGGTCCTATTATCACTGGTCATGCTCACCCTCATATTACGAAAGCAATACAAGACCAAGCAGCTTTAGGTATACTCTATGGCACACCTACAGAATTAGAAATAGAGTTTGCCAAAAAATTACGTGACGCTATACCTTCCTTAGAAAAAATTAGATTTGTTAATTCAGGTACAGAAGCTGTAATGACAACAATTCGTGTAGCGCGTGCTTATACCCAACGCAATAAAATAGTGAAATTTGCGGGACAATATCACGGACATTCTGATCTTGTTTTGGTAGCAGCTGGTAGTGGGCCATCACAATTAGGTTCTCCAGACTCAGCTGGTGTGCCATTAAGTGTAGCTCAAGAAGTCATTACTGTTCCCTATAATGATATAGATGCTTATAAAGAAGCAATCGAATATTGGGGTGATGAAATAGCTGCAGTTTTAGTCGAACCAATTGTTGGTAATTTTGGTATGGTTGAACCAAAATCAGGCTTTTTAGAACAAGTTAACGAAATTACACATAACAATGGAAGTCTTGTGATTTATGACGAAGTCATTACTGCTTTCCGTTTCCATTATGGTGGTGCTCAGGATTTATATAAAGTTTATCCTGATTTAACTGCTTTTGGTAAAATAATTGGTGGTGGTCTACCAATTGGCGGTTATGGTGGCAAACAAGAAATTATGGAACAAGTAGCACCTTTAGGTCCGGCATACCAAGCTGGAACAATGGCAGGTAACCCACTTTCAATGAAAGGTGGCATTGCATTATTGGAAGTATTAGAACAAGATGGTGTCTATGAGAAATTAGATGCATTAGGAAAACGATTAGAAGACGGTTTACTTTCTTTAATAAACAAACACAATATGACAGCAACAGTAAATAGAGTTTACGGAGCACTTACACTATACTTCACAAATGAAACGGTTGTTCATTATGACCAAGCAGAAAATTCAGATGGTGAGGCATTCGCTAAATTCTTTAAACTCATGCTAAATCAAGGTATAAACTTAGCACCTTCTAAATTTGAAGCTTGGTTCCTAACGACTGAACATACAGAAAAAGATATCGATGCTACTTTAAATGCCGTCGATTTTGCTTTTAGTCAAATGAAATAAACTTGAAATTTACTGATAATAATTGTATAACAAGTATAAACACAATTATTATTATTTTATTAAGGAGCGGTACATTTGAAATTAGGAGCCCGTATTCTCAAGACAGGTATAGCCATTATACTTGCTTTGTTTATCGCTTCTCTACTACCTAATGAAGCTGGTTTGAAAGCAATTGCTGGGGTCAGTGCTGTGGTTGCTATGCAACCTAGCGTATTTCGGTCAATTAAAACTGTTTCTGACCAAGCGATAGGTAATGTGTTCGGTGCATTACTTGCTGTAGCAATGGTTACGGTATTTGGAGATAATGTTGTCATTATGGGTGTAACCGTAATATTATTGATTGCTGTACTTTTCCGCTTTAATTTAGCACATGTTGCTACTTTAGCTAGTGTGACAGCATTAATTATCATGGGACAACACACAGGAGATTTTTATGTTTCTGCATTTTATCGTTTTGTACTAGTTATGATTGGTGTAATCAGTTCTTCAATAGTTAACCTATTATTCTTACCACCAAAATTCGAGTCAAAAATTTATTACAACTCATTAAATATTTGTTCCGATATATTTGTCTGGTTCAAATTAGTATTAAATGATACGTCGGAATATCATCATATTAAAGAAGATAGAGGCGTAATCAGTGGTAGAATTAAGAAGCTTGAACAAACTTTTGTTTACTATGAAGAAGAACGACCTTTAACTAAAAAACAAACATATGCTCAAAACAGGAAAAAAATATTATTTAAAGAAGTAGTTAGAAGCACACGTCACGCATATGACGTATTGAAAAAAATGAATCGCTACCAAAACGATTTACACAATTTGAATCACGAATTACTATTACAGATTAAATTAGAAATCGATACATTGATTGCATATCATGAACAAATATTTATTAGTCTTTCAAAAAAGGCAAAGTATGATGTTGGTCAGTTTGACAGTCAAATTGAAAATCCACAAAAAAAAGAATTAATGGATGCCTTTCAAAAAGAACTGATTAAAAACCCTTATCAAACAATGTATTCATATGCAAATGTCATGCAAATCATTTCTGCTATTGAAGAATATCGTTACACATTAGAACACTTAGACAGATTACGCATTAGTTTCTTCTCATATCATAGCAATGATAATGAAATTGATATTTTAGATGAAGATTTCGATTTATAATTCATGATCGCATAGTACAGCTAACTTAAGCTGTGCTATGCGATTTTTTCATCATATTAATAGTTGTACCGTATTATAAAGTAAATTAAATTGTTTCAGTAAGTTAACAAAAACAAAATGACCGATTTCCGCATAAAAAAAGAGCGAAACAAACATCAAAACCTTATTCGTTTGATTAGTTTGTCTCGCTCTTTTTAATTTTAATAAAACGTCATAAGCATATTTTAATATAAGCTATACATTTAAGTGTCCAGTTATAAATATATTATTTAAAGTAACGATTAGTTATAAATTTTGAATACTGTATAAATGTTCATAAGCACCTTTTTTAGCTAATAATGCTTCATGAGAACCCATTTCTACAATTTCACCATTTTCAACTACTACTATCTTATCTGCATGTGTAATAGTAGATAACCTATGTGCAACAATTAAAGTTGTTCTATTTTCACTCAAGACGTTCAATGCATCTTGAATGATAGATTCACTTTCTAAGTCTAATGCACTTGTTGCTTCATCTAAAATAATAATTGGTGGATTATTCAAGAAGATTCGAGCAATTGAGACACGTTGTTTTTGTCCACCTGACAACTTGACGCCTCGCTCACCTACTTCAGTATCGTAACCCTCGGAAAGTTCCATAATAAAATCATGTGCATTAGCCATTTTTGCTGCTTTGATAACTTCTTCATCAGTCGCATTGGGTCTCCCCAATAAAATATTTTCTTTAATTGTATCTGAGAATAAAATATTATCTTGCTGCACTAAGCCAATTTGATTTCTTAAACTTCCTGTTAAATAAGATTTAATGTTCGTACCATCTATCTTAATTTCTCCACTTGAAACATCATAAAATCTCGGAATAAGGTTAATTAATGTCGACTTACCGCCACCACTCATTCCGACAAACGCGACCGTTTCACCTTTATTAATTTTCAAGTTTATATTATTTAGTATCGTAGCTTCCTCTGAATTATATTTAAAGCTCACATCGTTGATCTCGATATCGCCTTCCTTAATTTCAAGTGGAAGTGCGCCTTTTTTGTTTTTAATATCATAGCCTTCATCCATAAGTTGAAAAACACGATCCATAGAAGCAAAACTTTGCGTTAATGTAGTAAAAGATGATACAAGTCTACGTAATGGACCAAATAATTGTTCTAGATATCCAACAAATGCTGCTAAAGTACCAACAGTGATTGAACCATTAATCGCTAAGAATGCGCCAGAACCAATGACAATTAATGGGCCAACATCTGTAACTGTATTGATTGCTGAAAAAGAATACGCATTCCAACGTGTATGATTAAATGCTCTTTGCAAAAAGTTTTGGTTATGTTTATCAAAATTTTGTGCTTCATTATCTTCTATTGCAAAGCTTTTAATAACGGACATCCCTTGAACACGTTCATGTAAAAACCCTTGAACTTCAGCTAAAGCCTGTGATCTTTTTCTAGTTAAATTTCTTAAACGACCGAAGAAGAAATATACTGTCAATATATACACAGGGAAAATCACTAATGCCGCTAGTGTCAGTTGCACATTGAGATAAAACATAATCGTCAATGCAATGAGTATCGTAATACAATCTAGCCATATATTCATTAAGCCAGTTAATATAAAATCTTTTGTTTGTTCTACATCATTGATTACTCGTGAAATAACTTGTCCTGCTTGATTATTAGCATAAAAACGTGAACTTAATGCTTGTAAATGATTGTATAATCTTTTACGTATATCATATAAAATTTTGTTACTTGTCCATTGCGCCAAATATTGTCTTAAAAATTCAATTGGTGGTCTAACAATGACAAAGATAAATACTGCAATGCCCAACGCAATACCTAATCTAGTGAATTTTTCCTCTACTGTAATAGCGCCATTATTGATAACATCATCAATAACGTATTTAATTAATAAAGGAATTAACATTGGAATACCAAATTTTAAAATTCCGACAAGAATTGTAGCAATGATTCGCCATTTATATGGTTTTACAAATTGTATATATCTCCGAATCATAAATTTATTTCCTCCCCACACTTACTCGCAAATGAAACAGCCTACGTTGAATTTCAACGAGGCTGCTATAAACTGGCTATCTTTCATTGTTTATGATTATTTGCTATACCATTTTCAAATAAAAGCTTTTGGCTTTGATTAATTATACGCATATCACTATATAGTATAATTTAACTAAAAACATTAAATGTGCTTAATAATTTCTAATTTTTTTATATCGTTCACGCCAAACTTTTATAAAATCAGGAGCAAATGGTCCTTTTTTCTGTTCAATCCATTGTTGTAAAATATCTACATTACGTCTTAAAATGACATCAATGTCCGATGAGTAATTCATTTGTCTCATATGTTGTTCATATTCATCTTCGTCTAATAAATGATATTTACCGTTCGGATATACTTTTATATCTAAATCATAATCAATATATTTTAACGCTTCATCATCACATACAAATGGTGAAGATAGATTACAATAATAATAAACGCCATCTTCTCTAAACATACAAATGACATTAAACCAAAATTCTGAGTGAAAATAAACAATTGCTGGTTCACGCGTGATCCAAGTACGACTATCACTTTCTGTGACAAGCGTATGATCATTTCCACCTATTACAACATGCTCCGTACCTTTTAATATAGTAGTTTCAGACCAAACACGATGAATATTGCCATCATGTTTATAACTTTGTATCTTTATTGTCTGACCTTCTTTAGGTATGGATTCTTTTACCATGCTCCACACCACCTTTTCTTAATTTCACATTATAAATTATAACATAACTATGTAGACTACACCGAATCTATGAATGCGATAATAAAAATTTATAAATTTTTGTCATGATCACTGGAAAATTATAATTTTCTTTTTCATCCAAATCCATCCACTTCATATTATCAGGTAACTTTAATTCATCTTTATGATTGATTGTTTGTTCTGCTAAATAAACTTCAATATCCCATGTTATGTGTGTAAACTGATGTTTCAATTTATAAGCAGGTTGTTCTGAAAAATGGATATGAGTATTTAAAATTGAATTAATTTGATGAACGGATTCCGCTTCATACATTGGAAATTCCCACATGTTATTTAGTAATTTTTGCGTACGTTTTTCAATTAATACTTCATTATCTTGAGTTTTAATAATGTACACATGCTGCTTAATATGTTTCTTCTTAACTTTGGTCGTCTTCACTGGTAATGTTTCAACTGTACCATTCACAAATGCTTCGCAGTGTTCTTGCACCGGGCAAAACATGCACAATGTATTTTTTGGAGTGCAAACTAAGGCACCTAATTCCATCATTGCTTGATTAAACGTCCCGGCGTCTCTTTCAACATATGGCTGTAATTCTTGTTCAAATGCTTTTCTGGTAGATTGTAATTTGATATCACGGGTATCATTATTAAGCCTTGACCAAACTCTAAATACATTGCCATCCACCGTAGCTAAAGGTAAATCAAATGCGATACTCATCACAGCAGCTTGAGTATAAGGTCCTACGCCTTTCAATTTACCAAAAGTTTCAGGACGATTGGGTACCTCTCCATTGAAATTTTGATGAACATCTTGAATAGCAGTATGAAAATTTCTAGCTCGACTGTAATAACCAAGTCCCTCCCAGTATTTAAGTACTTCATCCTCATGCGCATTACTTAGAGCATCTATAGTTGGAAATCGATTTATAAATCTATGGTAATAATCGATGACCGTTTTAACCTGAGTCTGTTGGAGCATTACTTCACTTAACCAGATATAATACGGATTTGAGGTTTCTCGCCACGGCATCTCCCTCTGATTTTTATGAAACCAGTCAACTAAATTTTTTTTGAATTTTGGTTCATTAAACATAAAGCACATCACTTTCTAGTATTTTCTAAAATTTTTCTATATGACGCATAGTGTGTTATTTTTAATATTGGGCATATTAGATTATAATGAATATATTATAGACATGAAATGAGTGAATACTTATGGATACAGGAACACATATTGTCATGGGTATCGGACTCACAGCATTAGCGACCCAAGACCCTGCCATGGCGGGATCTTTTGCAGCCACAGCTACAACACTTGTAGTTGGCTCATTAATTCCGGATGGTGATACCGTTTTTAAATTAAAAGATAATGCTACATATATAGCAAATCATAGGGGGATTACACATTCAATCCCTTTCACTATTTTATGGCCATTATTAATTACACTATTGATTTTTACATTTTTCAAACATGTAGATCCTACACACGTTTGGTTATGGGCTCAACTTGCAGTATTTCTTCACGTCTTTGTAGATATATTTAATTCTTATGGTACACAAGCGCTCAGACCTATTACAAATAAATGGATTCAACTAAGTGTAATTAACACATTTGATCCAATTATCTTTATATTATGGTGCTTAGGTATATTACTATGGTTAGTTGGCGTACATCCATATCTCGCTTTTTTCCCAATCGTTGCCATACTTGTTGTATATTATATTATTCGCTTCAGAATGCAAGCAATTATTAAACAACAAGCATTGAAACAAATCAAACAGGAGCACAATCCAGTAAAAGTATTTGTTGCACCAACGATTAGATTCATGCAGTGGCGCGTCGCAGTACAAACAGAAGAACATGATTATGTTGGTCGAAGTTATGGTAGAAATATTGTATTTAGTGATAAATCCAAACGCCACCCATTCCCTAGTAATGATTTAATGCAATATGTGAAAGATGATAAAAATATAAGAACCTTCCTAAACTTCTCATCTATTTATCGTTGGCAATCACGTAAATTGGATGATAATACTACAGAAATAAGATTAATTGATTTACGCTATTTAAAAAATGGTCATTACTCCTTTGTTGCAATCGCCCATTTAGATGAAAATATGACGATAGACCATTCTTATATCGGTTGGGTTTTCAGTGAAGACAAATTACAACGCAAATTATTTGCAAAATAAAGTAATTAAAAACTGGAGGTACACGTTAACAATCACGTGTGCCTCCAGTTTTTTATCACTTGACTAACAGATATTATTTATTAATTTCTGCTTTATTTTCTAGATTATCCGACATTTGACGCTTTACTTGTTGCTTATTAGTATTAACATATGAATACTTCTTATGTGCGATACATCTATAAAGCGCATAAATAACTACACACAATAGCGCTAAAAATAATAAAAAGTATATATGATGTGGTATATTATTGAGACTCAACGTTCCTAATACAACAGATTGTGAAATACCTTCTATTAAATAATACAAGGGATTTAACATTAAAATATGTGACACTAATGTTGTATTTGTATTAGGTATAAAAATAATTGGAACAATGAAAAACATAACAACACTCACTACATAATAAATGATATTGACTTTGTTACTCACTATTGCGATTAAGCCTAATAATGTAGAAATAACTACCATAAATACTAATGACATGGCAACAAAGAATAATGTTGATAGCATTGAACTTTCAATATTTACTGGTGTAGCTAATATAATCATTATCAGTGAAATATACATTATCACACTAAACAGTAGTGCTATGATTATATTTTGAAAAATTGGATTTAAATTAAATAACTTACCAGTAAAGTAATCATGTTTAAATGTATTATAACTTTGATAAATCGCTATCCAAATATATGCAAAACTCATAACTGCTGCTAATCTAAAAAAACCACGTGCTTGTTTAATTTCTTCCGTACCATTCATTTTAAAAATCAACACCATTATTAAAAGTACAAGGATACTTACTATAAATGGTATTACTAGCCACATCCATTGTGATTTCAAGCGTTGATACGCGTGTCTCAAGAGATGTGGTGTATTTATAAAATAATTAATCATACTATCAATCATTTATCACACCTACAATTCAATATAAATCCATTTATTATTTTTTAAATCTGCCATAAAATACCCATCATCAGATTTCGCTATCCAAAAATTACTATCAATATTAAATTTTTCTTTGAGTTTTTCTTTATCTTTAATTGGAAGCGTAAAACCAACTAATTTATTTTGATCATTAAATAACATCGATATCGGTTGTTGAACAATTGGTACAACAAAACGGTCATCTTTACCGCTTTCAGGTACGAGCGAATCCGTCGCTGTGCTATGCTTTTTGTGTAAATGACTATTAAAGAATTCATTATAATTACTATAATTATTATGCATATATGGTGCTAGTGTGCTTGCACTATGTTCTTCAAACAAACTAGCTGGATCAAAATAACGTAACTTGTTCTTTGCAACTTTATAATTATTGTTATCGACTTCAATACGATAATTTTTAGTGTTTTCTCCTGTTATTGTAACAAACGCATATTTATCTGCCTTGACCTTTTTGCCATTTGACATATTTTCTAAATTTATCGCGTCTTTTAAAACAATACCATATGCTAATTTTTCCTCATATGGATTTTTTTGTTGATCTTGTATGGTCGCTTGATCATCATTCTTACCTATCTCAAGCTTACCTAAATCATTGAACATGAACAATGCCATGACGATTATTCCTAATAAGAATACAATAAACAGTGTCCAGAAACGAACAAGTGCTACTGGTGGTTTAGCGTGATTGTAACGTTCAATACGTTTGAAATTATAGGTTAACTCAGGAATTCTTGTTCTACTTTTTTTCCAATCAACGTCAAAATTGGATTTTTCTTCTTCACTCGTTAGTGATAAACGATCTTTTTCATGCTCTTTATAAGCAGGTAATACTTGATTAAGCGAACCATCCATTCTGAGCTGACCATGTGAAATCCACGCAATATAATTACTTGTTCGTGAAATACGTTCTATATTGTCATCAATCAGTACAATCGTTAAATTTTCATTTATGTATTCGTTCGTTAGTTCGATTGCTTTTTCAAAGTAATCATCATCTAAATAACTTAATATCTGGTTCATTATAATAATACTGGATTTGGATGTTCTTGCTAATGTAAATTGCAATCTGGCATATGTTTCATCTGTTAAATCTTTTATAGGCGTATTTATATCATCTTGAAGATGAGCAAATTTAATAATCTGTTCAACTTTATGATCGGATGTTTTATAAGGAAATAACGTGATTGCATTTTTTACATAATCAATTACCGAAGTAGTTTGCAGTAATTTATCTTCAATATCTGCAAAAAATATATCTTTCTTTCTAATTACTTTACCTTTATCTGGTTTAATTTCACCACTTAATAAACGACCTATCAAAGATTTAGAGGAATCGTCTTCACCAATAACACCGAGTGCTTCACCTTGATAGATATGTAGATTAATATTATTCAATTCAATATCTTCTGCATCATATCCAAATGGTAGATACCATTTTTTAGATTTTTTATTTCTATAATAATGAGTTACATTGAGTAACTTTAATATAATTGAACTACCCATCTATCGTCATCCTTCTATAATTTTAATAATGCAATTGGTAAACCTTCTTCAGGTTCTGCACTTTTTATTCTAAAACCCCAAGCAAAAACACCTTTTAAACGCTCAACTTTAAAATAATTCTCAGTACCATCATTTAACTTATAAATTCTACCAATTTCTATTTTATTTCTATCTACCAGATAACTTTCTGCAATGATAACTTTACTTTGATAAACATCATATTCATTAAATATACCGTTCATCTCTGCTTTTCTCATTTTTTCTTTGTAACCTTGAATTTCGTTACGTAATTCTACTTCACTCATTTCACTCAATTTCTTCTGTTCCATCAACAATACCACTCTCTTCTAGTTTAGCTTTAATTTTATCATATTTATATCCTTTTCTCATAAGACCTTCTATTGTTTTATTGATTAATTTTCTACCTGAAAATTTTCTTGAATATTTATTATAGACCTTCTCTAGTTCTTGTTGTAACAAGCCCTCTATTTCAGATTCAGGTTGTGAAAAGTCCATTTCATCCATTACTATCTTTATTGTTTCAAAGTTATAACCCTTTTGCATTAAAGATTGGGATAATTTCTCTTTCCTTTTAATCATAGGTCCCTTTTTCTGTCTTAATATTTTATTAGCTACTTTAATAATATCTTCCATTGGTTGTTCTTTCTCATATCGCTCAGCATATTCATCAATAATAGTTTGTTCAACACCAGCATCTCTCAATTTTTGTCTAAAAATACCTGATCCTTTATCTGTCGTAAGTATCATAGTGTTTTTTAAACTATTAGCGTAATCTTCATGATCAATGAGTCTTTGCTCATGGCAATAGTCAATGACACTTGAAATAACAGCTTCTGAAATTTCCTTTTTTTGTAAATGTTGTATCACTTCATGATCCGTTCTTTTTCTATATGATAAAAATTGAATTGCTACATTCACTGCTTGTCTATATTGATCATACTTTTGAATTTGTTCCATATCTGCAGCATCAACGATTTGACCTTTTCTTAAATTGAAATGTACATACGTATCCATATCGATACCCATTTCAAATTCCTCGTCTAAATATAAATTAAAGCGTTCTTTATTTTTCTTTTGTACTTCTATTTTCGTAATTTTAGGCATTATTCTCACTCCACTTATAAGGATAACTCAAATTGTTTAGTAATGGAATCATAGTGACTAGCTTATTTAAAATGACTTTGAATATATTAAAAAAAGAGTGAAGATATAAAATCAATCACTCTTTTTGATTTCGTATCCTCACTCTTTGTAATTTTTATTTTTTAAACTCATTTACAAATACAATTCCTATTAAGCCAATACTTTTAATATTATACACCTAATTCTTGGATTGCATTTTCATACTGACTATTTGAAATATAACCTTGTTGCTTCATTTTTTCCAAATCTGTTTTAACACGATTAATAAAATTGTCTGACATATCATTAATATTATATACACTTGGTGCATTGATTTTACTTGCTAATATTGCACTTTGTAATACCGATATTTGAGGTAAATTAGGATTATTTTTATCAGTCGTTACTCCAAAATAGTGATTAGCAGCAGATTCAATCGTGTATTGATCACTTCCATAATATATGTTGTTCATATAAAAGCTTAAAATTTCATTTTTATTATATGCTTTCTCTACTCTATGTGCGACGAACAATTCTTTAATTTTCCTAGTAAGTGACTGCTCATTATCATAATAGTAGTTTTTAACTACTTGTTGGGTAATGGTACTTCCACCTTGGACACTTTTATCACTCAATGTAGAAAATAATGCACGTGACGTGCCTTTTACATCGAAACCGTGATGTTTATAAAAACGCTCATCTTCCATAGCAATAAAAGCACCTTTCGTATAATCTGGCATATTCGATGCAGAAACAAAAGATTCTTTTTCTGTTATATTTTCCAACTCGTCTGTATCTGCTCTAAGTGATAATGCGTACATCACCCCAATGATAATTCCAATAATAACTAAAATAGGAATGAGTAGTTTAATAACGATACCCTTACCTTTTTTCTTTTTCTGTGGTTTATTCACAGGTTTAAAATACGTATTGTGATGTAATTGATTTGAGTCATTTGAGTCGTTGTGTTTGTAATTCGGTTTATAACGATCGCTTCTTTTCATGCGGTAGCTCCTTTATGTTGCTCTCATATCATTATAAGTGAGTGTATCAATAGTTTAAATGTTTATCTATAGCTAAATGCAAAAATCAGTCCAAGGGTGTATAAATGTTTCCACATGAAGTTTTATATTGACGTGTTTATGATTGTTTTATCACAATAACGCAACAAAAAAACTGGAATACGATGGGTAGTTTACACTACCTATCGCTTCCAGTTAAACAAATCATTCGCGAGAATAATTATAGTTATTGACCTATACTATTAATCGTTGAGTTGATTTACAATTTCTCTATTAAAGTCATCTAAATCATCTGGTGTACGGCTTGTAACAATATTTTTATCTACTACAACGGATTCATCAACAACTTGTGCCCCAGCGTTTGCTAAGTCTTTACGCACATTTAATACTGCAGTTAAAGTACGTCCATTTAAATCATCTGTATCAATTAAAATTTGTGGTCCGTGACAAATTGCAAATGCTGGTACATCATTTTTAGTAAAGTATTTCGCAAATGTACCGTATCTACCTTCAGAATCGCCACGTAAGTGGTCTGGAGAAAATCCACCAGGAATTAATAAACCATCGTAATCTTCAGGTTTTGCGTCAGCAATACTAACATCTACCGTAGCTTTTGTACCATGTTTACCTACGACTTCACTGTTCGCTTGATCACCTATAACAACTGTTTCGTGTCCCGCTTCTTCAATCGCTTCTTTAGGACTAGTTAATTCTATATCTTCAAATTCATTTGTTAAAATGATTGCTACTTTTTTAGCCATTAATAATCACCTTTCTCTATTTATGTTCTACATACTATATAGACTAAAATTGAAAGTTTAAACATAGGCTTAAAATATCATATCTAACTTATTTATCTTCTGACGATTTTGAAACAGTTTTAACTTTTTCTTCAAGTTGATCGAGCAAGCCAATCCACTCATCTATATCTTCTACGCGAACTTCATCAGGATTAACGTGATCAATATCATCAATAAATTTTTCTAATCTTGCTCTAATTTGATCAATTGTTTGATTTTCATTCATTTTAAAAGTGACTCCTTTTTATAAGATAATATAATCCTAACATGGATTTGACAAAATTTGGTATAGTCTTAATAATATTAAGGTGAAATGTTAGATATGATGCACGTACAAATAATCAGAAAAGGTTAAAATGTGTCTTTATTATAACTTTTTGAATGTAAAGTGTAAGTTATTATATCTTTCTCTAAATAAAGTTTAGCCTATACCTATAAAAAGATAAAAGTAAAAAGGAAGTTTTAATTATGTTGAATTTGTATGCATCAAATGTTAAGAAACCAATTTCAATTCATAACGACCCGTGGGAAGCATACAATGATATGCAAGAGCACAAGCGTTTGACATTGAGTAATATAGAATTCACTACAACCAATTTATGTAATATGCGTTGTAGTCATTGTGCTGTCGGTTATACATTGCAAACCGCTGACCCTGATCCATTACCTATGGATTTAATTTATCGTCGGTTAGATGAGATTCCAGATCTTAAAACGATGTCTATCACTGGTGGCGAACCTATGTTTTCAAAAAAATCCATAAGAAATGTTGTTAAACCTTTATTAAAATATGCGCATAGTCGTGGTATCTATGTTCAAATGAATTCTAATTTAACCTTACCTCTAGACCGTTATTTAGATATTGCTGAATATATCGATGTTATGCATATTTCACATAATTGGGGAACAATTGAGGAATTTACCGATGTAGGGTTTGGAGCTATGGAGAAACAACCTCCTTTAAAAGCCAAATTGAAATTGTATGAGCAAATGCTATCTAATTCCAGTACCTTATCTCAGCAAGGTATGTTTATTTCTGCTGAAACGATGTTGAATCAAAGCACTGTACCACACCTTGAAAAAATACATAATGAGATTGTCCATGATATGCAATGTCAAAGACACGAAATTCATCCCATGTATCCTGCTGATTTTGCTAGTCAACTAGAAGTACTTTCTCTTAAAGAAATGAAAACAGCAATACACCATATTTTAGATATTCGTGACCCCGATTTATGGATGTTATTTGGTACATTACCCATTTACCCATGTATCAACGATGAGAATGACCAAGCATTACTACAAAGGCTAAGAGATACCCCTAATGTAACAATGAGAAATGATCCAGATGGCCGTAATAGATTAAATGTAAATGTTTTTACAGGCAACGTGATAGTCACTGACTTTGGTGATGAAAATGGCACCATTTCAAATATTAAACATGATAAATTGCCAGACGTGTTTAATCATTGGCTTGCGACACCATTAGCACAATCACTTAATTGTCATTGCTCAGCATTTAATTGTCTCGGTCCTAATGTACTTGTTAAAAATATGTATTACCCTAATACGGACTTTAAAAAGAATGAGCAAATCATGCATCGTTAAAAATGGACGTTATAATATTAAAAAGCGAAAGTTGACAGTTAATCTAAGGTGATTATTTGTACAACTTTCGCTTTACTTTATTCTATATTTTGTACATTGGATAAAAATTCTATCGTCTCTTTACTTTCTTGTCTACGCTCTTTTCTACGTTTTACACGCGCAAGTGCTGTATCATGAAACCATTTTTCAGTTTGTGTTTCTGGATATACTTGTGGTACTTCTTGTGGTTTGCCATTTTCATCTAACGCAACAAATGTTAAAAAACTAAGTGCTGCTAAATGGCGTTCGTTCTTAACAACATCTTCAATAACGATTTGTACACAGACCTCCATCGAAGATTTACCAGCATATGAAACCATGGCTTCGAAAGAAATGATATCGCCTGTTTTAATAGGCTTCAAAAAATCGACTGAATCCGTAGATGCAGTTACAACTTGCGAATTGCTATGTTTAGTCGCTGTAATAGCTGAAATTTCATCTATATTAGCCATCAATATACCACCAAACATTGTGTGCAGATGGTTGGTATCTTGAGGGAATATTTGTCTTTCTTTGATACTTCTAGATTCCGACATTGATTTACTTGCTACATTTCCCATAATTTTAGCTCCCTTATTAATTCTCAATAACATAAATTAAGGAGCAGGCTAGAAATCTATATAACATGGATTTCATATCCTCACTCCCAATTCAAATAATCTCAAACAATATTATTTATCGCAAATCTCTCTAATTGTGCACTAATAGCTATACTTATTTTAATTCATCATTAGCACATGTTTGACTTACTAAACGATATTGTTTTATTCAAATTATTTTGACCAATTTCCATTTTCAAACACGAGTTCTCGTTCATCGTCTTGTGTTATGCCATAAATAGTTAAATCGGGACTTCCTATCATAAAATCTACATGAATTAATGAATCATTTAAGCCATGTGCTAATTTTTCTTCAGTAGTCATTTCTGTACCACCTTTAACATTAAATCCATAAGCTGAACCTAATGCAATATGACAAGAGGCATTTTCATCAAATAATGTATTATAAAAAATAGTATGACGATTTGAAATTGGGGAATCATCCGGTACAAGCGCTACTTCTCCTAACCTTCTTGCACCTTCATCCGTATTTAATAAATCGCTTAATACATCTTCACCTTGATTTGCTTTAAAATCAACAACCTCACCATTTTCAAAAGTTAATGTAAAACCGTCAATGATATTACCATTATGACTAAGTGGTAATTTATTAGTAACGTGACCATTTACATTTAAGCGATGTGGTGCGGTAAATACTTCCTCAGTTGGAATATTTGCAACAAAAGCTTGTCCTTCACTCGTATAACTTGTAGCATCTTCCCAAATATGTCCTTCTGGCAGACCAATGACTAGATCCGTACCTTCTGAAACATAGTGTAATGCTTTATAATTTTTATCTTGTAATTTACGTGCATGGACACTTAAATGATCTACATGCTTTTTCCAATTTTCTACAGGATCGTTACCATCTACACGCACGATATCTAATACTTCATCAATAAACTTGCTGTAGGCTTCTTCTTCAGTCAATTCTGGGTATACACGTTGCGCCCATGCTTTTGAAGGATAAGCAGCTACACACCATGGGAATTGATTCTTTTGGCTGGCTTCCATATAACCTTTATAAGCAGTCGAATATTGTCTTTGATAAGTTGATAACTTTTCACTATCGATGCCATTTAATAAATCTGGATCTTGTGTGATGAGTGCTAAGTTGGCTGCGCCGCGTTTTACATAGTCCATACGTTTTTCAACTTCATAAGATTTCACAGCATTTTTCTCAAAATATTCAACTGACTCATATTCGAATTTCAAACGCGATAATCGGTCATCACTATATTCTACTTTAACATCAGACGCGCCACGCTTATATGCCGCTTCAACTATGTAATGTGTCAATTCTAGTGCATCCACACTAGATCTAATAAATACAGGTTGATCCTTTTGAACATTCATGCCCACGCCAACTAATAATTCAGCATATTGTTGAAGTTTATCTTGTAATTGTGTCATATGGTTACTCCCCTTATTTTCTGATTTGACCAAGTGCATCAGCAATGGCAGATGCTTCACTTGGCGTAAATGATGCTTTTGATGTTACATATTCATGAATTTCACGAATTTCTTGTTCATCTGCCGATTTATAATTATCTGGATCAATCAAACTTTGATTTACAAGATTTAATCTATCTCTTATTTCTTCTATCATTTGTTCTATACTTTTTGCCACAAAATTCACCTCTTTTTCAATTTATTTTATCAAATTTACCTATCTTGTAAAACTTTTATGACAATTACCCTTTTGAAATGATTAGAAAAGCTTTAAAATGGGAAATAGGAGTATATAAATTTGGAGGTACACAAATGATTACAGTAGCATTCGTATGTTTAGGAAATATTTGTCGTTCACCTATGGCGGAAGCAATCATGCGACAAAAATTACTTGATAGAAATATAAACGATATTACGGTTACCTCTAGAGGCACAGGGCAATGGAACTTAGGTGAACCGCCTCATGAAGGTACACAAGCAATCCTATCTGAACATGACATACCATTTGATGGAATGATTAGTGAGCTATTTGAATCAACTGATGACTTTGATTATATTATTGCAATGGATCAAAGTAACGTTGATAATATCAAACAAATCAATCCTAATATCAAAGGTCAATTATTTAAACTGTTAGAGTTTAGTGATATGACCGAAACAGATGTCCCAGATCCTTATTACACAAATAATTTCGAAGGCGTCTATAAAATGGTACAATCATCTTGTGATAATTTAATCAATTTTATAATTAAAGATGCAAATATAAGAGAGGAGTAACATATCATGCAAAACAAACTCATTCCAGGAATTTTATTAGGTGCTTTCATTGGAGGCGCAGCTACATTAGCTGATAAATCAACACGTCAATCTTTAAAACAATCTATTAAAGATAGAAAAGAAGGCACGCGTTCTCAAAAACCTTCTGCAATCAATAACATTAAAGATGAAGTCTTATATTGGAAAGACGTTGTAGAAGAAATCAGACGCAACAATCCAGAATTAGAACGTTCAATTAAAGATGCGAAGAATACTTTTGTAGAACGTAAAAACAATCGTTTAAACGGTTAATTCTATTCATATTTTAAACACATGATTCAATAATAGATTTAAGAGCCTGAGATGTATGACATATCTCAGGCTCAATCATTATATTAACTTTTGTTTATGCTATTAAAATTATATTTATCATGTACATATGCAAAATGCGACATGCTTATTAAGATAATTGTCAATTTTTCACAAAAAGAAATAGCATCACATATTTACCTAAACTATATTTTAAAGTATATTAAAATGTATATTGCAAATACTAATACATAAGGAGATTAGATATGTCTAAAAAAGATAAAACAACTTCTAACTTTTTAAATGAAGCTAAAAGTGTAGAAGAAAATGACAAACAGTCTAATGAATCAAGCGACTCACAAATTGAACGTGACCGTACATACATCACACCTGATGAATTTAAATCTAAGTCACCTAAGAAAGACAATCAAGCATTCTTTGTCTCACGTATCAATAAACCAGCTAAATATACTAAGGATTCAAATTTTTTCTCTTACCTTGTATATAGAATTGGTAAGGATGATGCATCAGGACTATCAGCACAGTTATCCTATTATTTCATGTTATCGTTATTCCCAATGTTACTATTCTTACTCTCCATCGTCCCTGTCGTTGGCGTAAAGCAATCAACGATTAGAGACTTAATAAAAGATCATGTACCTTCTGATTATGCACCTCAAGTTTCAAGCATAATTGGTGACATAATGGATAATGCGAGTGGTGGTTTACTCTCTATCGGGTTAATTGCAGCATTATGGTCAGCATCTAATGGAATGACTGCGTTAATGAATGCCTTTAATGTAGCTTATGACGTTGAAGATAGCCGAAACTTTGTCGTCGCTAAATTGTATAGTGTATTATTCACGCTTGCGATGGTTATCGTTATGCCCGTTGCACTTGTACTACCAACATTTGGCCAACAAATTGGCGATCTCTTATTTGGTCCACTAGGTCTCGGAGACCAAGTGAAATGGTTGTTTGATACAATCCGTTTTGTATTACCTGTCATTGTCGTCCTTATAGCATTTATGGTGTTATATACATTAGCACCTAATGTTAAAATTAAATTAATGTCTGTTATTCCAGGTGCAATATTTGCAACGATTGTCTTCCTAGGCGGTTCATATTTATTTGGTATTTATATTTCAAACTTTGCTAATTATTCTAAAACATACGGTAGTATTGCTGGTATTATCATCTTAATGTTATGGTTATACATTACCGGTTTCATCATCATTATTGGAGCTGAAATCAATGCCATTTTCCATCAACGAAAAGTGGTATCAGGAAAAACACCTGAAGAACAAACCTTAGATGATATCGAACACAATAGAAATACATCTATAGCAAATAATCAAGATTCTGAAAATAAAGATACAGATATTAAATCTTCAAACCAAACAGATGACGATGAGGATACATCGAAAAACAAAGCATAATATATCAACACGCCTCAAATCAATGCAATGTCATTGTTTGAGGCGTGTTATATTTCATATCACAAAATAAAAAGCTAAAACAACGCGTATATGTAGCATACGTGCTTGTTTTAGCTTTTTAGCTGTTTAATGTTTTATCCTTGCTATTGAATTAAATTGTGTTGGAATGCATATATGACAGCTTGAGTTCTATCTTGAACTTCTAGTTTACTTAGAATGTTACTTACGTGTGTTTTTACTGTTTTAATCGTAATATGTGAAGCGCTAGCAATTTCTTGATTTGAGTAACCCTTTGCAATAAGTAATAGAATCTCCATTTCACGTTCTGTTAACATCTCATACAATTCAGCACGTTGTTTCATTCTATTTCTCATTTTCACTAGGACTTCTGCTTCAAATACGGATTCATTATTATAGGTCTTACGAATCGCTTCTGCTATATCACTGGCACTCGTTGTTTTTAATATATAACTATCTACACCGGAATCGAGTGCTCGATATACTTCATTATCTTCAATATAACTCGTGAGCATGACGACTTTGATATGTGGCAAGTCTTTTTTAACTTGTTCAGTTGCTTCAACACCATCCATATCATCCATAAGTAAGTCCATTAAAATTAAGTCTGGTTTCAGTTCATGTGCTTTTTCAATTGCATCTTTCCCTGACTTACCTTCCCCAACAACATCGATATCTGTTTGTGTGGATAAATAACTAGAAATACCTATTCGAACCATTTCATGATCATCAACAAATAATACTTTAATCGGCATATGAATCCTCCTTATTTAATGGTGCTTTCACTTCAATTCTTGTACCCGCGTCCGGTAAAGAAACAATATGGAATGTTGCACCTATTTCAAGTGCACGTTCACGCATGTTTTTCAATCCATAACTTTGTTCTACCTTATCATCTACATTAAAACCTTTACCATTATCTTGTATTCTCAATAACAGATATTCTTCCCTATTAAACAATTCAATCGTAACTTTCGTACCTTTTGAATGTCTTAATGTATTGGAAATGGCTTCTTGTGTGATACGAAACAAATGATCTTCTATACCTTTTGGCACTTTAAATTCTTCAATATCATGTACCACTTTCATTGGTACTTTTTTCTGTAAATCAACGACTAAATCTTTAATTCCCTCACCTAACGATTTATCTTTCAAGCCTATAGGCCTTAAGTGTAATAACAAGGCTCTCATTTCTAATTGTGAATCTTGAATCATTTTTTCTAATACGGGGATTTGTTGATCTAATGGTGCCTTCAATTCAGTCTCTTTGATTGCAGATAACATCATACTTGCTGCGAATAATTGTTGGCTAACTGAGTCGTGTAATTCACGCGCTAACCGTTGACGTTCGTCTTCTATAATTTTTTTAACTTTAACGTCATTGATATTATAAGATTCGTTCGTAAGGTTCTGCGTTTTCATTCTTAATTTATGTACTTCTTGATTTAATGGCACAAGCGTTTGATATAATTCAATGGTTTCATTATATAATTCAATATTTTGATCATTGATACCCACTGTTTGGCCTTCTATTGAACGTTCAATTTGGTCTTTCAACCAGTGATTTTGCTGATTAATTTTATAAGCTAGGACTGACCCTACAATAATACAGAGCAAAATGACCATTAAGTTTAAAAATAAAAGCACAGGTATGCCAAATATTTGAGTATAAAACATACCTTGAAAATACATTATATTAACAAACACTTTATCAATAAAGAATATGGCAAAAAATGTACTGTATACTAATATCAACATGGATCCGATGGCTCTAAAATAGTGATTCATTTATAAATCACCTCAACATCACCTAAAAATGATGAAACATAAATATTTACGGCATAGTTCTCTGCTTTTGTTTCTTCAACGACCTTAATATTATTATTCTCCACTTTATACGAAGTTTCATTTACATAGGCATTCCCATATAACGTTGTGAAATGTAATATAATATTATAGTTTAGTGGTACGATAATTTGAACTTTCCCAACGATATGTCGAATCACGATTGTATTATTTTCTTTAATGTTCGCTGCTTTTGACATATCAATATGAATATCACCAATACCATGTTGAATCTGTAAGTCTTCCCATTTATAAACATATACGGGTGAACGTTGCTCACCAAACCATTTTTGTTTTATAAATTCTGGTGAATCTACTTCTTCTTCCGTTGCAGTAATTTTTAACGGTTTAAATTTATAAATAACATATCTAACTATGAGTACAATTAGAAATATAAATAATATAATAATTGTATACTTATTAGATAATAAGGTGAATGCAATTAATAACACACCTATCCAAAATGCTAATAAACCACGTACTTTATGAAAATAGATATAACCCACATAAACTAAAATGCAACCCAATAATAACACAAGTAAAAAGCCAATTTTTTCAAAGAAAATATAATAAAAATTGGCAATAATCATTAATGCTGTAAATACAATAAGCATCTCTGTGGATATATATTTATGAGTCATGTTTCGCCACCTTTCTTTAAGCGACTAAACTGATACGTTCGATTAAATCACATTCAGTTTCAATATTTGCACGTTCAACCGCCTGATGAGATAAATCGGATTCAATTCTCGCATAGTCTGCTTCCATTTCGTTCAATTCTGTTTTTATTTTTTCTATTTCAGTGTGCTCTATTTCTTGGGCACAGTAAATGTAATCTTCATCTATCATATCAATGTATTTATTTTCTAGAGATAAAGTTAAGCTGTCTATCAGTTTTTCAACATACGCTTTTCTTTCAATTAAATATTTTATGTACATTTCAATGCTTCTCAATTTTTTATCCAAATACTGTCTATATTCTACTAAACTAGTGTAAAAAGTTTTTTTGGTCATTTTGTCTAAATAAGTCGTAATATAATTCATAGAATCACCTCATGATTGATTAGATTCTATTATAAAAAATTTCCGGAACCATTGATATAGGCTCCGGAACCATCTTATATTAGGACTTTAGACCGAAACAAGATTAATCTATTTTAGTAGTTAATAATGGTCCATCTTTTGTCACGATAACCGTATGCTCAATTTGAGCAACAAAACTTTTATCGTTTGTTTCAAAGGCCCATTCATTTTTACCTTCTGTTACAAAAGTCGCTTTTGTAGAAATAAATGGTTCAACGGCTATGACTGTACCTTCTTTTAATAGCGTTTTATCCTTTGGTTCATAATAATTCATAACATGACTAGGTGCTTCATGTAATGACTGTCCTACGCCATGACCAGTTAGATTTTTAATTACTGTAAGGTTATTCTTACGTGCAGTCGCATGAACTGCTTTACCAATTTGACTTAATTTGGCACCTGGTTTGACACGCGTCATTGCCGCTTCAAATGCTTCTAATGCCACATCACATACTTTTTGTTTCAACGGATTGTCCGCTTCACCAACAACAAATGAGATTCCAGTGTCTGCATAGTAACCATTTTTTAGTGCAGATACATCAATATTGACTAAATCTCCTTCGCGTATTTTACGTTTACCTGGAATACCATGAGCAACTTCTTCATTTACACTGATACACGTTTGTCCTGGAAAATTCTCATCATGAATAGGTGCTGATATCGCACCGTGTTTTTCAAACAAGTCCTTAGCAATATCGTCAAGTTCCTTTGTTGTAATACCTGGTTTAGTTGCTGCTTGCATTTCATCTCTTACTAGCGCGCAAATATAACCAATATCTTTTAATGCTGTTAATTCTTCTTCTGTTTTTACAATCATATTATCCCGTTCCTTTTTGTAATTTATATTCCTTCTTATTATAGCAGACTTTTTTTGATATAATAAATTAGAAAATTTTATCAACTATAGTTTAACATTTTACAGATATGAATAACACGTCGACTCACCATTATGAATTAATATCTGACTATATTTTAGGAGCTTTTATATGAATGATAACTGGTATAAAAACATTATCGGCGCTCGTACGATTAAAACGGGATTAGCCACATTTCTGACTGCGCTATTTTGTTTAGCTTTAAACTTAAATCCAATATTCGCCATACTAACTGCTATCGTGACGATTGAACCTACAGCCAAGGCTTCACTAAAAAAGGGCTATCGTCGATTACCAGCAACGATTATTGGCGCTTTATTTGCCGTTATATTTACGTTTATATTTGGGGATCAATCTCCATTCGCGTATGCTTTTAGTGCAACATTCACAATCATTTTATGTACCAAACTCAATTTACAAGTGGGTACAACCGTAGCCACATTAACGGCGATGGCTATGATTCCGGGTATTCACGAAGCCTATTTCTTTAATTTCTTTTCTAGATTATTAACTGCTCTGATTGGGCTTGTAACAGCTGGTTTGGTGAACTTTATCATTTTACCTCCAAAATATTATGATCAAGTAGAATCTTCAATCAATTTGACAGAATCCAAAATGTACGAACTTTTTGAGTTACGTATGCGACAATTATTACTTGGTAAATTTACAAAAGGCGCACCTTATCGCCAATTAAATCAATTAATTGATTTAAATCAAAAAGTAGAAACCTTACTTTCTTATCAAAAAGATGAACTCAGCTATCACAAACACCACGATTCAGAATGGATCCAACTCAAAGCACTCACTACACGTGCACACACAAATAGATTATTTATTACACATTTATCCAATTTAGTTTATTTACCAAAAGATACGATGATTACATTCACAAATGATGAAAAATTGGCGATTTTGAGTATCGCACAAAGTATTAATCATATCTATTCAACTGGGCATTTTGAACGTAAGAAACAACATGCCTCTTTACTTAAAATGTCTGTTAAAGGTTTAGATGAATTTGACAGCAACCAACTGAAAAGTCATGTGATTTATGAAATCCTGTTGATTTATCGCATATTAGACAATCGTTTTGCATAAATTTCACCATTATCTTAAATTTAAAAAAGCACGCTCGTATCAGGATATGTTCATATCACTTTACGAGTGTGCTTTATTTATATGTTACTTTTTAGTTACGCGATTAACAATCACTTGTTTGGCTGCTTCTTCTTCAGTATTATCTACTTGCTTAGGCTCAAAAATAATACCTTTGCGCTCACATGCTTTTTCTAATAGATAATCAGTGATTTCATGATTTTTTGGTAATATTGGCCCATGTAAATAGGTACCCAATAAATTTTTATAATGAATGCCTTCTTTTGCATCTTCGTCATTATTACCATAACCATGTGTCACATGACCTAATGTACCAAATTGATGATATGTGCGACCGCCATGATTTTCAAAACCTACAATTGTTCCAAAAGTATCACTTTCAATCACAATATCACCTGTGAGACGGTTAGTTTGTGACTCAGTATAAAAGTCTAAAATATTTAAACCTGCTAATTCTGTACCATCAGGTGTAATATATTTACTGCCCAAAAACTGATAGCCACCACAAATTGTCAATCCAGGCATTCCATCTTCTATAGCGTCTTTCAATACTGTTTTTATTTTACTTAATTCTTTCGTAGCTAAAGCTTGTTCTCTATCACTACCGCCGCCAATAAAAAATATATCACAGTTATCTAATGTGATACCTTCTGTTTCATTGATATCGACTACATTTAATTTAATATTTCTCAATTTAGCGCGTTGTCTTAACGCAATGATATTACCAATATCACTATATAAATTTAATTTATCAGGCATAAAATGATAAACGGTTAATTCATTCATTTCGCTTTGACCTCCTCAAAAGAGTGGTTTAATTGTTCTAACATAGGTGCGAGCGAAGTATAGTTTGGAATTGCTACTGTAAAACTTTCTTTATATTCCATGGATTTAGCCGTCGCTTTATAAATATCGCGCTCTAAGATCACAGGTACAGTAACACCAGCTAATTTTAATCTTAATTGTAGTTCTTCTGCTCTTGTTCCTGTAACAATAATTGTCTCTATTTGTTGTCTAGTTAGTTTTTCAAAATCTGCATCATATATCCATGATGTATCTCTTCCATCTGCCGCATTATCATTTAAACTTATAAGGTAAACTTTACTACCACTTAATTGTTCCCCAACTGAGAGGCTTGCGTTCATACCTGCAGGATTTTTCGCTAAGTTGATCATAGCTTCTTTGCTATCTTTTTTAAAATATTGCATACGCCCATTATCTGATGTATACGTTTCAAAACCTTTTCTGATTCCATCATCATTAATGCCTAGCTCTCTTAATACAGCGTATGCAGCTATCGCATTATAAGCATTAAAGTCACCGGCAATTTTCATATTAAACGTTGTAGACCAAATATTTAAATTTATAAATGGTGTCAATGTAAATGAAGATACTTCATATTGCGTATCCTCACGTTTAAAACCACATTCACAGTGATAATGACCAATTTGATTATATTGGATATAATCATAATGCAGTAAACGCCCGCAGTTTGGACAATAACGACTTTCATTCATTGTACTTTGCTCAAATTCATGTGCGTGTGCTTTCATCCCATAGTATACAACTGTGTCGCTTGCAATTTTCAATCTACTCACAAATGGATCATCTGCATTCAATAATAATTTAATACCTTTATTATTAATCGCTTTCGCTATGTTATTCACCATTATATCGATCTCACCAAAACGGTCCATTTGATCACGGAAGAAATTCGTAACTACCATCATGGTCGGTGTTACTTCGTTAAGCACTCTTGGAATTGAGCCTTCGTCAATTTCAATGACTGCGATTTTAGTGTTTTTGTTATTTTGCAATATGAAAGCAGACGTGATACCTGCCGCCATATTTGCACCTTCATTATTATGTATGATATCTATATCATTGGCTTTTAATGTATGACCGATTAGGTTTGAAGTGGTCGTTTTCCCATTTGTACCACTTATAAAAACAATCTCATCAACTTGAGATGCTAACTTTCTTAATATATTTTTATCTACTCTTCTAGCCACTTGACCTGGCAAGTCTGTACCTTTTTTACCAGCAGCTTTACTTGCTTGCCTTGCCAATTTCGCTAAGCGGGTTGCAGTCCAGTATCTCATTTAGCTCCTCCTCTACTCTTCACTCAAATATTATAACACGATTATGTTGTATTCCAAACAATTCTCAATCCAATTTACGCGAGTCTTTTTCAATTAAAGTAGTGTATAATTTACTATGCAGTCGAGTTTTGCTATACTGAAAAAAAGTATAGGAGGCTTATTAATTATGTTAAACAAAGAACTATTAGAAGCTTTAAATGAACAAATGAATCATGAATTTTATGCTGCTCACGCATATATGGCAATGGCTGCTTATTGTGACGACAATTCATATGAAGGATTTGCAAATTTTTATATTCAACAAGCTAAAGAAGAAAGATTCCATGGTAAAAAAATATATGACTATATTAATGATCGTGGTGAACATGCTTTATTCACAGCAATTCCTGCACCAAAAACAGAATTCAACAGTATCTTAGAAACGTTTGAAGATGGTTTGGCTCAAGAACAAGACGTTACTCGTAGATTCTATAATTTATCAGACTTAGCTAACAAAGATAGAGATTATGCTACAATTTCATTTTTAAATTGGTTCTTAGATGAACAAGTTGAAGAAGAAGCTATGTTTGATACACATATCGATTACTTAAATCGCATTGGTGATGATAGTAATACACTTTACCTATATGAAAAAGAGTTAGCTGCACGTTCATTTGATGAAACAGAATAATTAATATGCAATATACAATAATTTAAGTATCAAAAATGCACGCCATACATTGTTTATGGTGTGCATTTTTAATTACTGAAGACATTGACCTAATTCAATTCCATTAACTTGACTCTCTTTAGTTTATTCTATAAAGTCATAACATATTCCATTATAGAAAGGAACCTTGCTTCATGAGTAACGACGCATTTATAGCTTTAGATTTTGAAACTGCGAACGGTAAACGTACGAGTATTTGTGCTGTTGGTATGGTTAAAGTAGTGAATCATCAGATAACAGAGTCATTCTATACGCTTGTTAATCCTAATGACTATTTCTCGCAACAAAATATCGCAGTACATGGCATACACCCTAAGGATGTTGAAGATGCTCCTACATTCCAGACAGTTTATCCTTATATGATGCAATTTATCGGCGATTTACCTGTTGTTGCACATAATGCCGCATTTGATATGAGTGTGCTACACGAAAGCATCAATGCTTTTGGGTTTGATACACCAAACATGACTTATTTTTGCTCGTTACAACTTTCAAGAAGAACAGTAGAAAATCATCGTTATGGTTTAAATTATATGATGCAATATTATAATTTAGATTTCCATGGACATCATGACGCTCTAAATGATGCTAAAGCATGTGCCATGATTACGTTTCGTCTCTTAAAACATTATGATGATTTAACGAGTATGTTGAACATCTATGGCAAGGATTTAAAAGATAAAGATTAGCATAATTGCATTGTAATGATAGTAAAATGGCTTTCCCACTTTAAGTCATTGTTTAACTTATTAAATATAATCGTAAATGGTCATATTTTCATATGTCGCTTTTTCAAGATTACCGACAGTTACCCCTACAAGTCGAATAGGTGTTTCCGGGTTTTTTAATTCTGTATATAAATGATATGCGATATTGTATATATCAGTTTCTGTACGAACTGGATCTCTAAGACTACGTTGCTTAGACAGGGATTCAAATTTAAATGTTTTAATTTTTACAGTTACCGTTTTCCCGGATTTTTGTAATTTAGCTAGTCGTTCTGCTGTTTTAGTGCTTAGTTCCCATATTTTTTGTAAAATTTCTTCATCATCATTCATATCTGTGGCAAATGTGCGTTCTGTACCAACGGACTTTCTTATTCTTGTCGGCTTAACAGGATTATGATCTATTCCCCTTGCTTTATTATATAAGCCATGCCCACGCTTACCAAATAATCTAATAAGGTCACGTTCACTTTGATTATATAAATCTTGCCCCGTAAAAATATCTTCTTGATGCATTTTTTGTTTTGATGCTTTACCCACACCAGGAAAATCTCCAATATCTAATCCCATTAATATATCATGCACATTTCTATAATCAATAATCGTTAAACCATTAGGCTTGTTCATCCCACTGGCTAATTTAGCTAAAAATTTATTATAAGAAACGCCAGCTGATGAAGTAAGCATTGTCTCTTCATAAATATCTCGTCTAATATATTGTGCAATGCGGGATGCTGGTAAATCCGGTCTAACAAGATGCGTAATATCTAAGTAAGCTTCATCCAACGATAACGGTTCAACAACCTCTGTATAGCTTTTAAATATTTTCATTATCTTTTCAGATGCGGCTTTATAAGCTTCAAACCTTGGCGTTACGTAATATCCGTTAGGACATAGTTTATGTGCTTGTGCAGTGGGCATCGCAGAATGCACACCATATTGCCTTGCCTCATATGATGCCGTTGAAACGACGCCTCTTCCACTCGCTTTACCTCCAACAATGACAGGTTTGCCTTTGAGCTTAGGATTATCTCTCATTTCAACTTGTGCGAAAAAATAGTCCATATCAATATGTATAATTCTTCTTTCTGACAATGCCCACACCTCCTTAATTTAATAGATTTATTAATTGTTTTGTTATTATCTTACATGCTCTATTCCCTTTTTTCCTAGAATTTGCTCAATAAAAAAAGGAACAGTACACGTTTGAATGTATCAATTTGAATTTAGTATTCAAATGATCAATGATTCAAACGGAGCTGATCCTTTTCCATAGTTATATTCATCTCGTTATGATTTCAATTCAGTTTGAAATTTTTGAGCAGGGGCAGTTGCTTGTGTATAAAATATAATCCCTTCTTCTGTATCTTCAATGAGTTGAACATGTTTATTCATTAAACCAGTAAGGAAGTACATATCCATCACACAATATCCTATATGAAAACATGCAATAAAGATAATAGATGAATAAGAAAAAAACGAAAATATGATAAATAATACACTTGTGATAATGACTAACGGGGCTAACATAATTGTGATGTATTGCCACTTCTTAAAATAAACATTGGGCATATGTGTTGTCAGTAAACCTGATTTAAGTCGATACGTAGGTTTATGACCTTTAGACATGACTCTGAACATAATATTGTGAATAAATTCATGTAAGAAATAAACTGCTGCAAAACCAGCAATACCAAAAATAATATTATAAATAATGTTTTGCTCTATAATATGGGTCATAGAATATGCCATTTTATAAGAAATCAAAATGCTAATCATCACAATAGTTAATTGAAATAAAATAAAACCTTCAACTGCTTTCTTATTAGAAAACAAATCAATTTTAAACATTAGACGCCCTCCTCGTCACTCGTTATTAACTAGAGTATACAACGATTATCACCACGATTAAAGGGGTTAGAGCGAAAGTAAGTTGCCTGTAATTAAATTTTAACAAACTTACTCATTTTGCAATATTTTGCAATGTTTAGCAAACAAATTATTAATTAATTTTACACAA
This sequence comes from Staphylococcus sp. GSSP0090, assembly GCF_013391405.1. Classification (GTDB taxonomy): domain Bacteria; phylum Bacillota; class Bacilli; order Staphylococcales; family Staphylococcaceae; genus Staphylococcus. Next base: position 32,722 of record NZ_JACBFD010000008.1, read on the forward strand.
GTCATATACTTCAAAACATATAGCTGATAAATAACGCATTTCCTACTTCAATGCATTATATACTATATACGTTCAAATTGTGCCACTGTTTCTACATGCGTCGTATGTGGAAACATATCAACAGGTGTAATCTGTGTTAACTTATATTGAGTTGCTAATAATTGTGCATCACGCTGCTGCGTAGATGGGTTACATGAAATGTAGACAATTTTTCGAGGGTTTAGCTCTAATAATGTCTTCAAAAATGTTTCGTCACAGCCCTTTCTAGGTGGATCAACCATTACAACATCTGGTCTTATACCTTCTGCTTTCCATTTTAAGATAACTTCTTCTGCCTTACCACAGACAAAAGTAGTATTTTCAAATTGGTTTATAGTCGCATTTTGTTGTGCATCTATTATGGCTTCTGGCACGACTTCGACGCCATAGACATGTTTTGCTTTGGGCGCCATATATAAACCAATCGTACCAATACCACAATAAGTATCCAACACCGTTTCTTCTCCTTGCAATTCAGCATAGTCAATTGCACGTTGATATAATTTTTCAGTTTGTATCGAGTTGATTTGATAAAATGATTGATCATTAATCTTAAATGTAACATCAGACAATGTATCAACGATCTCATCTTTGCCGTAAAGCGTGTAAGAGTTTTGACCCATTATCACGTTAGAATGGGTATCATTCACATTATGTTTTATACTCACTATATCTGGAAAGTGATTGCGTAATCGTTGAGTTAACACATCACTTTGTTTGAATTTTTTGCCATTCGTTACAAAGATGACCATGAGTTCTCTTGAATGATGGCCCGTTCTTATGACTACATGACGCATTAAACCTTGCTTCTTACGTTCATTATAAACACTAATATTTAATTCATTAAACCATGCTTTAAGCTTATTGATAACTTCTTGATGTAATTGGTCTTGAATCAAACATTCATCCATATCAATAATATCGTGGCTACGTTGGCGATAAAATCCTGTAATGACTTTATGTGCATTATTTTTACCCACTGGTATTTGGGATTTATTTCTATAATACCAAGGATTTTCCATGCCAATCGTGTCATGAATGACTGTATCTTTAAAGCCAGCTTTACGTTTAAACAAATTCACAACTTGCTCTTTTTTCATATTTAATTGTGCTTGATATGTCATATGCTGTAACTGACATCCACCACATTTATAATAATATATACATGGTGGTTCTACACGGTCATTACTTTTTTCTTTAATTTCAATCAGTTTACCAATTGCAAAATTCTTTTTAACTTTAATTACTTTAAATTCGATCACTTCATCAATGAGTGCATTCGGGACAAAAATTGGATAACGGTCAAATTTTACGACACCATGACCTTCATGTGTTAAATCAATCACTGTTCCTTCAATCACTTCATTTTTTTGTATTGCATTCATTACTTCACCCCATATTAAAAGAGGTTAGGGTGTATGTTGGCTGACCTAACCTCGTAGTTTAATCTAAATCGTATATTTATTTATATCACTGTTCTATAATTTCATCATTTTTAATATCATTTGGTGTGAAAACTTCAATATGTTGTTTCAAGTTTAAAAAATTACCAGGTAGTTTGCCTCCATACTCACCATCTACATTTAATTGCATATCAGTAAATGATGAAATACTAATGGATTCAGCCTTTTTATAATGGACTTTAGGGTGCTTTGTATGTTCACCTCTTGAGGCTAATGTCATGATATGGCCTAATTCAGCTAAATTCGCTTTTTCAACTATAATTAATGTAAAGTAGCCGTCGTCTAATTTAGCATCGGGTACTAACTTTTCAAAACCAGCCATTGAATTCGTAAGCCCTAATAAAAATAACATGGCTTCTCCTTGGAATACGTTATCATCATATTCAATACGAATATCCACAGCTTTCATTTGAGGTAACATTTCAAAACCTTTTATATAATACGCGAATGGACCTACAATGGATTTCAACTTACTCGGTGTTTCATATGATACTTGAGTCAGTTGTCCGCCTGCAGCTAAATTAATAAAATAACGACTATTCATCTTACCAATATCCACACGTGTCAAATGTCCTTCGATAATAACATCTATCGCACTCATAATATCTGTAGGTAAATGTAACGCACGACCAAAATCATTTACAGTCCCCATCGGTATAATACCTAAGCTCGGTCTGTTCGGCTTTTCAGCAATACCATTAATGACTTCATTTAAAGTACCGTCTCCACCAGCTGCGATAAGTACATCGTAATTTTGTTCTAAACTACGTGCCGCTTCAGTCGTTGCGTCGCCTACTTTTTCTGTGGCATATGCACTTGTTTCAAATCCAGCTTTTTCTAATTTAATTAAAACATCTGGTAATGTACGTTTAAATAATTCCTTTCCAGATGTCGGATTATAAATGATTCTAGCTCTTTTTCTCATAATTTATCCCTCTACTTCGTATACTCATTACCTATATTATATGATTTACATAGATGTTAAAAGCATTTTAGGTTAAATTCTAAAGAAAATATTTAAAGTCCATCGCATTTAAAAGACCCTGCAGCATAATTTTATGCTACAGGGTCTTTTATATATTGAATTATCGTTTATCCAATTCTTGTTTTAATAATTGGTTAACTAATTGTGGATTTGCTTGACCTTTAGAGGCTTTCATAATTTGTCCAACTAAGAAGCCCATAGCCTTACCTTTACCATTTTTGTAATCTTCAACAGATTGTTCGTTATTATCCAATGCTTCATTTACAAATTTAAGCAGTGTTGCTTCGTCAGATATTTGCACTAAGCCTTTATCTTCCATAATTTGTTTTGCATCCCCGCCATTTTCAGCAAGTTCAGGGAATACTTTTTTAGCAATCTTACTGCTCATTGTGCCATCTTCAATTAATTTAATCATACCAGCTAAGTTTTCTGGTGTTAACTTAGTATCTAACAAATCAATTTGATTTTTATTTAAATATTCGTTTACGCCACCCATTAACCAGTTTGATGTCAATTTAACATCTGCACCTTCTGCAACTGCGCCTTCAAAGAAATCAGACATTTCTTTTGTAAGCGTAAGTACATGTGCATCATATGCAGGCAAACCGTATTGGTTTACATACTTTTCTTTTCTTTCATCTGGTAATTCAGGAATTGTTTGACGAACACGTTCTTTCCACGCTTCATCTACAAATAAAGGCACAATATCTGGTTCTGGGAAATAACGGTAATCGTCAGATCCTTCTTTAACACGCATTAATAACGTCTTACCATTTGACTCATCAAATCGACGTGTTTCTTGTAGAATTTCTCCACCATTTAATAATTCTTCTTCTTGACGTTTTTCCTCGTATTCAAGCCCTTTACGAACATATGTAAAGGAGTTTAAGTTTTTCAATTCAGCTTTAGTTCCGAATTCTTCTTGACCATACGGGCGTAATGAAATATTGGCATCACAACGTAATGAACCTTCTTCCATTTTACAATCTGAAACGCCAGTATATTGTATGATTGAACGCAGTTTTTCCAAGTATGCATATGCTTCTTGAGGAGAGCGAATATCTGGTTCAGACACAATTTCAATTAATGGTGTACCTTGTCTATTTAAATCTACTAAAGAATAACCATCTTTATGAGTTGATTTACCAGCATCTTCTTCCATGTGTAAACGCGTAATACCAATGCGTTTTGTTTCACCATCAACTTCGATGTCAATATAACCATTTTCACCGATTGGTTGGTCAAATTGTGAAATTTGGTAAGCTTTTGGATTATCTGGGTAAAAATAGTTTTTACGGTCAAATTTAGATTCCGTAGCAATTTCCATGTTTAAAGCCATTGAAGCTCTCATAGCCCAATCAACAGCACGTCTATTTACAACTGGTAAGACGCCTGGATATGCTAGGTCGATAACGTTTGTGTTTGAGTTCGGTTTTGCTCCAAAATGCGCTGGTGCTGGAGAAAACATTTTAGAATCTGTTTTTAACTCAACGTGGACTTCTAGTCCGATAACTGTTTCAAAATGCATGATTTCCACTCCTTATAGTTTTTCGTATTCATTATGAAAATTAAATTTTGTTTCATATTGGTAAGCGACACGATATAATGTTTTTTCATCAAATGGTTTACCTATAAATTGTAAACCAATTGGACGACCATTTGATTGACCACAAGGAACAGAAATACCTGGTAAACCAGCTAAATTAACTGGTGTTGTTAATAAATCGTTCGCATACATAGTAAGTGGATCATCGATTTCATCACCTAAATTGAATGCTGTTGTAGGTGTAGTTGGTCCAACGACAACATCATAATTCTCAAATATACGGTTGAAATCATCTTTGATTAATGTTCTAACTTTTTGTGATTTTTTATAAAATGCATCATAATAACCAGAACTTAACGCAAATGTACCTAGGAAGATACGGCGTTTCACTTCTTCGCCAAAGCCTTCACTTCTAGACATTTTGTATAATTCTTCTAATGAGTTCGCTTCTGGAGAATGATATCCATATCTAATGCCATCGAAACGAGACAAGTTTGAAGAAGCTTCAGAAGATGCAATTACATAATAAGATGGAATACCATATTTCGTATTCGGTAATGATACTTCTTCTACTGTGGCACCAAGTTCTCTTAAAGTTTCGACTGCTTCTTTTACAGATGCTTTAACTTCATCAGAAACACCTTCACCTAAATATTCTGTTGGTAGTGCAATTTTCAATCCTTTAATATCTTTACCGATATCAGATGTGTAATCAGCATCTTCAACTGGCGCGCTTGTTGAATCATTTTCATCTACCCCAGTAATTGCTTCCAACACTAATGCATTGTCTTTAACTGTACGTGTTAATGGTCCAATTTGATCTAATGATGATGCAAAGGCTACTAGACCAAAACGTGATACACGGCCATATGTTGGTTTCAAACCGACAATTCCACAATAAGCTGCTGGTTGACGAATTGAACCACCAGTATCAGAACCTAAACTAAACGGCACTAATCCTGCAGCAACTGCAGCGGCAGAACCACCTGAAGAACCACCAGGTACTGCTGTATGATCAAAAGGATTTACTGTTTTTTTGTAATAAGATGTTTCTGTAGAACCACCCATTGCAAATTCATCCATATTTAATTTACCTATAAGTACAGCTTGTTCATTACGTAATTTATTCATCACAGTCGATTCATAAATTGGGACAAAGCCCTCTAACATTTTACTAGCACATGTTGTTTCCACGCCTTCAGTAATAATGTTATCTTTTATACCCATTGGAATACCAAATAATTTACCTTCCATTTGGTCTTTCGCCTGTAATTCATCTAACTCTTGTGCTTTTTTAATAGCGTTTTCTTTATCTAATGCAAGAAATGATTTGATTGTTGGATCAGTTTCTTCAATTGCATCATAAATATCACTTACAACTTTTGAAGGTGTAATTTCTTTGTTTTTAATTAAGTTGATCAAATTCTCAACAGATTCATAACGGATGGTCATCTTAAGCGTCCTCCTCATTCATGATAGATGGTACTTTAAACTGTCCATCTTCCGTCTCTTTAGCATTTTTTAATGCAAGCTCTTGAGGGATGCCCTCGATTGCTTTATCTTCACGTAATACATTTTGTAAATCTAGTACGTGATATGTTGGTTCAATTTCACTCGTATCCGCTGTATCTATTTGATTAGCAAAATTTAAAATGCTTTCTAATGTATTTTGCATTTCAGTAGTTTCATCTTCAGTAATTTGAAGTCTTGCTAAATTTGCTATATGTTCAACTTCTTCTCGTGTAACTTTAGCCATTAAATAAAAGCCTCCTTTTTACTCATTCATTACAAAATTGTACCAAAATTTCGTTGAAAAATCTAAGTTTTTCAATAATAACAGTAAATTAAACCTATTATTTTTATTATTCACTTATCGCTTATCCTTTAAAAATGGGTTGTTTTTTCGATTTCCTGATATAGCACCAACATCCTACATCACGAAAATGTATAATAACTCATTACTTTTTATATTTCGTGTAACTATACATTAAAAATATGAAAACGCTTAACCATCCTTGATTTAATGTAATTTTTCCTTTCGAATAAAATAATGCTACTCTATTTATAAATTACATTGTATAATAATTCATGTAACACAATTAAATATTTTAAAACAAAGGGAGATGAGGACTATGCTGATATTAGGCACTTCATTAGCCAACCAAGTTCATGCAAGTTGGCAAACATATATAATGATTATTCTATATTTCATTATATTATTAGTTATTGGTTACTATGGATACAAACAAGCTACAGGTAATTTAAGTGAATTTATGTTAGGTGGTAGAAGCATCGGTCCTTATGTTACTGCACTTTCAGCAGGTGCATCAGATATGAGTGGTTGGATGATTATGGGGCTTCCAGGATCTGTTTATAGCACAGGATTATCTGCAATGTGGATCACTATTGGCCTTTCATTAGGTGCCTATATAAACTATTTTGTAGTTGCACCTCGATTACGTGTGTATACAGAATTAGCCGGTGATGCGATTACATTACCTGATTTTTTCAAAAACAGATTAAATGATCATAATAATTACATAAAGATAATATCCGGATTGATTATTGTAGTCTTCTTCACGTTATATACACATTCAGGTTTTGTCTCAGGTGGTAAATTATTCGAAAGTGCTTTTGGTTTGAATTATCATTGGGGATTATTAATTGTTGCATTTATTGTTATTTTCTATACATTTTTTGGTGGTTATCTTGCGGTTTCAATCACTGATTTCTTCCAAGGTGTCATCATGTTGATTGCTATGGTGATGGTACCTATTGTAGCATTGACACAATTAAGTGGGCTCGATACTTTCAGACAGGTAGCAGAGATGAAACCAACAAATATGAATTTATTTAGGGGTACAACGGTTTTAGGTATTATCTCACTATTCGCTTGGGGATTAGGCTATTTTGGTCAACCGCATATTATCGTGCGATTTATGTCTATAAAATCTCATAAATTATTACCTAAAGCGCGTAGATTGGGTATCAGCTGGATGGTCATTGGTTTATTAGGTGCTGTTGCAGTTGGTTTAACAGGGATTGCCTTTATTTCTGAACGAAATATTCAGTTAGAAGATCCTGAAACTTTATTTATCGTTATGAGTCAAATTCTGTTTCATCCCTTAGTTGGAGGCTTTTTACTGGCAGCCATTTTGGCAGCGATTATGAGTACAATTTCCTCCCAGTTGTTAGTAACTTCAAGTTCCTTAACTGAAGATTTTTATAAACTGTTTCGTGGCGAAGATAAAGCAAAAGCACATGAAAAAGAGTTTGTAATGGTAGGTCGTTTATCAGTATTAATTGTAGCCATTGTAGCCATATGGATTGCTTGGTCACCTAACGATACAATACTTAATTTAGTGGGTAATGCTTGGGCAGGATTTGGTGCAGCTTTTAGTCCATTAGTTATCTTCTCTCTGTATTGGAAAGGTTTATCTCGTACCGGTTCATTAGCTGGTATGATTACAGGCGCGTTGGTCGTCATTGTTTGGATTGTTTGGATTAAACCTTTAGCTTCAATCAATGAACTATTTGGTATGTATGAAATTATTCCTGGTTTCTTAGCAAGTGTGGTCACTACTTATTTTGTAAGTAAATACACTAAAAAACCTGGTTCATTTGTCACGCGTGACCTTGATAAAGTAAAACAAATCGTAAAAGAATAATATAGTTATATGACGATTTAATCAATATAATAACGCCATACTCGTTTTCACTATAAGTGAAATAAGTATGGCGTTATTTTTTATTGAAGCCGATCATTAATTCGACTAATTATTATTTTTATAAATATGAACTTGTGGTTCCTTATCGTCTTTGCTTTTACTGATAAGCGCCTTCGGATTATTACCATCTTTAATATGGATTTCATATTCATCAATACCATCGAAGTATTTATCTGCTTGTTCTGTTACATATTGTGTGATACCAATTGTCTCAGCTTTACCATAATAATCTATAGGTAAATCTACAGATAATTGTTTCGCTTCTTTATTATCAAATTTAACTGTGCCTACAGCCTGAGTGAAATTATTAAAATAAGTCTGAAGGTTATCATTAAATTGCTTGAAATCAGAGTTTAAATTTTCATCAAGTTCTGCTGCTTCTTCAGACGGTAACAATGCTGTTTTTTGATTAATATCTTTCCAATCATTGATACGTGTCTTTCCATCTTCTACAGTAGTACCTGCGATAAATTCACCTGGTACGATAGAATTCTCACCAGATTGTTTATAAATAGCAAAGTGAATAGGTATTTCTTTCAAATCTTTGTTTTCTCTAACTCGAGAAAGTAATTCTTCTGCCATTTGTTTACCTTGTTTTTCAATTTCTTTATCATTTAGATCCTTACTATACGTTTCTCCATCTTTCTCTTTTTGATAGTAATACGTACTATTCATAGCTAAACCTATTGTCATGCCTTTGATTTTTTTGCCTTTTGTATCACCACTCGCATAAAAATCTTGTTCTAAAATATTAGACAAGTATGCAGGTGATTGTTCAGCAATTTTTTCAGGGTCTGTTTCACCTTTATGAGATGGATTTAATCCCAGGTTTTCATTGGCTTTTTTCTCTTTTCGCTCACTTTCATCCATTTTATTAACTTCATCTTTGGTATATTTTGGATTTAGGAACGCATTAATCATATCTTTATCTAAGTATTGTCCATCTTGATATAAGTAATCGTCTGTTGGGAATACACTTTTACTTAAATCTAACAAACCATTTTCAAAGTCTTCTCCATTGTAACTATTCGCCATGTTGTCTTGTAATAATCCTCGTGCTTGGCTTTCTTTAAATGGTAAAATTGTTCTATAATTATCACCTTGCACATTTTTATCGGTAGCAATTTCTTTTACAGAACCAGACTCATTTTGTTGTTCTTTTTCATTAGATTGTTCTTTGGATTTTTCATCATTATTTCCACAAGCTGATAATACCAAAATTGCTGAGATGAATAGTATAATCGTTCGTTTCATGCATTATCTCCTCTATCCCTCTATTTCATTTTGTTTCTGAACAAAAGCTTCTTCTGACCAAATTTCTGTACCAAATTTTTCTGCTTTAGCCAATTTAGAACCAGCATCTTCACCCGCTATGACTAAATCTGTATTTTTTGTGACGCTATTGGTTACTTTAGCACCTTGAAGGGCCAACCACTGCGATGCTTCATTTCTTGTCATTTGATATAACTTACCAGTTAGGACAATCGTTTTATCTTTAAAATCTGGGTGTCCTTCTAATTGAGATGTCTTAACACCTTTATAAGTCATATTAACATTTTTTGCTTTTAATTTATCAATTAATGCACGTATATCGTCATTTTCAAGATAAGTTACCACAGATTGAGCCAGTTTATGCCCGACATCATGAATATCCATTAACGCTTCTTCTGTCACAGTAAACAATTCATCTATTGTTCCATATTTTTCCGCAATAACTTGGCTAGCTTTAACGCCTAAATGTCGAATACCTAGACCAAATAGTAACTGTTCTAATGAATTGGATTTAGCCTGTTCAATCGCATTCAGTAAATTATCTACTTTTTTCTCGCCCATACGATCCAGTGGTAATAGATCTTCTTTTGTTAAATAAAAAATATCTGCGACATCTTTAATTTTCTCATTTTCATATAACTGTTGGATTATTTTTGTACCTAGGCCGTCTATATTCATCGCTTGTCGCGAAACGAAGTGAATTAATCCTTCTACTAACTGTGCTTGGCATTTAGGATTAATACAACGTAACGCCACTTCGCCCTCTATCCTAACTAATTCATGTTCACAACTAGGACAATGTGAAGGCATATGATAGATTTCTGCATCATCAGGTCGTCTATCTAATACACTTTTAATTACTTCAGGTATAATGTCACCCGCTTTTTTAATTACAACACTATCACCAATTCTTATATCCTTGTCATGAATTAAATCTTCATTATGTAGTGAAGCTCGAGAAACCGTTGTACCAGCTACCCTAACTGGCTCTAAAATGGCTGTCGGTGTCACAACACCTGTTCTACCAATACTCAATTCAATATCTAATAATTCTGTTACCACTTCTTCAGCAGGAAATTTATATGCAATGGCCCAACGTGGTGATTTTTGTGTGAAGCCTAATGCCTCTTGTTGTTCTAATGCATTTACTTTGATAACGATGCCATCAATGTCATATGGTAGATTTTCACGTTGCTCTGTCCATTTTTCAATGTATGTCATAACTTCATCTATCGTTTGCACACGTTGACGTTCTTGATTTGTTTTAAAACCTAGTTGGTCAAGTTCATCTAACGCTTCGCTTTGAGTATCTGCATTAAATTGAGTAAAATCATTCACACTATATAAGAAAACACTCAACTTACGTTTAGCTGCTAACTTTGAATCTAATTGTCGTAATGAACCCGCTGCCGCGTTTCTTGGGTTAGCAAATGGTTGTTCATCATTGGCAGCTTTCGCTTCATTTAAATTAACAAAAGATTTTCTTGGCATATACGCCTCGCCTCTGACTTCAAAAGTTCTACTTTCATCAATTTTTAATGGTATCGCGTGTATCGTCTTTAAATTTTCTGTAATATCCTCACCGGTAGTTCCATCTCCACGTGTCAAACCTTGAACAAATCGCCCGTTTTCATATTTTAATGATACTGCAAGTCCATCAATTTTTAGTTCACACATGTATTCAACATTTCCTATGTTATCACGTATACGCTGATCAAATTTTCTTAAATCTTCTTCGTTAAAAGCATTTCCTAAACTAAGCATCGGCGTATCATGATTAACTTTTTCAAATGTCGACTGTGCACTACCACCTACTCTAACTGTAGGTGAATCTGGGGTGCGATATTCCGAATGTTGTGTTTCTATATCTATCAATTCATGGAGTAATTTATCATACTCACTATCAGGTACAGATGGATTATCTTTAACGTAGTACTCATAACTATATTGATTCAATAATCGATGTAATTCATCCACACGCGATTGTATATCAGTCACTGGTTACTCCCCCTTTTTTTCAATAGGCGCAAATTGTGCTAGTAAACGTTTAGGTCCTTCTGATTTAAAGATAATATCTAATTCTACAGAACCATTTTTTTCTTTTACATTACTTACCATGCCTTCGCCCCAAGATTTATGCATGACTTTGTCGCCAACATTCCAATTGGTAGCTGATTGATTTTGTTTTGATGACGTAGCACGTTGGCTATGAGCTCGTTTAGCTGGTTGTTTGGTAGCATTTTGGAATCGCTGACTTGTTGCTTGTGCTTGAGACTTCGATTGACTTTTAGATTCATTTTCTAATAAATCTTCTGGAATTTCTCTTAAAAATCTCGAAGGCATATTGGATTGAGGACGGCCAAATAACATTCTAGATGTTGCGTGTGTTAAATATAATGTTTCCTCCGCGCGTGTTATTGCGACATAACAAATACGTCTTTCTTCTTGCATTTCATGTTCATCATCACTCTTAATCGCCCTAATGTGTGGGAATAAAGATTCTTCCATGCCCATGATAAATACAATTGGAAACTCCAGTCCTTTGGCAGAGTGCATCGTCATAAGCGTAATACCATCTTCTATTTGCGCTTCATCAATATCCGCGACAAGTGATAAGTCAGTTAAAAAGTTAATTAACGATTGTTCTTCCAGTGGTGTATTTTCTTCATAATCTTTAGGTACAGACATAAATTCATCAATATTCTCTAATCTACTTCTAGATTCAAGTGTTTGTTCACGTTCTAACATTTCTCTATAACCCGTCTTAATCAGTACTTCTTCTACAATTTCTGTAATTTCAAGAAACTCTTGTTGTTTAATTAAATTTTGCATAACATCATAAAAAGTAATACATTCCTGTGTCACTTTTTTAGATAATCCTATAAAATCAACTTCTGCTAATGCATCAAACATGCTTAAATCATTCTGTGCTGCATATGCTTGAATTTTATCAACTGATGAAGGACCAATACCTCTTTTAGGAATATTGATTACTCGACGTAAACTTATATCGTCATTACTATTTGCAATGATGCGTAAGTAACTTAATAAGTCTTTAATTTCTTTTCTGTCATAGAACTTTTGACCGCCAACCATAGTATAAGGCAAGTTTGATTTCATGAATGTTTCTTCAAGTACACGTGATTGTGCATTTGTACGGTATAAAATAGCCATATCTTGGTATTTCTTACCATTTCTCTGATGTTTCATAATTTGACGCACGACGTATTCCGCTTCATCTCGTTCAGTCGTAGCTTCATAATAATGAATTTTATCTCCACTCGTATTACCAGTCCATAACCCTTTCGGTTTACGTTCTGAATTATTTTTAATAACTTCATTTGCTGCGTTTAATATATTTTTTGTAGATCGATAATTTTGTTCTAAGAAAATTGTTTTAGCTTCTGGGTAATCTTCCTCAAAAGAAAGAATGTTTTGGATATCTGCGCCACGCCAACCATAAATAGACTGATCTGAATCACCCACAACACATAAATTTTTAAACTTTGCGGCAAGTAATTTTACAAGTGTGTATTGTGCTTTATTCGTATCTTGGTACTCATCGACATGGATATATTGGAATTTATTTTGATAATACTCTAATACATCTGGCACACGTTCGAATAAACGAATGGTTACCATGATTAAGTCATCAAAATCAAGTGCTTCATTTCTAGACAATTGTCTTTGATACCCTTTATAAACCGTTGCAACCATTTGTTCATGATAGTCGTTTGCTTCTTTTTGTGCATCTTCTGGTGTTTTCAATTCGTTTTTAAGATTACTTATCGCTCCGATAAACATTCTAGGTTCGAATTTTTTACTATCTATATTTTCATTTTTAAGTACATCTTTAATCACAGATTTTTGGTCTGTTGGATCAATAATTGTAAAGTTACGTTCTATACCGATTCGATCAGCATCTCTTCTTAAAATTCTTACGCACATAGAATGGAATGTAGACATCCATAATACTTGGGCCTGTTCCCCAACTAATGTTTCAACACGTGCTTTCATTTCCTTTGCCGCTTTATTAGTAAAAGTAATGGCTAAGACGTTATATGGAGACACGTCTTTTTCATCTAGTAAGTATGCGATACGATGTGTTAACACACGTGTTTTACCTGAGCCGGCACCTGCCATAATTAGCAATGGTCCCTCTGTCGTACGTACTGCTTGACTTTGTTCATCATTCATCTTGTTTACTAATGCATTCATTAATGTGTCTCCTTTACTTTAACTGTTTTTAGTGCTTTATTTATGTCTTCGTATATTATATTTCCAACTATAATGGTATCTGCAATAGAAGCCATCCTTTGTGCTTCTTCATAGTTACTAATCCCACCACCGTAAAATAATTGTGTTTCAGTTAACATGTCTGCTGCTGCTTTCACCAAGTTTGCGTCACCATATATCCCACTATATTCAATATACATAACTGGTAATTGATACATATCATTAATCATTTGTGCATAAGCTTCAATATCTTCATCATCTATCTCTGTGTTTGCTTGCGTTAGTTTGGCTACCTTACAATCTGGGTTCAGTATCACGTATCCCTCGAACACTACTTCGTTAAAATCTATGAAAGCACCATATGATTTTAACGCTTCTAGTAATAAACCATTATGATATTTTACATCTCTACTGTTTAAAACAGTTGGAATAAAATATAAATCAAAACCAGGTACAACACTTTCAAGATTCGATATTTCAAGTATGATAGGTAACGAATAACATTTAACTTTATGCATTAAGCGCGCAACATTTTCTTCAGTGACATGATCCGTTCCACCAATCATAATTGCGTCCGTATCTGATGTACAAATTTCCATTAAATCTTCATCACTGATGGACTTTGCAGGGTCCAATTTAAAAATGTGTCTCCACTTATTCATGTTATTCATGATATGTTTCTCCTTCTTTTAGCATACATATGATTATATCATTTTTATGTCTCGAGTTCTAAAATACTGAAGAAAAAATCACCTCAAATTTCTGAGGTGATTTTGGAAATAATTACCTTTATTTATTAAGGTGGTAATATCGTTCTAAATTTGTATTTTTTCTATCAATCGTTTTAGCTAGTTGTGGACCAACATATCTTAAATGCCACGGCTCATAATTATAACCCGTTTCACTTTCTTGGCCTTTTGGATAACGAATAATAAAACCATAGTTAGCTGCATGTTTGGCTAACCATTTTGCTTCTTTTGTCTTTTCAAAATCTTTATGAAAATCCCCTAATGGTTGGCTCGTACCTACATCAAATGCCAAACCTGTTTGATGTTCGGAATGTCCTGGTTTAGCTGCATATTTAGTTGTCTTTTGCTTTCCATCTTTTTCAACAAATTCACTTATGACTTTTTCTTGATTTTCAAAATTTCTATATCCACTCGTCTTATTCAAATCCAAATTACTTTTGTTTGCTTGTTTCAATAACTTGTTAAGTTGCTTTTTAGCTGCTTTACTTTCACCTGGCTTATAATTAGCTGGAAGTGCAAGTTGTTTATTCACAATGACATGACCATTAACGTAAGTTACGCCATTTTTTTCATAATTAAATGGTAAGGCGTTCTTTGGTTTAGCAATATCATCATTGGTAGGCTTATAATCATTAACTAATATCATCGTAATAAAAATAACAATAAGTACTACACATACGATTGCTATCATAAATGGTATCATTTTTTTCGACATAACTAACTTCCTTTCACCAACGAAACACATCACTTAAAATGAAGTTGAATCCAATTTATATTCCATTACCCTTATCACATGTTATAAACCTTTTACAATGATGTAAAATGACAGTCAAAAATAACGACTTGAGTTACTAACCCAAGTCGTCATTTGATAAAATATACGTTTTAATTATTAATCGGTCGTTTCTATATTCATTCGGTCAAGAATCATTGTATATGCATCATTGCCCCATTGTAATGATCTTTTTACACGAGAAATTGTCGCTGTCGATGCACCTGATTCTTGTTCGATTGTGGCATATGTGTAACCTTGCTTAATCATTTTCGCAACCTGTAAGCGTTGAGATAATGATTGAATTTCGTTCACTGTGCATAAATCATCGAAGAATTCATAACACTCTTCTCTATTTTCGAGTGTCAATATTGCATCAAACAACTCATCTAATGCTTTTCCTCTAAGTTTTTCTATTTGCATTTAAAACAACCCCTGTATTTTTCAATTTAATCTCAGTTTAACGTACTAATACATTAAAGTGTAACGATTTCACTTGAAAAATTCAATTATTCTAAACCGGCTCTTTGGAAAATAGTATCTACCTGATTTAAATGGTGTTTCGGATTGAAACATTCGTCTAAATCTTCTTTAGTCAATAACTCAGTAATTGACTCATCTTGTTCGATTAATGTTCTAAATGGTGTCTTTGTTTCCCAAGATTCCATAGCCTTTGGTTGTACTTTATCATACGCAGCTTCACGAGCCAAACCTTTATTGATTAAAGCAAGTAACACACGTTGTGAATAAATCAAACCAAATGTTTTATCTATATTAGCAAGCATATTATCTTCAAATACCGTTAATCTTTCTACAATATTAGTGAATCGATTTAATCCATAATCTAATGCGATTGTAACATCTGGCAACATAATACGTTCAGCGGATGAATGAGAAATATCTCTTTCATGCCATAATGGTACGTTTTCATAAGCTGTTGTAACATAACCTCTGATTACACGTGCAATACCAGTAATATTTTCTGAACCAATTGGATTACGTTTATGCGGCATGGCAGATGATCCTTTTTGACCTTTTGCAAATGCTTCTTCTACTTCGCGTGTTTCTGTTTTTTGTAAATTACGTATTTCTACAGCAAATTTTTCCATTGAAGTACTAATTAAAGCTAATGTCGCAATATAATATGCATGACGATCACGTTGAAGAGTTTGTGTCGATACTGGTGCAGCGTCTAATCCTAAATGTTCACAAACATATGCTTCAATTTCTGGAGGAATATTTGCAAATGTGCCAACTGCACCACTCATTTTACCAACTTCAATTTCTTTTCTCACTCGCTTAAAACGCTCTAAATTACGTTTCATTTCTGTATACCATAAAGCCATTTTCACACCAAAAGTAGTAGGTTCTGCATGTACACCATGCGTACGACCCATCATCAATGTATATTTATAGTCTTTTGCTTTTTGTGCTAAAACATCAATAAAACGTTCCAAGTCTTTTTCAATAATTTCATTTGCTTGTTTGATAACGTAACTTAATGCAGTATCTACTACATCTGTAGAAGTTAAACCATAATGAACCCACTTGCGTTCCGCACCTAATGTTTCAGAAACTTGTCTTGTAAATGCAACCACATCATGACGTGTTTCTTGTTCAATTTCTTGGGCGCGAGCTACGTCTACTTTAGCATTTTCACGTATTTTCTTAACATCTTCCGCTGGAATATCACCTAATTTACTCCACGCTTCGCATGCAAGTATCTCTACTTCTAGCCATGCTTCATAACGATTTTGATCTGTCCAAATATTAGACATTGCTTCTCTAGAATAACGTTCAATCATTGAAATAAGCTCCTATCATACATAAATTTAGTTTAATTTCATCAAAACATGTACATTAAAATATAATTCAGTCTAAAAGTTCGTGTTTACCTTTTCAATAATAGTTTAACAGAATTATATTAAAAAGTATAAGGCTTTTAAGTCATCTTTATAAAATATTTACACATTTTAAAAATAACCGCTATGGATACCATAATCCATAACGGCTCATAAATTATTGTTCTATCATTTTACCCACAAATTCAATTTCTTGCTTTAGTATTTCTAAACTACCATCTTTATTTTCTTTATAAATTGGTTTTTCAAACCGTTTAACTGGTGTATAACCTGCTTCACGCATACGTTGTAAGCAGTCTTGAATTGTTTCATTGTCTTCGACTTTAAATTTTTGCTGTTTTTTCATATACTTTCAACTTCATCCGTATCGTATTGCTTAAGTTTTTTACTTCTAACACCTTTCGCCCAGAAACCACCATGTATTGTACGTGGTTCATATGCTACGATAAATGCTTTTTCATCAATTTGCTTAATAGTATCAATTAATTTAAATTCAAAACGTCGTGGTGTTAAAATTTGTAAAATTAAACGATTGCCGTCACGACCATATGCTGTATTATGCGTTACACCATAGCCTAAATCTCTTAATTGTCTTGGTAAGTCCAATTCATATTCAGATGATGTAACGTTCACAACGGTATATCCGAGTGCTAATTTTTCTTCTATCTTCATACCTACGATAATCCCAATTGAAAATCCAAAAGCATATGCGAACACATTCTGAATTTGATCTAAACTAGACATGACCATACCTAATCCAACAACATATACAAGCACTTCCAAGAAACTGACAATGGCAGCTACATAGCGATAGCCTTTAAGTGTTAAGATTGTTCTCATAGTGAGACACGTCACATAAGCAACGTTTATAATAAAAATTGCTAAAACCATTAACCATGGATTAGATGTTATTACTGACATGACCATTTTCCTTTCCCTTACATTAAATTCAAGTAATTTTATCAACTACGATTCCGTTTGTCACTAAAAAGTTATTGGGATGATATTAATTTTTAGGCCATGTGTATCTTGTATAAGCTAATTCTCGTTTATGTGCATTTTTTATATAATGCTTTTCAATAACTTCTTTAGATTCACTAGGTATAGTTTTACCTTCTAGATAATCGTCAATATCGTCGTAACTTACGCCAAGTGCTTCTTCATCAGGTAGTTGCGGTTTGTCATCTTCTAAATCAGCAGTTGGTACTTTTTCGTACAAATGTTTAGGTGCTTCTAAATAAGCTAGGAGTTGTTTACCTTGTCGTTTATTCAATCCAAATAAAGGTGCGATATCTGCAGCGCCATCACCATATTTTGTGTAAAATCCAGTGATATTTTCAGCGGAGTGATCCGTACCAACGACAATACCATGTTGGTTTGAGGCAATTGAGAATTGGACTTTCATCCGTTCTCTTGCTTTTTCATTTCCTTTTTGAAAATCAGTTAATGTAACACCTGCTTCTTTCAATGACTGAATACTTTGATCAACAGCCGGTTTAATATTTACAGTTATAATTTTATCCGGTTGTATATAAGTCAGTGCATCTTCTACTTCAGCAGCATCTTTTTGTTCACCATAAGGGAGTTTTACGGCTATAAATTCACAATCATTACCTTCTTCTTTCAGCTCGTTTATTGCTAATTGGCATAATTTACCTGCTAAAGTTGAATCTTGACCGCCAGAAATGCCTAGTGTTAAAGACTTGATAAACGGATGCGATTGAACATAATTTTTTATAAATTGAATAATTAGGCGTGTTTCACTTTTACTTTCAATCGTTGGCTTTACTTTCATTTCTTTTACAACAATATCTTGTAAATTACTCATTTTCTTCCTCCATCTCTTTAACATGTTCAGCAACTTCAAAAATACGCTTATGTTTATTTTCCCAACACAATGTACTTAAATCAACGGGATACTCTTGTGGATTTAAATGACGTTTATTTTCATCCCATAAATATGCAAGACTATCTTTCAAATATGATTGTGCGTCGTCTTCATTTGGTAAATCATATACAAGTTTTCCATCTATAAAGATGTCGTGATGTAAATCTTTAGCAATGAATGACTTTATGAATTTCATTTTATACGTATGCACTGGGTGGAATAATTTCAGTGGTGATTCATCATACGGATCTTCATGTTCTAAAGTAATGTAATCACCCTCAGCTTTATTCGTTTTTTTATTTATGATACGATAAACTTTTTTCTTGCCAGGTGTGGTTACTTTTTCTGCGTTATTTGATAATTTGATACGATCTACATATGCCCCATCGCTGTCTTCTACAGCAACAAGTTTATAAACTGCACCTAATGCAGGTTGGTCGTAACCGGTGATTAATTTAGTTCCAACGCCCCAAGAATCTACTCTAGCACCTTGTGACTTCAAACTCGTAATCGTTTGTTCATCTAAGTCATTAGAAGCAATAATTTTTGCATCTGTGAATCCTGCTTCGTCTAACATACGTCGTGCTTCTTTTGATAGATAAGCAATATCACCTGAATCAAGTCGAATGCCAACAAAATTAATCTTATCTCCTAATTCTTTAGCAACTTTAATCGCTGTTGGCACACCAGATTTCAATGTGTGAAATGTATCTACAAGAAATACACAATCTCTATGTCTTTCAGCATATTTTTTAAATGCTATATATTCATCACCATATGTTTGAACCATTGCATGTGCATGTGTGCCAGAAACTGGAATACCAAATAATTTACCAGCACGTACATTACTAGTCGAGTTAAACCCTCCTATATACGCCGCTCTTGCACCCCATAATGCTGCATCTGCTTCTTGTGCACGGCGCGTACCAAATTCCATCAACATATCTCCATGAGCAACTTGTCTAATTCTGCTTGCTTTCGTTGTGATTAATGTATGAAAATTAACAATATTTAATAGCATTGTTTCAATTAATTGTGCTTGGATTAATGGCGCTTCTACTCTGAGTATCGGCTCATTACCAAAGCAAAGTTCTCCCTCTTGCATTGAGCGTATGTTTCCAGTAAATTTCAAGTTTTTCAAATAGTCTAAGAAGTCGTCCTGATATCCTATTGATTTTAAATATGCAATATCTGACCTTGAAAAATGAAAACTATTAATATATTCGATCACACGTTTTAATCCATTAAATACTGCATAACCACTATCGAATGGCATACTTCTAAAATATAAATCAAACACCGCCATGCGCTCATGAATGCCATCATTCCAATAGCTTTCTGCCATATTTATTTGATATAAATCATTATGCAATACTAATGTATCATCCTCATATTGGTACACAACCATCTCTCCAATCAGCTTTTCCATCATTTTAGCATATATCAAGTATTGTTAGCACTTTATATAGCATTGATTTACAAATTCAAAACAGAATCCATATAATAAGTTGTTTATTTAAAATTTGTTTAAAATGTGACATAGTTAACGACAAAGTCATGACAGTTATATGTTTTATCATTTTATAAATTTAAAAATGATATATAATATCTATGAGGTGTTTTTAATGCTAAATGAAGCTAAGTCTTTTATAGAAACGATGTATTACGAATTAAATTATGATAACGATAAATTGACAGCGCGTCTTGCTGAAATTGAGGCAGCGATTCTTTCTACTGGTACTTATGAGCATACATTCGAAGAATTGAATTATGGAGCTAAAATAGCATGGAGAAATTCAAATCGTTGTATCGGACGATTTTTTTGGGATTCTTTAACAGTGTCTGATGCAAGACACATACAAAATGAAAATGAATTTATAGAAGCAATTGAAAATCACATTGAGACTGCAACAAATAACGGAAGAATTAAACCCTACATTACTATTTTCTCAAAAAATAATCCACCACAAATTTATAACAATCAATTGATTAGATATGCAGGCTACGAAACTTGTGGTGATCCTGCTGAGAGAAAAATCACTCAATTAGCCCAACATCTTGGATGGCAAGGCAAACATACCCATTTTGATATCTTACCTTTAATTTACAAAATGCCGAATAGTGAAATAAAGTATTATGAATATCCTGAAAATTTAATAAAAGAAGTACCCATTGTGCATGATAAATTCCCTAAGTTACAGCAACTCGGTTTAAAATGGTATGCAGTACCAATCATTTCAAGTATGGATTTAAAAATTGGCGGCATCACTTATCCTACTGCACCTTTTAATGGTTGGTACATGGTGAATGAAATTGCTGTTCGTAACTTTACTGATGTCTATCGATATAATTTATTAGAAAGTGTTGCAGAAGCATTTGAATTTGATACACTTAGGAATAATTCTTTCAATAAAGATCGTGCATTGGTTGAATTAAATGATGCTGTGTATCATTCTTTTAAAAATGCGGGTGTTTCCATCGTCGATCATTTAACTGCATCTAAACAATTTGAAAGATTTGAAATGAATGAAACCAAACACGGCAGAGAAGTTACTGGTAAATGGTCTTGGTTAGCACCTTCTTTGTCTCCTACACTGGTACCCAATTATCATCACGGATACAAAAATGAGATGAAAGAGCCTAATTTCTTTTATAAAAAAAGCGAAGACTCAGGTTGCCCATTCCATTAAATTAATCACTATATTCAGATAAACAAGGGGTTACGCTACATGAAACTTTATTATTTAGGGCCAAAAGGCACCTTTTCTTATTTAGCTGCAACGCAATATAAATCAGAATCAGAAATTGATTTCGTTCCAAAATCTAATTTATACGAAGTCGTGGCATCCGTCTCAGAAGATAATCAGAGCATTGCTGTTGTACCTATAGAAAATTCGATAGAAGGTACGATCAATATTGTCGCAGACTCACTAACGCAACAGAACATATATGCACAAGGTGAATTGCATTTAGACATACAATTTGCTTTATATGGTCCGGAAAACGCAACGATAAATGATATTTCAACAGTATACTCTATTGGACCAGCAATTAGTCAGACTAGCCAATTTATACAATCACATGGGTTTGATATTGCTTATGTAGACAGTACAATTAAAAGTTTAGATAAAATTTCACCAAATGTTGGTGCAATCGCACCTTTAGGTAGTGGTGAAGCATATGGATTTACATCTATTGCACAAAATATTGAAGACTATCCACATAATATCACTCGTTTTCTAGTTGTGAGTAATCAACCAAAACATATCGAACAAGCAACGGACACGATGTTATTAATCACACCAGAATTTGATAAACCTGGTCTATTAGCTAGTATATTAAATACTTTTGTATTATTTAATATAAACTTATCTTGGATTGAATCCCGTCCACTAAAAACGCAATTAGGTATGTATCACTTTTTCGTTCAGGCAGATACGCCTATCTCTGAAGATCTTTCAAAAGTGATAAAGATACTTAATACTTTAGATTTTCAAGTCACGATTATAGGTACTTTTAATAAACTTAATTAATGATTAATGTCCATGCGATTCTGTTTATATTTTTTAAACAAAATTTCATCATATTAGCAAGTTGAAAATGAAGAAAACGTCTGTAACATAGATTTGTTACAGACGTTTTTATTTATTTCAATGGCAATGGTTTTGTAACATCTATACCTAGCACTGGTGGTACTAAGAAGTATACAACTAACACAATTACAACAATACTTAGTATATTCACCCAAAAACCAACCGATGCCATTTTTTTGATACTAATTTTACCTGTACCAAATACAATCGCATTAGGTGGCGTTCCGACCGGTAACATATAAGCACAATTTGCTGCCATAGCAGCAGGAACCATAAGTAACAATGGGTGCACATTAACTGCGACAGATAATGTGGCTAATATCGGTAAGATCATTGTAGCTGTAGCTGTATTGGATGTGATTTCTGTTAAGAATAGTACAAAAATCGTGATGACAAGCACAATAATCAAAGGACTGACACCTTCAATTAATTTTAATTGTTCTCCTAACCAATTCGCTAAACCACTTTCTGAGATACCTTTTGCTAGTGCTAAACCTCCACCAAACAAAATTAATACACCCCATGGCAAGTCTTTAGCTACTTCCCAATCAATAATACGTTTATGTTTTTCTTTATTTTTAGCTGGAATTAAAAATAATAGCACGGATATAAACATTGCAATCGTTCCATCAGCAACTTCCGACGTATATGACCAATGTTTTAATAAAAATTCACGTGTTATCCATAAAAAACTCGCAAGTAAAAATACAGCCAATACTATTTTTTCCTCATATTTCATTTTACCTAGTTCATCTAATTTTTTTCTAATTAAATTTTGTCCACCTGGCAAGGCTTTCATATCATGTTTAAATGCAATGTAACGAATGTATATCCAAACTAAAAACAGTAATACAATTACTGTTGGCACACCAATAATCATCCATTTAGCAAAGCTAATTTCTTCACCAAAAGCCGATTGATATTGCCCTTTTAATATAATTAGCGGCGGTGTTCCTATGAGTGTACCTAAACCACCGATCGTACCTGCATAACCTATCGCTAAGACTAATGATTGTTCAAATTTAGAAATACTTTCTGGTTTGGTATTTTCACTTTTTAATTCATTTGCTTCTTTAATAATTGCCAAACCAATAGGAATCATAATCATGACCGCTGCAGTATTTGATACAAACATGGATAAAAAAGCAGTTGCGATCATAAATCCTAGTAATATTTTACCTGTACTCGTACCTAGCGTACTAATAATACGAAGCGCTACTCGCGTATGTAAATTCCATCTTTCCATTGCAATAGCTAAGATAAATCCACCTAAAAATAGGAAAATAATATCATTGCCGTATTGTGCAGATACTTCTTCAGGGTTGAGTACATGTCCAACTGGCAGTAATATCAAAGGTAATAAACTTGTAGCAGCAATTGGAATCGCTTCTGTAATCCACCAAGTTGCAATCCATAATGTTACAGCTAAGACAAATACACCTTTTCCAGATAAATTTTCAGGTTGAAATAATAGTAACGTTAGTACAAAGAGTAAAGGCCCTAAAATTAAACCCACTAATTGACCAACATTATAAGATTGATTCTCCTTCTTATTTGAAAAGAACATCAAATATTGTGATCTTTTCATATCCCCTTTATTAATATGATTCATCTAACTTCCCCCTTTAAATCATTATCAGAATATTCACAATAATTTATTAGAGTATAACATAATTAATTTCAATTGGGTTTATAATTTTAAAACGTTTACATCACCATTATTTATTATTAAATATAATATGAATACTCACTCTATATTTATTTTTTTGAATGTTATACCGGCTTCGTTAGATGCGTATAGATTTTTAATATCTCTTAAATAAACACGTTGTGACTTATCATCAAAATCATTTTGAGATATAAAGATATTTTCATGTTTAATATTGTTATAACTTTGAATACGTATGGCTTCTTTACGCATTTTTCCTATAAATTGATTTTGATAAATATTTAAATTGTTTCCTGCTTGTGTAATTCTTTCATTGCCTTTCAAATCTTGTGCATTTTTCCCATCTTTTACAGCTAAAAAGCGTATGCCGCCCTCACAATTTTTAAAAACATTATGATGTATATACGTATTTTTGTTTTTAAGTGATGTGAGTGCATATTGTTTCAACCCTTCGAAAACATTATAGCGAATGTGAATGTTGTCATAATATTGATTATAGCGACTCGCATGTGAGCCAATTGCTCGGTTCCATGCTTGCATGCCCGGCGTTGCTGAATTACCAAAATAGCAATTTTCTATTATGACATTTTTTGTAATAGTACCGTCAGTTGCCCCAAATTTTGGAAAAGCACCTGGAACTTGTATATCTAACTGCACCGCTTCGGAAAAAAATCTCGTTCCATCTGGATCATTGAAACCTAAGAATTTACAATGATTGATGTATAAACCATTTACCCCACATGCATCCAAGCAATGGCCACCAACCACATCTTTAAACGTGACATTCACAATTTGAATGTCGCATGCGTGTCCCATACACATCGTCGTATTATTATAAGGATATTGATACCCATTCATATCAAATGTTCCACCTGCTATATAAATATGACTGTTCCCGTTATAGCCATAATACGATTTAAAACAACGTCCGTTTTTCAATAATGTATCTTTCCCATATCTTTTTAGAACCGCCTTATCATCTAACAACAATGTTGTGCCTTCATAAATCACCAGCGGCTTGCGAATGTGATATTCGCCTTGTGGTATATAAATCGTTGTTCCCTTATTTTTCTTCGCATAATTGAGTGCTTTTTGCATTGCACGTGTATCTGCCCATTTATGTTTTCCTTTTAAACCAAATTCTTTTGCATTAATCATCATCGGCCAGTTCCTTTCATCGTTATTACTTAATAATTAACATAAATATGTTTTTTTAAACGCGTTGACGAGTATCTTTAATGATTTAGCAACTTAGTATATAATTGCTATTATATTTGATATTGGGAGTGTTACCATAATATGAAAAAAAGTGCGTTAATTGTAGTAGACTATTCAAACGATTTTGTGGCTAAAAATGGAAATTTAACTTGTGGCCTTCCAGGTCAACAGATTGAAAGCTATATAGTGGAAAGAATTGAAGCTTATAACAAAAAACAATCAGATATCTTTTTTATGATGGATTTACATTATGAAGAAAATAAATATCATCCTGAAAGTAAATTATTTCCGCCTCATAATATCATCGGTACTTTTGGGCGTGAACTATATGGCAAAGTAAATGATATTTATCAAAACATTTTATTTAATGATCATATTCACTTTTTAGACAAAACGCGTTATGATTCATTTTGCGGTACGCCTTTAGATTTAATGTTACGTGAAAGACATATTAATCATTTAGAAATCGTTGGTGTTTGTACGGATATTTGTGTACTTCATACTGCAATCAGTGCATATAATTTAGGATACAGCATTTCCATTTCACATAGAGGTGTGGCTTCCTTTAATCCTTCAGGTCATGAGTGGGCATTAGAGCATTTTAAAAATTCACTAGGTGCTGAAGTAGAATAACAATGTAAAATCATGCTAGAATAATATTAACTACTTAAAATTAAGGAGAATTTAAATATGGCAAAAACTTATATTTTCGGACATAAAAATCCAGATACAGATGCAATTTCATCCGCTATTATCATGGCAGATTTCGAACAACAAACAGGTAATGCTGAAGCTACTGCATACCGTTTAGGCGAAGTAGGTCCTGAAACGCAATATGCTTTAGATCATTTTAATGTAACTGCACCAGAATTACTTAATGATGATTTATCCGATCAAAATGTCATTTTAGTTGACCATAATGAATTCCAACAAAGTGCTGATTCAATAGCTAACGCAGCTGTACAACATGTTGTCGATCACCACAGAATCGCTAACTTTGAAACTGCAGCACCTTTATATTATCGTGCTGAACCAGTTGGTTGTACTGCAACGATTTTATACAAAATGTATAAAGAACGTGGATTTGAAATCAAACCTGAAATTGCTGGTTTAATGATATCTGCAATTATCTCAGATAGTTTATTGTTCAAATCACCTACTTGTACTGAACAAGATATACAAGCTGCCGAATCATTAAAATCAATTGCCAATGTTGATTTAGAAACATACGGCTTAGAAATGTTAAAAGCTGGTGCTTCTACAAAAGATAAATCTGTTTCAGATATTTTATCTATGGATGCAAAATCATTTAATATGGGAGATTTTGTTACTCGAATTGGACAAGTTAATACGGTTGATATCGATGAAGTATTTGCTCGTCAAGAAGAATTAGAAAAAGAAATGCTTGAAGTAAGTGCCAATGAAAAATATGATTTATTTGTTTTAGTGGTTACTGATATCATTAATAGCAATTCTAAAATACTTGTTGTTGGTGCAGAAAAAGACAAAGTCGGCGTTGCTTTCAATGTTACACTTGATAACAATACCGCATTTTTACCAGGCGTTGTTTCCCGTAAAAAACAAGTTGTACCACAAATTACAGAAGCTTTGACAAAATAAAGTACACACTATCTGTACAATATAACGTTTGAATTAAAATTTCAGGATTTTACAATTAATTATACTGGGACATAGTTGATATGTTCCAGTTTTTTATCAATCTATGCATATTGAACTTTCATTCGTATTAGGAGGCATATATTTGAATTCAATTGAACAAACTTTCCACAATAGTAAACAATATTTTAATACACATGTCACCAAAGACCTTAAATTTAGAAAAAAACAATTAAAACTCTTGAGTAAAAGTATTAAAAACCACGAAGATGCATTACTGAATGCTTTCCAAGAAGATTTAGGTAAAAATAAAGTAGAAGCATATGCAACGGAAATTGGTTTTACTTTAAAAAACATTAAAATTGCTCGCAAAGAACTTAAAAATTGGGCGAAAAAGAAACAGGTTAACACCCCTCTTTATATGTTCCCTACTAAAAGTTATATCGTAAAGGAACCTTACGGAACAGTTTTAATTATCGGTCCATTTAATTACCCATTCCAATTACTTATTGAACCACTTATTGGTGCTATTGCTGCGGGTAATACAGTTATACTCAAGCCTTCTGAGTTCACACCGCATGTGTCAGATGTTGTAAAAAATATAATTGAAGATGTCTTTCCTCCTGAATACATTAGTATTTGTCAAGGTGGCGCAGATACAACTCAATCATTGATACATTTACCTTTTGATTATATCTTTTTCACAGGAAGTGAACGTGTCGGTAGAATTGTGTATCAAGCAGCCAGTACGAATTTAACACCTGTCACTTTAGAGTTAGGTGGTAAATCACCTGTCATTGTCGATGAAACTGCAAATATCAAAGTAGCGAGTGAACGAATCAGTTTCGGCAAATTCACTAATGCTGGTCAAACCTGTGTTGCACCAGATTATATTCTTGTAAACCGTAAAGTTAAAGAAGATTTAATCAAAGCTTTAAAAAATACAGTAACTGAATTTTATGGTAAAGACATACAAGCAAGTCCTGATTTTGGTCGTATCGTTAATCAAACACATTTCGATCGCTTAAACCATTTATTAGGCGTTCATCAATCAGAAATTGTTTTTGGTGGTCACTCTGATTCATCTACAAAATTTATTGGGCCAACGATATTAGATGACATTACTTTTAATGATAAAATTATGGAAGATGAAATATTTGGGCCCATACTACCAATTATTACTTATGATGACTTTGATGAAGCCATTGATTTAATTCATACGAAACCCAAACCACTCAGTCTATATTTATTCAGTGAAGATGAAAACGCAACAGAACGCGTTTTAAATGAAATTTCTTTTGGTGGCGGTGCCATCAACGATACCTTGATGCAATTAGCAAATCCAAATTTACCATTCGGTGGTGTTGGTGCTTCAGGTATTGGTCAATACCATGGCAAATATAGTTTCGACACGTTCAGTCATGATAAGTCTTATATATTTAAATCAACGCGTTTAGAGTCAAGCTTACTCTTCCCACCCTATAAAGGAAAATTTAAATATATTAAAACGTTTTTCAATAACTAATCGTTTTTATTTTTTAGTCTTGATTAAAAGATAGTTAAGATTATCTATGCCTATTCTAATGACCAGTTAAATCATCGTTTCTAACGATTGGCGACAGTATTGTCAATACACTAAAAAGAGCCCGGTAGCTATTCATAGTAGCTATCGGGCTTTGTATTTATCATGTTAGTTTACTATTTGTTAACTACGTGATAACACCATTCTTAATAAAAATGTAAAATATATTACTTTAGAAACTGTACACAAACACCTTCTGGTGCCGTTTCATGATTATCAACGATTTCTATGTTACCTGTAACTTTATCACGTTTAAAAACAGTCAAAGCATAATCGCCTTCTTGGTGTGCACAAACTAAATAATCATCTGATTCAGTTATATTGAAATCACGTGGAAATTCTCCACCACTTTTAACAATATCAACTAATGAAATCGTTGCACCCTCGTCTCCTACTTTAAATATAGCAAGACTATCATGACCACGATTACTTATATATAAGAATTGTTGGTCGTGTGATATTCTTACTGCTGCCAATTTAGTATCACCATCAAAGTTTTCTGGAATTGTTAGGTGTCTCTCGATTTCAGTAAAATGACCATTCTCATATTTTAATGTACTTACAATATTTGATAACTCATGTACCAAATAAGCATATCTCCCATTTTCATGGAACGTGATATGTCTTGGGCCATCTCCAGGCTCAAAATCTATCGTGTCATACACTTTCAAACCATCGTCGCCATATTCGTAAGTAATCACTTTATCTGTACCTAGATCCATTGCCACAACATATTTTTCATCCGGTGTTGTGTTCAGATAATGGACGTGTGGTTGCTCTTGTCTTTCAGAAGGGCCAGTTGGATAATCATGCGCCAGTTCTTGTATTAGACGAACAATTTCTCCTGTTTCTGGATTTGCTTCATAAATTCTTGCTAAACCAGCACCATAAATTGCCTCAAAAATATATTTACCATCCGGTGATGCAGACACATAGCACCCATTACCAGAAGTTGACGCTAAACATTTATTTATTAGATTTAAAGTACCATCTGCTTCAATTTTCAAACTAGCAATGCCACAATCATCGCCCTCTTTGGTTACAGCATATAAAAATTGATTATGTTGATTTACATATGTTGATGCTTCTAGTTCATAACCTGTTTTAACTTCAGTTATCTTGCCAGTTTCTTCATCTAGTTGGAAACGGTAAACTCCTTTACCTTCTTTTTTTGTATATGTTCCAATATAACCTGTTGTCGTCATGTAAACCCCTCCATATTATTATACTTATATTTTAATAAAGATTTTGGACAAAAGACAATATAATGATTTAACCTCTTGAAAAATAGAACGTATGTTCGTATAATAGATATATACTGATTGGAGTGATAATAAGTGAATGACTATACAAATAAAGAAACAGACTATAGAAAAATACCTAGAGATCAGCTGAACCCGAACATACCACAAGGACGTGGCATGGTTAAATGGGCGCCATTTGCTACATTACCTGAACAATTCGAAAGCATTCAGCAATACTTGATTGATCAAAATAAAATTGATCGCCCAATATTATCAGATGACCAACTAAATGAACTCAATTTACAACTCCATCAAGCGTTACATTCAGATCATTTTGTGCACATTGAATATTATAAAGACGGCTGGCTAGAAAATATAACGGTTAAGATTAAAAACATAGATATGATACAAATGTTTTTAGAAGGATACCTGTTAAAAAATTCAGACACTATAAAATTATCTCTTTTTGACATTACCAAAATCAAAATAGACGATTAGTTATTCATCCATGTTTAAACATGCTAAAGTACGTTATGTGGCATAAAGGTAATGCTAATAACATAAAAAAACTGTCGATCATATTATCGACAGTTTAAAGTGAAAACTTATTCCTTTTTCAACTAATTAATTATTAGATTCGATATCTGAAATAATTTCTTTTGTTTTGCTTTCGATATCTTCAAAGTCTTTTTTGAAAATATAAGCAAATACAACTGCACCAATGCCTGCTGCTAATGATACAGTTAAGATTGTACCGAATACAAATTTAAATAAACCTTTAATAAAATTCCACATTCTATTTCACCTCAATAAATTATTAACATCACTATGCTTAATGATAGCATATTTGTTTATATCAATAAATATATACCCTCTTTTCACTAATATAAATCTACATATGAAGATAGTAATTTTATGATATTATTGTAGTAATGCTTCAACAAAATAAAATTGCTTTATCTACTAAAGACTTCACTACTTTAATTAAGAGGATAAACATGCGCATTACGTTTATTGACAATTAAAAAAATAATAAAATAAAACGTGTTAATCGGTTTAACTATGAAATTAAATTCATCAATGTTCTGATGACTATTTTTTATAGATAGACTCGCTCAATGACACTAACATTGAATAAGAATTCAACAAAAAAGCGTGAGCCAAGTATATCAGACTCACGCGCATCGTAATGTTATTTATTTAAACCAACTAGATACTGCATCTCTAATAGCATCGTAATAGTTCGCCATTAACAATCACCTCATTAAAAGTATAATTCCTTAATCAGTCGTCGTTGTTATTCTTAATGATAAGGTCTAGTACCCTGTAATGCAATTAACACTACGTTACATTAAAATTACAATTTTGTAAGACTACACTTTAGACATAGGAGATTTTAAAATGCAAAAAGTAAAATCAGATATTTTAACACATCGAGGTTCACACTATGACCTAGGTATACAAACTGCACAATGGATGCAACATACACCACTGTTAAAAAATAGAGAACAAGAATGGAAAAAACGCATGCCACGCTTTGATATTCACATCAAAGAGACTTATGATATTTTTCAAACTTATGCACCTCAAATATGGGAAGAAATTAGAGGCATGCAAGAAGTGCTTAATTTACCTACACGTCAAATGATTTTAAATTTTGCGCATTACCGCTTTACACCCTTGAAAAATAGCGGTTGCACTGTCTATTTAGGTAACGATTATATGGTGCGAAATTATGATTATCACCCAGCAACATATGATGGCCGTTATTTATTATTTCAACCCAATGACGGTGGTTTAGCTCAAATTGGGCCAACATCTCGTATCACGGGTAGAATGGATGGTATGAATGAAGCTGGATTAGCAATGGGATATAATTTTATGCATCGTAAACATCCAGGAGATGGCTTTGTATGTTATATGATTGGCAGACTGATATTACAGTATTGCAAAGATGTGACAGACGCTATTAAATTATTAAAAGAAATACCGCATAGAAGTTCATTTAGCTATATTGTCATGGATAAATATTTAAATCATGCAATCATTGAAGTTACACCACGTTCCATTGATGTCCGCTATGATCACACTTGTACAAATCACTTTAAATTATTAACGCATGAAAATAGAAATTATACAAAAGAATCAATAGACCGTTTAGATAGATTAATTAACCAAACACCAACACAATTAGATAAAAACGATGCTTTCAAACTTTTTAATAACCCTGAATTTGAAATTTATAGTAAATTATTTAGAAGTTGGTCTGGTACCATACACACAAGTATGTATGAACCACAATCTCTAACAGCATACATGACCTTAGGTGAAAATAAAGCACCTGTAGAAATTGACTTTCAAAAATGGTTAAACGGAGACGCTTTAAAAATAAACGAACTAACAGGCCAAATTGATACTGATTTAACCTTTGCAACCTATTGATATCAAAAAAAGTAGGATAGAAATCTAACAAAAACTTTGATTTCTATCCCACTCATTCATTTAATTTATATAAATATCACCATTTAATGTATAGAACTCTAGTATATGCTTACCAGAACCTACCTTATCATTAACAAAACTTTTGTTATTAACGTTAGCCTTGCCCTTTTCAGGATTTAATTTCAATAAAGTATTATCGGGTGCTTGATTATATGACATCTTAATATCTCCCTGTTGTGTTGACGCTTTAAAAGCAGAGTCAATAGCCATATTACTTAAATCAATATTACCATGTTTCGCAGATAATACTGCATCTTTAATTAGGGATTGCTTACCAATGATACTGGCACGTTTTGTTTTTATATCAGCATTCAATACTTCACTATCATTAAAATAAACAGTTGATTTTAAACCTCTATAAAATAACTTTTTCATTGAGGTATTTTGAATATTAACACGTGCTGCACCAGTTTCTGGCATTGCAAACTTCGCATTTTCGATATCTAAATTTTTAATATTCACGTTATTTATTTCATTAGAAACATATAAATCATCCATTTTCCCACTTGGTACTGTGATATTCATTTCACCGTTAATTTTTCTAAATGGATTAAAATTCAATCCATATTTATCGACTTTTTTATCTGTTTCTTGAATACTTAACTTATTATTTTCTTGCTTTATATCAACTTTGTTTTGTCCTTTATAATATACTGTGAATTTGTCACCTTTTGTAATATTAATTTTAGTTGTCCGGCCTTTTACATTTAAAGAATCAATGGATTTATCTGTAATCGTTTTGTCTATCGTATTATTCTTATTATTTTGCTTTTCAAAACCAAACCACGTTATACAACCTAGAAGAAAACAGATAATGAACAAACTCAATCCACTCAAAAATAATTTCTTCATTCTTCTGCACTTCCTTTAATCGTTCTGATATTCCAACGTAGATATTTTAATATTAATCGATACACCAATTCTGCCAACTTTGCAATACTTACAAACAAGACAATCCCTAAACCACTAAAGGAAAATGCAAATAAGTAATTACTAATGGCAAGGCTCACCATACCATTATACAACCCATGAACTACAAGAATTAAAGGACTCATTGCCAATATCAATGCCACAAACAGAAATATCAACATAAATATAGCAATAAATATCATTGGAATCAGAATAATGACTAATGATAAAATGCCCATGCCTAATGAAGCCATGATCGCTCTTAAAATTGTCCTGGCATTTGTCCGGTATTCAGCAGATACAATCGCACTTCTCGCATTTATTTCTTTACCTATTTTTTTAGGTGGTGGCAAAGCACCAATAATTTGATATTCATTTTTTCCTTCACTTTCTTGTTCAAAAAAATATTGCTCATATTCATACATCACTTTATCTCGTTCAGATCTAGGCAAATTATCAAGCTCTTGTTCAAGCTCATTTAAAAAAGTGATTTTATCCAAAATATCTACCACCATTCAAATTCTAATGTCTATTTCTCAAATTATGTAACGTTAAAGAATGGCAATTATTCAATAAAATTACCATTCTCTAATAATTATTTTGTGTAAACTTCAATCTTTTTTATTTTATCATGTTTATAAATGATAGATAACTTTATGTGGTTATCTTTATCATAATAAGTCATTAAACGATAGGCCTTACGTAATTTCTTTTGTTTATAATTACTACCTAAATGGCGTACTACATCTTGAATATCACCTTCAATTTTACCACCAAAATTTGTATCAATCTCAGTCTTATTTATTAATGTCATACCTTTTATCTTTGAATTAACTTTATTCACTTTAAACACTAAATCTGATTGATTGTCCTTGGTATACAAATTATGATTTTTCAAATGAATGTCGTCATCTTCTATAAATTGATCTTGATCAATTTTTGAATTTAATTGCTTACCATCGATGGTAATACGTGATAAATCTGTAGAATGTTCATTTTTTATGTAACTTACAATTAGTAATGTAGCGATGCCCATTAACATAAATAAGCTCCATAGAAGCCATTTATTTATTTTATGAAAACTCACTTTCCTTCAACTCCATTTACTTAATCAATATAGCATACACCATAGTCTCTTTCATCATAAAAGAATGTCGTAAAAAGTATAACTTTTCAAAGTATTTAAAATTTTCTTTCATATAAAATAATTGATATAATAATATCTAATAAGTTAAAGGGGGAAATATTATGACAAGTTTAGAAACTTATTTCAAAAACAGTCAACCACTTGATCAATATATCGAGGCAATGACTGAAAACAAAGAGAATATCTTATCAATCTACAATTCTTTCTCTTTACCAGAAAATGATGATCGTATTGGAAAAATTAAATCATTAAATTATTCAAAAGTATTAGTTATCACGGAAGATTGGTGTGGTGACGCCATGATGAATGTGCCTATTTTAAAACATATTAGCGAAGCTTTGAATTTAGAAGTTCGTGTTTTCCATCGTGATGAAGACACTGATTTAATTGATCAATATTTAACAAATGGTACTGCACGTTCAATTCCAATTTTTGTATTCCTTAATGATAACTTTGAACAAGAAACAGTTTGGGGTCCTCGTGCTAGACAAGTTCAACATTTTGTAGAAGATACACGTTCAAATGTACCTTCAAAAGATGATCCTACCTTTGAGGATAAATCTGCTGAAGCACATAAGATTATGACAAACCGTTATAAAACAGACTCTCAACTTTGGACGTATGTATATGATTCCATACTAGATAAATTAATCATTAAATAATAAAAAGACGTATGAATGATGCCTTGACTAACTGCAAATTCATACGTCTTTTTTCTATTTTGACTTACATACTGGTAATGTTTTTAAATGTCTTTCTTAGAAGCGTAGAATATATTTACGATAAATAAGATGACAATTGAAGCTGATGTAATAAACCATTGCCAATTTGTAAATGTATAATCACCAGAAGTTGTTTTTGAAGTTAAGTAGCTAAATGGTATATATTTTAATGAATCTTGAATATTATCACCAATCTTAGGAATCATTGGTAAAAACGGTTCTGCGAAAGGAACAATTAATACTAAGAATATCCCTAATGTGAAAATAAGTGCTGTCTTCGGCACAATTAGTGAAAATAGATAAAGTAATAAACCAAAGAACAAATGGAACATTAAGAAGAACCAAAGTAATTCAAATGCTTTATTCGTTGTAATATTCTTACCGTCAACGACACCCTGTACGATAAGCACAAAAGCCACAAGAATCGCTGTAATAAGTACTGCAATCAATATGACAGAAATCACTTTAGCTACTACATAACCAATACGACTTGATGTTTTGTTCATGTAAAGCTGAATTGTACCTTGTGAAATATCACGTGTAATTGTTTTTATTACAAATAGTAAGCCCATAATGGAAAAGAACCAACTACCGATTGAAAGTAAGGTATTACCATTCATTTCATCTGATTGTTGAACAAACAATATTGTGAAACCAATCAATGGTAAAATTGTTAAAAGTAATGCTAAATAAGTTAAAGGACTTTTAAAAATACTATACATATCATATTTTACGAGTTGTAAACTATTCATTATTGGCCACCTTTCTGATTAATATTGAAGTAAGTATCACGTAACGAACTCTTACGTGTTTCAATAAATTTAGGGAAAACGGATTTACTTGCTAAACCTTTTAATACATCTTTATAACTGCGTTGAGCATTAATAATCACTTCACCGCTAGCTTCTTGTGTTTGTATAACATTATATTGTGCTTTCAAGAAAGCTAATCCATCTTCGAAGTCATCTTTTTCGAATATAATGACCGTGGAATCAGATGGCGTGCCCTCTTTCATATTTACATCTTGCACAAATTTACCATCACGTAAAAATACTGCTCTATCACAAATCAATTCAATATCTTCGAGTTTATGACTAGAAATTAAAATTTTCATATCTAATTCTTTAACCAATGATTGTATTGTTTTAAGCACATCTATTGAACCATCAGGATCCATACCATTCGTCGGTTCATCTAGTATTAAATACTTTGGTTTATTCATTAATGAAACAGCGATAGCCAATTTTTGTTTCATACCCATGGAGTATTTTTTAACTTTCTTTTTAACATATGGTCTCATACCAAATGCGTCAATAATTTGATCAGCATATTTTTTATCAAAACCATCACCAAGTACATTAGCAAAAAGTTTCAAATTAAATAAACCTGTTTTATTATCATATAATTTAGGATGTTCAATTAAGTAACCAACATTTTGTTTGTTACCTAGTTTGACGTCACCCTTATAATTAATTATGTTTCCATTCATGACTTTCATTAATGTTGTCTTTCCGACACCATTTTTACCAATCAAACCAACAATCTGACTCTGACCAAAATCAAAATCAATATGATCAAGCACATTATTGTTACCATATGTTTTCGTTATATTCTTTAATTGCATAAATGCGCCTCCTTTTAAAGTTAATTTACTTTTTTATACTGTATAAAGTAATTAGTTATTAGAAAAATAATACTTAAGCCTAAAAAGCCATAATTAAAAACTGGTTCAAAATAATCAATTGTAGTTAACTTAATGTTGAATATAAGTAACACTGCCAATGTAATAAGCATTGAAACAATTGGTATAATGAGTAACATAATCAATAAATACATTAAATAAGACATATTTTCTGATTTTTGTTCACTATATTTTTTAAATGCGATAGGTATCGCAAAAAAGTTAATTGCGATATATGAATAAGGTAAAGTAATATCAATACTAATACCACTTGCAGCAAAATTCGAATTAGGAATATTGTATAGCGATAATATTCCAGCTCCAATTAACGTAAATAATAATAAAGTTACATAGTTTGCATTAAACATCTCTTTTTTAGATACAGGCAAACTACCAAAAAAATCATAAGCTTTTGAGTGACCTAGCTTACTATTTAGTCGGAAAACATGTCCTGAATCAAGAACAGAAACAAATAGTAAAATCATAGCAACTAAAGAATAAAGTATTCTTGTAAGCAATGAATGATTTTCAATTACTAATTGTAATGGAGATATCAATAGCAATAGGGCATAAATAACGATAGTCCATTTACGTAGTTTAATATTTCTAATCAGTAAACGTTTCATCTAATGGCCTCCCCACTATATAATTCCATCATTATACTGTTTATACTTGGGTTGCCCTTTTTCGAGGTAAACCATTAGTTCTTCAATTGTTGGATTCGTTATTGCAACATCACTTCCAAATAATTCTTTAAACACATTAGCATGTGTCGTTAGTGCTGTAAAACCCGTATGATTATATTCAATATAATGTGTTAAACCTATTAATTCATTATCTAATTGTTTTGGATCACCTTTAACAATTTGATATTGGGTTAAAATGTCATCTAAAAATTGATTTAAAATGATTTCTCCATCTTTAAGATATACCAAATAGTCAGCTATTTTTTCCAAATCTGAAATGATATGTGTAGAAATAAAAACAGATTTATTTTCATCAATCAATTCTTCTTGAATTACTTCTAATACTTCATTTCTAACAATAGGATCAAGACCAGAGGTTGGTTCATCAAGAATAAACAATTCTGCATGATGACTAAATGCTATCGCTATGGATAGTTTCATTTTCATACCTGTTGAAAAACTTTTAATCCGTTTGTCTAAAGGTAAATCGAATTTTTTAAGGAAAAACGCAAAGCGTGCATAATCCCAATTTTTGTAAAAAGGCGCAATGTAAGACTCGATTTTTTTAACAGTCCACTTATCATTTAAATATAATTCTGAATAAATAAAACCAATTTTATTTTTTATTTCTACAGCATGATGATCCATTCTTTTATTAAATAATCGAATTTCACCTTCATTGGGCTCTAAAAGATCCATAATCAATCTAATAATTGTTGTCTTGCCCACACCATTTGCACCAATGAATCCAGTAACAAATCCTTGAGGAACTCGAAAAGAAACGTCTTTGAGTTTGAATTCTTTATCTTGGTAATTAACAGCATCCAATTCTATCACGTTCATTCTTCGCCCTCCTCAAAAATCAGTTCAACGATTTCTTGTAATTCAGATAAAGACATGCCTATTGTCTTTGCTTCCTTACTCATTGATTTAGCTAATGACTCAATAACAATAAATTGTTTTTCTTTTAAAATCGAACTATCTTGCTCTTTTACATAGGTACCTTTTCCTCTAAGTGTATAAACAAAGCCGTCTTTTTCTAAATCTTCATAAGCACGCTTTGTTGTTATCACACTGACACTTAAATCATGCGCTAACTCTC
Source organism: Staphylococcus sp. GSSP0090 (assembly GCF_013391405.1). Classification (GTDB taxonomy): domain Bacteria; phylum Bacillota; class Bacilli; order Staphylococcales; family Staphylococcaceae; genus Staphylococcus. Next base: position 70,934 of record NZ_JACBFD010000008.1, read on the forward strand.
TCATAGACGGTAAATGTTCACCTGGTGCAACATAGCCTTTTAAAATGTTTTCTTTAATTTGTTGCTTAATTTGTTCATAAATAGGTCGCTCACTACTATTTTTCAAAAGTATTTTCATGGACGTCCTCCCCTACAACTGTATATACACAATATATACAATATATACACACTTGTAAAGCCCTAATTTATAATTAATTGCATACATTTTAATATTTTCACTCTTGTACCTAGCAAATATTTAGTTATATCCCCTTTGAAATTAAAAAACTATACTCAGGGCTTCACTCAGTTCGACTTAGCTTCACCCTAACTATAGTTATTTTGACTTTATTTTTGATTTTTCTTTTTACGTCTATTATTGCTTCTATTAATAAAAGCACAAATCATAAACATAATTGCTGCTATAAGTAATTTGATGCCAGAATTTTCTTGTCCAGTTGCTTGTAAATAATAACCAACGATGAACAAGACGATTGCAATAATTACAAATATCTTTGTTAAATGTTTCATCTCTTCACCTCAAACATTGTTATTGTATCAAACTTTAGCAATAATTACTAAATACCTATAATTAAGACTTTTATTTTTTTGATTATAAGTTATATTAACTGTAAAATAAATTGATTGCAGTATTTCGTCTTGGATGATAAAATTGTAAATGTATCCACGGATTATATTACACAACCCCAAGTCTGGGCCAACAGACTTGGGGTTTTTTGTGTAAGGCCACCTATTTGTCTTTCCATTTATTTTCTAACCAAACACGAAAAACAACAAGTAAGCTACCTGTTAACAATGTTATCATCATTTCTTGCCACCACGAGATCATATTACACCTCCCACAGAAAAAAGTACCATGTAGGAATTCGATGGCCTATCCACATTCTAACATAAAACAGAACGTGTGTTCGTATAAAAGTGTAGATTTTTCAAAATTTCATTTAATATAGCCACTAAGCTTTAATTTTAAGCTATTTCAAGATAATATATAGATATCATTGAAAAAGTAAAAGAGAGGTTGACCCACATATGAATCCTTTAGCTTTAGATTTAAATGAACAATTATCTAAATCAAATCCTGAAATTGCAGATATGTTATCAGACTTAGGTAAATTAATGTATTATCCAAAAGGTATTTTATCCCAATCTGCAGAAGCAAAATCTACGAAGTATAACGCTACAATCGGTATGGCAACTTATAAAGATAGCAAGATGTATGCTAATACACTAAATGACGTTTTTACGAATTTAGAACCAGATGAAATTTTTCCATATGCCCCACCACAAGGTATAGAATCTCTTCGTGATTTATGGCAACAGAAAATGCTTAAAGAAAACCCAGATTTAAGTGCAACTGATATGACAAGACCTATACTTACAAACGCACTAACTCATGGCTTATCACTAGTTGCGGATATGTTTGTAGATAGTGGTGATACGATCTTATTGCCTACGCACAATTGGGGAAATTATAAATTAGTTTATAGCACAAGACATAGTGCAGATATCGAAACTTATGATATTTTTGATGAATCTGGACACTTTACTACAGAAAATTTAATTGCAACTTTAGAAAATTATACAAAAGATAAAGTGATGTTAATTCTAAATTATCCAAATAATCCAACAGGTTATACACCTACAAAAGATGAAGTAAAAACAATTGTTGAAGCAATTCGAGCGTTAGCAGAACGCGGTACGAATGTCATTGCCTTAGTAGATGATGCGTATTATGGTTTATTCTATGAAGATGTTTATACACAATCACTTTTTACTGCCTTAACAAACTTACATTTAGATAATTTATTACCAATCAGATTAGATGGTGCAACAAAAGAGTTCTTCGCTTGGGGATTACGTGTAGGTTTTATAAGCTTTGGTGTATCCAATGAAACAACAAAACAAGTGTTAGAAGCAAAAGTTAAAGGGCTTATCAGAAGTAATATTTCAAGCGGACCGATGCCGTCACAAAGTGCTGTTAAGTATGTGTTAGAACATGCTGATACTTTTGAAAAAGAGATTCAAGAAAACATTGATACGTTACAAGCAAGATATGAAGTAACGAAAACAGTGGTATATGATCCACAATATGCGTCATATTGGAAAGCGTATGACTTTAATTCTGGCTATTTCATGGCTTTAAAAGTTTATGATGTAGACCCTGAACAATTACGTCTCCACCTTATTAACAACTATTCTATCGGCATCATAGCACTTAATGATACTGATATTAGAATTGCATTTAGTTGCGTTGAAAAAGACGATATACCACATGTATTTGATTCTATTGCAAAAGCAATTGCAGATTTACAAAAATAAATACATTTACAAAAATGGAGCATGTCACCCAAGACACGCTCCATTTTATTATTGTTGTTGTTTAAGTACACGCGACATTTCTTCTATTTTTCCAGCATGTAATGGAATATGAATCGCATTAAGCACTAATAATTCATTTAATGTACTACAGCCTGCGATGGTTTCAGTAAGCTCTTGTTCAAGCTGTTCATCTGTAAGTTTTCGAGCGCGATCAGGTAAAGTTCTAATGTGTTTAAATATTTCATCAACTGAAGGCACATCGCTATCGCCCCATTTTTCAGGAGAAGAACCATATCCAAATAAGTTTGTATATCTAGCAATATCAATTTCATTTTGTTCGCATAATGACAATGCACTTTCAAAAATTGTTAGTACATGCCCATATTGCCAATGAATTGTATTAGGAAAAGCATCGATTTTATCATCTAACACTTGTTCATTACTCCAGTTATCATAACCTGATAATAGATAATTTACTCCCGTATCAATAACCTCATATACTGTTGGTTTTGTCATAATTTAGCTCCCTTTCTTATAAAAAAATTAGAAACTTAACACGCTTGTATAAGAACCGTTACTAATTATACCTACTTACTCTACCCATAAGGTTTAAAAATTATTCATAATATAAATCTATTTACATATCTATATATTGAAATTTCATTTTTTTAATATGAATCACAAGCCTAATTATCCTTAAATAATTAGTATATAAACAAAGTTTTATGCTACTTTAAGAAATCTTGACGATAGATAGTTAAAGAGCTAAACTATTTTTAATTTCAAAAATTTATAATAAATGTGAGGAATAACTAATGTATCATTTTAGAAATGTGGCAATGAGTGACCTAAACACTATTTTAAAAATTGAAAATCATGGCTTTTCACCTGAAGAAGCCGCTTCAAAGGAAGCACTTATTAATAGAATTAATTTTATCAAAGATACATTTATTGTAGCAGACTATCATGGTGATATTGCAGGCTACATTAATGGGCCAGTTATCAATCAACCTTTTATTACTGATGATTTATTTGATGAAAGTATTAAAAATGCAATCCATGGAGGCTATATTGCTATTTTAGGGTTAGTTGTAGCTGAAAATTATCGAAAACAAGGTCTTGCAGGAAAATTATTAAACCATCTAGAACACCTTGCAATAGAACAAGAACGCCAAGGTATAACATTAACTTGTAAAGCTTCTTTAATTTCTTTCTATGAACAATACGGCTATATAAATCACGGCGTTTCTGAATCTCAACACGGTGGTATGCAATGGTTTAATTTAGTTAAACATTTAGATTAACTGTATTATGTTTATCTAAAATAGCGGTTAATCCTTATTTGAACTGAAAAAACTTCCCAAAAGTGTAAACATCTTGGTAAGCTTCTTTAATTCATATATCATATTTAAAAGTTAGCATCAGCATATGCTCATCGTATAATGATTAATTTAAAAATGCCTTAACTTTTCCAGCAATACTGCGTCCTTGTTTTAATGCTGCGTGCGCAACTGATTCTCTTAAATCCGAATTCATTGTATTAAATCCATAGTCTTTTAAAATGTCTATAACTGTATTATCAGGTTTTACAACAAATACACGCTTGCCTTCCTTTTTCAATTTCTCTACTAAATAATCTAACTCATATGGAACTGGAATAGGTAAGTTAGTTGTAAATACTATCATTTTTTTAGCATCCGAAATAACATCTGGGTTTTCCATCGAATAAGAGCCCCCATCATAATAATGAAATTCATTTATAGGTATTGGCTGCCAAACACCTTGTAAAGCAGAGCTAGCCATTAAAGCATCAATAAGTTCAACTCCTGAGTCTTTATTAAACACTATTCTTTCAGAAGTTTCTAACTCAGTCGCTACAATGTTCAGTTTGTCATTCCATTTTAGGGATATACTTCCAAATCGTTCTCTTATCATCTTTTTACGATCTTCTATTAAAATGATTTTAGGTGTATTTTGAGAAATTTTTCCCATCTCATCTATCCATTTTTTAATGGACTGTGCTTCATTTGGTATGCTTTCAAATACTTCAAAAAACTGCTTCATATCTTCATCAGAAATTGGTGTGACTTCATTCACTTCCTTTATGATTTGTTCGTTCCATATGATTTCCCAATCTAAATCAGAAGATATAGTTGTACTAACTTGTGATCCAGCTGAAGTACCTACAATATAATCAGAATTATTTAAGTTAATGCCTTCTTCTTGAAGACCTCTAAGTACGCTAAGATGAAAAGCTATACCATAGTGACTTCCACTGCCTAATATTAATGCTTGTTTACCACTCATTATAATCACTCATTCTAAAAGTTTAGTATTCTAATATGCTATTGCTACTCAATAACAAATGCTTAATTTATTTTCAATCGTGCTATCTTATTATAATGAACATTTGGTTATATACAACAAATAATATTTTCAAATTAAATAACAGTGTTAATTTCACATTTAATATTTATTTCAGTATTCACAATACTTAACTTTTATAGAAATCAATTTTGAACCTTTATTTACATTTCTTAAAACCACTCTAAAGATGCTTTCCAAAAATATACTACTCATAAAAAGCCAAAAAATTTAATTGTTTGGTTCAAATGATAAACAGGTCTAAAAATATTATACAACGATGCAATCATTATATATTTCCTATCAGATACTACTCAATAAAACACAGACATATGCGCTTCATCATCCTTATAGCAAACAGTGTAATATTAGAGAAATATATGAATGCTTATGTCACATATTTTATACAATACTACGAACTTGGCATAAAGATAGTACTAAAAAGACGCTTTCCAAAAGGTATGGCAACCTAATGGAAAACGTCTCAAATAATTTATTTAAAAATTTCTACGAACACAGTATGACCATTTTATATTCAATTTACCATCATATCATCGTTCAATGGTCAATTTACATCATACCTGGCATGCCGCCCATACCTGCTTGTGCATCGTTATTACTTTCTTCTGGAATATTAGCAACAACTGCTTCTGTAGTTAGGAACATTGCAGCAACACTAGCGGCATGTTGAAGTGATGAACGTGTCACTTTCGTTGGATCAACAATACCTGCTTCTAACATATTGACCCATTCATTTGTTGCAGCATTAAATCCAACACCTATATCGGCATTTTTAAGTCTTTCAACAATAATGGAACCTTCTAGACCCGCATTTTCAGCAATTTGACGAACTGGTGCTTCTAAAGCCTTTAAGACAATATTAATACCAGTAGCTATGTCACCTTCTGCTTCAATTTGGGCAACTTTTTCATAAATATTCATAAATGCAGTACCACCACCAGCTACAATACCTTCTTCAACTGCAGCTCTTGTAGAGTTTAATGCATCTTCAATACGTAATTTGCGTTCTTTTAATTCAGTTTCACTTGCTGCACCAACTTTAATTACTGCAACACCGCCTGCTAATTTCGCTAAGCGTTCTTGTAATTTTTCTTTGTCAAATTCAGAATCAGTTTCTTCAATTTGAGCTTTAATTTGGCTTACACGTGCATCGATACTGTTTTGATCGCCATCACCATCAACAACTGTTGTGTTGTCTTTCGTAATTTCAGCTTTATTTGCAGTACCTAACATATCCATAGTAGCTTCTTTTAATTCTAAACCTAAGTCATCTGTAATTACTTGTGCACCTGTTAAGATAGCTAAATCTTCTAACATCGCTTTACGACGGTCACCGAATCCTGGTGCTTTCACTGCAACTGCAGTAAATGTTCCACGCATACGGTTAAGTACGATATTTGTTAGTGCATCGCCTTCAACATCATCAGCTACAATTAAGATTGGACGATTTGATTGAACGACTTGTTCTAATAACGGTAAGATATCTTGGAATGAAGAGATCTTTTTGTCCGTAATTAAAATATACGGTCTTTCAAGATCTGCAACCATTTTATCGGAGTCAGTCACCATATATGGTGATTGATAACCACGGTCAAATTGCATACCTTCTACTACTTCTAATTCTGTGTTAAAACCACTAGATTCTTCAATAGTAATAACGCCGTCGTTACCTACTTTTTCCATTGCTTCAGAAATGTATTTACCAATTTCTTCATCTGCAGCTGAAATAGAACCAACTTGTGCAATTTCATTTTTGTTATCTACATTTTGTGAGATTTCATGTAATGCTTCAATTGCTACTTCAACAGCTTTATCAATACCTTGTCTTAAACCAACAGGGTTTGCACCACTTGTTACGTTTTTTAAACCTTCTTGAATCATAGCTTGTGCTAATACTGTTGCTGTTGTCGTACCGTCACCAGCAATTTCATTTGTTTTATTTGCTACTTCTTGAACGAGTTTCGCACCCATATTTTCATAAGGATCTTCTAATTCAATTTCTTTTGCAATAGTGACACCATCATTAGTGATAAGAGGTGATGTATATTCTTTATCTAATACAACATTACGTCCTTTAGGTCCGATTGTAACTTTAACGGCGTTTGCTAATTTATCTACGCCTCTTAACATTGATTGACGTGCATCTTCAGAGAATTTTAAATCTTTCGCCATATTTTATATACCTCCATGTTGTTTCTATGATAATCTTTATTATTTTAAAATTGCTTTTTATATATTAAGATTCAATGATTGCTAAGATATCATCTTCATTGACGATTAAATATGTTTCGTCTCCACGTTTCACTTCAGTTCCAGCATATTGTTGGAACACTACTTTGTCGCCTTCACTTACTTCAGGAGCAACACGAGAACCATCTTTTAAAATACGTCCTGCACCTACTGCAATTATCGTACCTTCGTTGGATTTCTCTTTAGCGCTATCAGTTAATACGATACCACTTTTTGTTGTTTGCTCTTGCTCTGTTTTTTGAATAATTACTCGGTTACCTAATGGCTTTAACATTTTTCGTTCCTCCTCAAAAGTTTAAATATTAGCACTTTAAGTTAATGAGTGCTAATGCACTTTCTATAATAATCAAATTTGGTCAACTTTTCAAGTTAAAACCATTATCCCGTTAATTTTGTACAATCCATGATTTTACGATAAAATAAAGTATCATTTAATTTTTGGAGGTTCATTATGTCTCGTTTATGGGTGTCCATATTAACATTAGTTATTTATGGCTTAGCTCAATTTGGTGTTGTTTTGTTACACATGGCTGGCCTATTTAACAATCTAAGTAGCAAAGAACTTGTCTTTGCTAATATATACACACAAGTTGGATTATTTATTATAGCGGCAATATTAATAATTATTATCAATAACTTTATTTCTAATCCTACCCGATTAGAGCAACAAACAAAAGAAAAGAAACGCTACGTTATTGGTTGGGCCTTTGTTGGTTATTTCGTGGTCATGGTTTATCAAGTACTCGCAGGCATGATTAATATGTATGTCTTTGGTGCACCTCAATCAAGTCCAAATACTGAAAGATTGATGAAAGTTGCACAAGAAATTCCACTATTTATCATATTAATTTCGATTGTAGGACCTATACTTGAAGAGTTTGTTTTTAGGAAAGTTATTTTTGGTGAAATCTATAATTTAATTAATTCAAACAAAACCATACGATTTTTAATTGCTGCCATTGTAAGTTCTATTATATTTAGTGCAGCACACGCAGATCCATCATTTTTTATAATTTATTTTGGTATGGGATTCATTTTCTCTGCATTATATGTATATACCAAAAGAATTTGGGTTCCTATCTTAGTACACATGATGCAAAATGGATTCGTAGTCATCATACAAGTACTTGTTGGCCCCGAAAAAATAAAAGAACTTCAAGAATCAACATCATTCATATTCAATCTTTTATTTTTAATAATATAAATATAAAGGGAAGTACGTGCGAGTTATCTCATACGTACTTCCCTTTTGTATATCTTACTTTAATTTGTCATTCTTACGTCGAACAAAGTATCCAACGACGACACCAACAAAAATAATAAGCATTGCTGTGATCAAAGCAAATAAAGTTCTTTCAAATTTCACTTGAATTGTATCACTAGCCTCTTTATCTTTTGTATGCGTCATCTCTTCATCACTACTAGTATGATATTCATACTTACCTGTAGCATTTTTATTCTCAGGTTTCTTCAAATCTGGCATTGAGCCGATATCACCAGTGATTAAAGCCAATACTTGTTTATCTAAATTTTTATAATAATCTCTTGATTTCAATGGATTAAAATATTGAAATTTAAAATAATTCGTACCTTTTTGTAATTCATTTAAAAATGCATTATCAGCAAAATTTTGTGTTCTTAAAACGGATGAAATTTCATCATCAGAAACGTTTTTCTTATTATTGCCTAATTGTTTAATTTGATTTAATACGAATGGGTTATATTTAAAAGAACCTGTTGTCATTTGATTAAATCGATTGATTAATTCATGTTCATGTGTGTCTTTATTTTGCTCATTTCCTGTTCCTAGATTAATAGACGTTTGATTAATATGATTCTGTTCTGACATATATTGTTCATCGTTTGATTGGTTATGTGTTTCTGTACTAGATGCGTTACCAGTCCCACCATTAGATTTATTTGAATTACTTGATGTTATTGCATTACCACCTGAATGATTAGGTTTTTCTGACTCTCCAGAAGTTCCATTGCCATTATTAGGGTGGTCTGGTTTTACATTTTCTTCACCTTGGTTATTAGGATTGTTGGGTTTGTCTGATCCTCCATTGTTATTACCTGAGTGGTTGGGATCTTCACTTCCTCCACCTTGGTTATTAGGTTTGTTGGGTTTGCCTGATCCTCCATTGTTATTACCTGAATTGTTGGGATCTTCGCTACCCCCGCCTTGGTTATTAGGATTGTCTGGTTTGCCTGATCCTCCATCGCTATTACCTGCGTGGTTGGAATCTTCGCTTTCTCCGCCTTGATTATTAGGGTTGTTGGGCTTTCCTGATCCTTCATCATTATTTCCTGTTTGGTTGGAATCTTCGTTTTCCTCACTTTGGTTTTCCGGTTTGCCTGATCCTTCGTCATTACTATCTGCGGAGTTGGAACCTTCGCTATCTCCATCCTGATTGCTGGAGCTATCTGATCCTCCATCATTATTTCCTGTTTGGTTGGAATCTTCGCTACCCTCGCCTTGGTTGCTGGCGTTATCTTGATTTTCTGTTGATTGTTCTTCTTCTTTTCCACCTTGGTCATCTGGATTTTCCGTTGACTGCTCTTCTTTTTCGTTTTGCTTATCTGAGTCTTTTGTTGATGGCACTTCGTCGTTCACTTCATTTGTTTTTTCAGTATCTTCAGTAGTATCAGTTTGACTATCAGATACTTTTTGATTGCTAGGAAGTGACTTTTTATTAAAACGGTCCGTTTCGCTATCTTGCCTATTATTATCTGTATTTTCGTCATCTCTATTTAATACACCCGACTGATTATTCATCTCTGATTGACGCTTATTTTGCACACCTTTATCTGCATCGCTATTTTGCTGTTCAGTTGCTTCCGTCGGATGTGCAACTAAAGACGTACTTAAAGCAATTGCAAAAGATGAAATCACAAACTTATGAGTAATATGCCGCTTCAAATCATCACCTCCATTAAAAAAATAACTATATTTATGTATAGTATATAGAAAATACTATACTTTTTCATTAAAATTTGATTTTTGAAAGAAAATATTAATCCTTTTGAAATTTTATGTAAAATCCTATTTACAAACTAAGATATAATAATTATACTAGGTATATATAATAAATTGATTTGAAGGAGATATTTCATATGGGCTTATTTACAAAAAATGCTTCAACACTAGAAACTTTTCAAAATGCACTTGAATCAAGACGTTCTATTTACAGTTTAGAAAAAGAAATTTCTATATCTGATAGAGAAGTTGAGGATATCATTGAACATGCAATCAAACATGTACCATCTTCATTTAACTCACAATCTACACGTATCGTCTTGTTATTAAATGAGAATCATGATAAATTTTGGGACATTGCTAAAAGAGAACTTAAAAATGCTATGGGCCCTGATCGCGAATTCCAAGCAACTGCTGACAAAATTGATAACTTTAAACATTCACATGGTACAGTCCTATACTTTGAAGACCAAGATGTTGTTGAAGGATTACAAAATCAAATGCCAAACTATGCTGAGAACTTTGCAATTTGGTCTACTCAAACAAATGCAATGCACCAATTTGCTATTTGGACAGCATTAGGAACAAAAGGTATTGGCGCGTCATTACAACATTATAATCCGCTTGTAGACGTTGCAGTTACAGAAGCTTTCGAGATTCCTAAGACATGGAAACTTGTTGCACAAATGCCATTTGGTAACATCCGTGATGAAGCTGGAGAAAAAGCATTCCAAGATGTTAATGAGCGTTTCTTAGTTAGAAAATAATTAATTAACAAGCGATTTATCGTTTTTTATAAATTACACAAGGTTTGGACATAGATACATATTGTCCAAACCTTGTTTTTTATTTGCTAAATGATTCATTCTAAACCGTACTTATTTTGAGTTAACAGAAATTTTTTAGTATATTAAGATAAACAGCTTTTAAGGGGCGATAAATATGAATATAGAGATTTTTCAATTTAAAGTAGAACCCGCAAACACAGAATTAAATGAAGAAACAATTGCGACATGGTTTTCTAACTATGTGACTTCAGAAACGGATGTTGTCGTATTACCAGAAATGTGGAACAACGGATACACCCTACCACAACTTCAAGCATTATCTGATAACCAATTATCTCGCAGTTATGAATTTATCTCTAAGCTCGCAATTAAATATGACGTTGATGTGATAGCTGGATCTGTTTCAAATAATAAAAATAATGACGTCTATAATACTGCTTTTGCAGTTTCAAAAGAAGGAAAGCTTTTGAACAGCTACGATAAAGTACACTTAGTGCCTATGTTGAATGAACCTAGCTTTTTAAATGCGGGCAACGCTGTACCTGAACCATTCACCTTATCGAATGGTACTAACGTCACACAAATTATTTGTTACGATTTACGATTTCCTGAGTTATTACGTTATCCAGCACGTATGGATGCGCAAATTGCCTTTTATGTCGCTCAGTGGCCATTAGTAAGATTAGATCATTGGATTTCATTATTAAAAGCACGTGCTATTGAAAATGATATGTATGTCATTGGATGTAATGGTTGTGGTGATGATGGTCAAACAGAATACGCAGGTAATTCTATTGTCATTAATCCTAATGGGGAAATCTTATCACAATTAGGTTATAAACCTGATCACATCACTTGTGAAATCGATTTAGATGAAGTTGCCAAACAACGAGAGTCTATCCCAGTGTTTAAAAATTTACGTCCAAATTTATATAAATAATAAAAAACCGTGAGCTTGGGAGGGACTCACGGTTTTTTATAACTTATTATTAAGGGAATGTTTTTACAGTTATTTCTCTATCTATTTTTGGGGATGTTATTAATTATGAAAAAATTTAGTGAATTTACCGATTTAAAATGATAAATTGAATGATGTTTACGATAGCTTACATGTTAAAACTTTAAATTGTCTCTGTTATAGACAATGTTAAAATGTTATTTGAATTGAGACTGGGAATGTTCTACAAATTCAAATTAGGGATTGCTTAATTTACTTAAGCGCGTTGTGTACCTGAAAGTATTATTTTACGAAATCACTAATTACTGCTGAGAAATGGTTTGTCACTACATCAGCCTCCTCTTGTTTGTAATCAATTAATTGAAAAAAACGAATACTAATTTTTGTAACTATAACAACTATACGAAGAAAGTACAGTTACAATGATCAGTGTGTTAATTAGACCCCTGCTCAAAAGTCTAATCAACTTCATCATTCAAACAAAAATTTCAAACAAAATTTGATTAAATGATTTGTAAAATGTAATCACTTCTTTGTGATACAACTATATTTAACCATGATTTTTCTATTTTAAGTCAAAAATTCCCTAACTCGTCAAAATTCATTCCTAAATGTTTTTGAAAATATGATAAAATTAGTCAGATAAGTGTTTTAAACAGTTAGGAATTCAAAATATACAGTTAAGCAATAAGACGCATAAAACTTAATTATAATTGTATAATACGAGTAAGGAGAGAAACCAATATGGTAAATTTTATAGATACTAAAATAGACAATTTTGCAAAACAACTGCAACAACGAAATGACTTAGATCATATTGAATATTTAAAAATGCGTCTAGGTATGCAAGTTGTCGTTAGTAATATTCTAAAAACAATTGTTATTTACGGGGTTTCTATCCTTTGCCATCTCTTTTTATACACACTAACTGTACATTTATCGTTTTTTTTAATTAGACATTATGCTCACGGAGCACATGCCAAAAATTCTTTTGCTTGTTATTTAGAAAGCCTATTTTATTTTGTTTTACTTCCTTGGATTGTTGGGTATATGGGAGTGTCGTCTTTGATAATGTACCCATTAGCCTTAATCGGGTTATTAGTGCTTATAAAATACGCACCATCTGCTACTAGAAAGCAACCAATCCCACAACGTCTTAGAAGAGGCAAGAAAATTAAAACAATTATTGCAGCCGTAGTATTATTGGTAATTTCTCTATTTTTAAATGAACCCTATCAACAGCTTATGTTATTAGGGATTGTTATTATTTCTATCTTGCAATTCCCAATACTTTTCCCTAAGGAGGATAATTAATTATGAATATTTTTGAATCTATCTTAAACTTTATCGCTAAATTCTTTGCTGTTATTGGAGCTATATCTGGAATGAAACCTTGTAGTGGTTTTGTAGATGAGCCAGAAGTGCCAAAAGAATTAACTAATCTTTATGAATAAAAGTTTCTAATGTAGAAAGTGTGTATAAAATGGAAGTTTTAAATTCAGTGTTTTTATCATTATTACAAGCTATAATACTATTTTTTAATATTAAGCTTATAAATGGTATGAATTATACTAAAAGGGATTATATTTCGATTGCTGGGATTATAATCCCTTCTACTATTTTATTTATCTATTTTGATACTAAAGTAGTGTTTTTCCTATTTTTCACTAGTATCATATTTATGTATATTAGAAGAAAATTTATTGGTATAGTGTCTGTGCTAATTTGCTTTTTTATTTTATATATGGCAAATTTCACAAGTGTATGGATTACCACTTTAATTGTTGATTTAATAACAGTAAAATATGCATTTTCTATTTTTTTTATAGTTACATTTACAATTGCTTCTTTAGTTTATGCATATATCGCAAAGTTTTTCATTAATCAATTATCATTTTCAGATTTATCATTAAATAAAATCTATCTAACATTAGTTAGTCTATTTTTATTAATAATTTTAGGTTTAATTTACTTTTATTTACCTAATCGTATTATATCTTTTGGAGATGCAAAATTTCTATCAATAATATACGCTGTTATTATTATCACCACTGCAATTTTAATCATTACAATTTCTTTTAGTATTATTCGCCAGATACAATACAAACGTAATATGCAAGAAATTGAGAACTACTATAAATATACGTTACAAATAGAAAAAATTAATCATGAGATGCGCAAATTCAGACATGACTATGTCAACATCTTATCTACTTTATCTGATTTTATTAGAGAAGAAGATATGGATGGACTTAGAGATTATTTCCGATCTGAAATACTTCCTATGCAAGATAGCATGCAGATGAATGCGATTAAAATCAATGGTCTTGAGAACTTACATGTGCGAGAAATTAAAGGCTTATTAACTACTAAAATTATACAAGCACAAGAAAAAAGTATCCGTATAAGTATCGAAGTTCCCGACCCAATTGAAAAAATTGAGGTACCTACGATTAATTTAAGTAGAATTATTGGTATTATTCTCGATAATGCGATTGAGGCTTCAGAAAAAATTGAAGATGATCCATTAATCCGTATCGCTTTTATTAAAAATGAAGATGATTCTGTTATGTTCATCGTCATGAATAAATGTGAACCTAACATGCCAAAAGTGCATACCCTTTTCCAAGAAAACTTTTCTACAAAAGGAAAAAATCGTGGTCTCGGTTTATCTACGCTAAAAGAATTGACGGATTCCACAACAAATGTTTTATTAGATACAACAATAGATAATAACTACTTTATTCAAAAAGTAGAAATTCTAAATTCTGATTCATAAGGATGTGTAACTATGAAAATATTCATTTGTGAAGATGATGAAAGACAACGTGAGCATATGGTTTCTATAATCAATAACTACATCATGATTGAAGAAAAACCAATGGAAATCGAAGTTGCCACTGCTGATCCTTATGACATCTTAGAACGTTCAAAGAATCTCAATGACATTGGTTGTTATTTTTTAGATATTCAACTTGAAGCTGACATCAATGGTATCAAACTTGCTAGTGAGATTCGTAAACATGATCCTGTTGGTAATATCATCTTTGTTACGAGTCACAGTGAATTAACTTACCTAACATTTGTATATAAGGTAGCCGCAATGGACTTCATTTTTAAAGATGATCCAGATGAACTAAAATCTAGAATCATTGACTGTCTTGAAACTTCTGAATCAAGATTGAAACTCCTTTCAAAAGAAAGCAGTGTTGAAACAATTGAATTGAAACGTGGCAGTAACTCGATTTATGTTCAATATGATGATGTGATGTTCTTTGAATCGTCTACAAAATCACATCGTTTGATTGCACATCTCGATAATCGTCAAATTGAGTTTTACGGTAATTTAAAGGAATTAGATCAACTCGATGAGCGATTTTTCAGATGTCATAATAGTTTTGTCATCAATAGACATAATATTGATTCTATCGATTCAAAGTCACGTGTTGTTTATTTTAAAAATAATGAACATTGCTATGCCTCTGTTAGAAACGTCAAAAAAATATAATACATAAAAAAACCAAACCACTTGTCTATCACGACTTTTGGTTTGGTTTTCTTTGATTTTGGAATAAATGAATTGAACTGTTGCATTATCAATATGAACAATCCATTTGGACGAGCATTTGTCCTTTGAATTACTTCAACAATCTCTATTTAATATTTAATGCTTCTTTCACCTGGTCTAAAGTTGGAATACTTTCTATTGCACCGTATTGCGTCGTAACCATGGCAGCAACATAATTACTAAATTCAAGAATAGCATTTCCCTCATTTTTTAATAGTGGAATTATATCTTGCTCATTACTAACCAATAATCTGCTAATGACGGCACCAATAAATGCATCTCCCGCGCCTGTCGTATCAATCGGCTTCACTTTATAACCTTGTTGGTCAATTACTGTTCCATCTTTAAAGTAAATAGCGGCACCGTCTGCACCTTTTGTATATATCACTGCTTGGACATGCCCTTGAAACAACCATTGAATAGCTTGCGATGCTTCCTCATATCCAGTCACAAACGACAATTCTTCATCGGAAATTTTAATAATATCTGCAAAAGGCAAAAAGTCTCGAATTGCTGATTTACAATCTTCTTCACTATCCCATAAAGGTAAGCGAACATTGGGATCAAATACAACTGTTCCTTTAGCCTGATTCACTTTTTCAATCAAGGCTTTATGTGCAGTTTTCATTGGACTATCTACGAGATCTACGGAACAAAAATGTAGTATATCTTTGTCAGTTACTTCTATTTGTTTCACTTGCGCTTCGCTATATAACATATCTGCTGAAGGTTTACGATAAAATGAAAAATCTCTTTCTCCATCTTTTGTCAAACTTACAAAGGCAAGTGCGGTATTTGCTTTAGACGACCGTTTTAAATATTGCGTTCCTACCCCCATATTTTCTAAAGTTTCTACGATAAGATCACCAAATGCGTCATCACCTAATTGCGTAATCATTTCTGCCTGACCACCTAGTTTGGTTGTCGTACAAGCAACATTACACGGCGCTCCACCCACTTGTCTTGAAAATCCTTCAACATCTTTGAGTTTAGAATCCGTTGTATGAGGTATAAAATCAATCAATGCTTCACCTATGGCAAGTAAACGTCTCATTGCGTATCACCTTTCAAATCATATTTTGTAAATCGTAAGTATACTTGTCCTGATTCTGTTGATGTTTTAATTCCAGTTGCCGCTTCATCAGAAAATATTCTAGAAGACATCACACGTTCTCCATCATTACAGAAAATTTCAATACTTGAAGTATCCACATATAACTGTAACTGTGATAATGGTGTATCTAAATAAGTACTACGTGTCGTACCATCTACAGGATTAGGTAATGGGCCACTTTCACTTCGATCAAATGTCAATTTTTGTTCTTTTGTATTATAAGTAATGAGCGATGTTTCTGTTTTACTTGTTCTAACTTCAAAGTATACTTCTGTAGCTTCATTTTCCAAAATATCAATAATTAGTTCAAACTGTTTACCTTCATAAGGATGTAACTGTTTCGTAAATTTATTAGCATATCCTAGTGCAGTCTCTTCATTTGAACGTAATTTTTCAAGTGCTTTAATCGGACGTTGTTTTAAATTACCTTCCTCCACCGTAAGTACGCGAGGTATAGTTAAACAATGTGCCCATCCGTCTTCATCAGATGGATAATTAATTTCTGGCAATCCCATCCAACCAATCAATATACGTTGACCATGTTCATCTAAAAATGTTTGCGGCGCATAAAAATCAAATCCATGATCTAATTCTTGAAAGTCACCATGATTCATAGTTAATTGATCCATATCATACTGTCCCATTAGATAACCTGATTGATAAATATTTCTAAATTGTTCGCCTTCAGCATCTATACCTTGTGGGCAGAATAATAACATGTCATATCCGTTTAAATTGAAATAATCCGGGCATTCCCACATAAAACCAAAATCATCCAAACTTGTTTGGACTTCACCTTGGAATTCCCAATTAACAATATCTGAAGATCGATATTGTAAAATACGACCTTGCTTTTTAATATTTTGTGCAGCTATCATAGCGTAATATATACCATCTTTTTCATAAACTTTAGGATCTCTAAAGTGCTGTGTATAACCAAAAGGTGGCGCTGAAATGACTGGCTTTGGAAACTTTTTTATCTTTCCATCCTTTGTCATTTTTGCAATCTGTTGTGTCGAAATTCGATGCCAATCTTCATCACGATGATTAGCGGTATACATATAGTATAAATGGTGATTATATTCAAAAGCACTACCGCTATATACACCGTGGCTGTCATCTTTTGTATCTGGTTTAAGTGTTGGCCCTACCGCATTAAAATGAATAAGATCTTTACTCATATATGTATACCAGTATTTGAGTCCGTGTACTGGGCCTAACGGGAACCACTGATGTGATATATAATAATTACCATTAAAATATATCAGTCCATTTGGGTCGTTTAGTAAACCTGATTTAGGTTGTATATGAAACGTTTGTCTATATTTAGAATGATTAACACGTTCCATTAATTCATTTAAATATTGTTGATCTACATCTTCATATTTTTGATAACGTGCTTCTTTTGTCCACTCTTGCATTTCGAGCTTCCTCCTAGTTTCAAGTATAAATGTTCTTTTTGGTACCGGTTCCATAATTTCATATTTATAATATCATGTTTCGTCTAACTTTTAAACGCATGGTCAATATCAATAGTGATTTGTTTTTCTATATCATGATGTTGTATGAGTTGGTTTAATTTTTCCATAGCAACTTCACCTGCATAATCAAACGCATATCTTACCGTATGTATAGATGGCGAAACAATTTTTGTTACTGGATCCCCACCAAAACCAACAATGTATTTAGACATATGGTGTTCTGAATTATATTTATGAACTGCTAAAGCAATCGAATCCGTTGCCCCTACGATGGCATCATAATGTGGATATTGTTGTAATGCGCTCGCTACATCTGGTTTGGCTTCTTGATAATTAAAAGATGTTATCGAAATATGAGGCTCAATTTCATGCACTTTAAGCCCATCGATAAAACCCTGTTTTCTAAAAATACCAACAGCCGTATCTGTCTCCGTAACGCCAAAGAATTGAATATCCTTATAACCTTGTTTTCCAAGTGTATCTCCAACTAGATATCCAGCTTGATAATCATCGTGAACAATACAATGTAATTGTTCGTGTGTTTGACCAACAATAATTACAGGAACATTGATTTTATGAATCACTTCTAAATGTTTGTCAGTAATATCTGTTGCCATAAAGATAATACCGTCTACTTTACTTCTATAAAAAGTCTCTAGTGCATCTAACTCTAGTTCTGAATCCAAATTAGTATAATTCAACAACAATCTATAATTTAGTTCGTCACATATCGTTTTAACACCTTTAATTGTTTCATCAACCGCAAATGAATTCATTCTTGGAATGATTGCACCGATCATATTGGTACGACGTGCTCTTAAACTTTGTGCGAATTGGTTCGGTTGATAATCATGTTCTTGAATGATTTTATCTAATTTTTCTTTTGTCTTAATGCTTACAGAACCATTATTTAAATATCTAGAAACTGTACTTTTAGAAACACCAGCTAGTTTTGCTATATCGTCAATATTTTTCATAGTTTCTCACTCTCATTACTTCGCTATTATGAACAATATTAATTCTATCATAATGGAATCGCTTTAAATACTATTTAAATTAAAAACCAATTTGCTTCAATCAAGGTATGCCACCTTAGATGAAACAAATTGGTTTCTAATATTTTTAAGCTTTTTGAATTGTAATCGTCCATGAAGCATCGTCTAACTGTTCGTAATTCGTTACTGGATAACCCTGCTCTGCCGCCCAGTTAGGTAGTGCTTCCGTTGCTTGTGTACAATCGAAGTCTATTTTTAATTCTTCACCAAGATCTAGTGTATTCATTTTCTTTTGTGCTTCTATTAATGGGAATGGACAAACCATTCCAACTGTACCTAATTCATGTACCATATTATTATACCTCCAGTTTAATTATGATGTTTGAGTTTGCGATGAAACTTGTGTATTTGACGTTTGACTTTGTGCTTTTTTCATTGGTCTAATAAAAACAAAATAACTCATTGTCCATGCCCCTAATATCATTGAAGCAAGTGCAATCCACCCTTTCCATGACATTGTGGCTGTCTCAACTAGACCGTTTCCAATAGAACAACCGCCTGCGACAGATGCACCAAAGCCCATTAATACGCCACCTATAATGCTGTTACGTATTGTTTTTTTATCTGGTAATCTCCATTTAAATTCTTTGGCACCTTTTGCAGCAATATAAGAACCAAAAAATATACCTAGAACGAGGAATACACCCCAGTCCAATAATTTTAAATCACCTGTCACAAAAAACTGAACCAAGTTGGCAGATGGTGTTGTAATACCTAAACCATACATTCTCCCAGTTGATTCACTCACTGGCCATGCAAGTAATGCAATTAGTCCTACTACGATTGCTGCTACAAATGGGTGATATTTTTTCTCAAATAAATAATGACGAATGCCTGTAAATTTTTGCTTTAATTTAGGTACTGCAAATTTAGGTTTTGGTTTGCGTAATGTTTTTACAACGAAGTATAAAGTGATTAGTGTAAGTATTACGACTAAAACCCAAGTTGGAATACCTGTTGTTTGTGACATACTTGTATTTACATTGGTAGGTTGATTTAAACCATTCATTAATGGCAGTAATAAACCAAATTTTGTTGCAGCAGAAGTGAAAGCATAGGCAATCAATGCCATCCAACTACCTATTAACCCTTCACCAGCCCTATACCATGTTCCAGTAGCACAACCACCAGCCATAATAATACCTAATCCAAAAATAAATGATCCAATCACTGTACCAATGATAGGATAGGTTGATTCTGGTATTTCGACTAAGCCTGTAGAAGTTAATAACAATAAACCAATACTCTGCACAGAAATAGCAATTAATAGTGCGTAAAACATTTTGTTACTCTTTTGTATATACATATCCCTAAATCCACCAGCTAGACAAAATCGTGTTCGCTGCATAACAAACCCCAACAGAGCGCCTACGACTAGTCCACTGATAATTAACCATGTCATATCATAACCTCTTTCCCGATAAAATCAATATGATTAATAATATTAGATTTCGTATAAAATTTCAACCTTATCGTTTTTGGAAAATGATTTTATAAAGCCATATGCGTTTATATACGCATTAACAAAATGAATACAAATAAAAACTAGCTTTCTATAAATACTTTGTCCCGCATGTCACATGCCGTATTTATAAAAAACTAGCTCATTTTATTTATGACTATAATTCTTCATAAAGAATAATAAAGATTGCAGTTCTATACCCAAATCAATATGATGTACTTGTACATCGGATGGCGTTTGTACACGGCTAGGCGTAAAATTCAAAATACCTTTAACGCCAGCTTTTACTAATGTATCAACAACCTTTTGTGCCGCTTCTTCTGGTGTTGTTAGAATAACGACATCAATCTGTTCTTGTGATAGGATATCCGTAATTTTTTCAAATGGACTAACTGTCACTTTACCTATTTGTGTACCAATAATCTCTTCTCGAATATCAAATGCTTCTGTAATCGTCATTTCATCATGTATTGAGAAGTTATATGTTAGTAATGCTTTACCTAAATTCCCTACACCTACAATTGCAATCTTAATTTCATCGTTTTCGCTTATTTCGTTTTTAAAAAAATGTAATAAGCTATCTATATTATAGCCGTAACCCTTTTTACCTAATTCACCAAAATAAGAAAAATCTCTACGTATTGTTGCAGAATCAATGTTTAAGCCTTCACTAATCGCTTTTGAATTAACTCTGTCTATACCTTTTGATTTTAATGTATTGACGAATCTATAATATAACGGTAAACGTTTCAATGTAGCACGAGGAATCTTTTCGCTTTGATTAGCCAAGATCATTTCCCCCTATTTCAATGTCTAATACTTTATAATCTTATAATCACTACAACATTATACATGAATGCATCATAAAAATAAACAATGATAGTTTTAACCACAGCCTGAATACTGTAGAATGATAATTGAATAGAGAGGTGCAATTCGGATGATATTATTACAACTTAATGATTTAACAAAGTCATTCGACGGTGAAGATATTTTTAATAATGTAGATTTCGAAGTCAAGACTGGTGAACGTATTGGCATTGTTGGCCGCAATGGTGCTGGAAAATCAACATTAATGAAAATAATTGCTGGCGTCGAAGGATACGATAGTGGTTATGTATCTAAAAGTAAAAATTTAAAACTTGGTTACCTAACCCAACAAATGACTTTAGACACCAATCAAACTGTATTTGAAGAAATGTCTAAACCATTTGAAGCAATGAAAAAATTAGAACAAGAAATGAAAAAAGAAACTGATTGGCTTGCTCAACATGCTGCTGAATACGATACAGAAGCATATAAAACTCATATGGATCGTTATGAGTCATTATCAAATACGTTTGAACAACAAGATGGCTATCAATATGAAAGTAAAATTAAAACTGTGCTACATGGTTTAAACTTCAATGAATCAGATTTTGATAGGCCAATTAATGATTTTAGTGGTGGGCAAAAAACACGACTATCTTTAGCACAAATGTTACTCAGTGAACCAGATTTATTATTACTTGATGAACCTACCAACCATTTGGATATGGAAACAACGCAATGGTTAGAAGGCTATTTGAATTATTTTAAAGGTGCAATCGTAATCATCAGTCATGATAGATACTTCTTAGATAAAATTGTTACTCAAATTTACGATGTGGCACTCGGAGATGTACAACACTATGTAGGAAACTATGCGCAATTCATAGAACAAAGAGATAAATATTATGAAAAACGGATGCAAGCCTATGAAAATCAACAAGCTGAAATCAAACGATTAGAAACATTTGTTGAAAAAAATATTGCACGTGCTTCTACAACCGGAATGGCCAAAAGCCGTCGCAAAATGCTAGAAAAAATCGACCGCATTAATAAACCGATGATAGATGCGAAAAGTGCCAACATTCAATTTGATTTTGATCGTAATACAGGAAACGATGTATTTCATATTAAAAATCTAGAGATAGGCTACAACACCCCTATTACAAAAGGCATTAATATCGAAGTTACAAAAGGAGATCATATTGCTATCATTGGACCCAATGGTATAGGTAAATCAACTTTAATCAAAACTATCGCGGGCCTACATGATAAATTAGGCGGTAAAATTATAACAGGTGCTAATTTAAAGATAGGCTACTATGACCAAAAACAAGCCGAATTTAAATCAAATAAAACAATTTTAGATTATTTATGGGATCAATACCCTACTATGAATGAAAAGGATATTAGAGCTGTTTTAGGCCGCTTCCTTTTCGTTCAAGAAGATGTCAAAAAAATAATTAATGATTTATCAGGTGGAGAAAAAGCGCGACTACAACTCGCATTACTTATGTTAGAAAGAAATAATGTGCTCATATTAGATGAGCCTACGAACCATCTAGATATTGATTCTAAAGAAATGTTAGAACAAGCTTTGGATAACTTTAGTGGTACGATTCTTTTTGTTTCCCATGACCGTTATTTCATTAATCAGCTCGCTAATAAAGTGTATGATTTAGATTATGATGGCGGCACAATGTATTTAGGCGACTATCAATACTTCATTGAAAAAGTAGAAGAGCAAACAGCCATACAAGCGAAAAAAGACTCAGAAAATCCTATTTTAAATGAAACAGAAGTATCTACGACCAATTCTTATATTGATCAAAAAGCTCAGAAACGTGAACAACGTCAAATTGAACGTCAAATTGAAACTTGTGAAGCGGATATTGAGCGATATGAAACAGAAATTAACGAAATCAATGAACAGCTCACATTACCTGATGTTTATTCAAATCCTGAAAAAGCGAATGATCTTGCAATATCCAAACAAGCTACCGAACAGAAATTAGAACAGGTCATGTCTGAATGGGCAGATTTACAAGAAAAGTTAATTTAAACGCTAATCTTATTAAAAAGAGAAAGTAGAATTTTCTACTTTCTCTTTTTTTATTCTACGATGTTTCACCAAAATTATTCACATAAAAAAGGTTAAAATAAAAGCTGTCCACAGACTTATCCTAGTTATCCACAAGTAAAATGTAATCTTTTTTCTACTATAAATTATTTCATTCAGTTTCTATCCACACACTTTACACCGACTTATCCACAAGTTGTGCACTAATTGTTGATAAGTACGCACGTTCCCTATTGACATAACTTTAACGTCATGTCATATCAATTAAATCAAATTTGTGAAATAAACAAGACAATGTCATAATTGAAAAGTACAAAATTCAAGTTTTTGAAAGGAAGATTTGTAACTATGCCTGCCATTTTATGGTTTATGATTGCAGTAATATTAGCATCACTATTATTAATGATAGTCATGCCCATTATTGAAAATAAAAAATTAATGACTAAGATTAAAAAACTATGGACGGCACAACGACCACTAGAATCATTCATCAGACCAAATCACAATTATAGCTATCAATTTGATACATATAAACATCAATATAATGCTAACGAGCTACTAGATGATAAAACCTGGTCCGATTTAAATTTAGATAGTGTATTCCAAAATATGAATTTTAATTTTACAGCAATCGGTGAGATGAGACTTTTCGCTACTCTAAGACATATGTTTGAAGTCAATAATCAGTCACTCATACATCACTTTAAATCCGACAGTCTTTTTAGAAATCAACTGTCATTGCACTTAGCACAAATCGGAAAATCTATCTATCCCGTTTTTCCTGATCAAGTAGCATTTATAAAAAGAAATCATTTTTACATGATATGTACGTATCTACCCATTGCATTTCTAATTTCAGCTTTTATAACACCAAGTGTCGGTGTACCATTAACAATCATTGCTTCTATTTTCAATATGATTTTGAGTGGTTTATTAAAACGAACATTTGAGCAAGATTTGAATTCCATGTTCTATACGTCTAATGTTATTAAAAAAGCATATGCAATTCAGCAATTTGATCAGACACCGCATTTAGATGTTAATTTCAAACATTTTAGAACAGCACGTCGTTTTAGCGGATTGCTCGGACGCGTGAATACAAATGATGAAACTTCTATTTTTTCAATGCTTTTTAAATCAATCCTGATGTTGGATTATCATTTATTCCATTTAATTCAAAATAGTTTTAAAACATATGAAGATGAAGTAATGGCTTGTTATGACTATGTAGCAAGTATCGATAATCATTATGCAGTTGCTTTATGGCAAGAAACCTTAGACGAATATACGCTCCCTGAACAGACACAGCATGATACGATTACATTTGAAAATTTAACCCACCCACTCATCACTGATGCAGTACCTAATTCATTGTCTATTAATCAACATATTTTATTAACTGGTTCAAATGCATCAGGCAAATCAACATTTATGAAAGCTGTTGCTTTGAATATCGTGCTTTCACAAACGATTCATACAGCAACAGCACACAATTTCATTTATAAGCCAGGTCTTGTCTATACTTCTATGGTTAATCAAGATGATATTTTATCTGGAGATAGTTATTTTATGAGTGAAGTTAAATCAATTAAAAGACTTTTCGATATTCAATCAACTAAAAAAATATATGTCTTTATTGATGAGATTTTCAAAGGTACCAATACAACAGAGCGCATTGCAGCATCAGAATCTGTGTTAACTTACTTAAACCATTTACAATCTTTTAGAGTTATTGCAGCAACACATGATATTGAATTATCTACCTTATTAGAAGATGATTATTCAAATTATCATTTTAATGAATCTATCTCTGATAATGAGATCTCTTTTGATTTTAAGATTAAATCAGGCAAAGCGGATACCAGAAATGCGATAGAATTATTACGTATCATGCGCTTTCCAAATATCATTTACCGTCGCGCTAAATCGAAAGCAAGTCATAATAATTAAAAAATAGGAGCATATGACATATCAAAAATTACTTTGATTACGTCATATGCTCCGTTATATAAAAAACACTTATTGAATATCAATCGATTATTTATAACCCACAGTACTCAATTTAAGATAAAAGTTTGCCATATACATCATTATCTTAATACAGGTCACTTCTGATCGAGTTATTCGGCGTTAATCATCCAAGTAATACCGAATGGATCATTGAACATACCATAAAATTCAGACCATTCTGTAGCACCTAAAGGCATTGTCACTTCACAACCAGCCTCAACTGCTTTATCGAAAAATGCTTTTGCTGCGGTTTTATCCGCTTCATTAGTATGATCAAAAGTAAATGTCACGATTGCACCACTGTTATCAATTTTTTTATTTTTCCAAGTGTCGCTACAATAAAATTTTTCACCAAGTATTTCGAAAGAAGCATTCATTGTAAAATCTGCTGGCACCTGAAATTCTTCAGGCATATCATTAAACATCTCATTATCTCCACTAACACGTTGAATATTTGTTGCACCTAAATGTTTTTCATAAAAATATAATGCCGCTAAGCTATTTTGAAAATTAAAGTATTGTACTGCTTTCATTATATATTTCCCCCTCTAAAATTTCTATTTTTCAAATCTTTTGTATTCTGTCATTGTTCTAAAATAACTATACCCTTTTTCCTAACGCCTAATTTTCTAAACGCTAAATTCTTACTTTTTTATAAAAGAAAAAACAAGCTAGATTTCATATAATCTAACTTGTTTGTAAATATGATTGAAATGTTATACACGTTACTTTTTAGTGGTCATTGTTATGCTGATATACATTTATCTATGCACCATTTTTATCTCGTTAATATGATTTATATGTGATTCTATAAGAATCTTAAAATTATTTTCTATTTACTTTTATTGTTCAATCGAACATTGTTCAATATCCATATGATTATAGCCATTTAATGACATATCTGCTGTTACATCTGCTTTAAATAAATAATGCCCAGCTGCTCCTATCATTGCTGCATTATCTGTACATAATTTAGGGCTTGGTATAGATAAGTTAATGTCATTTGACTCACAAGCGGTTGTTAAATGGGCTCTTAAGCCTTTATTACTTGCAACACCACCTGCTACTATCAGTTGGTTTACATTATAATTTTTACAAGCCGCTATAGTTTTGCCAACTAATACTTCGACAACGCTATTTTGAAAACTTGTAGCTACGTTAGCTTCATTTATGACTTCACCTTTTTGACGTAAGTTATGCAATTTATTAATCACTGCACTTTTTAAACCACTAAAGCTAAAATCATAACTATTTTTATCTAGCCAAACTCTAGGGAAATCATAACAATCTTCACCATGAGCTGCTAATTTATCGACTTGGGGGCCACCTGGATAGCTTAATCCAATTGTTCTAGCTACTTTGTCATATGCCTCACCAACAGCGTCATCACGTGTTTCACCAATCACTTCAAAGCTTAAATGATCTTTCATATAAACTAATTCAGTGTGCCCACCAGAAACGATAAGGGCAATAAGTGGAAACTGTAATGGTTGTTCTAAATGATTCGCGTAAATATGACCGGCAATATGATGAACTGGAATTAATGGTTTGTCATAAGCAAATGCGAGCGCTTTTGCAGCATTAATTCCTACTAACAATGCCCCTATTAAACCAGGTCCTTGTGTTACAGCCACGGCATCAATGTCTTTCATTGTTAACTTCGCACTATTTAACGATTCATCAATGGTTGCCGTAATCCCTTCAACATGATGTCTGCTAGCTACCTCAGGAACCACACCTCCAAATCGTTTATGACTTTCAATTTGGCTCAATACGATATTACTAAGTATATGCTTCCCATCTTCGATGATGCTAACACTTGTTTCATCGCAGCTTGATTCTATCGCTAATATTAACGTTGTTTCACTCATTTAAATTCACCCACATCACTATTGCATCCTCACCTTCACCATAATAATTTTTACGTTTCCCTCCATATTGGAAACCTAAATTCGTATAAACATGCTGTGCTACTTCATTATCAACACGTACCTCTAAACTCATTACATCACATTTTGTTTGGACGTAATTCATCGCATATTTAAGTAATAACTGTCCTAACCCAAACCCTCTATATGTTTCATCAATGGCGATTGTGGTTACTTGTGCTTGGTCTATAACCAACCAAATACCAATATAACCAATAATTTTTCCATCAAATTCTATTACAAAATAATGTGCAAATTCATTTTGCTCTACTTCATGATAAAATGCATCAATTGACCAACTACTATCATTAAAACTATTTCTTTCAATATCAAATACTTGTGGTACATCATTTAAGTGCATTAAACGAATATTTAACTCTTGTTCTGTTGGTCTAACCAATTTCTCTCCGCCTCAGATATTTTAATATAGTTTGGTTTGAATTGATGAATATCAGTTGGGTCATCTATCAGTGCTTTCATTTCTTTTGCTTTTGGTAAATTAGGTATACCGTTGTGATCTAATAGGTCTGCTAATTTTTCTGTATCTGCGCCTACAAATTTATAAGTTTTACCTTGCTCATCTAGCATTTCCTTTAATTTTGTTATTTGCAGATATTGGTCTTCAATCAATTGCACTAAACGACCATTTTGATACTGATATACACCTGAATATACCGCTTCTCTTCTTGCATCAAAGACAGGCACAATTAAAATATTATCTTCCTTGACTGTAGCTGCTAATGCTTTTAAAGAAGACACACCATATAAAGTTGTATTAAGTGCGTATGCCAATGTCTTTGCAACAGTCACACCGATTCTTAAACCAGTATAAGAGCCTGGACCTTGCGCTACAATAATTGCATCAAGTTCCGTTTTATCTAATTGACTTTCTTCTAATATATTAGAAATTGCTGGCATCAATTGAACAGAATGGTTCTTTTTTTCATTTGTATTAAATTCACTTAGTACCTTATCATCTTGCATAATTGCAACTGATAAAGGCTGATTAGATGTATCAATCAGTAGATAATTCACGTAAAATCGACTCCTTAATATCTAAATAATGCTTCCCAATAGCTTTGAGTTCAATAGATCTTTCACTAGGGCTAATCGTTTTTATCTCTATTGTTAATGATGTTTCTGGAAGATAGGGTTTAATAAATTGACTCCACTCTATTAATATAACAGCTTGATCTTCAAAATATTCATCAAAACCTAAATCTTCTTCCGCATTTTCTAATCGATAACAATCCATATGATGCAATTTTAAATGATGACCTTGGTAAGACTTTATAATATTGAATGTAGGTGAATTGATATTCCGTTTTACACCTAGTGCTTTGCCTATGAATTGACTTAACGTTGTCTTACCTGCCCCTAAATCACCATTTAACAAAATCACATCTCCAGCAGATAAATATTTTGTTAAAATACCACCAAATACTTCCATATCCTCTAAATTTTTAATTTTTATCATTGGTCTCTCCTTATTAATGACGCTTCCAAATTGATTTGGTTAGCGACATTTATGCATGAGCTTTATTAGCGTATCTAACTCAGTGTAGATACGCTTATGCATTTGCTCTAGCAAATGTATTCCTATTTGTGATTATCTTCTTAAAATTAACTACTCTAGTTTAACAAATTTTTACATATAATACTTCATACTGAAACAAGTTCCTTTAATTTTGAAATGTTTGAATTGACAGAAAAATACAAAAAGTTATTGACACAACCTTTCTGATGTAGTAAATTTAATTTATCAAATTTTTAGATATTTCAAACAAATCAGAAAAAATAAACCATTCTATCGAGAGGAGTATAATAAAATGACCAAACATACAATGCAAGTTCAACCAACAACTTCAAATATTTTAGTCATTTTATTATGCTCATAGGACTGGAACTTTAGTAAAGAAACTACTAAACGTTTAAGTCCTTATTCTAGTTGAATGGGACTATAAAGTGTCCCAATAATTTATTGGGACACTTTTTTTATTTTCAATTTTATGGGGGAATTAAATATGAGAAGTGACATGATCAAAAAAGGAGATCAACAAGCACCAGCAAGAAGTCTTTTACATGCAACGGGTGCACTAGAAAAACCAACAGATATGAACAAGCCATTCGTGGCGATTTGTAACTCATATATTGATATTGTCCCTGGACACGTACACCTTAGAGAATTAGCAGATATAGCAAAAGAAGCCATTCGTGAAGCTGGTGCAATTCCCTTTGAATTTGACACAATCGGTGTAGATGATGGTATTGCAATGGGTCATATCGGAATGAGATATTCCCTACCATCTAGAGAAATTATTGCTGATGCCGCAGAAACAGTGATTAATGCACATTGGTTTGATGGTGTATTCTACATTCCCAACTGCGATAAGATCACACCAGGAATGTTATTAGCATCTGTACGTACCAATGTCCCAGCTATCTTTTGTTCGGGCGGTCCAATGAAAGCGGGTTTATCATCACAAGGTAAAGCTTTAACACTTTCATCTATGTTCGAAGCAGTTGGTGCATTTAAAGATGGCTCTATTTCAAAAGATGAATTTTTAGATATGGAACAAAATGCTTGTCCGACTTGTGGTTCATGTTCAGGTATGTTTACTGCAAATTCAATGAACTGTTTAATGGAAGTATTAGGTTTAGCCCTACCATATAACGGTACTGCACTAGCAGTAAGTGATCAACGTAGAGAAATGATTAGAGAAGCCGCATTCAAATTAGTAGATAATATTAAAAATGATTTAAAACCAAGAGATATCGTAACAAAAGAAGCAATTGATGATGCATTTGCATTAGACATGGCAATGGGTGGTTCAACAAATACCGTACTTCATACACTTGCAATCGCTAATGAAGCAGGCATAGATTATGACTTAACAAGAATAAATGAAATTGCTAAGAAAACACCATATCTTTCAAAAATAGCACCAAGTTCGTCCTATTCAATGCACGATGTTCATGAAGCCGGTGGCGTGCCAGCAATCATAAACGAACTATTTAAAAAAGAAGGTACCTTACATCCAGATAGAATTACAGCTACAGGCAAAACATTACGTGAAAACAATGAAGATAAAGAAATTTTAAATAGTGATGTCATTAGACATCTAGATAACCCATATGATAAGCAAGGTGGTCTTTCTATCTTATATGGTAATATCGCTCCAAAAGGTGCCGTTATAAAAGTCGGTGGTGTAGATCCATCCATTAAAGTCTTTAAAGGCAAAGCGATTTGTTTTAACTCTCATGATGAAGCCGTCGAAGCTATTGATAATCATGATGTACGTGAAGGTCATGTTGTCGTTATCCGATATGAAGGTCCTAAGGGTGGACCGGGGATGCCTGAAATGCTAGCCCCTACTTCATCCATTGTAGGTCGTGGTTTAGGGAAAGATGTAGCCCTCATTACAGACGGAAGATTTTCAGGCGCAACACGTGGTATAGCCGTTGGTCATATATCACCAGAAGCTGCAGCAGGTGGCCCAATCGGGTTAATAAATGACGGAGATGAAATTACTATTGATTTAACAAACCGTACATTAGACGTCAATGTTTCAACTGAGACATTAGATGCAAGAAAACAAAATGTAACACCATTCAAAGCAAAAGTGAAAACAGGCTATCTTGCACGTTACACTGCATTGGTAACAAGTGCTAATACGGGTGGTATCATGCAAGTACCAGAAAATCTCATTTAAGGAGTGAGCATTATGTCTAAACAAACGGATATACTTGAAAACGAATTATCAGAAAATTTTGATTCTTTAGAAGCTGCTGAAGCCGTTGAACCTGAAGTTGAATTAGAACAACAAACCATAGATGAAATGAAATCTGGTTCAGAATTATTAGTAGAGTCACTTGCAAATGAGAGCGTAGACTTTATCTTTGGTTATCCAGGTGGTGCAGTATTGCCCCTTTACGACACATTTTACGATGGAAAAATTGATCATATCTTAGCAAGACATGAACAAGGCGCTACACACGCAGCAGAAGGATATGCAAGAGTATCAGGTAAGACTGGTGTCGTTGTCGTAACAAGTGGCCCTGGCGCAACAAATGCAATAACAGGTATTGCTGATGCCTATAGTGATTCATTGCCACTCGTAGTGATCACTGGACAAGTAGCGACGCCAGGCATTGGTAAAGATGCTTTCCAAGAAGCTGATTTATTATCAATGACAACGCCAATTACAAAACATAATTATCAAGTTAAAAATGTCAACGATATCCCTACAATCATTCACGAAGCCTTTCATATTGCTAATACCGGTAGAAAAGGTCCAGTCGTAATTGATTTCCCGAAAGACATGGGTATCCTATCTACCAATGCAAAAGTAACAGAAGAATTAGAATTACCAGGCTATACTGTACCAAATCAACCACAAAAAGAAGAAATTCAAAAACTACGCGATTATTTAAAAAGTGCTAAAAAACCTGTTGTACTTTCAGGTGCAGGTATCAATCATGCTAAAGCCAATGATGTATTTACCGAATTTGTAAATAGACATCAATTACCTGTTGTTAGTACATTATTAGGGCTCGGTGCCATTCCATATGAACATCCCCTATTTTTAGGCATGGGCGGTATGCATGGTTCATATGCAAGCAATATGGCATTAACGGATTGCGATTTACTCATTAACTTTGGTAGTCGTTTTGACGATCGCCTAGCAAGTAACCCAGACGAATTTGCACCAAACGCCAAAATTGTACATGTAGACATCGATCCATCTGAAATAAATAAAATCATCAAAGTAGATTTAGGCATCGTTGCTGACTGTAAAGCAACATTAGAAGCATTATTAGATTTCGATAGTTATTCAATCAGACATGAAGACTGGTTAGAAACTTGTAATGAAAACAAAGCCAAACAGCCTTTTGCTTATAAAGAAGATGAAGATGGTGTATTTTCTAAACCACAAAGAACGATTGAATACATTGGTGAAATTACCCAGGGTGATGCTGTAGTAACTACCGATGTTGGACAACATCAAATGTGGGTTGCGCAATTCTATCCATTTAAAAATCATGGTCAATTCGTAACAAGTGGTGGTCTCGGAACAATGGGATTTGGTATTCCTGCTGCTATCGGAGCAAAACTTGCAGCACCTGATAAAACAGTCGTTACTTTTGTTGGTGACGGTGGTTTCCAAATGACAAACCAAGAGATGGCCATTTTAGAAGAATACAATCTTGATATTAAGATTGTCATAATTAATAACGGTACACTCGGTATGGTTAAACAATGGCAAGATAAATTCTTTAATAAACGTTTTTCTCATTCAGTATTTAATGGCCAACCAGACTTTTTAAAATTAGCTGAAGCTTATAATGTCAAAGGTTATTTAGTTGAAAATCCAAACCAATTAGAACAACAGATAGATGCCGCTTTTCAACATGAAGGTCCTGCACTGATTGATGTACGTATTTCACCTATTGAACCTGTATCACCAATGGTACCAAGTGGTAAAGCTAATCACGAAATGGAGGGGCTATTATGAGAAGGACTTTTAGAACAAAAGTAAGAGATAAAGCTGGAACGTTAAACCGCTTAACAAGTATCTTCGTCCGTAGACAGTTTAACATCGTGACATTATCAGCGACTCCTACATTAGAAGAAGGTATTTCAGATATTACTTTTGTAGCAGAAGTACCTGATAGAGATGTGTTACGCAATCTGCTTCAACAACTAGAAAAACAAATAAACATTATTGAAGTTGAAGACATTACTGAAAGTAACACTTACAACAGAGAGTTAGTGTTAGTGAAATTAAAAACACCAACCAATCAACAAGATTTACAAAATGTCATCAAACCCTATGATGCGCTAGTCTCTATATTAAAACATGAAACACCATTTACGTACATTCAAGCTTCAGGCCCACAATATACAATGGATAATTTATTAGACGATCTATCATCATATGAAATTGAACAAGTTTCAAGAACTGGTTCAGCAGCATTAGTTTAAATTCATACTTTACACAAGTTAATTACAAAATGGAGGAATTTATTATGACAACAGTTTATTATGATCAATCAGTTACAAAAGATGCTTTACAAGGCAAAAAAGTAGCCATTTTAGGTTATGGTTCGCAAGGACATGCACATGCTCAAAATTTAAAAGATAACGGTTATGATGTGATTATCGGAATCAGACCTGGACGTTCTTTTGATAAAGCTAAAGATGATGGCTTTGAAGTATATCCTGTAAATGAAGCAGTAAAACAAGCTGATGTCATCATGATATTATTACCAGATGAAATTCAAGGACAAGTATATAAAGAAGAAGTTGAACCAAACTTAGAACCAAACAATGCGTTAGTATTCGCCCACGGTTTCAATATCCATTTCGGTGTTATTCAACCACCAGAAAACGTTGATGTATTCTTAGTTGCACCTAAAGGACCAGGACATTTAGTACGTCGTACGTTTGCTGAAGGTAGCGCAGTCCCTGCCCTATTCGCAGTTGAACAAGATGCAAGTGGTGAAGCTACCGATTTAGCATTAAGTTACGCAAAAGGTATTGGTGCAACACGTGCCGGTGTATTAGAAACATCATTTAAAGAAGAAACAGAAACAGACTTATTCGGTGAACAAGCTGTGCTTTGTGGTGGTACAACTAAATTAGTACAATCTGGTTTCGAAACATTAGTAGAAGCTGGCTATCAACCAGAAATTGCATACTTTGAAGTATTACATGAAATGAAATTGATTGTTGATTTGATGTACGAAGGCGGTATGGAAAATATGCGCTATTCAATTTCAAATACGGCTGAATTTGGTGACTATGTTTCTGGTCCGCGTGTAATCACACCAGATGTTAAAGAAAACATGAAAGCTGTATTAGATGATATTCAAAAAGGAAAATTCAGTGATCGATTCATTAAAGATAATCAAAATAACTTTGAAGAATTCCATAAATTGCGTGAAGAACAACATGGTCATCAAATCGAAGCGGTTGGTAGAGATCTACGCGATATGATGCCATTTATTAAATCTAAGAGTATTGAAAAATAATTAGACAAATCACCATGTATATCGATTTGATTAACATCAAGCTAAGTGGTAATGGGACAGAGTGTTTTATTTGTGTCCCAGCCCTAACTTGGTAACATGCTTCAATTTTCTCGATAACGATTGGATTGTCTAAAATTCATATATAGGAGATGTTTAAAATGAGTAGCCATATTCAAATTTTTGATACAACGCTCAGAGACGGCGAACAAACACCTGGCGTTAACTTTTCATTCGATGAAAGATTGAAAATTGCTAAACAACTTGAAAAATGGGGTGTAGATATTATAGAAGCAGGATTCCCAGCTTCTAGTACTGGTAGTTTTAAATCGGTTGAGGCCATTGCTGAAACATTAACTACTACTGCTGTCTGTGGCTTAGCACGTTGTGTAAAAAAAGATATAGATGCAGTATACGAATCAACTAAAGCGGCAGCTAAACCTAGAATTCATGTATTTATTGCAACAAGTCCTATCCACCGTGATTCAAAACTAATGATGTCAAAAGAAGAAGTATTAGCATCTATTAAGGAACATGTTTCCTATGCTAAACAATACTTTGATGTTGTTCAGTTTTCACCAGAAGATGCAACAAGAACAGAATTAGCATTTTTAATTGAATGTGTTCAGACAGCTGTCGATGCAGGTGCTAGTGTAATTAACATCCCTGATACTGTAGGTTTTAGCTATCCAAAAGAATATGGTGAAATTTTCAAAACATTACAAGAATCTGTTCATACTGATCACGATGTCATTTATAGTGCACATTGTCATGATGATTTAGGTCTAGCAGTTGCGAATAGTATGGCAGCAATTGAAAATGGCGCTAAACGTATCGAAGGTACACTTAACGGTATTGGAGAACGTGCAGGTAATACAGCCTTAGAAGAAGTTGCCCTTGGTCTTTATGTGAGACAAGATCATTATGGTAATCAAACTCAAATTAATTTAGAAGCAACTAAGCAAACATCTGATTTAATTGCTCGATTTGCAGGTATTCGAGTCCCAAGAAATAAAGCAATTGTTGGACAAAACGCATTTAGTCATGAATCAGGTATACACCAAGATGGCGTTCTCAAAAATCCAGAAACTTATGAAATTATGAC
Source organism: Staphylococcus sp. GSSP0090 (assembly GCF_013391405.1). GTDB lineage: Bacteria > Bacillota > Bacilli > Staphylococcales > Staphylococcaceae > Staphylococcus. The sequence goes on from NZ_JACBFD010000008.1 coordinate 106,256, forward strand.
ACCGCAACTTGTCGGAGTTAAGACAACAGAATTACCTCTTGGTAAACTTTCTGGTAAACACGCTTTTGCAGAAAAACTAACTGCCTTAGGTTATGATGTTGAGCCTGAAGAACAAAAAGCGCTATTCAAACAATTCAAAACGGTTGCCGATAAGAAAAAAGCAGTGACTGATCGAGACATCCACGCTTTAATTCAAGGTACAGAACATGAACAAAATGCAATTTATAAAGTAGAAACACTTCAATTACAATTTGTTTCTAATGGTTTACAAAGTGCGGTCGTTGTCATTAAAGATAAAGACGGTAATACGTATCAAGATTCAAGTATTGGAACTGGATCCATTGTTTCAGTATACAACGCAGTAGATCGAATATTTGATCGTAAAACAGAACTCATTGAATATCGTATAGACTCTGTGACTGAAGGAACTGATGCTCAAGCAGAAGTACACGTACAAATTAAGATAGATGATCAAATTGTTACTGGTGTAGGTATTGATCATGATATCTTACTCGCTTCTTGTAAATCATATGTTGAAGCACATGCTAAATATGTGGCGAATACAAAAGTGGAAGAAGGTATGCATTCATGAATTATAAGATTGTAGCCCTTCCTGGAGATGGTATTGGACCTGAAATATTAAATGGTTCACTAGAAGTATTACAACAACTAAGTAAAACCTTTAATTTTGATTATGAAGTAGAAACACATGACTTTGGTGGTATTGCTATAGATAAACATGGTAAACCACTTCCAGAGTCCACATTAAATGCCTGTAAAAATGCAGACGCAATCCTATTAGGTGCTGTGGGGGGACCTAAATGGACAGATCCTAATAATAGACCAGAACAAGGTTTATTGGGCATACGTAAAGCTTTGGGTCTGTTTGCAAATATACGCCCCACTACAGTTACAAATGGCACAAGTCATTTATCCCCTATCAAAGAAGAACGTGTTGCAAATACAGATTTTATTTTAGTAAGAGAATTAACTGGTGGCATCTATTTTGGTGAACCAAAACAATTAAATGAAAATGACGCACTTGATTCACTAACTTATTCTAGAGCTGAAATCGAAAGAATTGCTCACGTTGGTTTTGAGTTAGCTCAAAAACGTCATAAAAAATTAACTTCTGTTGATAAAGAAAATGTACTTTCATCTAGTAAATTATGGAGAAATGTAATCAACGAAGTAGCTCAATCTTATCCTGATGTTGAAGTAAATCATTTACTTGTCGATGCTTGTGCAATGCACTTAATTACGAATCCTTCCCAATTTGATGTCATTGTGACAGAAAATTTATTTGGAGATATTTTAAGTGATGAAGCTTCTGTAATACCAGGCTCTTTAGGGTTATCCCCTTCAGCAAGCTTTAGTGAACAGGGTCCAAGATTATATGAGCCTATTCATGGATCTGCTCCAGATATTGCTAATCAAGATATAGCAAATCCTTTTGGTATGTTATTATCTGTGGCAATGTGTCTTAGAGAAAGCCTCAATGAAGATGAAGCAGCTGATAAACTAGAAAATGTTATATATCAATTAATAAAAGAAGGAAAAACGACGCGTGATCTTAATGGTGATTATCATACATCTGAAATTTTTGATTACGTTAAAGAAAATCTTTAAAAAGGAGGAGATGTCATATGGGTAAAACACTATTTGACAAAGTTTGGAATAAACATGTCTTAACTGGTAAAGAAGGTGACCCACAATTATTATATATTGACCTACATCTAATACATGAAGTCACATCTCCTCAAGCTTTTGAAGGATTAAGACTACAAAATAGACAATTACGTAGACCAGATTTGACCTTTGCAACGCTAGATCATAACGTTCCTACGGTAGATATTTTTAATATTAAAGATGAAATTGCAAATAAACAAATCACTACTTTACAAAAAAATGCAAAAGCATTTGGCGTTCATATTTTTGATATGGGATCAGATGAGCAAGGTATTGTCCATATGGTGGGTCCTGAAACAGGATTGACTCAACCAGGCAAGACGATTGTTTGTGGTGACTCGCATACTGCAACCCATGGTGCTTTTGGTGCAATCGCATTTGGTATTGGTACAAGTGAAGTTGAACACGTTTTTGCAACACAATCACTTTGGCAAACTAAACCTAAAAATTTAAAAATTGATGTGAATGGCCAGTTACCAACGGGTGTTTATGCAAAAGATATTATTTTACATCTTATTAACCAACATGGCGTAGATTTCGGAACAGGTTATGCACTTGAATTCTCTGGTGAAACGATTCGCAATTTGTCCATGGAAGCTAGAATGACAATTTGTAACATGGCTATAGAAGCTGGTGCAAAATACGGTATGATGGCTCCAGATGAAACAACTTTTGAGTATGTTAAAGGACGTCCTTATGCTACGAATTATAAATATGATATCGATGCATGGCGCGAACTTTATACGGATGAAGATGCAGAATTTGATAGAGTCATCACTTTAGATGTAACTGATTTAGAACCTCAAGTAACTTGGGGAACAAATCCTGAAATGGGTGTTAGTTTTAATACGCCATTCCCTGAAATACAAAATGTCAATGATGAACGTGCTTATAACTACATGGGCCTTCAACCTGGTCAAAAAGCTGAGGACATAGACTTAGGTTATGTATTCTTAGGTTCTTGTACAAATGCTCGCCTTTCTGACTTGGTTGAAGCAAGTCACATTGTCAAAGGCAATAAAGTGCACCCAAATATTACTGCAATTGTCGTACCAGGTTCACGCACAGTTAAAATAGAAGCTGAAAATTTAGGTCTTGATAAAATATTTAAAGAAGCTGGGTTTGATTGGAGAGAACCTGGCTGCTCAATGTGCTTAGGTATGAATCCAGACCAAGTACCTAATGGTGTACATTGTGCTTCTACAAGTAATCGTAATTTTGAAGGACGACAAGGTAAAGGTGCACGTACACATTTAGTATCCCCTGCAATGGCAGCAGCTGCTGCTATTAATGGAAAATTTGTAGACGTTAGAAAGGTGGTTGTTTCGAATGGAAATTAAACCAATTACAACATATACCGGAAAAGTCGTACCACTTTTTAATGACAATATAGATACTGATCAAATTATTCCAAAAGTACATTTAAAACGTATTTCGAAATCTGGTTTTGGTCCGTTTGCATTTGATGAATGGCGCTACTTAGATGATGGTTCTGATAATCCAGATTTTAATCCAAATAAACCAGAATATAAAGATGCTTCAATTCTAATTACTGGTGAAAATTTTGGTTGTGGCTCCAGTCGTGAACATGCTGCATGGGCAATCAAGGACTACGGGTTTGATATTATTATTGCTGGTAGCTATAGTGATATTTTCTATATGAATTGTACTAAAAACGCAATGTTACCTATTGTATTAGACAAGGAAGCCAGAGAGTACTTAGCTAGTGCTGGAGAGGTTACAATAGATCTACCAAAACAGACTGTCTCAACAAAAGATAGATCATTTGATTTTCAGATAGATGAAACATGGAAGAAAAAACTCGTCAATGGACTTGATGATATTGACATAACGTTACAATTTGAAGATGCAATTAAGAATTATGAAGCAGCAAAAGCATACTAATTAATACAAAAAGGGTGAAACAAATGACTGTAAAAACAACCGTTTCTTCAAAGGATATAGATGAAGCTTATTTACAATTAAAAGATATCGTTAAAGAGACAACATTACAAAAAGATCACTATTTATCGCAAAAATATGATTGTAATGTTTATTTAAAACGTGAAGATTTGCAATGGGTTAGATCATTTAAACTCAGAGGTGCATATAACGCGATTATTGCTTTAAACGAAGCTGATCGTCAAAATGGTATCACTTGTGCAAGTGCTGGTAATCATGCGCAAGGTGTGGCTTATACAGCTAGCAAATTAAATTTGGATGCTGTCATATTCATGCCAGTGACTACCCCACTTCAAAAAATTAATCAAGTGAAATTCTTTGGTGGTAACAATACTGAAGTCGTATTAACCGGTGATACTTTTGATGACTGCCTTAAAGAAGCGCTTGTTTATACTGAAGAGCATAAAATGAACTTTATTGACCCTTTTAATAATATTTATACAATTGCTGGACAAGGTACTTTAGCTAAAGAAATACTTGAACAGGCTAAAATAGATGATATTCAATTTGATTATTTATTTGCTGCAATCGGAGGTGGCGGTTTAATTTCTGGTGTTGGTACTTATTTTAAAGCCCATTCACCCAAAACCTCAATTATAGGTGTTGAACCTGCCGGAGCAGCCAGTATGTATACTTCAGTAGTATTAGAAAACCAAGTAGTGACTTTACCAGAAATTGATAAATTTGTAGATGGCGCGTCTGTAGCGCGTGTTGGACAAATTACGTTTGATATTTCTAAAGACATTATAGATGATTATATTCAAGTACATGAAGGTGCGGTTTGTTCAACTATTTTAGATATGTACTCTAAACAAGCTATTATTGCTGAACCTGCTGGTGCATTAAGTGTAGCTGCACTTGATCAATACCAAGACGAAATCAAAGGTAAAACAGTAGTCTGTGTCGTTAGTGGTGGTAATAATGATATAAATCGTATGAAAGAAATTGAAGAACGTTCATTATTATTTGAAGAAATGAAACACTACTTCATTCTAAACTTCCCACAACGTCCAGGTGCGTTAAGAGAATTTGTTAACGAAGTGCTGGGTCCTAAAGATGATATAACTAAATTTGAATATCTTAAAAAATCTTCTCAAAATACTGGAACTGTTATTATAGGTATTCAGTTGAATAATCATAATGATTTAGAACATTTAAAAGCAAATGTTGATGAATTTGATAAATCAAATATATATATAAACGAAAATAAAATGTTATATTCACTACTAATTTAAACTTTACAATATGTGTTTAAATTTAACATTATAAGAGGACGAATCCATCGTATATTTCGGATTCGTCCTCTTTCCATTTAAAGCATTACTTTTCCAATTTATTGGAATTCGTAATGTTTACATACAAGTCGTTACTCGTATTTTTATTATTGTATCCCCCTTTGTAAGCTCGTTTCGTCTTACGCTCAGTTCGTCAGCTTCAAACGCTTTCTCACAATAGATTATTTTAGTTTTTCAGTTCTTCGAACTGGAAGTTAAGCTTTTTGGACATAAAAAAAGAGACCTCTCGGTCTCGGCTCATCGCATCCTATTAATGCTGCCTGGCAACGTCCTACTCTTGCGGAACGTAAGTCGGCTACCATCGGCGCTAAGGAGCTTTTCCTATCATGAGACAAGCGCTCGCATCTTTTCTCACTTTCGCGTATTCCTCACTCACTTACCACTTGTAAGCTCGTTTCGTCTTCCGCTTAGTTCGTCAGCTTCAAACGCTTTCTCATAATAGGTTATTTTAGTTTTCAGTTCTTCGAACTGGAAGTTAAGCTTTTTGGATATAAAAAAAGAGACCCGCTTGGGTCTCTAATTGCCTGGCAACGTCCTACTCTTGCGGAACGTAAGTCCGACTACCATCGGCGCTAAGGAGCTTAACTTCTGTGTTCGGCATGGGAACAGGTGTGACCTCCTTGCCATTGTCACCAGACAATGAAATGTATGAAATTATACATTCAAAACTAGATAGTAAGTAAAATATGATTCAATCAAACAAAACATTTAAAATTTGATTAAGTCTTCGATCGATTAGTATTCGTCAGCTGCACATATCGCTATGCATCCACCTCGAACCTATTAACCTCATCATCTTTGAGGGATCTTATAACCGAAGTTGGGAAATCTCATCTTGAGGGGGGCTTCATGCTTAGATGCTTTCAGCACTTATCCCGTCCATACATAGCTACCCAGCGATGCCGTTGGCACGACAACTGGTACACCAGAGGTATGTCCATCCCGGTCCTCTCGTACTAAGGACAGCTCCTCTCAAATTTCCTACGCCCACGACGGATAGGGACCGAACTGTCTCACGACGTTCTGAACCCAGCTCGCGTACCGCTTTAATGGGCGAACAGCCCAACCCTTGGGACCGACTACAGCCCCAGGATGCGATGAGCCGACATCGAGGTGCCAAACCTCCCCGTCGATGTGAACTCTTGGGGGAGATAAGCCTGTTATCCCCGGGGTAGCTTTTATCCGTTGAGCGATGGCCCTTCCATGTGGAACCACCGGATCACTAAGTCCGTCTTTCGACCCTGCTCGACTTGTAAGTCTCGCAGTCAAGCTTCCTTATGCCTTTACACTCTATGAATGATTTCCAACCATTCTGAGGAAACCTTTGAGCGCCTCCGTTACTCTTTAGGAGGCGACCGCCCCAGTCAAACTGCCCATCTGACACTGTCTCCCACCATGATAAATGGTGCGGGTTAGAAATCCAACACAGCGAGGGTAGTATCCCACCAACGCCTCCACGTAAGCTAGCGCTCACGTATCTCAGGCTCCTACCTATCCTGTACAAGCTGTGCCGAATTTCAATATCAGACTACAGTAAAGCTCCACGGGGTCTTTCCGTCCTGTCGCGGGTAACCTGCATCTTCACAGGTACTATGATTTCACCGAGTCTCTCGTTGAGACAGTGCCCAAATCGTTACGCCTTTCGTGCGGGTCGGAACTTACCCGACAAGGAATTTCGCTACCTTAGGACCGTTATAGTTACGGCCGCCGTTTACTGGGGCTTCGATTCGTAGCTTCGCAGAAGCTAACCACTCCTCTTAACCTTCCAGCACCGGGCAGGCGTCAGCCCCTATACATCACCTTACGGTTTAGCAGAGACCTGTGTTTTTGATAAACAGTCGCTTGGGCCTATTCACTGCGGCTCTCCTGGGCGTTAACCCTAA
>NZ_JACBFD010000009.1 GCF_013391405.1 Staphylococcus sp. GSSP0090
AATACTAATTTGTGTTATCTCTAACACTTGTTTTGAACCAACAATTGAATGTTGTGTTCGGAATTAACGTTGACATATTGCAATTCAGTTTTCAATGTTCATTTCTTCATTAATAATCAATATGGTGGAGACTAGCGGGATCGAACCGCTGACCTCCTGCGTGCAAAGCAGGCGCTCTCCCATCTGAGCTAAGCCCCCATACTATTTTCAAAAAGAGTCGGGAAGACAGGATTCGAACCTGCGACCCCTTGGTCCCAAACCAAGTGCTCTACCAAGCTGAGCTACTTCCCGTAAATTAATGCGCCCAATAGGGGTCGAACCTATAACCTCTTGATTCGTAGTCAAGTACTCTATCCAGTTGAGCTATGGGCGCATAATTTCATAGGATGATGCCGAGGACCGGAATCGAACCGGTACGATAATCACTTATCGCAGGATTTTAAGTCCTGTGCGTCTGCCAGTTCCGCCACCCCGGCAAAAATAATGGAGCAGAAGACGGGATTCGAACCCGCGACCCCGACCTTGGCAAGGTCGTATTCTACCGCTGAACTACTTCTGCATATGCGGGTGAAGGGAGTCGAACCCCCACGCCGTAAGGCGCTAGATCCTAAGTCTAGTGCGTCTGCCAATTCCGCCACACCCGCGATATTAAAATGATAATGGTGAGCCATAGTGGGCTCGAACCACTGACCCTCTGATTAAAAGTCAGATGCTCTACCAACTGAGCTAATGGCTCATCAAAATGGTGCCGGCCAGAGGACTTGAACCCCCAACCTACTGATTACAAGTCAGTTGCTCTACCAGTTGAGCTAGGCCGGCTAAATTAAATAAATGGTGGAGGATGACGGGTTCGAACCGCCGACCCTCTGCTTGTAAGGCAGATGCTCTCCCAGCTGAGCTAATCCTCCATATAAATTGCCTGGCAACGTCCTACTCTTGCGGAACGTAAGTCCGACTACCATCGGCGCTAAGGAGCTTAACTTCTGTGTTCGGCATGGGAACAGGTGTGACCTCCTTGCCATTGTCACCAGACAATGAAATGTATGAAATTATACATTCAAAACTAGATAGTAAGTAAAATATGATTCAACCAAACAAAACATTTAAAATTT